>JBGCEK010000100.1:0-11386 GCA_045106275.1 Pseudohongiellaceae bacterium | reverse complement strand
AACCCAGAATGGGTGAGTCAATAATCCAAACAGCCTTGGGTTGATTAAGGCGTTAGACGTTTTCTCCTTCGAAGTAATTGGGCAACAGATATTCTTTAGAAACGGCGCTGTCCATGCGTCTGGCTTAATGCAAATAAGAGGCGGGAGTTCCCTTCGGGCTTCGCGCTGGCGCGCTCCGTTGAAAATTTCTTCGCAATTATTGATTCAAAGTTTGATTGAATCAAAATTCTCACCCTACGGGCGGCGTTCCGCCGTCTGCGCTGCTGCCGCAGCTTTCGAACCACCGACACGAGGATTTTTATAGTCTGCGTGACCAAATCCTATCGTGAATCAATGAGTTAGAATCGCCAAATCAGGATGTGCTAAGAAGTGTGCTAGAAATAAGACGATTGAGCGCTCAAGTTATCGTATTTTTACTCTGACTCTCAATTATCAATTGTCTATTTTTGGTATTGCAACAAAGTCTGCCATTTCCGCTTGAAGAAATTCTTGAAGAGCAACTACAGGCGCGGCAAATCCTTTTCTTCGCGGCATAATAAGGCTCAGTTTAGCTTGGCCTGCACTCCACTGGGGTAATACTCTGACTAACTGACCAGATACCATCTCCTCACGGCAGGTGTAAGAGGGTAATGCCACGATACCGAGGCCTTCGCTCGCTGCGTTTTTTAACGTAGTCATGTCTTCGCTTTTCAAGCGCGGCGTAATCTGGATGTCTTCCTGTGTTCCAGTTTTGTGCTCTAATTTCCAAACGTCACTCGGTGCTTGCCATCCCAGCGAGAGTGTTTGATGTTTTCTGAGATCTACGGGTGCTGCAATAGGTTCTTCATTGCTTAGATAAGCAGGCGATGTAAACAAATTCCACTCCACCACGGCCAGAAGTCTTGGAATTAGACTGGAGTCAGGAAGCGGATCTATATGACCGCGGATTGACATATCGACACCAGAGGTAATGAGATCAATGTTCTGGTTAGTCACCTGCTGAAAAACTGACACTCCAGGATTGTCTACCATAAAACGAGCAATAAGTTCTTTGAGCGCAAACTGGGCGACACCTACCGAACAACTTAGAGTAACTTTCCCGTGGAGAATATTTTTCTCCCGCTTCGCTTCAGCTTCAGCGAGTTCTACCTGCTCGACCACAGCGCTTGCTCGCTGGTAGAAAGCCTCACCGATTTCCGTGAGCTTAGACTGACGAGTTGTTCGTTGGATAAGGATCGTGTCCAAGCGAGTCTCAAGCTGTGCGATGTGTCTGCTCAGTCGTGACTTGGGGATTCCAAGGGATTCAGCTGCACGGGTGAACCCGCCCTTTTCGACGACGTGTACAAAGTAGTAGTAGTCGTTCAAGTCGATGGATGCCATGGTTATCTATCTCAATAGTTCTAAATATAGGATTATAAGTTCGATTATTGGCTGTTCTCAAGACAATTGTCCTGTCCATATACTTATTCAAGCTTAAATCAACAGGAAAGGACAGACAATATGAGCGCAGGCCACGCAGCGAACGACATTTCAATCCACTCCACATCCAATGAAGTGGCACTCGTATCTGAGCCACTCAGTGGCGCGGATCTCACCTTAGGAACCGGTTTCGATGCCCGAAGCTATCGTGCAGCAAACGTAGGAGCAACGATGGATCCTCTCGTGATGGTAGACCACTACGTGATGACGGAACCCACATTCGGTGTGCACCCACACGCAGGCATGTCTGCTGTGTCTCTGTTGTTCGAAGACAGTGAAGGTCTTTTTCACAATCGAGACTCACTGGGAAATGATTTTGATCTGCAACCTGGAGATTTGTACTGGCTCAGTGCTGGTAGCGGAGCCTTGCATGATGAAGCCCCGAGACCAAACGCGCGCATCCACGGATTGCAGGTATTTGTCAACGTACCGAAAGCCCAGCGTCTCGCGACACCGACGGCGCTCCATGTTCGATCTGCGGATATGCCTGTTGTCGCCAACCGAGATTTTTGTGTGAAGGTCGTGTTGGGAGAATCAAATGGTGTACGCGGCGCAATATCACCATCGATCTCAATGACTATATTAGATGGAACAATCGAACCTGATCGACACTTTTTGCATGAGTCAGTAGCCAACCGCGGCATTTGGATTCAAGCCGTCGAAGGAAGCTTGGATGTCATTGTCAATGAAACAACACGGCGCGTCGGGCCTAATCAAGGGATTGCTATTAAAAGTGACTCGGCCGCGCAGATAAAAATCAGCAACTCATCTCAAGAGCGTGTGCACTTTTCGCTATTTGATGGTGAGCAGATTGCCGAGAGCTATGTTCATGATGGACCGTTCGTTATGGATTCAGAACAACAAATCTTAGATATCAAAAAAGTTTATGAAGCAGGTCAGCTAGGCAATATTCCAAATAACTAATTAATCACTAACGCGATCCAAAGGAGATAAAAATGAACGAACGTTTTAATAATCCAGAACCACTCACAGTGGACAATGTAGCTGTAGTTTTTGTAGATAACCAGGTTGGTCTGATGACAGGCATTCGTGACCATTCAATCGCTGAGCTCAAACACAATATTGTAGGTTTGGCTAAAGCTGCACGAGCACTAGATTTGCCGATTGTGACTACGACCACGTCATCGGAAACCCTTTGGGGCCCAGCTATCCCTGAGCTGCAGGCAGCTCTTCCTGAGCAGAACTTTATCGATCGAACAACTGTAAATGCTTGGGATGATCCACGTGTGGAAAATGCAATCCGTGCGACTGGTCGTAGCAAACTAATCTTCGCAGGTCTTTCATTAGAAGTCTGCGCGGCATTTCCGGCGATGCGCGCAGTAAGAGAAGGATTTGATGCTTACGTGGCAGTGGATGCGAGCGGAACATTCAACACCACAAAACGGGAAGCTGGATTGCTGCGGCTTACACAAAGCGGAGTAGTCGTAGCGGATGCATCCAGTCTTATCGTTGAAATACTCGGCGACAACGCTTCGCCCAAGGCGGAAGAGGTTTACACTGCGCTTGGAATGGATTGGTCAATTCTAGTCGGCCAAGTTCGTGCGAGTGCGGCCGCTTAGTTTGTTCAGTTCTGAAATCTTCGTTCACGAATAATGAAGCTTGGAACCGTATTTTGAGACGAAATTTCTCATTTTGACGCTCGCTTGCTTAAACTGGTTTGTCTAGACCTTATTTACAAGGATTGTGTTATGGGTGTGACTGCGTTCGATACTTTAAAGTTTGTGCGGTTGCTAGAGCAGGTGGGTGTGCTGTCTGACAGGCCGAAGCTAAAGCTGAAGTGCTAACCGAGGCTTTAAAATGTGAATCTGGAAGAATGGGTTAACAAAGACTAGCTTGCAGCTCGTTTTGCTGAGCAAAAAGCTTATTTCGATACTGGGTTCGTAGAGCAAGATGCGGATTTCCAAATATCGATATTCACAATTATTAGTTTTAGGAGAATGGTTATGAAAAACTTGATTAGACAATTCATAGATACTGATACATCACTTTCGCAGTTGGCATTGCGGATACCGCTAGGAATAATTTTTATTGCCCATGGTGCGCAGAAGGTCCTCGGTTGGTTTGGTGGCTATGGTCTTGAAGGCACCGGTCAGTACATGGCTTCATTGGGACTGAATCCGGGTTATCTCATGGCGTTTCTAGCGGGCAGCGCAGAATTCCTCGGTGGCCTAGCTCTGATTGTCGGCTTGCTGGTTAGACCGGCAGCGGTAGTGCTGGCGTTCACGATGCTGGTAGGAATTCTGGCCGCCCATATTGGTAATGGTTTGTTCATGACTAATGGCGGTTATGAGTTTGCGCTGGCTCTTCTGGCAGGCAGCGTGGCATTGGCGATATCCGGAGGAGGTCGATACTCTGTTGATCAGACTCTTGCCAGTAAACTGCAAACGGCTACCAACTGACAGGAGGCAGTGATGAATCAGAAAAACTATTCGCTCAGCAACCAGAATCGAATGCCCGTTCTCTTCGTTGGCCATGGCTCCCCGATGAATGCGCTTGTGCAGAATAGGTGGAGCCAGAGCTTTGCTGAATTGGCAAGTCTGGTAGGTCGGCCTAAAGCGATTCTGGTGGTATCAGCACACTGGTATACGAAAGGCAGCTACGTCACGGCCAATGCAAGCCCGGAAACCATACATGACTTTGGAGGGTTTCCAGAGGAGTTGTACATGATTCAGTATCCTGCGCCAGGGAGTGCTGAGCTCGCTGAGAAAGTGACTGAAATTATTGAATCTGATCGGTCCGCTTTACGCACTGATTGGGGGCTGGATCACGGTAGTTGGAGTGTTCTGCGCTGGATGTATCCGAATGCGGATATTCCGGTAATCCAGTTAAGTATCAACACTGAGATCGGCGAAGCCGAGCACATCGTCTTGGCTCGCTCACTTCAACAACTTCGTGATCAGGGGATACTAATAGTGGGCAGTGGCAATATTGTCCACAATCTCAAAGACGCTTTCGGGCAAGTGCGGTCGGGAACGAATACGACTCCGGATTGGGCGAAGCGATTCGACGACCAGGTTAGAGATGCGGTGCGCTTATATGACACTGACGCTATCTTGAGACTGTCGTCATCGTCAGACGGTCGCCAGGCGCATCCCACTCCGGACCACTGGCTGCCATTACTCTATGCTTATGGTGCCGCGGAATTAGGAGAGAGTGTCAGCTTTCCGATAGAAGGTTTTGACTGGGGTTCGATCTCTATGAGAGCCATTGCCTTTGGCGCTCGATGAAACAAGAATCTCACAACTGAACTATTGGATAAGCTGTCAATTTTTGGGAGAGTCGGTTCCCAAGGGATCGATACTGAAAGGTCCACTGTCGCTAAAAATGCACAAGCACATAGACAGGAATTAGCATGTTGGGGTTCGAACCAAAGTGTTTCGATTTCTTCATGACAAGAAGAGAAGTGTGTGGTGTTGATTCCAATCTTGCAATATGGAAAGAAATGGTGCCCAGGGGCGGAATCGAACCATCGGCACGAGGATTTTTAGTAGGCGTATTGAAAAATTCCTTAATTAATTCAGTAGGTTGAAAACGAAAAGTCAGAGTGTGCTAAAACAGAAGTGCTTTTACGCTGTTATTTATGCCCGCCGGCATCGAGGTTCACAGATGCACATTCATGAAACCCCTCCATAGAAAGAGGCAAAGTTAATCCACCACTGCCACTGGTCAGAATAAAGAAAACCTACATGTTGAACACCGACGAATGCGGTCACAATAGGATAAACTGGGTAGACCTTACCCGTTCGCCAATCGTAAAAAATTAGCGCCAAAAAAAGTGCTTCAGTGGCATAGATGCCGGTTAGCAAGATATCAATCGGTCCCATTCCAAAGCTTGCATAGAACAGGAAAATTCTCGAAACAACTGGAAACAGAAGAAATGCCAATGTTGCGATCATCAGTCTCGCGTGCATCTGGGTATTTTTCTTGTACTTAGTTAGGGCTAACACAAATGCAACCGCAAACAAGAGAACGCCACTAAGATCATAGAAGGTAATCTGAAGAGCCAGCATCTGCTCGAATTCGGTGTCCATATCCAAGAAACTTCTAAAAATGATCATGCTTGAAATTAGGAACGCTGGGGCTATCAGGTAGCTCGATTTTCCTAGCCGGCGATGCTCGCTTACCTTTTTGATTCGAATCAGTCTTGCTTGATTGATCATAAGACACAGCCAAATCATACCTAGGATAGTATGCGCATGTATCAATGGAGCAACTTCGTCTAATCGAGCAAAATATACTGGCCAGAATGCGAGTATCGTTAAGAGGAAAAGAAACGATAGATATATGTATAAGTTCTTGTATGGCATTTCGAATTCCAAAAATTATCTTGAACCATGGGCTGCTTTAATCTATCGGCGAAACTTAAGATTTTCTATATCTTTTTATAAATCGACCAAAAAAATAATTTCGAAGAAATCAAAGGGGTCAGATTCTTTGGTTTTCCTCTGTTTAGATCTAGCAACAGATGCTTTTGGGCATAGAAGCTGCCAGCGCGTCTAGAAGGTTGCTGGCAAGAAAGGGAAATGGTGCCCAGGGGCAGAATGATCCAAACAGCCTTAGGGCTGTTTGTCCCCTGCGGGCGGCGTTCCGCCGTCTGCGCTGCTGACGCAGCTTTGATTCGAAATTATCTCAGATAATTTCTTCACCCTGCGGGCGCCTTACAGGCGTCCTTCGCGCTACGCGCTTGTCGAACTGGGCGGCAGTTCTCATCAATCCCTAAACTCGATACATAAAAAAGCCCCGCTTTGCGAGGCTGTTTTATGTATGGTGCCCAGGGGCGGAATGATCCAAACAGCCTTAGGGCTGTTTGTCCCCTGCGGGCGCCTTACAGGCGTCCTTCGCGCTACGCGCTTGTCGAACTGCCGACACGAGGATTTTCAGTAGACCGCGTGACCGATTCCTTATTTGAATCAATAAGTTAAAACTGCGAAAACAGAGTGTGCTAAGAAGTGTGCTAAATTTCTTGCGAAATCTGTATCAAATTACTTTGATCCCTTTGCCTTGATTTCGTGCATAAAAAGCCCCGCTTCGTGAGGCTATCAATTCCATGCGTACTTCGAGCAATCTACAGCATCCTTGAGAGCATCGAGACAAAATAAGAGTAGGTGCCTATACCATAAAAGCCAACACCAATAAGGGATGCAATAAGCGGTGTAGTGGCCGGAACATTAGCAAAGGCGCCACGTCTTTTGAGTGCGTAGTAGCCATGCACACCTGCCAGTGGTACAAGCCAAAATGCCCAAGCTGTCGCGACCATTACATAAGTTCTTAAATCTGCGCTTCCTCCGAAAGCTGAGAAATAGAGGCGCTCCCAACCATCCGATACACGCGAGGTATATGAGCCAATTGCCAGCACAAACAAACTAACAGCCCAGATGCGGTGCTCTTGGAAATCTCGCTGAATCAGGGTTTGAACGACCTTGTAAGCCACGATAAACATGGTTACACCAAACAGTGAGCCTGCTTGTAGATTCGATGGCGAATTCATCAAGCGTTCGCCCGTGTTGTCAGGATAGAACGCATAAAATACGGTGCCCACGATCGCCGCGCTGAAGGAAACCGCGATTACTGCGCCACCCAAATAGCGATGCCATTTCTTGTTTTTCTGAGTCAAGCCGAGATGGATCTGTAAGGGAGCCAGGAGGTTTATGAAGGCCCCTGAGACCATATGCGCAGCCAAAGCATAGAGAGCGAAGTCGTAGTATCCTTCCCGACCCGTTTGCAGAAAGGGGTGAACCGAATCACCCGTAACTAAAAACCCCATGCCCATAAAGATTGCATAGGCAACGAAGGGCAGTGAGAAAATAAAGATGGAAAGCAGAAACAGATTAGCAGCAAACATGGGCCTGATCATGAATTCCGGCAATATACTACTTCTGGGTACCTGTGTAGTAAGAGTTGTCATTTCAAATCTCCGTTAGTTCTTGTTGGTGACTACGCGCCTAGTAAAATTCAACATTCAATCCTGTAGTTAGATAAGCGAAAGTGCCGAACAGAAGTGTTGCCAGCGCAACATAAGGCATGGTTCTGGACAGCTTAGGATTCTTGAAAATCGTTTCAGTGCTCGAGTTATATCGCAGAGCTATGCCCATTGACACCAAATAAAGGGCATAAATAATTGAAAATTGCTGTACGAACGACGCCTCTCCCAAGGTACCTAACACGCCGTACCACACCCCATAACTCGTTCTAACCATGAGCGGAGTCAACACGACAATTAGGGTTAGATTGGCAAACAGGCGATATTCTCGTTGTGTATCGGTTGACGATTCGTTAGCGAATTGGTGTTTGGCACGATTGAGTCGATTTAAAATATACAGTCCGATCAAGCAGAAAGCCGACACTGATTGTATTGCCAGCAGGGCTGAGCCAACTTCTGCTCCAGTACTACCGTAGATGCCCAGGCGCGCTCCGAATCCCACCAAACCCGCCAGCATGAGAAGCGAAATACAGTCAAGCAAACGCTGCTCGAGGAGTGTGTGTCCGCTCTTGAGCTGTCGAACAATCAGGATTACAACCGCCAACGCTGTCGAAATAGAAATGCTAACTAACCACAGAAGAATCAGGATGCTGGCTCGCGGTTCCAGTGGGATGAATAAAAAGTGTGAGGTATCGCCCTGAATCAGGTAGGCGCTGGCTATGCTGAGCCATTTACTTATCAGCGGGAGGGCGGCGATGCAAAGCCCTGCCGGGAGCAGGAATTTTTCAGCTTTTCGAACAGGGCTCAGACTGTCGAATTGGGCTGTAGGCAAAGTCGTACTTGGGGAAACTTGTTCTGTAGCTGTAGCCATTGATTTGAGATTTCCCCAGTCTTTTCTTTTTGATTTACCAACAGAGATGTTTGCTCTGCTTCATTAATTGTCAATATAACCTCATAACAAAAGCAAGAAATGCCAAATACTGAAGAATTTCGAAATCTGAGACAAATAAAAGGCGAGATTTACAACAAGTTAGCCATATTCAGTGTGATTCACAAGAGTGTGGAATTTGACGTGAATTCTGCCTGTGTCGGGCGTGGTAGAGGCGGTTCTAAATTCCAGTAGACCATAATTTGCTTGCAGTTGGATACTGGGTCATGAATTCTCCGGGGCTTATGCTTTTTGAGCTTCTTGAACGCTGGATTGAAGGAAGATAGTGAGGCATGGTCGACTTCCTGATGTTTACAATAGCAAAGCTTGCTGTTGAGCAATAAAGAAAGATTTAGGTGTAAATCCACTCGCTTATATCAGAGACAGTTACTCGGCAGGATTGTGTTTGGCCTTAAATTCTGAAGGGGTCGAGCCATTCAATTTCTTGAATGCCTGATTGAAAGTGGATAAAGAGGCATACCCAACGTCGTTGGCAACTATAGAGATATTTCGATACTTGGTCTTCTTCTTTAGAAGTACGCATGCTTCGTTAATGCGGTAGTGGTTCAAAAATTGATTGAAGTTTTTGTAACCTAGCTCTCTATTTATAATTATTCTCAGTTTGTATTCTTGTACGGACAACAATTGGGCTAGTTGGCCAATTGTTAGCTCAGGATCAGCAAATAGTTTTTCCTCTAGCATTTTGCGATCTAATTTGCCGACCAATTCAATATCAGCGTCTTCTAATTTCAATTGATTGTTTGATTCTGTTACAAGCTTGAATTCGTCGTCACTTGTGAGCAACTGTGAGCCTGGGGCTAAGCGAAAGCTGAACAGATTAACTAACAGGAAAAACACGAATGTCACGCTATTACTAGCGACTATTGAAAATTGAGTGAACAGAGCAGCGGCTTGCTGACTTACAACTAAGGGCAGGAGTATGCTCGCCACCAGCATTGCCATTATCATCCCTAGGCCTGCCGCGAATGGCCCCCTAATCCTCCTTCTCTCTTCAAGTAAATCGATGCTGAATTCTCTTGTTGCCATGATAATTACGTGTAGGGTGAGCCCAAGGGCGACCAGTAGCGCCAATGCATTTAAAGCCGAAATGAATAGGTTTTGAGGTGCGCCATTGGCGGTCAGGTCAATGTATGTAACGTAGCCTCGGGCAATCTGATAGCTAATAAGGAAAAACCAGGGAAGAGGTGTGACTTTCCTGTCATCGATGAAAAGAGCATGAGCAAAAAGCCACAAGACAGCAGGGGTCGCTGCAGCGACTCTGCCCGTGACAAAATTCAGAATGACAAATTCGGGATTTACAAGCCCGAGCATTGAGACGGCAATAAAACAAGTGCAGAGCAGTGGAACTAATAGACCAAATTGCGACTTTCTGAAAAAGCAAAAATAAAATAATCCAGTTAGCAGAAGCTGAGATATTGCGAGGTTGCTGATTGTAGTGAAGAAAAGAAGCATCTGGCTATGGACTCAGGCAGGCGTGTTTCAGGGGTAAAACTTATACCATTGATCGTATTAGAGATTCAAATAAGCTGAAGAATGAGCGCATATTTGAGCAACTACAGGAAACGCTCTGGACTTAACAACTTAAGATTTTGATGAGTGCCATCGATACGAGGATTAATCTGGCTGGATCAGACTAACACAGCTTTAACTGGCCTTTAGGCTGAGCGCAGGATGGGTGAATGATTTTCAGTAGGCTGCGTGACCGATTCGTCTTTAATATCAATAAGTTGCAAGCGCGAAATCAGAGTGTGTTAAGAAGTGGGCTAAAAACCCGATGAGTTAAGAATTCAAAACTACTGTTTCTTGCGCTTTACCAAGGCAATGATTCATTGGCGCTGAAATATTCTCCGTTCCTTGTGCGCTTAGTGTCTACTGCTTGAGATATGGCGGCGGCTGCGCCTTCGGGTATTGTTTGTCTTCCCCTGTGATTATTCAAATCGGTAGCGGTAAAGCCAGGATCTATAGAGTTTACGATAATATTATCGTCGGCCAGGGTGGCTGCGAGTTGCACAGTCATCATATTCATAGCTGCCTTGGATGCGCAGTATCCGAATAGTTTGAATTGAGCAAATTCCCATTCGGGGTCGTTGTTCAACTCGATCGAGCCAAGTCCACTTGACTGATTGATAATCTGCGGTCTGTCAGATTTTCTAAGAAGTGGAAGCATGGCTTGTGTAACGTTAAGAGTGCCAAATAAGTTTGTCTCAAATATACGCCGAACTGCTTGAAGGCTGACATTCCCGGGGGGTGCGTCGTCAGGGTCAGTGATTCCTGCATTGTTTATCAGGATATCCAGACGCCCAAATTCTACCCCTATGTAATCCGCTGCCTCCGTTATGGATCGCTCATCGTTCAAGTCGATAGGGACGAAGCTTACATCCAGATCAACTTCAGCTAACTCAGCGACGGCCTTTTCGCCAGATTCTCGAGAGCGAGCTCCGAGTAAAACCTGATTACCTCTTGCAGCCAGCTGTTTTGCGATCTCGAATCCGATGCCTTTATTGGCTCCGGTAATCAATACTATGGGTTGATCTAACTTACGCATTTATATTGTCTCCATCTGCAGGGCTTGTCAGTGCCTGCCAATTCATTATGATGGTTGCCACTATAAGTCTGGAGTAAGGTCCATGGTCAAGCAAAACAAACAATGGCTGATATCCGAGTTTGCCCAGGAAACAGGCATTAGTGTTGATACAGTGCGTTTCTATATTAAGAGAGGGATATTGAAACCACAGAGCGGAAATCAAGGTGGAAGTAATCCCTACCGGATTTTTTCAGAAACCGATCTGGAGGACATCCAAACGGTGAAAGTCTGTCAGCTATTGGGAATGACTCTTTCGGAAATTCGGGAGCTTCTGGATCTTACTCGATCGGGTTCCATACGAAACAAAGAAATGGCAACTCGTGTTGAGAATCGGCGCGCGCACTTGTAGGAACGATTGATTGAAATCAAGAGATTGACTCGATACCTGCATGTGAAACTTGCATGGATGCGAAAAGAACCGGCAGCGAAGGAGCCAACATTGAATTTACCGAAC
>JBGCEK010000099.1:0-12615 GCA_045106275.1 Pseudohongiellaceae bacterium | reverse complement strand
GACCATTCAGGAGCTACAGCGAGGTATGGTCAATCGTCGGATTACTATCACCGACCAGGAAATTGAAAACTTCCTAAACTCCGAAACCGGTCGGGAGACAATGTCGCCGGACTATCTTGTAGATGATATTAGAGTTATCACCAGTGCCACTGATACCGCCGAAGAAAAAGAAGCCAAACGGCGGTTTGCGGCGGATCTAACGGCAAGATTTCGTGAAGGTGAGGCTATCACCTCCGCCGGCTTGATAGCGCAGAATGCAGGCATAGAAATTAGCGGCACTAACTTAGGGTGGCGTAAGGCAGAGTCCCTTCCTAATATTTTTTCAGACATCGTTACAGGAATGAATGTTCAGGATGTTGAAGGCCCCATTGAAGCCGGTAATGGCTTCCATATTATCGTGCTTTCAGACAAGCGAGGCGGCACTGAACAAATGGTGAAGCAAACCAATATTCGGCACATCATGATGACGCCTAACGAAATTAGAAACGAAGAACAAACCAAAGCTGCGTTGCTCGACATTCGCGAGCAGATTTTAGCCGGTGAGAGTTTCGCAAGTTTGGCTAGGCAGAATTCTGATGATGTTTCCTCTGTGGTTGCCGGAGGCGATTTAGGCTGGATCAACGAAGGTGGAATGCCTCCTGAAATGGCGATAGTTATTGACGAGTTAGAAGTGAATAAATTGAGCGACATGTTCCAATCCAACACAGGCTGGCATATTGCGGAAGTTTTGGAGCGAAGAGAAACTGACTTAAGCTCTGAATACAGCCGTGCTCAGGCAGAGAATGCATTGCGCAATCGGAAATTCGATTTGGAATTGCAGAACTGGCTAATTGAAATTCGCGAAGAAGCTTTTGTTGAAGTGGTCGAGTAGCTCGAGCCGAGGTGTCAAAACACATTGCCAAACCGAATTGCAATCACCCCAGGCGAGCCCGCCGGTATCGGGCCTGATCTCTGTATAGAGCTGGCACAAAACCCAATTCGCAATTCTCAATGTGTGGTTGTGGCCGACCCGGCGCTGCTGGCAGAGCGATCAGCGCTCTTAGGCAGGACTTTGGTTCTCACTCCGTTTGATCCTGATGCCACACCTCGGCTAAACAAACCCAACGAATTGTTCATCGTTCCAGTTTCCCAAATGACAGCCACCGTAGCTGGCCAACTTGACCCCAGCAACAGCGAGTATGTGCTTAACACACTGCGCACCGCATCGGACTTAGTGCTAGACAAGACACTCGATGCATTAGTGACAGGGCCTGTGCACAAAGGCAATATTAACGACGGAGGCTTTAGTTTTAGCGGCCACACAGAATTTCTAGCTGACCACTGCAATGTAAACCTGACAGTCATGATGCTTGCCACCGAAGGACTGCGAGTGGCGTTGGCAACAACTCATTTGCCGTTAAGCCAGGTTCCAAGAGCGATTACCCAGCCGTTGCTAAATGACATTGTGACAATTCTCAACCACGACCTTAAATTGAAGTTTGGCATTGCCAATCCGTCCATACTGGTCTGTGGTCTTAATCCTCACGCGGGTGAAAATGGCCATCTTGGTACCGAAGAATTGGAAGTCATTGGGCCCGCTCTCGATCTTCTGCGGGCCAAAGGTATAAACCTGATGGGTCCACTGCCTGCTGATACACTGTTCACCCCTAAGTATCTTGACCATGCTGACGCGGTTCTCGCCATGTATCACGATCAAGGGTTGCCCGTTTTAAAATTTAAGGGCTTCGGTGATTCTTGCAACATCACCTTGGGCCTTCCCATGGTCCGAACGTCTGTTGATCATGGCACAGCCATCGACCTAGCCGGAACCGGGGAAGCTGAAAATGGCAGTCTGTATAACGCCATCAACACCGCAGTGACTATGGCGGAGCATTGGAAAAACACATGAAGAGTTCGGCTAAACAAGCAAATCTCGCTCCTCGCATGAGCAACGGCATGCAGCATCAGGCCCGCAAACGATTTGGCCAAAATTTTCTCCACGATCAAGCTATCATCGAAAAAATAATCCGCTCCATCAATCCAACACCACAAGACCACTTAGTAGAAATTGGTCCAGGACAAGGCGCTATTACCTATCCCCTTTCCGAAACTGGGGCAAAGTTGGACTGTATTGAGCTAGATAGAGACCTTGCCAAGTTCTTAAAAACCAATTTTAAACTGTCTGAACAAGTCATCATCCATCAGCAAGACATTCTTAAGTTTCATTTAGCTCAGTTAAGCTCCGAGCCCCATGCACTTAGAGTCATTGGCAACCTGCCCTACAATATCTCTACTCCAGTCTTGTTCCACCTGTTAAAAAGTCATGAGCTTATTCGGGATATGACTTTTATGCTGCAACTTGAAGTAGTGCAGCGAATGTCCGCCGGCGTAGGTGACAAAAACTATGGTCGACTAGGTATCATGCTTCAATACTACTGCCAAGTTGAGCACCTATTTAACGTACCGGCAACGGCGTTTAAGCCCCAACCGAAAGTAAGCTCTGCAATCGTTCGATTAACACCCCACAAAGAGAAGCCGATAACAGTTAGAGACGTAAAAATGTTAGAGCTAGTGGTTCGAAGCGCTTTTAATATGCGCCGAAAAACTCTCAAAAACAGCTTACGTGGCATAATGAAGGATACGGGTGTCAGCGAACTTCCAGTAGATTTGAGTCTGCGCCCTGAGAATTTATCTCTGCTGGACTATGTGCAAATAAGCGACGCTTTCAGCAGCGCCGGCCACAATTAAGCAAGGCAACCACAACAATGAGCCAATCAGATTCCGTTAAAATCGATGTAACAACTCGATATCTCAAAGAACAATCACAACCAAGTGCAAAGCGCTTCGCGTTTGCCTACACTATTAGCATTACCAACAATAAGGCTCAGTCTGTGCAACTCATCAGCCGCCATTGGCAAATTGTTGATGACACTAACCACAAGGAAGAAGTTAAGGGCGATGGCGTTATTGGCAAGCAGCCCAACATTGCTCCCGGCGAAACATTCACTTACACAAGCGGCGCTGTTATTAAAACCGAAGTCGGCACGATGCAGGGTAGCTACCAAATGCGGAGTGTTGACGGCGGGCAATTTGAAGCACCAATTGCGCCTTTTTTATTGGCTATTCCCCACACTGTTCACTAAAATTTTCTCCATATTGAATTGAGAACATGAGTTCTTTCAACGAAAACAGTCTAGGCATATTTACTCTGTCCGATAGCTGAATTTCAAACGGTAGGCAGTATCCATACTATGAGCATCTACGCCATCGGCGATATACAAGGGTGTTATAAGCAGCTTCGTAAACTTCTAAAGAAAGTAAAATTTTCGCCTGCTCAAGATCGCTTGTGGTGTGTTGGCGACCTCATAAATCGCGGCCCGAAGTCTCTCGATACCTTGAAGTTTTTACAAGATATTGATGATGCGACTCGGATCGTACTTGGAAATCATGATTTGCACTTTATTGCCTTGCATGAGGACTGTGCGCCATTTAGAGGCAAAGACACGGTGGGCAAATTGCTCAATTCACAACACAGCAGCGCCTTCAGTGATTGGCTACGTAGCAAGCCGCTGGCTCACTATGAGAGCGTCGATACCCTTAATGGTCCTGAGCATTTTCTGATGTTACACGCCGGAGTTGCCCCAAGTTGGACTGTACAGAAAACGTTAAACCTGTCTGCGGAAGTGGAGCTAGCCTTACAGGGCGAGGACTACCGAGGTTTTCTTTCTCATATGTATGGCGATGTACCTGAACGCTGGCATAATGGGCTCAAGGGCTTAGATAGGTTGAGAGCCATCACCAATTACCTCACTCGAGTTCGATTTTGTGACCCGATTGGGACCTTAAAATTGGACGTGAAACAAGGTTTAAACGCTACCCCAAAGGGATTCAAACCTTGGTTCGAATACGAAAAGATCACCCGAGAAGCCAGCATCGTCTTTGGCCATTGGGCATCATTGGAAGGCATCACCAATAGAGCTAAAGTTCACGCCTTGGACACAGGCTGCGTGTGGGGCCGAGAGCTTACCCTTATGCGCTTAGAAGACGGGCAAAGAATTTCTGTCACTTGATGTAGACTTAGCCATAGTCGCAACTGCGATAACACAAACTAGCAATACAGAACCCAGCAATGAAAACCTACTTAGTCGGCGGCGCAGTAAGAGATAGGCTTCTTGGTCTTCCAGTTAAAGACAAAGACTGGGTTGTTGTGGATGCGTCTCCGGAGGAACTCATCGCCCAAGGTTTCTCTCAAGTTGGCAGTGATTTCCCTGTTTTTCTGCACCCCCAAAGCAAAGAGGAATATGCGCTAGCTCGGACAGAACGCAAATCTGCAAGCGGACACAAAGGTTTTGAAGTTCATTACGCAAAAGGTGTTAGCTTAGAAGATGATCTAAAGCGTCGTGACTTGACTATAAACGCCATAGCCGAAACTGAAACCGGAGAATTAATAGATCCTTACAATGGCCGTAAAGACATTGAAGACAAAGTCTTACGTCACGTGTCAGACGCATTTACAGAAGACCCATTGAGAGTTTTTCGAGTAGCCCGCTTCGCCGCTAGGTTCGCTCATTTCGGTTTCACTGTGGCACCAGAAACTAAGGCCATGCTGCGTGCAATTAGCGATTCTGGTGAAATTCAACATCTCAGCCCAGAAAGGATTTGGCGAGAAACCCAGCTTGCTTTGGCAACGAAGACACCCGGAGAATTTGTTAAAGTACTCAGAGATTGCCATGCGCTGAACATTGTCTTACCCGAAGTCGATCGATTATTTGGGGTACCTCAGCCTGCTAAATATCACCCAGAAATAGACACCGGCGAACATATTCTCCTGTGCCTTGAACAGGCGGTGAACTTGACCTCCGATCCAGCGGTAAGATTTGCTGTGCTAGTGCACGATGTGGGCAAAGGGATAACCGACCCGCAAAAATGGCCCAGCCACGTGGGCCATGAGAGCTTAGGAATGGATTTAGTCAAAGCGCTTAGCAAGCGCTTAAAAATTCCGAATGAGTATTCCCAACTTGCGGCCATCGTGTGTCAATATCATACCCAACTTCACCGAGTGCTGGAGCTCAGGCCCGCGACATTACTTAAGTTGCTCGAATCTCTCGATGCTATTCGCCGCCCAGCACGATTCGAAAAATTTCTACTTGCCTGTGAAGCGGATGCCAGAGGTAGAACCGGCCTCGAAAAAAGACCTTACCCTCAGCATAATTATCTAATGGCGGCCAAAGGCGCTATTGCAAACGTTGATTCCAGAATCGCGATTGAAACAGCTCCCCAGCTATCAGCAAAAGAAGCCATTCAGGAGGCAAGGCTAGCGGAACTAAAATCTTTTATGGGCACATTTGGACAGGAGACAGCAATTCCATGAACCCTGTTATTTTTATAACTGGCGCATCGAAACGAATAGGTGCCGCGACCGCAAGGCTGTTTCACAGCCGTGGTTTCCGAGTAATTATTCACTACAATCGATCCGAAGCAGAGGCCACAAACCTCATTCGTGATCTCAACAACAACAGAGCAGATAGTGCTATAGCTTTGCAAGCGGACCTCAATGATCGAGAGGCCACAGCAAACATGGCGGCACAGGTGCCAGAGGCTTTCGGGCAGCTTGATGTGCTTGTTAACAATGCATCATCTTTTTATCCCACAAGCTTAGGCGAGATTTCCCAGCAACAATGGGATGATCTCGTAGACAGCAATTTGCGCGGTGCTTTTTTTATCAGCCAGCAACTGGCACCTGAACTCACTGCACGCCGTGGGGCAATTGTGAATATTGTGGACACACATGCTGACCGCCCCCTCGCTGGCTTTCCTACCTACAGCATCGCCAAAGCCGGGCTTAAAGCCATGACGAAATCATTGGCAATCGAGCTGGCCCCTTTCGTTAGAGTTAATGGAGTGTCACCTGGCGCTATATTGTGGCCGCCTTCCTTAGAAGACGACAGCGATCCGGCAGTGGTTGAAAAACGGAAAGATGTTTTACAGCGCATCCCACTCAATCGTCTTGGACGACAAGAAGACATTGCCGAGGCGGTTTTTTATTTCGCCACTGGCGGAAGCTACATCACTGGAATGACACTAAAAGTAGATGGAGGGCGAAGTTTAGTCTAGGAAGAAACGGCGACTACGACTTAGTCGCTTCCCAAGGCCAGTCAAAATCGATTGGCCATAGCTTTTGAGACGTTTTATCAAACTCGGCCCACAAGGCGCCATAGGTTTTATTGCTAGGCGCATGCACTTCGTCAGGCAACATTTCCGCAAGAGGCCAAAGCACAAACGCGTTTTTGGTAATTTCATCCCGCGGTAGAGACAGACCGCAATCGGCACCCGTTTCATCGCCGTAGCTAAGAATATCAATATCCATAGTCCTGCCCGAGAACCGAGGCTGGTCTCGATTGCGCCCCAACTGATCTTCAATAGCCTTTAGCCGCTGCGTTATTTCTGCCAGCGGCTTATCGACGTTGGCAATGACGACTAAGTTCATGAAATTGTCCCCATCGAACCCTACCGCCTCACTTTCATACACTGCCGAGCAAGAGAGCGTGACAAATTCCGCCTGCAATAGCGTAAGCGCTTCCCTGATATTACTTGCTGGATTGATGTTGGAGCCAATGCTCAATGAGAGTAACGTCACAACATTGCCTCTAGCTGGCTTGAAAAATTCGTTAAAGCTTTCATTTGATTAAGACGCTGTCTTGCTGCCGCGCTCGATGATTACGCCTACATCTTTCGATCCAGTTACCGCGCCAGGCTTGCCCAAGCGCAGCCGAACCCAACTTACATCAAATTCGGTTCTGACTATGCCTGCTATTTCTTCTGCCATGGTTTCTACTAAAAAGAACTCGGACTTGCCAACAAACTCAATCAGCCGCTTTGCTACTGACTTGTAGTCCAAGGTCTTGTTGATGTCATCATCAGCCGCCGCAGGGCGAATATCAGTGGCCATCTCTAGGTCGAGACTCACGGTTTGACGCTGCTCCCTCTCCCAGTCATAAATACCAATTATCGTTTCAATTTCAAGTTCGCGAATGTAAACAATGTCCATGTGTGCCCTCAAATCTTGCCTTACCCGATAGATTCTAACGTTTCCAATGACCAACGAGGTTGTGCCCTGATCTCTAAATCATCCTGTAGTCCCGCCTGAATACGCTGGCAACCCGCAAAGGCGATCATCGCACCATTGTCGGTACAGTATTTTGGTTGGGCGTAAAACAGTTTGCTGCCTAACTTTTGGACGGTCGCCTCTAAAACCGCTCTGAGGGTTAAGTTGGCACTTACTCCACCAGCGATAACCAAGGTTTTAAATCCGGTTTCTTGCAGAGCTCGGCGGCACTTAATCGCCAGAGTTGCCGCAACAGCCTCTTCAAAAGCACGGGCAATATCTGCTGACACTTGGGCGTCGAGATTGCCCTCGTCGTCTCGCTGTTCGGCAATCGTATTTCTCACTGAGGTTTTCAATCCACTGAAACTAAAATCTAGGCCAGGCCGGTTAGTCATGGGCCTTGGAAATTCAAACCGCCCAGAGGTTCCAGACACCGCCAGCTTGGCTACATTAGGCCCACCAGGATATTCAAGCCCAAGCATTTTACCTACCTTGTCGAAAGCCTCGCCGGCTGCATCGTCCAAGGACTCTCCCATCAACGTATATTTACCTATTCCTAGCACTTTAACCAATTGGGTGTGGCCGCCGGACACCAGTAGCGCTACAAAGGGAAACTCGGGGGGGATCTCCTCCAACATAGGGGCGAGTAAATGGCCTTCCATGTGGTGAACGCCTAACGTAGGCACCCCCCAACCCATGCCTAATGCACGGCCGATAGAAGCGCCTACTAATAACGCCCCCACTAAACCGGGACCGGCTGTGTAGGCCACCCCGTCAATATCCTGAGCAGATAAACCGGCCTCTTCAAGTACCTGATTGATCAGAGGCAGGGTTTTTCGAATATGGTCTCGTGAGGCTAACTCAGGTATTACTCCGCCGTATTTAGCATGAATTTCGATCTGGCTATAAAGCGCATCCGCCAGCAAACCTGCGTCGCTGTCATAGATAGCAATTCCAGTTTCATCACATGAAGTCTCAATACCTAATACTTTCAACCACTTAGTCTCTAAAGGCCGCTAATTTCGGGTGCCAATCATGCCAAAAAAGGCAGCAAACCCCAACCGCATTGTGCAAATTTGTCCAAAGCCACAGAATCTTGGCTAGCTGGCGCTAATTCTCTTTGCATTTGTGAAGGTTGGGCATTACAATTCACGCCCCTGAAATTAGATAGGCAGAAATTTTGCCAATTTCTGGGCTCTAAACCGAATTCAAGTCATATAAACAAGGTAGGTGTTTTTTCCATGCCAGCGGTAAAACTGAAAGAAAACGAGCCTTTTGACGTCGCTTTGCGTCGTTTCAAGCGTTCTTGCGAGAAAGCCGGAATTTTAGCAGAAGTACGTCGTCGTGAGTTTTATGAAAAGCCTACGTCGGTTCGCAAGCGTAAAGCGGCCGCTGCAGTTAAGCGCCACTTGAAAAAAGTGTCTCGAGAAAGCCGTAAAAGCACTCGCCTTTACTAGGTTTTTGCCCTTGGCGTCAGAATTACTGGCGCCATCGCTCATTCTGCAAAAGCCATGATTAGCACTCGCTACTCTCCTCATCCTTAAGATGTCTAGACGCCAAGCACCTCGCAGTCTCTGGATTCCAATTCCTTAAGCAGATTATTCTTATGTCCGAAAGTGCACTCAAACAAGAAATCACCGCCGCCATGAAAGACGCTATGCGCGCGAAAGATAAAGAGCGCTTAGGCACAATTCGTTTGGCGTTGGCTGAAATTAAGCGCGTGGAAGTGGACGAAAGGATAGACCCTGACGATTCACGCATTATTGCCATACTGGATAAGATGGTGAAACAGCGTCGAGAATCAATCAAACAATTTGAAGCCGCGGATCGACAAGAACTGGCTGATAAAGAAAAAGCCGAGATTGAAGTGCTGCAGCACTTCTTACCTAAAGCCCTGACTGAAGCTGAAATCGACGCCATCGTATCTGCCGCAATGGCTGACTCCGGCGCTGCTTCCATGCAGGATATGGGCAAAGTGATGGGGCTTGTGAAACCTCAGGTTATCGGCAAAGCTGACATGGGCGCTGTGAGCCAAAAAATTAAGGCCGCTCTTAGCTAGGTTTTCGCTCAAGCTCGGCACACTCTATTGTTAAGATTCAATTGCCAGCTGCATCGGCTCAAAACCGCGGTTGAGACTTAGAGAATCAAACGTTCAACTTTTCTCAAGCGCACAGTAAGCATAAGCAGCATTCAGCCTTTTGAGAAACTCCGCTAAAATGCTCACTCAACTTGGAGCCCGTACTCACTAAATAATGGCTGGCTTAATCCCACAAGCATTCATCGATGACCTGCTTAAC
Organism: Pseudohongiellaceae bacterium; assembly: GCA_045106275.1. GTDB lineage: Bacteria > Pseudomonadota > Gammaproteobacteria > Pseudomonadales > Pseudohongiellaceae > UBA9145. The sequence continues at coordinate 3,234 of JBGCEK010000099.1, read as the reverse complement.
AGAGCAGACATTATCGACGTCATCGACAATCGAGTACCTCTAAAAAAATCCGGCAAGAACTACTCTGCCTGCTGTCCTTTTCACAACGAGAAAACCCCTTCATTTAGCGTTCAGCCGGAAAGGCAGTTTTACTATTGCTTTGGCTGTGGTGCAGCTGGCAACGCTATCGGCTTTATCATGAACTTCGAGCAGCTGGATTTCCCCCAAGCGGTAGAAGCACTGGCAAAAGAAAACGGCTTGGAAGTACCCCGTGAAGAGTCTGCCGCCAGTCAGCGTAAACAATCTGAAAACGCTAAATTGTTTGAAGTGCTGGACAAAGCCAATGACTTTTTTCGCCAGCAGCTTCGGCACCACGAAAACAAACAGGCTGCTGTTGAATACCTGGTAGCGCGTGGGGTGAGCGGTGAAATTGCTCGGGATTTTAACATTGGCTATGCGCCTCCCGGTTGGGATAACTTACTGTCCGCAATAGGCAAAGACGCAAGTGTTCAAAGCTCTTTGGCAAAGTCGGGGATGGTCATTGAGAAAGACAGTGACAAAAAAAGCGGGAGCGGCGGTCGAGATTATTACGATCGTTTTCGTCACCGTATTATGTTTCCTATCCGAGATACGCGAGGCAGAACCATCGCCTTCGGCGGCCGGGTTTTAGGAGATGACAAGCCAAAATATCTCAACTCCCCAGAGACTCCTGTGTTCCACAAAGGCTCGGAATTGTACGGGCTTTATGAAGTCAAAAAATCCAGCCACAAGTTTGGTCAATTGCTGCTAGTTGAAGGCTATATGGACGTGATTGCCCTAGCTCAAATGGGCATCAAAAACGCCGTTGCCACATTGGGTACAGCCACCAGCAGCCACCACTTAAATCGTCTGTTTAAAATAGTGCCTGAGGTAGTGTTTTGCTTCGATGGTGACAAAGCTGGCCGCACGGCTGCGTGGAGAGCACTGGAAGCTACCCTCCCCCAAATGGAAGACGGCCGCCAGGTGAAGTTTCTTTTTTTACCTGAAGGCGAAGACCCAGACACCTTAGTGCGCAAAATTGGCCAAGATAAATTCAATCAGGAACTGGCGAACGCAACCCCCTTAGAAACCTTCTTCTTTGACAAATTAGCCGTAGGAATTGATGTTGCAACCATTGAAGGCAAGGCACGCCTAAGCAACCTTGCCAAACCCTATCTTAAGCAGCTTCCTCATGGGGTGTATGGCCAGCTTATGCAGGATCGTCTTGCAGATCTTTTGGGGGTTTCCAGTGCTTCATTAAGCAACTTATTAGACTCTCCCGAAGAGCAGGAACAGCAAGGACAAGACCTGCCACCTCCGCCCGATATTCCAGATTATGTGCCAAGCTCAGCCACAGCGCCCCGTGAAAACCGAAACAGTCGATCGAATTTAAGCGCGACTAGTGACTTAAGTACCGGTTTAAGAAATTATCGCCGGCCTGCTGCTGTAAAAGCCATCGAGCTCTTGCTGCGTAATCCCGAAATAGCACTGAGCTTGGACACGGATTTGAGCCCGCTTAAAAGCGCCGAAGACGAAAGTCGCAAACTGCTGCTAACTCTCATTGAAATTGTCCAGAAAGACCCCACTACTAGGGTGTTCACGCTATTAGGCTATTGCTACGGCACCAGCCTGGGTAATCAGTTAACTCAGCTGCTCAAGGAAGAGAAAATAACCCCCACCGAAGGAGTGGAAGGTGAGTTCAAGCAGATAGTTGACAGCATAGTGTCCGATATAAAACGCAAACTCTATCAGCTACAGATTAGAGACAAGTTAATGTCGAAATTTGGTGATCGAAGCATGCCTCATGACCAGATTCCTGACTCAAACAATGACGGGCAAGACTAAAACTAAATAGTTGATGTAATTGTCTAAAAAGAACGACTAACGATATACAAGATAGCCGGTGATCTTTATAATGCCCGGCTCCCTTTTATTCACCCATTTCTCAGCACTTGCGCTGGGTAAGACGAGAATTCATGGCCGATTTAATAGCTCCACAGTCCAGCCTTAAGTCATTGATTGCTAAAGGAAAGGAACAAGGTTACCTCACCTATGCTGAGGTTAATGACCACCTTCCCGAATCAATTTCAGACCCAGATCAGGTTGAAGACATCATTCAAATGATCAATGACATGGGTATCAAGGTGTTCGAAACCGCACCTGATGCCGATACATTGCTACTCAATGAAGAGAGCGACACAGGCGCTGACGAAGTAGCCGCTGCCGAAGCCGCCGCTGCCCTTGCTGCCGTGGAGAACGAAGCTGGCCGCACCACTGACCCGGTACGCATGTACATGCGCGAAATGGGTACGGTTGAACTCCTAACCCGCGAAGGCGAGATTGTTATCGCCAAACGCATTGAGGAAGGCCTTCGTGAGCTTATGAAAGCCATGGCCTACTTCCCGGGCACTGTTGAGCATGTCCTTAACGAATACGCCTTGACCAACACTGAAGAGCGCCGCCTGAATGAGCTCATCACGGGATACCTAGATACTACCGACGAGATCCCCGCGCCGGCGCAGATCGTTGACAGCTCGGCTCCAGCCGCTGATAACGATGACGACGATGATGATGAAGAAGCGGCAGTTGGACCAGACCCAGAAGAAGCAAGAATTCGCTTTGGTGAATTAGCCGATCAGTTTAAGAAAACCAGCACTGTGGTCAACAAAAACGGCCGCGATCACGCCAAGTCTGTTGCCGAGCTAGAAAAGCTAGGAGAAGTATTCAAAAGCTTTAAACTGACTCCTCGTCAGTTTGAGCCTCTGCTTAGCCATATTCGCGCGGTGTTAACTCGACTGCGTCGGCATGAAAAGACAGTGATCAGCTTGTGCGTTCGCGGCGCCAAAATGCCACGTAAGACGTTCATCGAAAGCTTCCCTGGCAATGAGACCAACGAGAAGTGGATCGACAAGCACATAAAAGAAAAGAAAGCCTATTCTGAGCTTCTGGTTAATGTGAAGACAGAAGTGCTTCGCGCGCAGAAGAAAATTAAGCTGCTTCAGGAAGAAAGCGGACTGACCGTTACAGAAATCAAGGACATCAATCGACAGATGTCTATCGGCGAAGCAAAATCTCGCCGTGCTAAGAAAGAAATGGTGGAAGCGAACCTACGTTTGGTTATCTCAATCGCCAAAAAGTACACCAACCGTGGTTTGCAGTTCTTGGATCTGATTCAAGAAGGCAACATCGGTTTGATGAAAGCGGTGGACAAGTTTGAATATCGCCGCGGTTATAAAT
>JBGCEK010000098.1:0-2888 GCA_045106275.1 Pseudohongiellaceae bacterium | reverse complement strand
ACGCCGGTGAAGTCCTGCATCAGAACCCGCACAGGATGAAACAAAATTTCTTTTCCTTGATGCTGTGTTTCAGTCCAGTTTGTTAAGTCTGAAATATGCTGCGAGTTCACTACTTTTCCGTCGCAATGACGCAACAAGTTTTCCAATAGAATTTTAATGGAAACAGGCAGGTGCTCTGCCGATTGATAACCTTGTTCCGCAAGCGCATTAAGACTGTAGTAGTTAAACTCTTTTCCATTGCTGTGCAAAATTTTCTTAGAATGCTGTCGGATATCGCTCATAGCTGTATTCCCTAGTATTGGTTAAACCTCGCTGCCTAGTCGTTAGAAATGGCGCGGGTTTCTCCAGGAATGGTAAATAAGTCTACGTTTCGTAGGGCTGGGGGTCTTTGACTAGCATCGTTAGACATGGCGGCAGGCACATGAATACCGACATTCTCTGTCGCTTCAATACGATTGTTAAGTACATCAAGGCCTTGCTGTGATGCAAAGAACCAGTAGGGCGGGAAAGCCATGTCGGATTGCTTGCGACTCCAAAACTCAGGATCAAGCGCGAAATGAACATCATTGGCATCGGCATCACCAAGATGGACCACGGTAGTTTCATCATCGAGGGTAACTCGCCACACAATGTTTGCAACGTCTAGGCGTCCAGTGGGCCAGCCACTGTGAGGAATGCGAACAGCATCAATGGTTAGATTGTCTACTTCCAAGCTAACAGGTGCATCTTTGTACTCAAGAGTGACTGAATGAACGCGAGAAAAAACCGTTTGGTCACTGTCAGTTGCAATGGCTCGTAGTGCGATGACTGCCTGGCTCGGAGCGTACATTTCTACACTGTCTCTCGCTTTTAAAAACCGCAGGGCATCTTCTGGGGTGAAGTGATCGCCGTGATAATGGCTTATAAAGATAGCATCAAGTCCATCGTAGGGAGGCGTACCGGCAAACATGGCGGCTTCCATTTCAGGTGGTACCAAAACATAGTTGTCATAACTGTTTTTATAAATTGGATCGAACATGATCTTGGTGTCGCCGTTGACCACCATAAGTGCCTCATTAGCGAGATAATGGGCGACTGGCTCAGCGGCCATAGCTGAAGAATTTAGAATAAAGAAGCCAGCAAGAAAAATAGGTGAGGCTAGTTTTTTAATAGTAGTTCTGCAGCTAACAGTTTTAGTCTTGGTCATTTATTCGTGCTCCTGAAATGCTTCTTGTAGTTCGAAAACTGGAAATAAAATATAAAAGTAATCCTGACCCTATGATGCCCAGACCAAACAGGCCTTCAACCGGGCGCGACCCTAAGACAAACCAGAGTGTCCAGCCGGTGAGCACTAGATAAAGAAGCGGGGGAAGCGGGTACAAGAACGTTCGATAGGGCCGTTCCAGTTCAGGCTGTTTCCAGCGTAAGACAAAAATACCCAATACGGTGGCAAAACTATTAAGGGCAAGAGTGAAGCCAGCAAAAACCAGTATAGACTCAAAAGTAGACGACAAGATAAACAGCATGGCGATTGCAGATTGCATGAAAATAGCGTTCGCTGGAATGCCGTCTTTGTTCTTTTTCCCCAGCAGAGAAAGAGCAGGGAAATCTTCGCCAATAACTTGAATCACTCTAGGGCCAGCCATGGTCATGGCGCTGACTGTAGAGACCAGTAGCAGGGCTAAAACGAGACCTGTGAAGCGTCCGCCAGTTTCTCCAAACGCCACCTCTGCTGCAATGTAGCCGACTTCAACTTCACCCACCATAGAGTCCATTGGAGCGGAGTACAAGAATACAAAATTAAGGGCAACATAGAGTGCCATTACTACTGAGGTTCCGGTGATAAGAATCCACGGCAAAGTTCGCTGGGGTTCTTCAAGTTCACTGCTTAAATAAGTGGCGGCATTCCAACCTGTGTAAGCGAAACTTACATAGATTAGTGCAACTGCAAATTCTCCACTTGTAAGTAATGTCCCGTCGCCTTCACTTGGGACAAAAGTCACTGGCTGCGGAGTGTCGACAATTGCTATTGCAGCAAGGCAAAAAACAAGTATCACAGCGACTTTTAGAATCGTAAAAATTAATTGAATCCCACCGCTGTTGCGGCGATTGGTTGCGTGAATAAATGTGAGTGCGATCAGTAGTCCTGCCGCAAGGGACTTTTCTAAAAGTGCTGAAGGCTCGCCCGGCAGCACAGTCGTTGCATAGGCCGCAAAGGTCATGGCAGCTAATGCAACTGGCCCGGCAAAGCCGATAGTGGCCGACACCCAACCTGACACAAATCCGGCGGCAGGATGGTAAATACGGGTGAGGAAATTGTATTCGCCACCTGATCGGGGCATGGCGGCGCCAAGCTCGGCATAGGTCATTGCGCCGCAAAGTGCAGCCAGACCGCCCACAGCCCAAAGCATTAATAAAACAAAACCTGACCTAATATCGAGAAGTTGAAATCCTAAACTTGTGAATACCCCCGTGCCGACCATGTTGGCGATGACGACGGCAGTGACCGTGATGTGGCGAAATTTGCTGGCAGACATGGAGAGATCAGTTTGACTTTGAATGAGCCATTATTGCGATGATTGCAAGCAAGGTCCAATGAATTCAGGCTTGCTCGCCGACGGTGGCCGATTTAGGAGCTATGTCTGCTAGGTAATTCCAGCGACGATTGGGAGGCTTAGGAGTCTGCTTTGGCGACCAGACTAGCGCAGGAGTTCTTACTACCCATAACTCTAAGATACTCTGAAGCATGTGAAAGTAAAGGGTTTTATTTTTTATTTTTTATTTAAATTCAACAACTTAGTGATAGAATCGTCATCCCTTGTTCATCGATATACGGCACTTTAAGTTCACTGAACGTAAGCCGTTTAGGATTGCATCTCATGAAAGACCTCACCCAAGGCTCCAGTACC
>JBGCEK010000097.1:0-32989 GCA_045106275.1 Pseudohongiellaceae bacterium | reverse complement strand
TACTGGAAACACCGACTTGGGCATGAAGTTGCTCTTTTCTGGGGCTCTCATGTTTCCCACCACCAAAGTGAAGACTACAATTTGGGAACAGCTCTTCGGCAAACGAGTATTGATTTTCACGGCTTTTTATTCTTCCTGCCTTTATTGGTACTGGGTTACCCCGCTGAGATTCTATTTTCCGTCGTTAGCCTCAATCTTATTTACCAGTTCTGGGTCCACACAGAGCACATCCCCAAACTAGGCGTTCTGGAATGGGTTTTAGTGACCCCTTCGAACCATCGAGTCCATCATGCTCGCAATAAGCTCTACGTGGACAAAAACTATGGCGGCGTTTTTATTATCTGGGATAGGCTGTTTGGCAGCTATCAAGATGAGTTGGAATCTGAGCCGGCAATGTTTGGTCTCAGAAAACCGTTAAACAGCTGGAACCCTCTTTGGGCAAACGTTCATGTATATTGGCGTTTGGTTCTAGATTTCTGGCAAGCACCCGGTCTTATTAATAAATTAAAGCTCCCATTTATGCCCCCTGGTTGGCAGCCCAACGGGATGAGAACTCAATGTAAGAATGCTCAAGTACCAGCAGATCTTTCTGTTAAATTTGATCCCCAGATATCTCGCTTCATTCAGCTTTATGTACTCAGCCAATTTGTCATGACTACCGCTGTCAGCTTGTTGGTTTTGCTCAATGGAAATCAATTGAGCGGTGTTATTCTGTGGATTGCGGTAGGAAGCTTTGCCTTTAGCTTCTATGTCTTTGGCACTTGGCTCGAAGCCAGAACTTACCGACACAGGTTGGAATACGCAAGGCTGTTAATGATGGCGCTTTCTTGCCAATTGTTACTCTCAAATTCAATATGGTTTGCCATATCAGGAAGCTGGCTCTTGTTTTCCGCTGTTACCGTAATGTTAAAAGGCGCCAGCGAAAAATCGGGCGAGCAAAGACAAGTCAGCGCCTAGCTTTTAAAATCCAATGTGCCTTCTGCTATTCCACGCCCTAGATCAGCGGCGGGCCTCGTTAATAACAACTTCGACTGCCTTGTCGCTCAAATTTATAACGCTATAGGGAACGTGTTCTTTCCTCCATGCCCAATGCCCCATCTCTGTAAGCTCAGAGGTAACGCCATCTGGGCGGGTTACATGTATTAATCCTTCTGTCACTTGGACAATGACATTGGGGTTCGCAAACGTTTGCACAGTGGTTTCCTCACCTGCTTCAAGTGTTAAGCGATAAGATCGAAACCACGGGTTTTCTTCCGCTATTTCACTTTCAACATCTTTAGGCAAATCATCCACTTCCAGATCCACCCCCGGACCATAGTTGGTCAGCGCGATTATTCTAAACAATCCTGGTCCTTCATTTTTGACTTCATGGGTGAAATTATTCTCCACGTAATCAGTATTACCTGAAACACGACCATTCAATGGCCCTTCCCCATTGCTTATAAAGGTATAAAGTATGGCCGCATTATGGGTATGAGGTAACGTCATATCTCCCGGATTTATTTGCACATCAAGTAAATATACATCCCCGTCCTTATAAACAGTTCGGTGTCTTGGCTCTTCCAAAATGGGAACAACTCGACGTCCTTCAAACGGTTCATCAGCGGCTCCGGCACTGACAGAAAAGCATGAAGCAAGTGCAGTGAGGACAATAGAGGTCTTTAATGTCTGAGTGAGCATGGCTATATCTCCGGCGATTGTTTTTATTATCGGAAAGTTGAAAATTTAGAACCGCCCATCTTTAGGAAGGAGCGGTCTGGTCAAATGCGATCTAAAGGGAACTCATGAATCAACGAGCCGGTTTCGGGTGAGCGCAGCTCAAAACTCGCTTGAGAAGCACTACTCAAGGCATCAGTGAAGCTGGATCCATCGTCTAGATTACTAATGATAAAGACTAACTGTCCCGCGATGCTGCCAACAGGAGGCACTGCGATGGGCAAAAATAGAGGCCCATCAGATTCCGACAGCAACCCTCTGACGGATGATTCAACACTAAGCGCTGAGCCGGGAACCCTGTCTCGCACAGCTCTAAAAAGCGCACTTTCTCCGTTAGCGTCAATCATCCGTAGAAAAACATTCACTTGCTCTGTGAACAGCCCACTGTTGGTCAATTTAATGGTGGGAGTATAAATAGGATAACTGAAGCCGACTTCCACCAAGCCATTGCTCGAACTATCGGTTATCAAAGCGCTTGAGAGCTGCTCAGCAACGACACCTTGCTCCGCGATGTCTGGTAATAAAAACAGGTAATAGACAAACACAGGCAAAATAGCAGGCATGCACACGGCTATGATGTAACTGAGAGGCCGCTGGCTAAATACGGGGTTAAAGGGGTAGACAGCTGCCAACGCAGCAAGAATCGCTAGGCTTACAATTAAAGCCCTGACAAACAAAGGCTGAGTTCCTACGGCCGCTGGATCGCCTACGATAACAATAAGTATCGCAACCGAGACGATGAGCCCCGTTAGACTGATTGCGATCTGCCGCAGACTAATTTTCATTGTCACTCCAGGGAAGGCTATTCCCTAAGTAATAGACTCGCCCTGTGCCTGCTTATCCGCATGGTAGGAAGAACGCACTAAGGGCCCACTCGCAACATGGCTGAAACCCAAACTCTCGCCATATCGTTTTAGCTCAGCAAACTCATCCGGATGGACAAATCTCTCAACTGCAAGGTGATCTTTACTTGGCTGCATATACTGCCCCAATGTGATCATATCTACGTCATGCTTCTTGAGATCACGAAGCACCTCTTTGATCTCGTCTATATCTTCACCGAGTCCAAGCATCAAACCTGACTTGGTAGTGACCTCAGGGCATCTGGATTTGTACGCTTTGAGTAAATCCAACGACCACTGATAATCAGCCCCGGGACGGGCTTTCTTATAGAGTCTTGGAACCGTTTCCAAATTGTGATTGAAAACGTCTGGAGGCGTATGCTGCAGAATATCCAACGCAATCTCCATTCGACCTCGGAAATCAGGCACCAGAACTTCCACCTTTGTATGAGGATTGTAATGACGAGATTCGCTAATACAGTTCGCGAAATGCTGGGCTCCGCTGTCTTTAAGGTCATCTCTATCGACTGACGTGATAACCACATAGCTAAGCCCCATCTCTTTGATCGCTTCCGCTAGCTCTCGAGGTTCGTTTTCTGCCAAGGGCTTTGGCTTGCCATGGGCCACATCACAAAAAGGGCAGCGCCGAGTACAGATATCTCCCATAATCATGAAAGTAGCCGTCCCATTGCTAAAGCACTCTCCCAGATTGGGACAGGAGGCTTCTTCGCAAACCGAGGATAATTTGTGCTCACGGAGCTTTTGCTTAATGTGTTGGATTTTGGGCGAAGTGGGAATCTTAACCCGAATCCAATCTGGCTTGGCTAACAGGTCCGTGGTTGGTATCACTTTTACCGGAATCCGGCGGACTTTTTCCGCGCCACGGAGCTTTTCTCCCTCCACCATCACGTTTCGACGAATTCTTTCTGCCATACCGCTTACTTCCTAGTTAATTTCATAGAGCCGCTACTTCAGCTTGTAATGAGCCTCGTAACCGAGTTCCTGCAGCAGCTGATCACACAAAACCTTACTTGCGTCCTGCATTAAATTTTCTGATTTAGGCTGAAAATCGGCAAGCTGAGTTACCGCCAAGTCATTGAAGCCACAGGGGTTTATCCCTGAAAATGGCGCTAAGTCCATGTTTACATTAAGACTTAGACCGTGGTAGCTCCAGCCATTTTTAATTCTTAATCCTAGAGCGGCAATTTTAGCATCATTCACATAGACACCGGGAGCTTTTGGGCGTGTATTCGCTTGAATATCGAATTGAGCCAAGGTCTTAATCAAACTTTGTTCGATTAAATCCACTAATCCACGGCTACCTAATTTCCTGCGCCTTAAATTTAAAACGAAATAAACCACGAGTTGCCCAGGTCCGTGGTAAGTCACTTGACCGCCACGATCAATTTGAACCACTGGAATATTGCCTGGATTAAGAATGTGCTGGCTCTCACCGGCTTGTCCTTGCGTATACACGGGCTTATGAGAGAGAAACCAAAGCTCATCTGGTCGCTCACTGGAACGGGAAGAATTTGCCGCAATATATTGCATGGATTTCCAAATGGGCGAGTAGTCTTGCAGGCCCAAGCGCCGCACAATAAGGGCATGCACATCAGCAGAGGAGTTTTCGGGCTTTGCTTGAAACCACTTATACTGCTTCAGTTGCAAACTAGAGCACCATTTTAGTTTCAGGAAGGGTTTTTAGTGCTTCAAATAGTTTTTGTATCTGTTCGATACCTGTTGCATTAATAGTCACGCGAATGGACACATAGTTGTTTCCCTTGCTGGGATTAACCTCAACCCTATTTTCATCTACCGCGCCGGCATGACTTTCCACTATCTTCAAGGCACTTTCCTTAAACCCACTGTTTGCAACCCCAATAATTTTGATGGGATACAAACAGGGAAATTCTATTTTCGGTGCTTCTTGGTCATTAGGTGGCGAATTTGAAGTCATAGGGCTTGATTATCCTGAAAACATGTTTCCAAAGAGTAGCGATAACCAGTCGAGGAATCGCTTAAGCATGCCACCCTGTTCAACAGCTTGCATAGCGATTACATCGCTTTGATAAATAATATCATCATTCAACACCACGTTTACCACGCCCATTATTTGGCCGTTATCAATAGGCGCTCGGATAATTTCATCTACATCGACAGTAGCCTGCATGTCTTCTGCTTGACCACGAGGGATCGTGACAAACACTTCTTCATTAATACCTAAATCCAGCGCGTTTTCTTGTCCAGAATAAACTGGCACATTGGCTAGTATCTGCCCGTTATCGTATAGTTTGTGGGTTTCAAAATAGCGGAATCCGTACGTTAAAAGCTTTTGGGTCTCAATAGCCCTCGCCTCTTCACTGGCTGTCCCCATCACAACAGAGATCAGCCTCATACCATCACGTTCAGCCGAAGAAACTAGACAATACCCTGCGGCATCAGTCCAACCAGTTTTTAAACCATCCACGTTCCGGTCTCGAAAAAGCAGAGTATTTCTATTACTCTGTCGAATGCCGTTATAGGTAAATTCTCTCTCTGCGTACATCGGATAAAAATCCCGATGCCGGTCAATCGTCGCCTGAGCGAGTAACGACAAATCCTTTGCCGACATAGTATTGAAGTAAAGTTCCGTATCTAAACCACTCGCATTCATGAAAAAGCTTTGTTCCATACCCAGTATTTCTGCGTACTGATTCATCATGTCTGCAAAGGCTTCTTCGCTGCCAGCAATATGCTCAGCCATTGCCACACTGGCATCATTGCCTGACTGAATGATGATGCCTCGCAGCAAATCTTCAACACTCACCTGAGTATCTACGCCCACAAACATTTTGGAGCCTTCCATGCGCCACGCTTTCTCGCTGATATGAACCTGATCACTGAGCGTCAAGTTACCGCTGATAATTTCCTCAGCGACGATATATGCAGTCATGATTTTCGTCAGACTTGCAGGCGGCAGCGCTTCTTCTGAGTTTTTTTCAACAATAACCTGGCCGGTTGTCGCATCGATCAAGATATAACTCGAAGCCGCGATGTCTGGTGCTCTGGGAATTATCGCCGGGGCTGCAACAAGTGCTGCACTGCACAGCAGTAAAAAAGGTAAAACGCAGCATTTAACCAGCAATTTAGAAGTAAGTTGGCCGACTAATTGATGAAAGATTGGCATTACGATTATATTTCCTAAGAAGTTAAAGAGGCGCTGTTAAGGTGCGCTATGATAACAAAAAATTGTGCTGCTTCGAATGGGAGACAAGCGTCCGTGACAGAGTTTGTCTACTCGGTCACTGTATAGGGAGTGCCTAAATTGGCAGCCTCGACGCGCCGGCTTAAACGGCTGATTTCGTTCGCGCTAGCAAGAGGGCCTATTCTGACCCGATGCATAACGCCATTATTCAGGGTATTAACGCTGCGAATAAACACTGGCCTGTCAGTTAGATTTCGTAGCTCGCTGGACACAGACCTGGCTGCATCGAGCTTAGAGAAAGCACCTACCTGCAAATATTTATCAGAGCTGCTGCGCGAGTTTGCGACTCGATCCGGTTGCCTCACTTGTGGTGATCCACCATCACTATCGCCGGTAACGACAATCGATTCGAGATACACCCGCGCCGTACCCCTATCGGAATAGCCCAACTTGGCAGCTGCTGCGTAAGACAAATCAATGATTCTATCCCCATGAAAGGGTCCTCTATCATTTACCCGCACTACGATACTGCGATTATTGTCTAGATTAGTCACTTTCAAAAAACTTGGTATCGGCAAGGACTTATGGGCGGCTGATGCTTTATACATGTCAAAAATTTCACCATTGGAGGTTTTATGACCGTGAAATTTTTCACCATACCAAGAGGCGACCCCTCTCTCGGTGTAACCTACTTCTGTAGGCATGACAGTATAAGATTTGCCAAGAACCGTGTAGGGACTTCTGTTGCCCGCTCCAGTTCGATTGATAGGGACCGGAACAACTTCAGGTACTGACGCTATATCAACAACTCGGGTCGGAGCTCTGTCTTGACTGATGCTGTAGCGACCGCTGTTCTCGTTTTTCACCGGGGCTATTGGTGCGCTGCTGCAAGCTGCGATGAAGATGAGAGCCAATGCTGTTGTTGAAGTTCTTGCAAATAATGTCATAGGACACCCGAATCTAATACTAGAGAGATAAAGCCTTAGCTAGTTAACGTCCAATTGCTTATTTCTTTTAGCAATGAATCCTTGCTGTGCTGCAAGTTGAATCCTGCAACGGACGCTTTGTTGGCAGTCACTACCAACGGCTGGCTAGCCTAAGCGAATTCTGCCATGAGTTTGAACTGACATCAGCAAGCCAAAGCCAATAAATAGCGTAACGGCGGAGGTCCCGCCGCGACTCATCAAGGGCAGAGGCAACCCAATGACTGGCAAAATACCAGACACCATTGCCATATTGACGAATATGTAAAAGAAAAACGTGAGAGTAATACTGCCCGCCAGAAGCCGGCTAAACATATCAGGGGCACAGTAAGCGATATAACACCCTCGAAGAAGGATAAATAAATAAAGAATGATGAGGAACAAAATGCCCAACAAACCGAACTCTTCTGCCAATACAGCGAGAATAAAATCTGTATTACTTTCCGGAATAAAATCTAAATGGGATTGGGCACCATTGCCATAGCCTTTTCCATAAACCCCTCCAGAACCAATAGCAATTTGGGATTGAATAATGTTGTAGCCTGCCCCAGTCGGATCTCGATAAGGGTCGATAAAAGTAAGAATTCGATTTTTTTGATGATCCTTGGCCAGAAAAATAAACCAGGCTGGTGAGACCAAAAGCAGTCCGATGAATGCACTGATTACAATCCGCCAGCGAATACCCGCTAATAGAACGACAAATGCCCCAGACATGGTAACCATCATTGCCGTACCCATGTCATTCTGAACCACGATCAATCCGGCGGGTAACAAAATGATAACCGCGGACCAGAACAAATGCTTAAATCTCGGAGGCAGTGGCCTACTCGCCAGATACCAAGCCAGCAACATAGGCACAATAAACTTCATTATTTCTGAGGGTTGAAAACTCGGCAGTCCAGGCAAATCGAGCCAGCTCTTGGCGCCGTTTTTTTCAGCGCCAATCACCAATACAACACCCAATAAAGCGAGCCCAGCGGCGTACGCCGAAGGCGCCCAACGCCGATAAAAGTGAACGTTAAACTGGGCAACAACAAACATCACCACCAAGCCCGCCGACATAATAAGGGCCTGTCTTCTTACCATCGCTTCATCGCCGCCGCTTGCACTAAAAAGAACCATGAGTCCAAAGCAGCAGGTGATAACAATTCCAACCAACAATGGCGGATCGATGTGCAGCGTTCGCCATATGGCTAAGGAGTTGCCGCCATTTTCGTGCCGCAAACCGCTGGACTGTCGGATAAAGTCCTGATTAATCATCAGCAGAGCTGAGCAATTGCTCTTCTTCCTCGTTATATGAGTCGAAATCGATCTGTAGGATATCCAGCAGATAGGTGTCCGTCACTGCTTTGGCGATGGGACCTGCCACGCTGCTACCGTGCTCGCCGTTTTCAACGAACACAGCAATAGCGATTTGAGGTGCAATATGCTCATTTTGCGCGGGAGCAAAGGAAATAAACAGACCATGATCTTTGTTCAAGTCAGACACAACAATGTCGCTATTGGACAGAATTTCTTGGCTGATACCTACGACCTGAGCCGTTCCCGACTTGCCAGCCATGCGATAACTCATCTCTTTGTCAGATTGCGCTATGGCCTCATAGGCAGTTCCGTAATCACGGAACTCAGTCCTAGAAAAAGGTCGATGGATTACCATCGCCATGGATTCCTCGATATATCGCCAGTAATCTGGGTCATTGACCAGGACATCCGGTACCGGATTTTCGATAACAGGCACGAACGCTTCCCCTTCCACCTCTTTTAACAAACGAGGCTGAATCACCTTGCCTTTGTTCGCGATAATTGAAGCCGCAGTGGCTAGCTGCAATGGGGTTGCCCACATGTAGCCTTGCCCGATGGAGGAGTTGATAGTGTCTCCGGGATACCATGGCTCATTCCTAGTCTGTCTTTTCCATTCTCTGGAAGGCAGCACGCCAGTTCGGGCATAGTTAATATCCACGGCAAAATTCTTTCCAAATCCAAACAACGACAAAAACTCATGCATAGAATCAATGCCCATGCGGTTGCCAAGGTCATAAAAAAAAGTGTCGCAGGACTGGAATATGGCTTTCTGCAAATCAGTGTGTCCATGGCCGCCGCCGATGGCAGTTCTAAGGGTATAGTCGCCCCAGCGATAAGACACCCCAGGCAACCTAAAATACCCTGGGTCTTCAATGGCAAAGTCATAGTCCACTAAGCCTTGATGTAAACCTGCTAGGCCCAAAAATGGCTTAACGGTAGAGCCAGGAGGATAAGGATTGGTACTTCGATCAAACAGAGGTGTGTTTATTTCATCGGTTACCAAGACCCCATAGTCTTTATTGCTTATTCCCGTCACGAAAAGATTTGGGTCGAATCCCGGCTTGCTTACCATGGCCAGAATGCCACCGGTCGTTGGATCAATAGCCACTACAGCGCCACGGTAATCCCCAAGCGCTTTCTCAGCAGCTATTTGAAGACGACTGTCCATATGAAGCGTTATATTCTTGCCCGCCACAGGGTCAGTACGATCCAATCTGCGCATCACTTGACCACGGTTATTTTTCTCAACTATTTCATAACCAACCTTTCCATGAAGCAGATCTTCATAGGTCCGCTCGATGCCTGTTTTCCCTATATGGTTGGTGCCGCCATAGTTTTCTTTTTGCTCTTCGTTAAGCCTGTCTAATTCTTGTCGGTTAATCTCGGAGACGTAGCCAATCGAATGAGCTGTAAGCTCTGCTAAGGGATAGCTCCGAACGAATTGGGGCTCTATAGCGACACCCGTGAGTAAATGGGAATTAACCGCAACTCTCGATTTCTCTTCATCGCTGAGTACATAACGCAGAGGCACCGACGTGAACGGGACACGATTGCGCTCCAAGCGCTTAAAGAACTGCTCGCGATCGTCCTCGGTCAAGGTAATCATCTGTGCCAGTTGATCGAGAGTGGCGTTAAGGTCACCAACCTGCTCTCGCACAATTGTCAGATTAAAGATGGGCTGATTGTCGGCAAGCAGTTGACCGGCACGATCAAAGATCAGGCCACGTGCGGGGGGAACATACTGGGAATGAAGCCTATTGCCATCTGAGCGGGCAGAAAAATAGTCATATTGCCTAACCTGAAGATCAAAGGCCTTAATGAGCAACACAGCAAACAGCAGCATCATGAAGACGCCAGCCACGAGCAACCGACGATTGAACAAATGCCGTTCAGCCTCGTGGTCTTTTAATTGCCATTTCCCGATCATTGACCGATGCGTCCTACTAGAGAAAGTGGATAGTAAATAATATTGCTCATTCGATGCATTGGTTAGTCGGCACTTACGCTTCCCGCTGAAGCATTTTAGACTTTAGATTCAAGCACATGCTTGCGACTACAAGATAATTTTGCCCACAAATTCTTAGAAACTAAAGCCTTCGAAGAAAGAATCGGGTGCTTTTTGTAAAAAATCAGAAAAAAGCCATATTTCAACTACAAAATGGCCAGTATCAACTGGCTATTCTCGATGATAGGGGTGCCCCTTCAATATACTTTGGGCCCGGTAAAGTTGTTCTGTCACTATAACTCTGACCAGAGGATGAGGTAAGGTCAGCGCAGAGAGTGACCACAGCTCATCAGCCGCGCGGCGGCAGCTTTCACTCAAGCCGTCGGGGCCGCCTATCAATAAACACAAGTTACGGCCATCAAGACTGAGGGATTCTATTTTACTCGCCAAATCCGCCGTTCCTAAAATTTTACCGGTGACTTCTAAGGCGACTAGGAAATAGCCTTTAGGCACTTTAGCAAGCAATTGCTCCCCTTCTTTTTCGACGTAGGATAGTACAGACTGAGACTTAGATCGTTTAATCAAGGGGATCTCGGTAACGTTAACGGGCAATTCCCGCCCCAGCCTTTTCACGTATTCGCCGCTTGCCTGCTGCACCCATGCTGGCATCTTTGTACCAACAGAAATAACCTCAACTTTCACTTGTAGAGCTAACCATTACCTGTCCATCCGCCTGCCCCTCAAAAGTCCAAAGATCTTCCAAGTTATACAAAGCTCTCACGGGCGCAATCATGAGATGAACCACCACACCACCGAGGTCCACAAGAACCCACTCCGACTGCATCCGCCCCTCTATGCCGCTTACGTCACACCCAGCCTCTTTAGCCGATTTCACAACAGAGTCTGCAATCGCCTTCAAGTGAGTATTAGAACGACCAGTGGCAATGACCATAAAGTCAGTAATCGAGGTCAATTTGGCCACGTCAATACAGCTTATTTTTTCGCCTTTCAAATCATCGATAGCCTCTACTACCAGGGCCGAGAGTTTCTTACTTTTCAATTGAAATTTTCCTTATTTAAATGATGGTGGGTTGCCATAGAGTTTTTCGCTGGCAATGTAATCGGCCACATTTGGGGCGAGCAAGCCCGCAAGCGCCTGACCTTTGTTAATTGCTTTTCTCACCGCCGTAGATGACAAGTCAAAATCTATATTTTTCGCAAGTAGGAAGTTACCCGACTGGGCAGCAAACAGCTCTTCCGCACTTTCCTTGTGCGACCAGTACTGGCGCACTAGAGTTTCAGTCATTTCATCAATGCTAGCACCGGGCCGCGACAGTACTAATAAGTGACATTTTTCACTCATGTCGCTAAAACGATGCCAGCTGGGAAGACTGTTAAATGAATCCAATCCCAGCACCAACACGATGGACGCATCAGAATGGCTGTCCGCAAGCTGCGTGAGTGTCTCTACCATGTACGAGACACCGGTTCGATCCAATTCAATAGTGTCTACTTCTAATTTACTTTGCCACTGGGTCGCAAGCCCTAACATACGCACTCGCTGCTCAGGACTCGCGATTGCTACCTGACGGTGATTTGGAACATGGCAAGGAACCAGTTTTAGCTTATCGAGAGACAGCTCATCTAACGCAAAGAGCGCTGCCTTGTAGTGACCTTCATGGACAGGATCGAACATCCCGCCAAACACTCCAAGCCGATACCTCATTGCCGAATATGACCATCACCCAATACCACGTACTTTTGGGACGTAAGCCCTTCCAACCCTACCGGACCTCGCGCATGTAGCTTGTCAGTAGATATGCCGATTTCAGCACCTAGCCCATATTCAAAACCATCAGCGAATCGAGTGGATGTGTTTATCATTACAGAACTCGAATCGACTTCCCTCAGGAAACGTTGGCTACGATTAAAGTCTTGGGTCATGATTGATTCCGTATGACCCGAGCTATGAACATTGATGTGGTCTATCGCCTCATCTATGCCTTCCACAACTTTGATCGAAATAATGGGTGCCAAATACTCTGCATCCCAATCTTCTGGAGTCGCTGCGATCGCGTCAGGAAGTATTTCGCAAGTCTTGGTACAGCCGCGCATTTCGACTCCCTGTTCCTGATATTGAACTGCCAAAGCGGGCAAATAACTCTGAGCTACCGATTCAGCCACTAACAGCGATTCTAATGTGCAACAGGTGCCATAGCGGCTAGTCTTAGCGTTGACCGCCACACTGACCGCTTTGTCAAGATCTGCGTGATCATCAACATACAGGTGACAGTTGCCATCCAAGTGCTTAATCACTGGCACTTTTGCATCGTTGCTGATTCTGGCGATAAGCCCCTTGCCACCCCGAGGTACAATTACATCAACGTATTCCGGCATAGTTATCATACGCCCTACCACTTCACGATCTACCCTGTTGACGACCTGGACCACTTCTTTGGGCAAGCCTGCCGCCTCTAAGCCAGCATTAACGCAAGTCGCTATTGCTTGATTGGAGTGAAGCGCCTCTGAACCCCCTCTCAAAATTGCCGCGTTGCCAGATTTCAAACACAAACTGGCTGCCTCGCACGTTACGTTGGGGCGAGACTCATAAATTATGCCTATAACCCCTAGCGGCACCCGCATTTGCCCCACCTGTATCCCGCTAGGACGAAATTTCAAACCGGTTACTTCGCCAACAGGGTCAGGTAACGCTGCAACCTGCCTCAGTCCTTCGATCATTGTGTCGATGCGGGCGTCGGTCAGCTCTAACCTATCCATCAAAGCAGAATCCAGCTTCTTAGCTGTTCCCGCATCAAGGTCTAATTGATTGGCTTGCTTTAATGCATGTCGTGAAGACTCAATTGCGGCGGCCATGGCTTGCAACGCCTGATTCTTCTGAGCTGTTGATGCTTTTGCTATGGCACTGGCTGCGTGGCGGGCCTGGGCTCCCAATTTCAGTGAGTAGACTTCAACTTCTGATACGTTTGTTTCTGGAATATTCATAATCGGCACAAGGCTAAGGGCTTACAAAATATTTTTGGGTTACAACCAGGCTCGATTATACCTTATTTTCTTTGATTCTGAGTGGTCATTAGACAGCAGCTCCTCAATAGCTTTATGCTTGGAATCTTTCCCATTACAGAAGCTGCTAGCCATGCCAGACGAAACGGTCACTGAAAAAACATCTACCATCAAGAACCCCACAGTTTTCCAGGCATTAATACCGGTCAGCGTGCTAATTACCCTGCTGTCTTTTTCGGTTTACTTATTTGGTGGTGATGCCAGCTTTGGCCCAAATCAGATAGCCCTCTGTGTCGGGGCAGTCGTGGCATCAATTATTGGTTGGAAAAACGGTCAGACTTGGGATGAATTAGAAGACAGCATCATTGCCGGCGTGATGATCGCGATCAAGCCGGTGCTGATTCTGTTTAGTGTTGGGGTACTTATCGGCGCCTGGATAATGTCTGGCACCGTTCCAACTATGATCTATTACAGCTTACTGATACTCGATCCGGCCATATTTTATGCCGCAAGCTGTCTCATTTGTGGCCTCATTGCTTTGAGCATAGGTAGCTCATGGACAGTTGCCGGAACTGTCGGTATTGCGCTGATTGGAGCCGCCGCAGGCATGGGACTGTCATTAGAGATTACGGCGGGTGCGATTATTTCTGGGGCTTATTTTGGCGACAAAATGTCACCACTATCGGAAACAACCAACCTTGCACCGGCGGTCGCAGGCACCGATTTGTTCAGCCACATTGCCCATATGGTATGGACTGCGATACCCAGCATTTTCATCGCCCTGATTATTTACGTTGTCATTGGTTTAAACATAGACACCAGTGGTACTGCAGACGATCTTGCAATTACATTACAACTGCTAACGGAGAATTTTGTTTTAAATCCAGTAATGCTACTCCCAGTTTTGGCCCTGCTGGTAATGGCTAATCTGAAGATGCCTCCAATCCCGACCATTCTCGCTGGAGCCATGATAGGCGTAGTTCTTGCGCTGGTTTTCCAAAGACCCGCCATTGTAGCGCTAGCTGGCGAAACTCCAAATCTCGCTCTGGGTTTATTCAAAGGCGTTTGGCAGACACTGTTTAATGGTTTCGCCCTCGACAGCGGAAATGCCACTTTAGATGAGTTAATGTCTAGAGGGGGGATGAGCTCAATGCTCAATACGGTGTGGTTAATTCTATGCGCCATGATTTTTGGAGCGGTAATGGAGCACACCGGCCTGCTTCAGTGCCTGGTGGATTACGCGCTTTCTTTTGTCGATAGCACTGGAAGTCTGATTGCCACAACTATTGCAACCTGTATTGGTGCCAACATTATAACTTCTGATCAATATATCGCGGTGGTATTGCCCGGTCGCATGTACAAAATGGAATACCAGAAAAGGGGGCTGGATATGAAAAATTTGTCTAGGACTCTGGAGGATGCTGGCACTATTACCTCTCCGTTAATTCCATGGAACACCTGTGGTGCTTATATGAGCGGAACCTTAGGAGTGGCCACTTTTGCTTACTTACCCTACTGCTTCTTCAATATGATCTGCCCAGTGGTTGCCGTGATCTATGGTTTTTTAAACTTTAAAATCACTCCCGCAGAGCAAGAACTAGGCGCTAATTTGGTTGATGGCTAAAAGTTAAAGTTTGTCGTTAACTCTCAGCAAGCCGCATCTGTGCGAGAGAAATACGCCCGGAGATAAGCGCCTCTTTCTTTGATTTGCTGAGTTGTTTTACTCGATACTCAATTTTTAGCGCATCAGACTTATTGCCCACCGCCGCAGTGAAAACTAAATCGAGCGGACCTCTACCTCTCAAATATTTGGCCCCCTTACCATTTCCTTTTCCCTTCCCATTTCCTTTTCCCTTTTCTTGTTGGCTTCCTGCTTGATGCTCTGAAAATCTGCGTTGCACATCAACGGTAATTCCTGTGTACAAGGACGCATCCTTGCATCGAATCAAATATAAAAACCACTCGCTGTCCTTGCTCATTGCCTGTTTC
Organism: Pseudohongiellaceae bacterium; assembly: GCA_045106275.1. Classification (GTDB taxonomy): domain Bacteria; phylum Pseudomonadota; class Gammaproteobacteria; order Pseudomonadales; family Pseudohongiellaceae; genus UBA9145. The sequence continues at coordinate 18,007 of JBGCEK010000097.1, read as the reverse complement.
GAAGGTTCATTAAACGACCATCCAGAGACTATTTTTTTGCTGAATCGCACCGTCCCGTTCAAGCTTCACCAGATGAGCTGTTAGGGTTTTCTTGGCCCAAGGGATTAAATGATCTGCCACATCATCATATACAACGACAACTAGCTGATCGAGAGTGCTCGGCCCAAGATCCCGAAGACGGTCCAAGGCTTTTTTCTCCCGCTTGAGACGATGCGCGATCAACTGTGAAATTTCAGCGTGCGGGTCATCCATTACCTCACCGTGCCCGGGTGCCAAATAACTCAGCGCCTCACTGCCCAACGCTTGCAAGGAGTCTAAATAGTGGCCCATATCTCCATCTGGAGGAAGAATCACCGATGTCGTACCTTGCAGGATATGATCGCCAGTAAACAGCATCTGATCTTCTTGCAGTAGGAAACAGAAATGATTTGAAACATGCCCCGGCGTATGGATAAGGCGAATTTCATACTCCGCCGTGGTTAATATATCTCCGTGCTGCCATTTTTGGACTGGCTTAAACGTCGGATCGTGACCCGCAAATACCGGCGCCGGCAAGCCTACTAATTCCGCCCCTGTCTCTTCATGCAAGCGCAGCGCTCCAGGGGAATGATCACCATGGGTATGAGTTACAAGAATATAAGCCAACTTTCGGCCATCGATTGCATCCATAAAACTGGCAAACTGAGCATCGTCTTTCGGTCCCGGATCTATCAAAGATAGCTCTCGCTCCCCTATTAAATAGGAGTTTGTGCCAGGGCCTGTCATTGGTCCGGGATTCCTACCTAAAAGTCGCTGCACCGGCACTTTTGTCCCAGGCAGCCGGACTGGGATTCCAGCCTTCGATCCATCCATAATTCAATTCCTTCCACGCATTTTAAATCGAGAACCAACCAAATAACTGTGCCAGCTACCTTTGACTAACACCCCACCAATAGAGTTGCGGGTCAAACTATTTCAACTGGAGTTTAGCACCAAACCGCGAGATAATTGATCGCTTTGATTCATGCTGAATGGCTCAGGTTCGCCTACGAGTCAAGACTACAAGATTCTGACCTACTCTGAACAATAAAATGGCCCCAAGGCCAATACACCACGCAGCGAGCGCTAGGACATACCCAATGCTAAAAGTTAAAACGTTTAACGCCATTTCCCAGCTGGGCCTCGAAAGATTTGACACCCAAAGATACGAGGTTAACGAAAGTGTTGACGCAGAAGATGCAATTTTGTTGCGCAGCCATAAGCTTGATATCGCGAGCGTCGGCAATTCAGTTAGGGCGGTTGCTCGTGCTGGCGCCGGGGTTAACAATGTCCCTGTAAGCCAATGCACAGATAGAGGGGTTGTAGTTTTTAATACCCCGGGTGCGAACGCGAACGCCGTTAAAGAATTGGTAGTCTGCGCCCTGCTGCTATCCTCCAGAGGCATTATACAAGGTATAGAGTTCGCCAAGTCTCAATCCCAAATTAGTGACTACGGTGAACTAGCAAAATTAATGGAGCAAGAAAAGAAGCAATTTAAAGGCAGTGAAATTAGCGGCAAAACTCTTGGGGTTGTGGGGCTAGGGGCAATTGGCTCGATGGTGGCAAGAACCGCGATCAGCCTAGGAATGGATGTTCTTGGTTATGATCCAGCCCTGTCGGTAGAGGCAGCTTGGCGCCTTCCTAGCGAGGTAAAACACATTAGCAACCTCAGTACTTTAATGGCGAAATCTGACTACATTACTTTGCATTTGCCAGTGCTGGATTCAACCCGAGGGCTTATTAGTACCGACATGTTCGACGTGCTAAAACCTGGAGCCTGCTTACTGAATTTCTCCAGAGATGAGATAGTAGATGCTGACGCGCTTCTCAAAGCACTTGATGCAGGCACTCTTAGCAAATACATCTCTGATTTCCCCCGCCCAGAACTAAGAGAACATAAGCAGGTAATAGCGCTTCCGCATCTTGGTGCTAGCACCCGAGAAGCGGAAGAAAATTGTGCGATCATGGCCGCGGATCAGTTGATGGACTTTTTGGAAAACGGCAACATAAAAAACTCAGTGAATTTTCCGAATCTCTCCCTCGACAGATCAATGAGCGCGACTAGCAACACACGTCTCGCCATCAGCAACAAAAACGTACCTAAGATTTTAGGTCAAATCCTCTCCGTTTTAGCCGACCAGAACATCAATGTCCTTGACATGCTAAACAAGAGCCGAGCAGATATTGCTTACAATTTAATTGACTTGGAAAGTGCTCCGCCAAAGAAAGTCCTTACGGCTATCGAGGCCATCGAAGACGTTATCCAAGTTACCCTGCTTTAAACATTTGACTATTAGGAAGATAAAATGAATCGCGTATACAATTTTGGTGCTGGACCTGCAATGCTGCCTTTGGATGTTATGGAAAAGGCTCAAGCAGAATTTTTAAATTATCAAAATATGGGCGCTTCGGTCATTGAAATAAGCCATCGCTCAAAAGAATTTGATGAGATCATCAACAACTGCGATGCTTTGATCACCGAGCTTGCTAACGTGCCGAGTAACTACAAAATCTTGTATGTGCATGGCGGCGCCCAAATGCAATTCTCAGCCATTCCTCTGAATTTGATTAATCGGCTGCCTGCCAAAAAAGCATCTTTTGTTTTAACGGGCACTTGGGCTGAAAAAGCCAGCAAGGAAGCAAAGAGATATGGCACTGCACTCGACATCGCCAGCAGCGCAGACAAGAATTTTAATTACATTCCAGAATTTGATCACAACGCACTAGACCCAGAAAGCTCTTACCTACATATTACTAGCAACAACACTTTGTTCGGCACGCGCTGGCATGAGTTTCCAGATACCGGTGAAATTCCCTTGGTAGCTGACATGACGTCTGAGTTTATGTCGCGAGAAATCGACATTAGTAAATTTGGAATTGTCTTTGCAGGTCTTCAAAAAAATTTAGGGCCAGCGGGACTTGCTGTCGTCATCATTCGAGAAGACCTTTTAGAGCATGCCTTGCCCGAAACTCCGCATCTACTAAACTACCAAACCTACGCGAAAGAGCATTCTTTGGCCAACACCAACAATACCTTTGCGATTTATATGATGTCGCTTGTAATGCAGTGGTTAAAAGATCAAGGTGGCGTGGCAAAGTTGGAAGGTCAAAACGAAACTAAGGCCAAGATCTTATACGATGCAATCGATGGAAGTGATTTCTATCTGGGCGCGGCCGATAGTAATCACCGCTCCATAATGAATGTTACTTTTAACCTTGCCAATAATGAGCTGTTACCAGCGTTCCTCAGCGAAGCTGAAGCTCAAGGATTGTATGCATTAAAAGGACACAGGGTTGTTGGCGGAGCAAGGGCATCAATTTACAACGCTATGCCTGTCGCCGGCTGTCAGGCACTTGCAGACTTTATGCAAAACTTTGAAAAAAGTAACACCTAAATGGCGAGATGAGCGGGCTATAGACGCTCGCTCAGCTCCATTTAAGCCATGACAGTTTCTCGAAAAATAATACACTGTGACTGCGACTGTTTTTATGCATCGATCGAGATGCGCGACAACCCAGAGCTTGCAGATAAACCTATAGCCGTAGGTGGCTCCCCAGAACGCCGAGGAGTGATAGCAACTTGTAACTACGAGGCTCGCAAATTTGGTATCCACTCTGCCATGTCCTCGGCCACCGCTAGACTAAAATGCCCAGACCTTATAATTATCAAGCCCGAAATGGAAAAATATCGCGCTGCATCTAAGCAAATTCACGAAGTCTTCGCCCACTACACATCGCTGATCGAACCTCTCTCCCTAGATGAAGCCTACCTAGATGTGAGCGATTGCAAAAAACACCAAGGCAGTGCAACTCGCATAGCAGAAGCTATTCGGGCCGAGGTAAAAAGAGAAGTAAACATTACAATTTCAGCTGGCATCGCACCCAATAAGTTTTTGGCCAAAATCGCCAGCGACTGGCGGAAGCCTAATGGTCAATTCGTGGTGCTACCCAATCAAGTTGAAGAATTTGTTAAGCTCTTACCTGTCAAAAAATTACATGGTGTAGGCAAGGTAACTGCCTTGAAAATGCAGAAATTGGGAATCACTAACTGCGCAGATTTACAAAAAATGGAACTCGATGACCTCATCAAACATTTCGGCAGTTTCGGATCACGTCTGCATGAACTCAGCAGAGGAATCGACTCGCGACCCGTAACAACAGAGCGCACTCGAAAATCAGTAAGTGTTGAAAACACCTACTCTAAAGATTTGCCCACGCTAGATAGTTGCCTCCAAAAGATAGGCAATCTAAACGAGCAGTTGGCAAAACGCCTTAATGGCGTCCAAGGGAAGATCGTGATCCAAAAACAGTTCATCAAAGTTAAATTTCACGACTTTGAACAAACCACCGTAGAAATGCTTTCACCATCTACAGACTTAGACAACTATCTCAAACTATGTCGCGAAGGGTTTGAGCGTGGAGACAAGCCTGTCCGTCTTCTTGGCGTAGGTGTGCGCCTCGCTGAACCTGAACCGACAACGTCAATTGATTGCAATCAGCTTGACCTAACCTTGGATCAACTAGATCTAGGTGCAGGTTCATGAGCCGCTATAGACCTCCGCAAAAACCCGGCTCAAGTTATATTACTTTGCAAGGCCAACTCGCCCTAAAAGCGGAACTTCACCAACTTTGGAAAGTAGAACGACCGCAGGTCACTCAATCAGTCTCCGAAGCCGCTGCGTTAGGTGATCGTTCTGAAAATGCAGAATATATCTATGGCAAGAAACGTCTAAGGGAAATAGACCGGCGGGTCCGATATCTCAGCAAGCGTTTAGAAGAGTTTACTGTGGTCTCAGAACCACCCAGCAATCCAGACAAAATTTTTTTCGGGGCCTATGCGTCGTTAGAACAAGAAGACGGGCAGATCACAGAATTTAGAATCGTTGGTCCCGATGAGCTAGCACCGAAAAAGAACTATATTAGTATTGACGGCCTGTTGGGGCGTGCGCTTCTGGGTAAGCAGGCGGAAGATGAAGTAGAGATAGAATCGCCGTCAGGGACTAAGATTTATTGGGTGGTCAGCGTTCGCTATGACCCAGCGTCTTAAGCTCAAACTCCCGTTGCGGCGAAACCGACTTCACACATTTACTGTGTCGGTTTCGGCCGCGACAAGAAATCAGCTTAACTTTTCTTATTAAACTGCGCCAACTGATCAGGGCTCGCTTCTGCCTGATACTTGGCCTTCCACTCGGAATAGGGCATCCCGTATACGATTTCCCTCGCTTCCTCGTAGTCTACCTCTACGCCTTTTTGCTCGGCCTCCGCGCTATACCATTTCGAAAGGCAGTTACGGCAAAAGTTAGCAAGGTTCATCAGATCAATATTTTGAACATCCTTGTTGGCGTCCAAATGGCTCAATAAGCGTCTAAATGTAGCCGCTTCGATCTCTGTTGTTGTCTCTTTATCTGTCATGAATCATCCACTAAGCCGCTTCTTCGTCAACATCAGGAGTATCCAGTTTTAACGGAGTTGCGCGGTGTTTTTTGTCAACAGATTTTAGTTGCCGCTCCGCCACATTGAATGCATCGCGAATAGCAATGTAGAGGTCTTCGTGAGCATGGTTATCATGCTGGTCTTGATTGACTCTCACTTCCAACTGAGGTGTGTGTACCTCTAACCCTACAGAATAAACTTTACCTTTATGGTGATTGTTATGAGGCGAATCCAATACAACCCTGCCTCCAATAATTTGACTGCAGTACCGCTCCAGTTTTTCGATACGCTTGTGGACGGCCTCTTGTATAGCTTCAGATTGTTCGATGTTGTGAAAAACTACTTGAATCTCGTTTGTCATATTTTGCAATCTCCTTGTTCAATTAATGGTTTTGTTGGGTGTAACTGAGCCTTCCTCCTTATTGGAACATTAAATTTCAGTGCGAAGTTTCAAGAGAAACAACGTTAAGAAAGACCTGAGGCCTTTCCGGTCTTTTTCAAGTATAGATCTTGATAGAAAGTTGCGCTGCAAAGAAAACACCTGAGCAGACTTATTTAGTGTGGGTAGCAAAAGCAGCGGCAAGCGTAAAGAAACTGACGGGGAAAATTTGGATTGAAAGGGGCACCTAAATGGCAATGCACTTAGCGAAAAAACTTTGTGGAGCTGGAGAACGTCGTTCTCTATCATTCCCTCACCTTTTTCAAACAACAGCCCCAGAGTAACCCTTTGCAGTTAAAAAGTCTAAGGCTGATCTTGCGTTAGATCAAAAGATCCGCTGTCCTCTTGAAAGCACCAATGCCAGGGCTCATAGATTATTCCGAAAGAGTTTCCCCTCGGGTAGCTAAGGTTAAAACCGAAGCGCTTGGCATTTTCTCTAAGCCACTGAAATGCCAAGGTTTTATCAAACTCTTCAACCAACGCTGGGCAGCTTAATGTGCCAATGTCCACCGCTCTGCCCGTATGATGCTCACTGAAACCTGGCGCTGCATTAACCGCCAAAACATCCCTAATTGATGCTCCTGAATCTAGCTTTTTTAGTATGAGCTCATACTGATATTGAATTGAACGGTAGGCAGAAATTAAGAATATTGGCACTTCATCGGCTGCCGCAGCCTCTTTCATTCTGCGCCAGGCCCGAAAACTATGAGGGGTTAGCTTTTGTTCTCGATCATAGAAATCACGTTCCGTTGCCACCAAGGTTTCGGGCTCTGGACAATAGGCCATATTACAAGAGTCCATAAAGTCCTCAGGAATCCCAAGAGCAATATGGAGGGCTTTTATATTTTCTGGAAGCTCCACAATGTCCTCAAAATACAAAGCAGTCGCGTAGCCTGATCAGGTCCATACTCAGATTAGCGGGGATAGCTGTCATACACTGTTTCGATCCAACGCTGCTCATTAATAAAACCCTGCCCCCAGCTTTCGTACTGTGGGTCAAGACCCGCCGCAACTATTTCCTCTTTGCTCATGCGCTGGGACTTCATCACACGAATCGCCGTTGAAGTATCTTTAACCACACCGTAAAAGGTCATTAAATCAGCCTTAGTCGCCAAGGGTCCATGACCAGGAATTACTTGAGTATCATCATCAATCCACGACATTGCTTTCTCGAGGTTTTTGATCAGCCCTTGGACGCTGCCACCATTAGCCATATCCACAAATGGAAATCCTCCGTTGAAAAAGTGATCTCCCATGTGGATGACATTGGACTCCGAGAATATGACTGCACTATCTGTATCGGTATGTCCTGCTGGCAAATGTATCAAGGTTATTTCTTCGCCATTAAAATGGATGGTCACATCGTCATCGAAAGTCACGACCGGCAGCGCTGACGCTTCTGCACCACCCGCTTGCAATCGACTGCGGACGTTTTCGTGAGCGATGATTAAACTGTCGATACCGAATTCAGCATTGCTACCAGTATGATCACCATGAAAATGTGTATTTAGAACAAACTCGGGAACATTTGAGCCTAGCGCCTGAATCGCCTCTTGGATTCGGCCTGCCAAAGGAGCGAATTGGTCGTCAATGATCAGTATCCCATCTTCTCCCGCCGATACTCCTATATTACCGCCAGCACCAATGAGCATGGATACATTGCCTGCCACCGCTTGAGTTTGAATAACAATATCGTCGTATTGAGCATGAGCAGAACTAATCATTAAACTTGCGGCGATGATGAATGCTGCTGGGCGATTTAAAATAGGCATAATGACTCCAGAAAATACTTAGCGAAAAGTGAATGCCATGCTATGTTCCGACCAATAGGATTGCAAGCAACGGCGTTCCTTCAATTGTAAACCTTGAATGTAACAAACTCGTTCACAAGACCGCTTTTTGGCCGTTATAAGAGTTTCAGCAATAATAAAAAGAGAGCGCATTGAGGCAACCCATGAGTAGACTTCCAATTATCGTAGGCTTCGGAGGCGTTAATGCAGCGGGAAGAAGCTCCCACCATCATGGCTACAGACGCATAGTATTTGATGCACTTGGTACCGATGCGCAAAATTCCACCCTCGCCAGCCTTGCGGTTCTGTGCGGGAGTAAGGTTAACTCCGCTTCCGAGTTAACATCCCAAGCACCACAGCTTCTTGAAAGCACCCTGATTCGAGAACTGGAAGATACACTGTTTCAGCCAGCAGAGATTCCGTTGCATGCCAAAGCAGTTCTAAACGGCGCCACATCAGACCAGCTCGAATTTAAAATTCAAACGAAGAAACTTCCAACGCCACTCCCCAACAACTGGGAAGTATGTTCAGAATCTAATGGAAACAGCACAGTACGGGTTTCTGGTGACCTAGATGTGTTACTTCCCGCGACTCGAAAGAGTGATGTGAATAGCGCAGGGCAGCTGCCGAAAGGCTTCGACCCAAGCGATCTTTACGCATCAAGAAATCACCCTCGAGGCTTACAGTTAAGCATTTTTGCTGCCTCTGATGCCTTAAACTCACTGGGAATCGACTGGGATGAGATTAGGCAGAAAGTACCCGCGGATCAAATCAGCGTTTACGCTGGCAGCGGCTTGGGGCAGATGGACTATCACGGCAACGGCGGCTTGCTGCAGGCCCGATTGCTTGGCAAAAAAGTGTCATCAAAGCAACTCGCGCTAGGTTATGCGGAAATGCCTGCTGATTTCATTAATGCTTATGTACTGGGCAATTTAGGGACAACTGGCACCAGTGTCGCGGCATGCGCCACTTTCCTTTACAACCTGCGGCAAGGGTTAAAAGACATTCAGTCTGGAGCATCGAGAGTAGTAGTGGTAGGAACAAGTGAAGCACCATTGACTCCCGAGGTATTCGAAGGCTTTGCCACCATGGGAGCACTTGCTGACGATGAGTCTTTACGCAAACTTGACCGGTTGCAACGTCACGAATCAATCGACTTTAGAAAAGCCTGCAGGCCGTTTGGCAACAATGTAGGTTTTACCTTAGCCGAATCGGCACAGGTCATTGTTCTATTCGACGATGAGTTAACAATGGAATTAGGTGCCACCGCTTATGGTGCCGTAAATGAAGTTTTTATCAACGCAGACGGCTTCAAAAAATCTATCGCCAGCCCCGGTCTCGGCAACTATATCTCCATGGCAAAAGCTGCCGCCGCAACCCAGAACATCATCGGCGCGGACGGACTCAAACATAGAAGCTATGTCCATTCCCATGGAACAGGAACGCCTCAGAATCGCCAGACAGAGTCACTCGTCCTTGATGATACTGCCAAACGTTTTGGTATTTCTAGATGGCCCGTAACAGCGGTCAAATCCTTTATTGGTCACTCACTTGCCTCCTCCGCCGGAGATCAGATTATGGCTACTCTAGGGTTTTGGAATGAAGGCATTCTTCCCGGCATTCTTAGCGTTGATCAAATTGCAGATGACGTTGCTACAAGCCAACTAGATTTTCAATTGGCTCATAGCCCACTTGGCAAAGAAGCTATGGATGCAACACTGATTAATTCGAAAGGGTTTGGCGGTAACAATGCCAGCGCATCAATACTGGCACCGCACATTGTTAGTGAAATGCTGATGAAACGGTACGGGGAAAAAGCGTTTACCGAATACCAGCGCCGAAATGAAAAGACGACCGCGGCGGCACGGGCTATCGAGGAGAAAACGATGCGCGGCGAAAATTTAACAACCTATAAATTTGATCACAATGTTTTGGCGGGTGAAAATTTAAGTGATAAAGAGTCAAAGCTATTTGTAGACGGAATCGAGGTGCCCGTCTCTTTGGACGTTAACAACCCCTATTCCGACATGTGTGAGTGACTAAAAAGTTATTGCGCTTCTATTTTATTTAACTTCTATTTCGTGTTCTTCGGCAATGTGTTTTTTCCACACAGCAGGGCCTGTACGATGGACTGACGTGCCATTCACATCCACCGCCACTGTAACAGGCATTTCATCCACTTCAAATTCGTGGATAGCCTCCATACCTAGATCTTCAAACGCTACTACCCGAGATTTTCGTATCGCTTTGGACACTAAGTAGGCCGCCCCACCAACTGCCATCAAATAAACTGCTTTGTGTTTGGCAATTGCGTCGATGCCCGCCTGGCCTCTTTCGGCCTTGCCTATCATTCCAATTAAGCCAGTTTTATCTAGCAGCCCTTCTGTGAATTTGTCCATTCGAGTGGCCGTAGTTGGCCCTGCCGGCCCAATCACCTCGTCCCGAACTGCATCCACAGGCCCCACGTAGTATATAAACTTATTAGTAAAGTCGACGCCTTCTGGAAGACTTTCGCCCGCCTCTAGCATTGTTAACAAGCGTTTATGAGCAGCATCTCTGCCCGTTAGCATTGTGCCCGAGAGAAGCAAAGTCTCACCCGGCTGCCATTCTTGAATATCGTTGGCGGTAAGCGTATCCAGGTTTACCTTTCTCGCCCTAGGCCCAACGTCCCAAGTAATCTCTGGCCATTCATCTAAGCTCGGCGGCTTCAATTCGGCGCAGCCGCTACCGTCCAGTGTAAAATGCGCATGGCGAGTTGCCGCGCAATTTGGAATCATAACAACCGGCAAGGAAGCCGCATGGGTGGGGTAATCCATTATCTTTACGTCTAACACTGTTGTCAGCCCACCAAGGCCCTGGGCACCTATGCCTAACGAGTTAGCACGATCCATAATTTCCAAGCGCAGCTCCTCCACTCTACTTGAAGGCCCCCGAGCGCGCAGTTCGTGTATATCAATCGGGTCCATTAACGACTCTTTCGCTAATACCCCAGCTTTTTCTGCCGTACCCCCAATGCCAATCCCCAACATTCCAGGCGGACACCAACCTGCGCCCATGGTCGGCAAGGTTTTTTCCACCCAATCCACAATGCTATCACTTGGATTAAGCATGGCCATTTTCGCTTTGTTTTCCGAACCGCCACCCTTCGCCGCCAACTTCACCTCCAAGGTATCACCGGCCACCAGCTCCATGTGAATGACTGCCGGTGTATTGTCTTTGGTGTTTTTTCTGGCGCCGGCTGGATCTGCCAAAATAGAAGCTCTGAGCACATTATCCGGCAACAGGTAGGCCTGACGAACGCCTTCATTGACCATTTCAGAGATCGTCATATCGCCTTCCCACTGCACATTCATACCGACCTTTAGAAAAACAGTTACGATACCCGTGTCCTGGCATATGGGCCGCTTACCTTCAGCGCATAAGCGCGAATTGATTAGAATTTGTGCCATAGCATCTTTTGCAGCTTCTGACTCTTCCCTCTCATAGGCCTCATGTACTGCCTTTACGAAGTCTAAGGGATGGTAGTAAGAAATATATTGAAGCGCATCAGCCACGCTTTGAATGACATCATCGTTGCGAATTAAGGTCATACAGCAAACTCCTTGAGGTGTAGAGGCATTTCCGTGTTGAGAATGTCTTAGTCTAGCACTTCTGAATCAACTTAAAGACTCTCCAGCTAAAATTATTGCCGAGCTAAAAGCACATCTTTTGCCAGGTTGATTTTCTTAGCCAGATAATCAGAACCACCGCGGTCAGGGTGCATCTTTTGCATAAGCTTACGATGAGCTTTAGTGATTTCTTCAGCGCTTGCGCCTGTGCTTATGCCAAGCACTTCATAGGCAAGTTCCGCAGACATTTCAGACTCATCCATAGCCGGGTCTGCAGATGCCCCCCCATGTTCAGGCTGCCAATCAGGATAAGCTCTGGACATATAGGCAACAAAAACTTGTTCCGAATCCATATCCGCTCCTACTTCTTCTGCCAGTTTAGCTAGCTGACTCAGGCTCATTTGCGAAAGTCTCGTTCCTGAAAACTGCCCTTCCAAAACTTCACCGTCCATCGCGCCACTGTCATGATCAAGCTCAACCGCCAAAAAGCGCGTGCTTATTTTAGACGTATCGTTCGTTGATTTAGGAGCAGCACTTGCAGCCTTACCTTTAAACATTTGTAGCATGGGTAACAAGCGGAGCAACATTGGTAATAAACGCAGCAAATACGTTGCAGCCACACCCAAAGGCGCAAGAATAAATTGCACCGGGAGCCGGCCAAGCACAATGAGAATTCCAATAACTAAAAGTGCAACGACGAAAAAATAGAGATAGCGAGTGTTTCTCCCAGATAGATTGAAACGCTTGGCCGAGTTTTGCACAAAGAAATAGGCTGCTATGGGCAAACCGATTAGCAAAATGAGTCGAATGATCATAGGAAGAGAATGACGCCGTTATGAACGAATTTGCTGTGTCAACAGCTTAACTGACTCGGGGGAGTTTTCACTAAATTTTTGCAACGCTTTTAGCCCTCCTGCTGCAAAAATGGCGACAGCCTTAAGCAGCGCTTTAAGTTGCTCTGCACTCCCACTATCAAACTGCGAGTAGGCACCACCGGAAAGCCTACTCATCTCAATAAAAGCCTGTCTAGCGATTGGGTCACTGCGCTCCTGAAACATGAAAAGCGGAATATTAAGCAAACCCAACTCCCCGGAAAGCTGAGCCAGCCTATCCAAACTTTCCTCCATCGCGTCCCCAATAAATACAACGCACTTTGCCTTAGAAGTTTTGCTTTCGGACAAGGCATGCCGAAGCAAAGATTCTAGCTTTGTGGTACCCGCTTCGCAGCGGATCCCAGACATTTTCTTCAATAGTGCATCAGGCCCTAAGTCCCAATCACTGCTGTAAAACTCAGCAAATCCTCGAAAATAACAAAGTTGAACCTGCAAACCGCCAAGCTCATTTGCTGCCGCAAACATCTCTCCTTGCAGCTGGCTCGCTTTATCCCACGTCGCTTGTCGACTAGCCGTCGCGTCAAGAGCAAAAATAAGTCGCGCTCCCCCAGCAGTTTTAGGTAGTGTTGCAACCTTAGTCAAAAAACGTTGAACATCTTGGTGAGTAGAGCGCGGCAACTTACCAGCGGCTGAGTTATCCGTACCAACTTTGGTTTTCGTCTTACTTAAATCTTTCATCAATTCTCCCACTCACACCATCGCAATCAAGAGTGATCAGGCCTGTCATGGTTTTCGAACCAGTATAACTTTCAAGGGGCTAGATGCGAGAGTTTCCGAACCAGATTGCTGATTCCTTATTATTGCCAAATTATTGCCAAGTTCGTTTTCGTCATTTTTGCTTACAGAAAATCTGTAGTGGTACGAAGATTATCCCCCTGAGAAGCTCGGAATTTCACAAAAAAAGTCAGTTTCCACTTTGATGCTTACTGCAGAATTTTTATGGGCGCCTGCACTCCAGCTAGGCATTACCATAGAGTACAGACCACTGCCGCCGGACATCAAAATTAGAATCTGTTCAGGGCCTGTAAATGCGTTTCTCGCTGCTGTGCTTTCCCGTGAAAATCCAGCACACAGGCGATTGGCCTCGGCTCCGTCCATCTTGCATCGCTGATAGATTTCAGTCGCAATATCTTGGCGACTCAAGCCCGCTTTATAAAGAACGCTCGCGTGTTCTGGGTTTAACACCACGGTCGCCATACCGCTGGTCAGCATGGAATTGTTAGTTGCCGCGTTGGCCAAGCCAATTGACAGTAGCTCCAACAGCACCTTGTATTGATTAGGGTCGTCGCCGTCGCCGCTAAACAAAACCGAATGAGGTGCTTCCGCTCCGATCACAGTTACGACACTTTCCTCCGGCTCAAAACCAAGATCAACGTGCATAGGAGGAAAAGGTGATGCTTCTTCGTTTTCGGCTAAACAATAGCTGAACTTGCCGGGGTGACCTAATAGCGCCATATCCGAGGTGCCCGGCCTACCGCCGCCAATATTGATCATAGCTAGCCTTAGCGCACGACCAATAGACGCATTAGCTCTATGACCAGGGCCAAGCGCGCCATAGCTACTGCTAACTGGTCCACAAGTGTGTCTGGCCGGACCGTTCACCAGTATCAGGGGGGCTGTGCAGTGTGTGGTTGCCTGCATTTCTGTGAGATCAAAACGAGGATCGATGACCGCTTTAACTGCCGCTAAAACCAATGGCATATAGTCTGGCAAACAGCCGGCCATCACAGCCGCAACAGCGACTTTCTCGAGAGTTGCTGCGCCATGAGCAGGCCCCATGGTTCCCAACACCATGTCGGACTCTTGCCCTGACGCCAATACCATTTTGCTAACTCTGGTTGGCGTTGGAACCACCACCGGCAGGCCATCTGTCATATTCCGATTATGTAAATCTTCTAAAGCCGCTTCTTCATCAATAGCACTCAATAACTCACTCATGGCCAGCCTCAAGTGCTTTAACAATGAGAGGAGCATATTCAGCCGCAATGGTTTTCATATTTTGGGTGCCCGTTCCGGCAATAGGATGAGGAAGTTGTACTCGGGGTACATCAGGCATACCGAGAGACTGGGCAACAAAATCTCCTTGAGGCCAAAATTCATCGGTGACTAATGCCACTGCGGGTATGCCAATTTTTGCAAAGTTCACGCCGTCACGCACGGTGCCGGTAGTGCAAGAACCTCAATGCCCGTAAGCGGCCACCACGGCCTGACACTCACTCTTAATTTTAGCGATCATTTCGTCGCTAGCAGGCATTGATGCATTCCCCTTATTGTAGCCATGAACACCAATGTGAGGGGCAAGCTCTTTCACCGCTTGTTGAAGTTCATTGAGGAAGTTTTCTGAATCAGGGAAACCATTCGCTAAGAAGCCGATGTTTATTGCATCTCCTTCGATAATAGAGACAGACAAGGAGTAGGGCTCAATTTCAACTGCCACTTGCCCCTGGGGGTTGTGGTATTCAATCATAACAAATCTCCGAATAACGGTTGATGGCTATGCAGCACAATAGCCTCACAGGGTAATCCTTAGGAGAGTACATCGCGAAGAATGCAGCGGTAAAGGGAAACCACTGCCAGAGACCTTAGGGTAAATCAATCGGAGGGGCTTCCCAAAACCTCAGTTTAGCTCTACTTACCAAAGCTCCAACGTAATCAACTGAACTCATAGGATCACGACGGCAAAGTCGTGAATCTTTTTAAGTTGCGGTGTCCACGCGATAGCAATATATGTTATATTGTAACATTAAGCACGCAGCGACAGCGATGTGTGACCAACCAAGAAATCTCATAAGGCGATTCGGATGACTTTCAAAACTGACTTTAGAGGCATGGACAGGCGACGGTTCCTAGAAATGACTGGAAGCGCGTTTTTGGGACTTCTAGCTAGCGGTTGTACTGTTCAATCTGGTATTGGTACTACTGCCCCCGCAGACTTTTCTGGTTATGGCCCATTGAAAAGCGACCCTGATGGCATTTTGGATCTACCAGAGGGCTTCCAATATCGAGTCCTCTCCCGCCTTGGTGACACAATGAGCGACGGAGGCACTGTGCCCAATAAGGCAGACGGGATGGGGTGTTTCCAGCTTAATCAACAAGAGATTGTATTAATTAGAAATCATGAACTTGTTCCCGGTGACCCTGCCGGCGGTATTATTTCCCAGGGCTTCGATGCTCAAAATGGTACTGTGGTACCCGGCGGCACTACCCACATAGTGCTAGATGCAGAGACTTTATCGGTAAATAAGCAATTTCGCTCTCTTGGTGGGACCATCCGAAACTGTTCCGGCGGAGTTACTCCTTGGAATAGCTGGCTGACTTGCGAAGAGTCAGTTACCGGTCCCGGGCAAAGATTCGGCGATGGTCTAAGCAAGAATCATGGATGGGTGTTTGATATTCCCGCCGCGGCCGCCGGTTTAAGCGAACCCCAGCCACTGACTGCGCTGGGACGATTCAATCATGAAGCAGCCTGCGTTGATCCGGAATCAGGCTTTGTTTATCTAACCGAAGACAGAAACGACAGCGTGCTATATCGCTTTTTACCGAACGAAATTGGGAATTTGCAAGCGGGTGGCCGGCTGCAGGCTATGGTAATTGAAGGCATTTCTGATACCCGAAACTGGGAAAATTCCAACATGATAGTGGGCCAACCCTTCAAGGTCAGCTGGACTAATCTCACTGACGTTGAGTCGCCAAATGACGACCTTCGCCATCGGGCAGCAGCGTCCGGCGCTTCTTTGATAGCTCGCGGAGAGGGAATTCACATGGGCGTAGACGAGCTCTTTTTCTGTTCAACAAGCGGCGGAACGCAGAAACTCGGACAGATTTTCAAATTCATTCCCGGAAGAAACGCCTCTGAAGACAGAATTGAGTTATTTTTTGAGAGCGAGTCTGTGGATCAGTTCAACTACGGAGACAACCTGGTGGTTGCGCCGAACGGACACTTAATAGTCTGCGAAGATCAATATACAGAGGTAGTTGATAATCATCTCCGTGTTATTTCCCCCGAAGGCAATGCCTTTAAACTTGGACGTTTACGACTACAGACAGAACCAGCTGGGGCCTGCTTTTCCCCAGATGGCAAGTGGATGTTTGTGAATGCCTACGCACCGACAATGACTTTAGCTATTTCCGGCCCTTGGGCCAGTGCGTCCTCAGCCTAAAGAAAATACTATGAAATCTCGAGATGAAATAGCTCAATCAGCAGACAAAGCCGCTATCGGACTTTCTTTTCTCTGTGTATTGCATTGCCTATTGCTACCAGTTGCGGTCCTACTGATTCCGTCAGCGGACATATTCGGACTTGATGACGAATTCTTTCACAAAATTCTTCTTGTCGGAGTATTGCCCATAAGCACATTTGCCTTGCTGTCGGGCCAACGCAAACATGGAGACCTAGTTGTGCTTATCGTAGGCATTTGCGGTTTAAGTGTCCTCATTGTGACTGCTGCTATAGGACATGAATTCATTGGGGAGGTTGGAGAACGACTTGCAACACTACTGGGCTCAACCCTCGTCGCGTTCAGTCATTTTAGAAACTTCAAATTATGTCGGCTCCGCTCCTCTCACCATCGCCTGGACTAGATTCGGCTTTTGATCAGCTAAGTAACATAGCCGCGAAAGCTGCTCACCACACGTTCTGGAGCAACAGGTGCCTGATAAACGCAAAAAGCTAGTTGCTGTCCCCACCAACATTATCACTGGGTTTTTAGGGGTTGGTAAAACCACTGCAATCTTGAATTTATTAAAACAAAAACCAGAACAAGAACGTTGGGCCATCCTCATTAACGAATTCGGAGAAATTGGTGTAGATAGCAATCTGGTTCAAGGTCAATCAGCAAAAGATGCCGACGTATTTATCAAAGAAGTTCCCGGCGGTTGTATGTGCTGCGCCGCTGGCTTACCGATGCAAATTGCACTGAACCTGTTGTTACAAAAGTCACGCCCGCACCGGCTTCTCATCGAACCCACCGGCCTTGGACACCCAGTTGAAGTTATGCAAGCTCTGGCAGCAGAGCACTATCGTGAAGTCATTGACTTGCAGAAAACCGTGACTCTTGTAGACGCTAGAAAGCTCAGCGATGACCGCTATGCTTCTAACCCCACGTTTAACCAACAGCTTGATATCGCTGACATCTTCGTGGCGAATAAAGAAGACCTCTATAGTGACAAGGACCGAGCAGTCTTGGCTGAAACTATCCACCAACATTCCAATAGCGATGTGGAATTACAAATAACCCGACAAGGTAAAATCAATATCGAGTGTCTCAAAGGCGCTCCTTTTAGAAAGCTCGATGCCGCTAAGCCTCACAACAATGCATTCGATTTAACGCTGTCAACCGACCTCCCGTTTCCATCCAGCGGACTTATCTCCGCCACCAATAACGGTGAAGGGTTTTCGAGCAAAGGCTGGCGGTTTAGCCCCGAGATCCAGTTTGACCGAACAAAGCTGCTCATTTTTTTGAACGGGCTGAGAGTCGAACGCCTAAAGGCAGTATTCATTACCTCCACAGGCATTTTCGGCTACAACATGACACCCGATGCGTTAACAGAGATCCGAATTGATGATAGCTCGGAGAGCCGCATTGAAATAATCGCAGATGGAATAGACACTGATTGGGAAAAAGAATTACTCAACTGCCGTGCAAACGACAAGTACAAAAGCGCTTAATATTAACATCAATAATTGAAAGCCAACATTCACTAACGAAAACCTCCTTACTCGGGAATTCTCATGCGTTGCCACACTAGAAACTTACACATAATTCTCATTCTATTAACCGCCTTCGGTTTTAGTCTTGGTGATGTTGTAGTTAATGCTCAAGGACT
>JBGCEK010000096.1:0-30447 GCA_045106275.1 Pseudohongiellaceae bacterium | reverse complement strand
ATTCTCGAGCCTATTTCTATCTTCCAGGTGGACCATGAAAAAACTGAGCATCAAGATTGAATAAGCACGCTATCGCTTTCACTTTTTCCTGTCTGTTGGCCTCGCCACTATTTGCCTTCGATATTGATGGCACTAAATGGCCTGGGGGTAACACTGAGTTCTATGTGTCCATCCCCGGCACATCTCCCTCTGGCTTGCTTTGGAACACCGCATTTATCGACGCGATGGAAAATTGGAACCAGTCTACTCGATTCAAGCTCAACCTAGTTGAAGAACTAGAAGACCCTTGTCGATTTGACTCCCGAAACGGAGTGGGTTTTACCAGCGACGTATGCGGCAGCGCTTTTGGCAGTAATACGCTCGCTGTAACTCTCACTCGCTTCAGTTCTCAAATTCTCGGCCCACCGGCCATCATTCGCAGTGACATCGTGATCAACGAGGCGGTTAGATACGATATTTTCGATGGCAGGCTGGTCCAAGCTGGCATTCCGTTTGGCAGTGTAGACTTTCGAAGAGTTGCTTTGCATGAGCTAGGCCATGCCCTTGGGCTGGATCATGAGACATCTGCGGACGCTATCATGGCGCCAAATATAAGTAATATCGATTCTTTGCAGGTGGACGACATTGCGGGGGTTAATACACTGTATGGCGGTCTCGATAATTGCTCGATCAGACCCCTCAACTTCGGCACCTCCTCCAACGCACTAAATGGCAATGACTGCACGGTAGTGGATTTGACAGTAGGGGGAACTGACACCAGTTTCATCGACCTCTACCGGTTTAATTTGGACGCCCCAGCTACTGTTAGCTTTGAAATGAATTCTACCGAGTTGGATTCGGTGCTGATTATCGCCACCACTGATTTAGACTATCTGGCGTTTGATGATAAATCATCGGGTTTGTGTAGCTCCTCCCTCACCACCAATTTGCCCGCAGGAAATTACTTTGTATTGGGCAACACCTATGTTGATCCTCCAAAGACAGAATGCGGTAATACGGGTGACTATGTTCTTGAAGCCAGTTTCGAAAGCTCAGTATCGGGAGACTTAGGAGCTTCTGTGAGTTTGCTAGGGGCAGCTTCTAACGGCAGTTTTAGCGGCGGGATAAGCGCCGATAATGGCCTCAGCTTTGGTAACAGATTTGCCTCTACTAGCTCCTTAGACATTGAGGCGACTATTTCTGTGGATTCTTTGCATATTGGTCAAGACGGCTTCTTGGTGGCTGGAGCCACCATCGGTGAGACCGTGCTGTTTCTAAACGCCAACGGCAATTTTGAAGAGGCGTCCACTTCTGAGTTTATAAAAGCGAGATCAATCACTCTGGCAGACACTCAAGACCTAGTATTGGCCAGGGACCTGATTCCCGCAAATCTTGGAATTGACAATATCGAGGTTAATTTCTGGGTCGGCTACGGCCTAGATAGCCAGCCTCAGGAGATATTCTTTCACCAGCAGCCTATTAATTTGGTCATAACCCCTTAAATTCCCTCCTTTAGGTCGATTCATCGACAATACCTTGCCGATATCGGCAGATCGCAGCCCCAGTGCCGCAAATCTATGGCTACAGATGCAGCGTATTACTGTATAATTAGCGTCCATTTCGATCAGACGAGACCATAACCTCGTCAAAACTAACGAATAATTGATCTATACTTGAACAAAAGGGAGTTAAGCCGTGTCTAATAGTCGAACATTGAATCGGGCAGCAGCAATTCTTGCTACCGCCGTGCTTTCGCTAACTGGTTTTCAGGCGGCACAGGCCCAGTCTGTAGCAGATAATATCCGCCCAGTGGCTAAGGTATGTCTCGAAGGGCAGTCATGCGTGGGTTCTGCGGTTGGTGGTTCGAGTGTGGCGATGCCTGCTACAACAGCAACAACATCCGCTCCGGCAGCCGCGGTTGAAGCCGTCGCTGAAGTGGCTGAGGCCGTGGCAGAGGTAGTGTTGGAAGAAAGCGGATTCGATGCCGCAGCAAAGTATCAAATGAGCTGTTTCGCATGTCACGGCACTGGTGCAGCCGGTGCTCCAAAATTAGATGACAAAGCAGCTTGGGAAGAAAAAATGGCAAAGGGGATGGATGCAGTCATGGTAAATGTCATGAACGGCATCGGTGCAATGCCTGCTAAAGGCCTTTGCATGGATTGCTCAGACAGCGACCTAGTGGCGTTAGTTGAGTATATGTCTAGCCAGTAACCACTATTCTATTGAATGTTTAAACAACGAATTATTTAAAGATATAAGCGAAGGAGAAAGACTGTGTTAAAGATGAAAGCATTGATCAAAACTGCGAGCCTAGTCGCCGCAGCAACAGTGGCAACAATGAGTGTTGCCGATGAGCAGCCACTACAGCTAGCCCAACTCTCTGATGGCTTCAACGCAGAGACAACATACATGGCTTCATGTTTTGCCTGTCACAGCACTGGTGCTGCTGGTGCACCTAAAGTAGGTGCTGGTAACGCAGAAGTGTGGGCAACGCGGTTAGAGAAAGGTCTAGATTCAGTAGTTGCTAATGCAATCAACGGCGTTAACACTATGCCAGCGAAAGGTCTTTGCTTCACTTGCACAGACGATGATCTTAAAGCGGTTGTTGAATACATGATCGACAGCAGCAAGTAAGTTGCTTGATTAAGTCTGCAATTGCAGACGAATAAAAAAATGAGCTTTTCGTAGCTCATTTTTTTTGCCTAAAATTTGGTACTTTTTAAAAGCTGAAACTAGTCTAAAGCTTCACTATTTATTTAGGCTGCACTCTCATTGTCTCTTTCTTTTGTTTATTCCCGTGCGCTCGTAGGCGTGGAGGCGTTACAGGTTTCTGTCGAAGCCCATTTGTCCACCGGTCTGCCAGGCTTTGCCATAGTGGGGTTGCCAGAAACCACGGTGCGAGAAAGCAAAGAGCGGGTACGCAGTGCTATCTTAAATTCTGGGCTGGAGTTTCCTGCTCGCCGGATAACTGTGAACTTAGCACCTGCAGATCTACCTAAAACCGGTGGAACCTATGATTTAGCTATTGCCTTGAGTATCTTGCAAGCCTCTGACCAACTGCCAGATTCGGCGTTGCTTGATTTAGAGTTAATGGGCGAGCTGGCACTTACTGGCGAACTGAGACCGGTTCGAGGAGTACTCGCCGCTGCCATCGCTGCTAAAAACGCTGCGCGCAAAATTGTAGTGCCTTTTAGCAATCAGGCCGAGCTAAGTCTGACGGGCTATAAAGACGGGCAGAGCTGTAAGTCGTTGCTTGAAGTGGTTCAGCTATTGTTGGACCCGAAAAAGGAGAACACCAACCAAAATGATATAACTGACAAAGCACAAAAACAGGCTCAAAGCGGTGAAGGAAAATGGAAAGAGAAAGGAAAAGTGACCCGCAATCTGAGCCAATTCCACAGTACATCACAGGTAGAAAACATCGATACCTGCGAGCCGGAAATCGAAGATGAGATCAAAGGCCAGACTATTGCAAAACTTGCGATCAAAGTCGCAGCCGCTGGCAACCACAACGTTCTACTAATAGGGCCACCAGGGTGCGGTAAAACCTTATTAGCTAATCGAATGATTAAACTACTGCCTCAGTTAGCATCCGATGATGCAATGGAAGTAGCAACTATTCGTTCCGTTGCCGGTCTGGAAACTACAGCCGAGAATTGTTTCCAGCGCCCAATACGCAGTCCTCACCACACTGCCACCGCAATTTCATTGCTTGGTGGGGGTACCAAGGCAATGCCAGGGGAAATAAGTCTGGCCCACTTTGGAGTCTTGTTTTTAGACGAGCTTACAGAGTTCAAGCGAGGTGTATTAGATTCCTTGCGAGAGCCGCTTGAATCTGGAGAGGTGCATATTACTCGAGCGAATTATAGAGTTCGATTTCCAGCTCGGTTCCAATTAATTGCCGCGATGAACCCTTGCCCTTGTGGCTATGCTAGCGATGTTTCTCGGCAATGCCGCTGCAGTCAAGAAGTGATCAATCGATACTTAGCTAAACTGTCAGGGCCATTTTTGGATCGGTTCGATCTTATGATTGAGTTACCGGGCCTGAGTCAAACAGAGCTACTCATGCAAAAACCCGAACAATGGAGACCAGCCGCGGAAGCACGAAAAATAGATCGCTGCAGACACCTGCAGCTAGCGCGGGGTAGTACCCTGAACAGTCAGATTACGACAGAGCAGCTAAATTCAATCTGTCCATTAGACGAATCCAAGAAAGCCGCATTGGCAAAACAATTAGATCTATTGGGAATGACGTCTCGGGCTACTCATCGTATAGTTAAGGTCGCTCGCACTATTGCTGACTTAGACGCTGCCGAAAACATCGAAGATTCTCACCTTAACCAAGCGCTGATGCTTCGTCGCAGCAGGCTGATTAATCGATTAGTCCGTTGAGCTTTCTTTTTTGTCGAGCACAGCTTTCTCTAGCTTAGCTAAACTCTGTTCCAACTCATCTATGCGCTGCTCGGCTCGCCTTAGAGCCTCCGCCTGAAGGTTAAACTCTTCTCGACTTAAGATATCCATGTCTTTGAGGGCATGTTTAACACCCTGGCTGAGCTTTGCTTTCGCTTCATTGCTCATTTCTTCCGCCATTGGCAATAGCGATGCCATGCGCTGGCTGAATTCTTCGAATAGGTCGTTTTTACTCATAAAAGAAACTTAGCATGTTGAGATGAAAAGCTCACCTGACTCATGAAAGATTTCTTCAGAAATTTGGCTGAACACTTACTCCGTGTGCTTTACAGCAGACGGTAAAGAAAAACCTACGAATAATGCCTATTCCGATTAAGTCTGTGGCCCCGACTTAAGCAATAACTCACTATTCGATAAATGCACTTTTAAGGTGCATAAAAGCATCTTTAGCACCTTTTTGGGACAATCTTTACGTTGAATCGATTTATAACGCTTCTCAAAGCCACTATTTCGCCCAAAGTTGATCAGTATGTTTACGGCGTTGCAACTGGCACGGGCCGTGCATAGTAGTGGATTAGTTGTATTAATTCGAACGGGCAAACCGCTACAAACAACTTTTTAGGAGCGAGGCAATGAAGTTAGTCACGGCTATTATAAAGCCATTTAAATTGGATGATGTGCGTGAAGCGCTTTCCGAAATCGGAGTGCAGGGCATTACAGTGACCGAGGTAAAAGGTTTTGGTCGCCAAAAAGGGCATACAGAACTGTACCGAGGTGCGGAATATGTTGTGGATTTTCTACCTAAAGTAAAACTAGAAGTAGCGATAGGAGCAAGTTTGCTTGATCAAACCCTAGAGGCGATCACTAAAGCCGCTAACACTGGAAAAATTGGTGATGGCAAAATTTTCGTTACTGACCTCGCACAGATAATCCGGATTCGAACCGGAGAAACTGGCGAAGAAGCGGTATAGAGCAAACCAAACACTAATTATAAAGTTGATCCCGTGAGCGGATCATCTCGGAGGTAACAGGTGGAAAACCAAATATTTGAATTGCAGTATGCAATGGACACATTTTATTTTCTTATTTGCGGAGCCCTAGTCATGTGGATGGCAGCAGGTTTCGCAATGTTGGAAGCGGGCTTAGTTCGCTCCAAGAACACGACTGAAATTTTAACCAAAAACGTTGCGCTGTTTGCGATTGCCAGCACCATGTATTTAGTTTGTGGTTATCAGTTTATGTATGACGGTGGATATTTCCTTTCAGGTGTCACCACGGTCTCTCAAATGGATGATGCAGCTGTGGCTCAGGTGTTAGCAGATTCTGCTGAAGCCGGCTTTGGCGGTGATTCTGTTTATTCAGGCGCCTCTGACTTTTTCTTCCAGGTTGTATTCGTGGCCACAGCTATGTCAATCGTCTCCGGCGCCGTGGCAGAAAGAATGAAACTTTGGGCGTTTCTTGCTTTTGCAGTTGTGATGACAGGATTTATCTATCCTATTGAAGGCGGTTGGACTTGGGGTGGGAAGTCAGTGTTTGGAATGTTCTCACTTAGCTACTCCGACTATGCGGGTTCAGGAATTGTTCACCTTGCAGGTGCTGCAGCCGCGCTATCAGGTGTAATTCTTCTGGGACCAAGAAAAGGCAAATACAGCGCCACTGGTGCACCTCAAGCTATTCCTGGTGCTAACCTGCCAATGGCTACTTTAGGAACGTTTATTCTCTGGATGGGTTGGTTTGGCTTTAACGGCGGCTCCACTCTTAAGCTCGGGGGAATCGGAGTAGCTAACGAGGTGGCAAACGTGTTTTTGAATACCAATGCCGCAGCAGCAGGTGGCTTGATCGGGGCCTTAGTTGTAGCTCGAATCATGTTTGGTAAAGCGGATTTAACCATGGCCTTAAACGGCGCTCTTGCTGGATTAGTCGCTATTACCGCAGAACCGGCTGATCCATCACCACTGCTATCAACCATCATTGGGGCAGTGGGCGGTGTTATCGTGGTCTTTAGCATCATTACTTTGGATAAGTTCAAGATTGATGACCCTGTAGGTGCGATCTCTGTGCATGGCACAGTGGGCATCTTCGGTATTTTTGCGGTGCTTCTGTCCGACCCTGATGCCACATTCATGGGTCAATTGGTTGGTATGCTCACTATCTTTATCTGGGTGTTTGGCGCCAGTGCCATTGTCTGGTTCGCTCTAAAAGCCATTATGGGTATTCGGGTGAGCGAAGAGGAAGAGGTCAATGGAGTAGACATGTCAGAATGCGGCATGGAAGCCTATCCGGAGTTTGCCACCTCAAAATAATTACTGCTAATCCTTCTACGTGACAATCACGTTAAGGCGCCTTTGAATTCAAAGGCGCCTTTTTTTTAACTCATGAATTCTCACGGTGTTCCTAACGTTCTTAAGCTCCTTAGCACAAGGGGTCCTAGAGATAAGGAGTAAAATAACCTAGCGCAATTCGATTTTTGGACTAACCTAGAAGGTGCAGGTCATAAAGATGATTATTGTTAGTGAAGTACTGGAGTAAAAGATGGCAGGAAAAAACGATGCTGAACCGAAAGTTGATTTAGCCCAAGTAGGCAATAGTGACGACCCAATCGAAAGCCGTACGATAGAATCTCGACTCAAGATTAGAGATAAGGTGGAGGAGGATATCGCGCGTTTTTTGAGCCAGGGCGGTTCGATTAACGAAATTGCACCAGATGTAACAGCAGACCCACCCCGCAAGCCAGAAAGCAATTACGGAGCTCGCGCGATCTAATTCTCTGGGCGAACACCCGTTCGTCCAGCTTGTTCAATCTGCAGGAATGTGACAAGTCTCACAGGGCCGTTTCGAAAGAATGGCTATGCTGGGACCATGCACAATACTAAATCACTTAAGCCAACCAACACGATTATCAGTGTGCAATGTGCAGACCTTCTAATCGGTATGTTTGTTTGTGAATTAGATCGACCCTGGTCGGGTACCCCATTCATTCCAGCAGGGTTTCATATCAGGCGAGCTGATGAACTGCAGATGCTTACCAAGTTTTGCAATTCGGTGCAGATCGATATAAGCCGAGGAGTGCAGCCAACCAAGCTCAAAGGCAATAGACTAACTATTCTCAGTAGCGCTCGAAAAGCATCCCCAATCTCAGCGGCAATCAAAGTAAATCGCAGTCGCTATCCGGTGACGTCAACCGTAAAAAAGCAACTTGATTCCACAGACAAAAGTTATCAGCAGCTTTTGCAAGGGTTCGATCTTTTCACCAAAACCGTACGAGCTAAGCAACCTGCCGATCTAGACTCGCTCGAGTCACCGATTGATTGTTTGGTAACCTCGGCTCTGTGCAATCCGAATACTTTAGTGTGGTGCCTAAACACAGATCCGGTTCCGGTTAACCCTTCGGCCTATTGCGTGCGCGCTGCCATATGGGCGGTGCTTCTTGCCCGCCAAATTGGCCTCGCTAAAGCAGAAATCAGAGCACTGTTTCTCGGAACTCTTTTGGCGGATATAGGGCTGTGGCTCCTACCTGAACACTTAGTGAGCAAAAGACAGAATTTTTCAAAAGCGGATTTTGTCCAGTATCAAACTCATGTAGAGCTAAGTTTACAATTTCTTGGACAGTACCAGAAATTGGATCAACGAGTGATTAGAATTGTTCGTGGCCATCATGAGCGCAATGACGGGAGAGGATTTCCCAACCGGCTAAAAGGGGAGCAAATACCGGCCTTGGCTCGATTTGCGAACCTTTGTTATTGCTTTGAGCGATTGCTCAGGTCCTTGGCAGACAAACACAATGCTTCTCCAGCGAAAGCTATTTCGCGTTTGTACAGACAAAGAGACCTCAAATTTCCCGAACAACTGGTTGTGGAGTTTATTCATCTGATGGGAATGTACCCAATAGGAACTTTGATTCAGCTCAACACAGGGGAAATTGCAATCGTTCTTGAGCAGCATGAAGCTGAAAAACTGAGTCCGCGAATTGCAGTCTTGACTAACGGACAACAGGAAAAACTTCTCAGTCCTAAAATTATTCAATTAGGGACCACGACAGAAAAGCGTAGCGTCCTATCATCCATCGGCCCTATTCATTCGGCAGTGAAAGCTTCAGACTACCGGTTTAGCTTTGTGGGTAAGCGAATAGGGTTAGGTAACTACACAATTCGTTTCTAGACTAGTTTTACGACAAGTCTCCGAACCGAAACTGCAAGATGGCGAGTGCGGCAATAGGAGCAGTTTCAGTGCGCATAATTCTGTCACCCAAACTGATCTCTGCAAAGGCAGTTTTTCGAGCTGCAGCAATTTCTTGATCACTAAAACCGCCTTCCGGCCCTATTAACAAATCACAATGCTTAGAAGCAGATAAATCACTAAATGATTTATCGCCCCGTGGGCTCAGAATAAGCTTCAGCGATGATTGTGCATTTTCTAGCCACTGTTCAATTGAGCAGGGGGAATTGATTTTTGGTACCGTTAGCCGACCGCTTTGTTCCGATGCACTAATGGCAATTTTCTGCCAATGATTCATCTTTTTTTCCATTCGCTCAGTTTGCTTAAATTTAACTTCGCTGAATTGGGTGTAAAGTGGAGTGAGAGAAGTTACGCCTAATTCGGTGGACTTTTGAATAGCAAAATCCATCCGGTCCCCCCGAGACAATCCTAAACCCAAGTTTACGCATAGTGTTGGCTCTTCACACTGACGAGAGAGGTCTGTAATGGCGATTGTGGTCTTTTTTCTATCTGCAGTTTCAATGGACGCAACGAACTCTCCATCTGATCCATTGAATGGCCGCAGTTTATCTCCGGCTTTGAGTCGCAGCACCTGAGCTAAGTAATGGGATGCGCCTGGGTCTAAGGTTGCCGAAGTGCCAACTGCTAGAGGAATATCTACGTAGAGTCGAGGCTGACGCATGGCCTTGGTTTTATCTCTGGTCGGACAAGTTAAGATTATTCCAAATCTCGGTGACGTTTGAAGCAAGATTCATGGAATAAAAATGTAATCCTGGTGCGCCCTGCGTCAATAGAGTTTCGCAGAGCTGGCTTACCACATCTATGCCGAAGTTTTTTAACCCTTCAGTATCTTCGCCAAACGCGCCTAAACGATGATTTAACCAGCGGGGAATTTCGGCTCCGCAGCTTTGACTAAAGCGCGTTAGGCTCGCAAAATTGCTGATCGGCATGATGCCCGGCACAATAGGGATGTTGATATCTTTTGACTGGCAGAAATCGACGAATCGAAAGTAGGCATCGGCATTGTAAAAATACTGAGTGATCGCGGAATTCGCGCCCGCATCCACTTTCTCTTTGAAGTAATTTACATCGCTTAAATAGTCAGTAGATTCAGGGTGAATCTCAGGATAGCAAGCCACTTCGATATGAAACTGATGGCCAGTTTTTTCACGGATAAAAGCAACTAGTTCACTGGCATAGCGATGGTTGGAAGACGTTCCAGCACCGGACGGCAAATCCCCTCGTAGAGCTACGATTCGATTAACTCCAGCTTGCTCATATTCATTGATCAATGCCAACACTTCGTCTTCACCGGCGCCACCGAAAGACAAATGAGGAGCCACCGACGAACCTGCCTGCTGGTATCGCAGCACAGTTCGTCGAGTGCCTTCTCGCGTCGAGCCGCCAGCACCGTAAGTGACCGAGAAAAAATCAGGTTTTAGGGCCGACAGTTTTTCATGGACCACGTCGAGCTTTTCCTCGCCTGCGTGAGTGCGAGGAGGGAAAAACTCGATGCTGAATTTCTTAGTCTCTTTGGGTGCTGAGGTGTCAGTCATTGATACAGTCTTCGGTTTAGTACTTGTAGCTATCGTTTTTAAATGGCCCCTCAGCCGAAACGCTTATGTAATCAGCTTGAGTGGTAGTCAGTTTGGTAAGTACTCCACCAAAACCTTCAACCATCATCGCTGCTACTTCTTCGTCTAGCTTTTTAGGAAGAACTTCAACATAAAGTGCTGCTGTTTTTTCTGCACTTGGAAGCTCAGCAAACTTGCGTTCCCACATAAGCATTTGGGCGAGTACTTGGTTCGCAAATGAGCCATCCATAATACGTGAAGGGTGACCTGTGGCATTACCTAGATTAATCAAGCGACCTTCAGACAACAATATTAGATAGTCATCTTTGTTGCTTTCTCCATCACGATAGATTTTGTGAACCTGAGGTTTAACTTCTTCCCAGTTCCAGTTGTCACGCATGTACTGCGTATCAATTTCGTTATCAAAATGCCCGATATTGCAGACAACGGCTCCCGGCTTAATTGCTTGCAGCATGAACTTGTCGCACACATTAACGTTACCCGTTGTCGTTACGATCAGATCAGTTTTGCCGAGTAGTACGGTATCGATACCTTCGGCACTGCTTGTATTCACACCATCACGGTAAGGGGACACGATTTCAAATCCGTCCATGCAGGCCTGCATGGCGCAAATAGGATCTATTTCAGTGACGCGAACGATCATACCTTCCTGA
The DNA here is from genome assembly GCA_045106275.1 of Pseudohongiellaceae bacterium. Classification (GTDB taxonomy): domain Bacteria; phylum Pseudomonadota; class Gammaproteobacteria; order Pseudomonadales; family Pseudohongiellaceae; genus UBA9145. Next base: position 19,595 of record JBGCEK010000096.1, on the reverse strand, counting down.
CGCAGGCTTTGTGCTGAACCTTTACCTACATCGCCGTATCCAACTACCAGCGCTTGCTTGCCAGAAAGCAACATATCGGTGCCGCGCTTAATACCATCGTTCAAACTGTGACGGCAGCCATATTTATTATCGTTCTTTGATTTGGTGACTGAGTCGTTTACGTTGATAGCAGGAACTTTCAATGAACCTTCTTCCAACATTTCCAGCAGGCGGTGAACACCGGTTGTTGTTTCTTCGGTAATCCCGTTTATGTTCTCTAACAGCTCTGGGTATTTCTCATGAACCATCGCAGTCAAGTCACCGCCATCGTCCAAAATCATGTTTACATCCCATGGCGTGCCATCTTTTAGAATGGTTTGCTCGATGCACCATTCACCTTCGTCCTCGGTTTGGCCTTTCCATGCGTATACCGCAATACCTTCAGCGGCTATACAGGCAGCAGCGTGGTCCTGAGTAGAGAAAATATTACACGATGACCATCTTACTTCTGCACCAAGTGCAACTAAGGTTTCTATCAATACGGCAGTTTGAATGGTCATGTGAATGCAACCAAGAATTTTTGCTCCGGCTAAGGGCTGCTGGTCTGCATACTTCTTTCGAAGTGTCATAAGCGCTGGCATTTCCGCTTCGGCAAGAGTGATTTCTCTGCGGCCGAAATCGGCAAGGCTGATATCAGCAACTTTATAGTCTTCAAGACTCGCTGTATCTTTTTGAATATTTAGATCGTTCATAGTCATTCTCCGAAAATAATTTGTTTAAAGTCCTGCGTCAGCTTTTAATGCGTCAGCTTTGTCTGTTTTTTCCCAGCTTAGATCAAGGTCTTCTCTGCCAAAATGCCCGTAGGCGGCAGTGGCCCGATAAATAGGTTTAATGAGGTCTAGCATGCTAATTAGGCCTCGTGGTCGCAGTTCAAAATGGTCGCGAACTAAGCTCACAATTTTTTCATTGGAAATTTTTGCAGTTCCAAACGTTTCAACACTGATTGAAGTTGGCTCGGCAACACCAATAGCATAAGAAAGTTGAATCTCGCAGCGATCAGCGATTCCGGCAGCAACGATATTTTTTGCAACATAGCGGGCTACATAGGCCGCAGAGCGATCGACTTTTGATGGGTCTTTGCCAGAAAATGCGCCGCCACCGTGCCTTGCCATACCACCATAGGTATCAACGATAATTTTTCGACCTGTTAAGCCACAGTCACCGTGAGGGCCGCCGATAACAAAACGTCCGGTTGGGTTGATAAAATATTTTGTGTCGGCGTTGATCCAAGACTCAGGCAGAACCGGCTTGATAATTTCTTCCATAACCGCTTCTTGCAACTCTTTAAGGCCTATTTCTTCTTTGTGCTGAGTTGAAAGAACAACAGCGTCAATGGCAGTAGGTTTTCCGTTCTCATAGCGGAATGTGATTTGGCTTTTGGCATCTGGCTGAAGCCAAGGTAGCGTACCGTCCTTACGAACATCGGCTTGGCGTTTCACTAAGCGATGAGAGTAAGTAATCGGCGCAGGCATTAACACGTCAGTTTCGTTGGTTGCGTAACCAAACATCAAGCCCTGATCTCCCGCTCCTTGCTCGTGGTCCTCTGATTCATCGACACCCATTGCGATGTCGGCAGACTGCTGACCGATTGCGTTGAGCACAGCGCAGGTATTGCTATCAAATCCGCTTTCAGAATTGTTGTAACCGATATCATCAACTACTTGGCGAACAGTCTTTTCAACGTCTACATAAGCATCTGTTGTAATTTCGCCAGCAACCAAAACCATGCCAGTTTTTACCATAGTCTCGCAGGCAACTCGTGACGATTTATCTTGCTCAAGCAAGGCATCAAGTATGGCGTCTGAGATTTGATCCGCCATTTTATCTGGATGACCTTCCGAGACAGACTCAGATGTAAAAAGAGAAGTTTCTGACATAAGTTTTTCCTTTAGCATGTTTAGTTAGTAACAGGTGTCCCTTTTTTGAACACGCGAATTTGAATTTGAAAACCGTTTCGTAACCCTAAGAATGCACTTTCGCCGGGAGTTAAATTAGATTTGTCTGCCCAGGCAAGCAAATCATTTTCATCAAAACCTAACCATAGATCGCCACATGACTCTCGAACCCAATCTTGGTCATGGGTTGATAGTTCAGCGATCAGCAAGTAGCCATCTGATTTAAGCAAGTCGTAACAGTCTGAAAAAGTTTCCGCCGGCGAGGATATGTGATGGAGCACCATGTCGAAGATGATTAAGTCGTACTTGGTTGCGTGCTTTTTCGCAACGCCGGTGTCACCAAGTATTAAGTCAACACCTTGAATATTTGCTGTGCTGAGAGTTTTTCTAGATCTTTCTAACATGTCACTAGAATTATCTAACGCAGTGAGATTTTCTGTTTTCTGGGCCAGCTCCAGCAGGAGCTGCCCTTCGCCGGGGCCCACTTCCATCACATTGGCGTCGTTTGAGAGCCCAATGCTATCAATGACGTCATGAAGAGAACCGGCGTAGTCATCATGCTGAACTATCAAGCCTTGTTGCTCGCGGAATTTGTCGGCGTTCTTGTTGAAAAAATCCACCGAGCGCTGAGAGCGTTCTGATTGAATAGTTTGGATCTGAGATAATGCAGCAGAGTTAAGGGGCGTCTTGTCCATATCGTCATAAACTGCACGCTTAATGTCGGTGAGTTTATCTTCTTCTGCCAGAATGGACCTTCGATAGAAAATTGAATTCCCCTCACGGCGAGTGGATACCAAATTTGCAGTGGCCAAAATTTTCAAGTGATGGCTTAAGGCAGACTGGCGGGTGTCTAAAATTTTGCAAAGCTCCAGTACGCCAAAAGACTCATTTTTCAAAACTCTCAAAATTTGAAGACGCAAGCTGTCCGCGAGGGCTTTATAAAGAGGTAAGGCCTGCTCTCCAGCTGCCGAAGTGACCGGGCTAGTGGGTAGCTGAGATATGGTGGCAGACGCTGGCAATGGATTTAATCCAAGTTTTAAAGTGGCCGAGACTTTATCAGTTTGGTGGGATAGTTTCAAACCTATATCAAAATATTTTGATATAGGAACGCGTATTTTAATAATACTCTGGTCTTAAGCGCTATTTCTGCGCTGTGAGAAGGTTTCGAGGCTTCATGGCGCCGCGGATAGCACCGCCCTTGGTTAGATTGGGCGGATTGGGAAACCTTTGGTGTCAGAAGTTAACGGTTCAATCCAACAACAGGTAGCATATTCAAACTAGGTGCGGGAAAATACGTCGCCTCAAGCCAACCCAGCGCTAGCCGTTGAGAGCTTTTATTGAAAGAAGGGCAAAGACCCTAAGCGATTTAATCCCAGGAGAGAGTGAAGATGGCGGAAAACGCTGTGTCTAGAAAAGAATGTGCCAATGCAATTAGAGCGTTGAGCATGGATGCCGTGCAAAAAGCCAAGAGCGGGCACCCCGGAGCGCCCATGGGTATGGCTGACATAGCCGAAGTGCTGTGGAACGACTTTTATCGACATAGCCCTTCTAATCCTCACTGGTTTAATCGTGACCGGTTTGTCCTGTCTAATGGGCACGGATCGATGCTGATTTATTCCCTTTTGCATCTTTCTGGTTACGACCTTTCAATTGAAGACATTAAACAGTTTCGCCAGTTTGACTCTAAAACGCCTGGCCACCCTGAATTTGGCTATACCCCGGGTGTTGAAACAACGACAGGGCCTCTTGGCCAAGGTTTAGCAAACGCAGTGGGCATGGCCGTTGCTGAGAAAACCCTTGCGGCTCAGTTTAACCGAGATGGGCATGATGTAATTGATCATTTTACCTATGTTTTCGCCGGAGATGGCTGCCTAATGGAGGGTATTTCCCACGAAGTCTGCTCATTAGCGGGCACTTTAAACCTCGGTAAGCTCATCGTTTTATATGATGACAACGGCATATCAATTGATGGGGAAGTAGATCAGTGGTTCTCGGATGATACGGGCAAACGCTTCGAAGCCTATGGCTGGCAGGTGTTGCAGGCCGACGGCCATGATCCAGAGCAATTAAAAACAGCAATTGAAGCGGCGCGGGCTAACTCAACACAACCGAGTATTATTAGCTGTAAAACCTTGATTGGTTCCGGTTCGCCCAACAAAGAAGGCACGGCCGCGACTCACGGAGCGCCTTTGGGTGATGATGAAGTGGCAGCCACTCGCGCGAATATCGATTGGCCTCATGCGCCATTCGTGGTGCCTGAGGAAGTGAAGCAACGCTGGGATGCCACCGAGAAAGGTTTCGCAGCCGAGACTGCGTGGAAAGAAAAGCTGGTCATGTATGAAGAGGAATACCCTGAGTTGGCGATGGAGCTCGTCCGCCGAATTAAAGGGCAGCTCCCCGGATATTTCGGCCAGAAAGCGGATGAATTTATCGCGAGTTGTCAGGCCGCTGCCGATAATATCCCTAGCCGCAAAGCATCTCAGAACACAATCGAAGCCTATGGTTCGCTATTGCCGGAATTGATCGGCGGCAGTGCTGATCTCACTGGGTCTAACTTGACTGCGTGGTCTGGCTCCCAACCTATCAGTGAAAAAGCAGACGGCAACTACATCTATTATGGAGTGCGAGAGTTCGGCATGACCGCAATAGCATCGGGCATTGCGCTGCACGGTGGATTCATACCCTACACTGCTACATTTCTAATTTTCATGGAGTATGCTCGCAACGCGGCTCGCATGGCAGCACTAATGGGTCAGCAGAGTATTCTTGTTTACACCCACGATTCAATTGGTCAGGGTGAAGACGGCCCGACACACCAACCAATAGAACAGCTAGCTAACTTACGCTCTACACCCAATATGTCTGTTTGGCGTCCCTGCGATAATGTGGAATCGGCGGTTGCTTGGAAAGCAGGCTTGGAAAACCAAAGTGGACCCACAGCATTGGTATTTTCGCGGCAGAACCTAGCCCATCAAAATCGCGATAATGATCAGCTGCAGGGCATCGCTCGAGGTGGTTATACCTTGGTTGACTGTGCTGGGGTGCCGGATGTCATTGTTATCGCCACCGGTTCTGAAGTTGAAATTAGTAGAGTAGCTGTGGAAAAACTTAGTGCTGATGGCGTTAATGCGCGCTTGGTTTCAATGCCAAGTGTAGATTTGTTCGATAAACAAGACGCTGACTATCAAGAATCTGTTCTTCCCAATGCAGTAAGAGCGAGATTAGCTGTTGAAGCTGCTGGTTCAGACTACTGGAGAAAATTTGTGGGCTTGGACGGTGACGTTATTGGAATGACTAGTTTCGGTGAGTCTGCTCCAGGTGCGGTGCTTATGGAGCATTTTGGCTTCTCGGCAGAAAACGTGGTTGCTCGAGCAAAAGCATTGCTCTAATTGCGCTGATCTACTTTAGGATTTTCTATGTCTTTTCGGATAGCTATCAATGGATACGGCCGAATCGGCCGCTGTGTATTGCGGGCGCTTTACGAGTCGACAAACTATGCAGATCTTAGGATTGTTGCTCTTAACGACTTAGCTGATCCTAAAACTCTCGCACATCTGACTCGTTACGACAGTACCCATGGCCGTTTCCTAGGTCAGGTAGAAAGTGATGGCGATAGACTTGAAATAGCGGGAGATCAGATAAGGCTGCATCGGTCAGCCGAGGTAACAGGGTTGCCTTGGGCTGAACAGGAAATTGACCTTGTGCTTGAATGTAGCGGAGCCTTCAGTGATAGAAAAACCGCTGAACAACATATTTCACAGGGTGCCAAGAAAATGCTTTTCTCTCAGCCCGCTGAAAGCGATGTAGATGCAACGATTATTTACGGAATTAATCAAGAGAGTTTACTACCCGCTCACAGAGTTGTATCCAATGCGTCTTGCACAACCAACTGTATAGTGCCTGTGCTTAAAGTTCTGGATGATAGCTTCGCAATTGAATCCGGCGCGATCACTACAATCCATTCGGCTATGAATGACCAACCTGTTATCGATAGTTATCACGACCAGGATTTGCGTAAGACCCGCAGTGCAATGCAATCTATTATCCCGGTTGAAACTGCACTGGCTAAAGGTATAGAGCGGGTTTTGCCTGGTCTGAAAGGGAAACTGGAAGCACAAGCTATTAGGGTGCCGACCGTTAACGTTTCTGCTATGGATTTGTCCATCAACGTATCAAGTGATACATCTATTGATGAAGTTGTGGCTGCAATCAAAGCGGCTGCTCAAGCGTTACCTAACAACGTACTTGGATTTACCGATGAGCCGCTGGCTTCCTGTGATTTCAATCATGATCCTCGTTCAGCGATCGTAGATTTGAATCAAACAAAGGTCATCGATAAGCGGTTGATAAAACTATTGGTGTGGTTTGACAATGAATGGGCGTACGCCAACCGTATGTTGGATGTTGCTCAGCATATGTGCAGGCTAGGTAATTAACAAAAGTTAGCAAGCACTTTAGCCATACTGAGATTACTAGTATCGAAAGTGCAGCGAGGACAGTAAGAGATGGCTTTTCTGAGAATGGAAGAACTAGACTTAGCAGGTAAGCGAGTTCTGATTCGCGAAGATCTAAATGTTCCCATTAAAGATGGAGAAGTAATTAACGACACTCGAATTCGCGCTGCGTTACCGACGATTCAAGCCGCTATGCAGGGTGGTGCTCAAGTTGTGGTTATGAGCCATCTAGGTAGACCGGCGGAAGGCCTTTCAATTGACCAGCAGCCAGAATTTTCTTTGGCACCAGTAGCCGCAAAGCTTGAGTCTTTGCTGGGCTGCAAAGTTCAACTGGTGACTGACTATCTTGCTTCAAGCATGGATGGGGGGTTAGTTAGTGAAGGGATTGTGTTATTAGAAAACGTCCGCGCAAACAGAGGCGAGAAAAGCAATGACGATGAGCTTGCTACTCGTTATGCGCAGCTATGTGATGTTTTCGTTATGGATGCCTTTGGTACAGCTCATCGAGCACAGGCAAGCACTCATGGAGTGGCCAAGTTTGCAAGACAGGCTTGTTCCGGGCCTTTGCTAACCCGAGAACTGGATGCCCTGGAAAAAGCATTGCGCCAGCCAGAGAGACCGCTGCTAGCTATCGTAGGTGGTGCTAAAGTCTCCAGTAAGTTAGAGGTATTGCAGAGTCTTGCGTCGAAAGTAGATCAGTTAATTGTGGGTGGCGGAATTGCGAATACGTTTTTAGCCGCTGCTGGTTTTAAGGTAGGCAAGTCTCTTTATGAACCTGACCTTGTCAGTGTGGCTGCTGATTTGATGAATCAAACCACGATTCCATTGCCGATAGATGTTGTCTGCGCAAAAGAATTTTCCGAGCAGGCTGCTGCGACAATTAAACCTGTTACCGATGTTGAAGATGATGATCTGATTTTAGATATTGGCCCCCAAAGCAGTGCCGCATTGACAGCACTCATCAGCGAAATGCGCACCATTATTTGGAACGGGCCAGTGGGAGTCTTCGAGTTTCCATCGTTTGCCGCTGGCACTAAAGCAATTGCCTCAGCCGTTGCAGGTAATACTGGGTTTTCTATCGCCGGGGGCGGAGAAACCATTACAGCTATTGACCAGTTCAATGTGACCGATTCAATTTCGTATATATCAACCGGCGGCGGCGCATTTTTAGAATATGTACAGGGTGATGAGCTGCCTGCGGTTCAGATACTAAATGATCGAGGAGCTGGGAAATAGTTCGTCAAGCACGATCGATTTAACGGTTTCCTTAAAGAAGAACGACAAGCAAATTATTGTAAAAAATTAGAGGATTAGACATGGCACTAATAAGTTTAAGACAGTTACTTGATCATGCGGCAGAGCATCAGTATGGGGTGCCAGCGTTCAACGTCAATAATCTTGAACAAGTTCAAGCAATCATGGAAGGTGCTGATCAGGTCAATAGCCCAGTCATTTTACAAGCATCTGCAGGAGCTAGAAAATACGCAGGGGCAAATTTTTTAAAGCATCTTATTCAAGCAGCTATTGAAGAATATCCCCATGTTCCTATTGTTATGCATCAAGATCACGGTGTTTCACCAGCTGTGTGCCAGCGTTCTATTCAGCTAGGCTTTTCCAGTGTCATGATGGATGGCTCACTTGCCGAAGATGGCAAGACCCCTACAGATTTTGACTACAATGTGGATGTTACCAAAACTACAGTTGCGATGGCCCATGCTTGTGGTGTTTCCGTAGAAGGAGAAATAGGCTGTCTCGGATCTTTGGAAACCGGTATGGCGGGTGAAGAAGATGGCATTGGCGCTGAAGGGGTTTTATCCATGTCCCAACTCCTTACCGATCCGCAAGAGGCTTCTGATTTTGTTGATGCCACTGGAGTTGACGCGCTTGCTATCGCTGTTGGAACAAGCCACGGCGCTTATAAATTTAGCCGTCCGCCGACGGGAGATATACTGGCAATAGAGCGTATTAAAGAAATACATGCAAAAATTCCTAACACTCACCTAGTTATGCACGGCTCATCTTCCGTGCCCCAAGAGTGGCTAGCAATCATTAATGAGTTTGGTGGTGAAATACCAGAGACTTACGGTGTGCCTGTTGAAGAAATTCAAGAGGGCATTAAACACGGCGTGCGCAAGGTGAATATTGACACGGATTTAAGGCTGGCATCGACAGGTGCGGTGCGAAAATTTCTCGGAGAAAACAAATCGGAATTCGATCCCAGGAAGTTCCTTATCCCTTCAACCACGGCCATGAGAAATATCGTAATAGAACGGCTCGAAGCTTTTGGCTGTAGTGGGCAAACGTCTAATATTAAGAAAATCTATACGCTGGAAGAAATGTCCCAACGCTACACTGATGCCACATAACCCTGCGGCTAAACTTTTAGAAGTGTAGATTGGGACGATGTTTACTAAATCTCAAGCTTCATTGATCAAGGCGGGCCTCGCTGAACTGGATTTGAATCGACCTCTTCAGCAGGCCCAGCGTGCTCAGTTTGATAGTTACTTTGACTTCTACAACTTCGATTTTTCCCTTTCTGACAATGCACTTTTTCATACGGCCGGCTGTAACTTAATCGGGAATTTTGAAATTGTCAGTCAATATTTTTTACCCTTGGACAAAAAGCCTCGCGGAACTATTATTCTGTTGCACGGCTACTTAGATCACTCTGGGCTCTATTTTCGTGTGATAGAGCACTGTCTTATGCAAGGCTTTGCGGTTCTTATTTTCGATATGCCCGGTCATGGCCTTTCCAGTGGGAAGGCCGCAAGCATTGATTCATTTGATAGATACTCGGAATCCCTTCTCGCACTTTTAGAGATAATGGAAACTCAGGATATAGAGGGTCCTTGGCATATTGTTGGCCAAAGCACTGGTAGTGCAGTGATGATTGATTGTCTGCTCAAAGAAAAATTTCCAAGGCACTTACCGCTGGAGAAATTTATTGGGCTAGCGCCATTGCTGAGGCCGTTTGCATGGAAAACTAGTCAGTATCTATTTGCGATGAGCAGGCTGTTTTTGTCCTCAACTAAGCGTAAGTTTTCGCAGAATAGTCATGATCAAGTATTTCTAGATTTTTTAAAATTCAAAGATCCTCTGCAAAGCAAGCGCCTGCAGCGAGACTGGATTTCTGCAATGCTGGCCTATAACAAGGATTTTTCTAACGCGAAGCCAAGCACAAAACCAATTCATATTGTGCAAGGCACGGCAGATACCACAGTAGACTGGGAATACAATCTGCCTAGATTCGCTGACAAGTTTCCTGCTGTGAATATTGAAAAAATTGAAGGTGCCCGTCATCACCTAGTGAACGAAAGCGAACCTTATCGACGACAAGTACTCGCTTTGTTAGACAAAGCTTTAGCTAGCTAATTGTCTTGCCTGCTAAAAAAGGACTCTACAGCGGATAGTGCCGGTTACCTGATTAATTTTCTCTAATGCCAGTTCACTGTATTGTTGATCGATATCCATGACCACATAACCTACTTTCTCATTGGTTTGTAGAAACTGGGAACGGATGTTAATGCCGGTATCTGAAAACACTGAGTTGATTTCTGAAAGGACGCCCGGCACGTTTTCGTGGATGTGCAGCAAGCGATGGTTGTCTGGGTGTGCTGGCAGTGTGACTTCCGGAAAGTTTACCGAGGTAACGCTAGAGCCATTGTCACTATACTTAGCAAGTTTCTCACTAACCTCTACGCCAATGTTTTCTTGAGCTTCCATAGTGCTGCCGCCAACGTGCGGCGTCAAAATACAATTATCAAACTCGCAAAGTTCTGAGACAAATTCCTCGTCATTAGATTTGGGCTCAGTGGGGAATACATCAATCGCGGCACCGGCTATTCTTTCTTGCTTTAACGCGGCCGCAAGAGCGGTAATATCTACGACAGTGCCCCGAGATGCATTGATGAGAATAGCCTGTGGGCGCATCCATGCTATTTCGGTAGCTCCAATCATGTTCTTGGTCTGGGGAGTTTCTGGTACATGCAGGCTTATCACGTCACATTCGCGCATAAGTTCTTCTAAGGTATCTAGCTGAGTGGCATTCCCTAAAGGAAGTTTGGTCATCACATCGTAAAGGTAAACCTTCATCCCCATGCCTTCGGCCAAGACACTGAGTTGAGAACCGATATTACCGTACCCTACAATACCCAATTTTTTACCTCGAGTTTCAAACGAACCCTTGGCGGCTTTCTGCCAAATACCTCTATGAGCGAGAGCGTTCTTTTTAGGCACGCCTCGCAGGAGCAAAATGGCCTGACCAATTACGAGTTCTGCGACACTTCGGGTATTTGAAAAAGGCGCATTAAAAACAGGAATGCCTCGTATCAGCGCGGCATTCAAATCAACTTGATTGGTGCCGATGCAAAAACAACCCACCGCTAAGAGCTTATTCGCAGCTTGAAAAATTTCTTCAGTAAGCTGGGTTCTTGAGCGGATACCAATAAAGTGAACTCCAGCTATTTTTTCTTTCAGCTCTTCAGGTCCCAGCGACGTCTTCAGGCTTTCAACATTGGTATAGCCAGCTTTTTCCAGAGTGCGGAGTGCGCTTGGGTGAACTCCTTCTAATAGGAGTATTTTAATTTTGCGCTTTTCGAAGGAAGTTGGATTCATTGTCATTGGAAATACTTTCTGGGCCTGAGTCGATGGGTAATATAGAAATTAGTGAAGAAATGCAGCAATTTGAGGGCATTTCTGCTCAAAAAGCTGGCGCATGTTAACATAACCATTGCTCAGAATGGGCACAATCCTATGCTGGCTCATTAGCAGCCGCTAAATATTTAAACACTCTATGGGTAGGACTATCTTGAAATGAAGTGCTCAGAATCAGAGCTAGTGAGTAAGCTAGCAGACATAGTTGGAGCAGATTGGGTCAAAACGGGCGATTCTGACAAACAGACCTATGGTAAGGATTGGACCCGAGCTTATCCAGCAGACCCTTCTGTCATCGTGTTACCGAATTCTATAGAAGAGGTACAAGCCCTCGTTGTTTTGGCCAATCAGGAGAGTTTTGCCATCGTTCCCTCGGGTGGCAGAACTGGGCTTAGTGGCGGCGCAGTCGCGATGAATCGGGAAGTGGTAGTTGTATTTGATCGGATGAATAAGATTCTCGACTTCAATGCCAGCGATATGCAGGTTACCTGTCAGTCAGGGGTTGTCACTGAACAGCTGCAACAGTATGCCGAAGAACAAGGTTTGCTCTATCCGGTAGATTTCGCGTCCGCCGGTTCAAGTCAGATCGGTGGAAATATCGCGACCAACGCGGGCGGTATCAAGGTGATTCGTTATGGTATGACCCGCAGTTGGGTTCAGGGACTTAAGGTAGTCACTGGTTCTGGAGAATTGCTTACCCTCAATAACGGTCTTGCAAAAAACGCTACTGGCTATGATTTCAGGCATCTTTTTATTGGTTCAGAGGGGACTCTAGGGCTTGTAGTAGAAGCAACTCTCAGCCTCACTACTCCAGCCAACGATCCTAGCGTGTTGCTCTTAGGCGTTAATGATATGCAATCAGCGATGCCGGTGCTGCAGTTATTCCGAAGCAAGCTAAATTTAACTGCTTTTGAGTTTTTCTCCAATAAAGCGCTTAACCATGTTTTGGCAGAAAAACAATTGCAACAGCCGTTTGGGGAAGAAACAGACTTTTATGTACTGATTGAATTTGAAAACAATAGCGAGGTTGATCTAGAAACCGCAATGTCATTGTTTGAGCAATGCATGGAGTCTGGCTGGGTTGTAGATGGAACCATTAGCCAAAATCTCAATCAAGCGAAGAGTCTATGGCGATTGCGGGAAGATATCTCTGAGACTATCGCTCAATTCACACCGTATAAAAATGATATTTCTGTAAAAGTTGCACAGCTTCCCAAATTCCTACAAGAAGTTGATGATCTAGTGAGTGAGCACTATCCGGATTTTGAGATTATTTGGTTTGGTCATATCGGCGATGGCAACGTGCATTTAAACATTCTTAAACCGGACACCATGCTCGCCGCCGACTTTTTTGCCGAGTGTGCGAAAGTATCCGATTGGGTTTTTACAATTGTTCAAAACTACCAAGGCAGCATTTCTGCCGAACACGGAGTAGGTTTATTAAAGAAGCCTTTTCTAAGTTACTCCCGCTCTGAAGTGGAAATTGAGTTTATGCGCCAAATTAAACACGTTTTTGACCCAAATAAGGTCATGAACCCAGGAAAAGTTTTCGATTGAACAATCATTTTTTGGGGCACTGCCTTGGCTCGTGTTTGCGGTTTGAATAGTCAGTTAAAACCTGTCTATTTAGTTACAATTTGAGACATTTTTCGTTTCCATCCTTAATATTATCGGCGTACACTAATTTTGTTGTCGACATAGGTCGATGATTTGTGGTTATCACAAAAAGAAAATTTTATTACCAAGCAAGAGTGAGATATGTCAGATTCAGTAGAAGGTACAGTTAAGTGGTTTAACGATGAAAAAGGTTTTGGATTCATTGAGCAAGAAGGCGGCAAGGATGTGTTTGTTCACTTCAGCGCCATCAATGGTTCAGGAAGAAGAACCTTGCATGAAGGTCAGAAGGTAACCATGGAGGTTACCCAGGGTCAGAAAGGCCCACAGGCAGAAAACGTAAACCCTGTTTAAGACCTGTTATTCTGAAACAGTACCTAACTGGTAAGTCTTTCTAGCTACCTACGAATTTAATTTCAAAGGATAAATAGCAGAAAGAATATAGGCGAAAACGGTCGTTGCAAATTATCGTCATCTTTTGTAGCTCCGTCTTTGGGGGTGAGGTCATATTCGAAAAACTCACCCAGCACCGCCTCCAGTGATAGAGCTCTAGACAAATTTGCTACGTTGAATCAATCGAGTCTGCGTAATGTAAATTATTGTCTGGACACATTTGGTTCTTATCACCACTAGAGCCAAAGCATCGTTTGTGCCTTAATTCCTCGCAATACCCGATACCTGCTTAATTATACCTAGCGAGTAAGCCAAGGCCCGCTAACTTACTCAAGTTTCGGTTTCATTTCTTTGACGCCATTTTGAGTACCAAGAAGAAGTAAATCTGCCGCCTTCTCAGCAAACAGGCCATTGGTGACCACGCCGGTGATTTGGTTTAAATCGGATTCCAATTTTCTCGGTTCCAAAATCTCAAGATTGTATACATCCAAAATGTGGTTGCCATTGTCGGTAATGCAGCCTTCGCGATAGACCGGATCACCGCCAAGTTTAACAATTTGGCGGCCTACATGACTTCTAGCCAATGGAATTACTTCAACAGGCAAAGGAAACTGACCTAGGGTCTGCACCAGCTTGGATTCATCAGCGATACAAACAAACTCTTTTGATGCGGCAGCGATTATTTTCTCTCGAGTGAGTGCTGCTCCTCCTCCCTTTATAAGCTGGAGATGATGGTTCGCTTCGTCAGCCCCATCCACATAGATTGCAACTTCTCCGGCGGCATTGAGATCAATAACCGGAATCCCATGTTCCTTTAGGCGTTTCGCCGATTCTTCTGAGCTGGCAACGGTAGCATTTATATCCGTGCGTAAGGCGGCCAATTCGTCGATAAAGTAGTTGGCAGTTGATCCTGTGCCAACGCCGATAATCATTTTCTCATCGAACTTTTTATAGACTATATCGTAGGCAGCACGGGCCACTTGTCTTTTTAATTCATCTTGGGTCATGTTTGCGTCCTCTGAATTTGTGTGGCGATCTTTTCGCCCATTCGAATTGTGCTGCCGGCTTGCAACTCGGAGTCGAACTGTACGGTGTCTTTTGGGAAAAGTACAATTGCGGTAGAGCCTAAGTTAAATCGCCCCATTTCCTCGCCCCGTTCCAAATCAATATCACTGTAGTTCTCTGTAGTAATAGAGACGTTGCTTTTGTTTGGAGCGCCAGGGCCCGGCCACACTGTTTCTATCCCAGCTACGATCATAGCGCCAACTAACACGACCGCCACGGGGCCAATTTCAGTGTCAAAATAGCAAACAAGGCGCTCGTTGACCGCAAACAAATTATCAACGGATTCTGCTGTCTGTTGATTCACGGAAAATAATTTTCCCGGTACATAGGTCATTTTTTTTAACTTGCCTGCCAAAGGCATGTGAACCCGATGGTAGTCTCTCGGTGATAAGTACACGGTTACAAAGCGTCCGCCTGCAAACTTCGCTGCCGTCTCTTGATCACAAGCTAGCAAAGAAGAAATGGAAAATTGTTTGCCTTTCGCCTGTAACAGTAGATCATCTTGAATGTCGCCTACTTGGCTGATAGCGCCATCAGCAGGGCTGACAACTGCGGCTAATTCTTTGCTTATGGGTCTGGCGTCAGGTTTTAACTCGCGGGTGAAAAAAGCGTTAAAATTCTCGTAGGCATACGGGTCTTCAATCAAAGCTTCAGAAAGGTCGACCTTATATCGGTTTTTGAACCAGCCAATGAAAGGCTTCTTAAATAATCTACTCTTGGCAAAAAGTCCGACCAATCGAGAAAGCAGATGTTGAGGCGCCAAATATTGAAAGGCAATAAAAAACGACGGCATTTATTCTTGGTTCCCTAAATTAATTGGCGATGGTTTGTAAAATCTGGAAGTAGTTGCTTAGCCTTTGAGGGAAAACTAAGCCCTCTTGCACACCCGCAAGAATGGCGCAGCCAGGCTCACTTTGATGGCCGCAGTCGCGAAACTTACAACTACCTTTTAGTGCGTTTAACTCTGGATAGCCGGCAATGAGCTGACTGTGTTCAATATGTCCCAAATTGAACTCCCGTATTCCCGGTGAATCCACTAGATCAAATTCCCCTAAGTGAAAAAGTCGCGCAGTTGTCGTCGTGTGGGTCCCTTTTTCTTTGCCCACAGAGAGTCGCCCGACTAATGCATTATCCTGTTGGCTAAGCCCATTGACCAAGGAGGACTTTCCAACTCCCGACTGTCCCACTAAGACGGTTGTTTTTCCCGAAAGGAGTTGGCCAAGCTTATCAAGGCCTACCCCGGTGTCGGCGGATACCTTGCGGGTGGCATAGCCAATCGATTGATACATCGACATCATACTGTCAATACTGGCAGCGTTTTCTTTTGTGACCAAATCAGCTTTGTTCAGCACAATCAGTGGCTTTAGTCCCAATGATTCGATAGCGACCAAATACCTATCGGTGAGGTTTGTGAATGGTTCAGGTAATACAGCGACAACCACCACAACGATATCTATATTGGCCGCCACTGGCTTGATTTGACCCTTAAAACCGGGTCTTGCAAAGACATTAACTCTCGGTTCTGCTGAAAGAATGATGCCGGTATCTTCAGAATCAGCCTGAAAAATAACTTTGTCTCCAGTTACCAAACTAGGCAGATTGGTCCGCTGAAAACATCGGATAGTAGAGCGTGAAGTATGGGAACCTGATAGAGGCTCTACCTCCAGCTGCTGACCGAAATGGCTTATTACCAAGCCCTTTCGAGACAGCGTGTCGCCCCCCTCCATCTCCCGAGCTTCTGATTCGTTTTGTTGATTCGCTGAGATTCTTACGCGCTGCTGTTTAGTGAGTTTGCGTTTTACCATGGGAGTCAAATACCCAATGGGTTGCGGGCGAGATTCAAGCTTGGGTCTACAGTTAAAGTCATGACATGGATTATGGCATATTACAGAGCAGGTAGCTTTGCTACACTGAAGGCATTATAAATCGAGCAACGGACTTGCTGCGTTCGCTATGGGTGAAAACTATGGACAAAAAAACAAACCTTATTTGGATTGATCTTGAAATGACCGGCCTAGTGCCGGAGACCGACAGGATTATCGAAATCGCAACATTGGTCACAGATCTTAATCTGAACTTAATAGCAGAAGGTCCTACCATAGCAGTCTCCCAATCTGATGATGCTTTGGCAGGAATGGACGCTTGGAATCAACGGACCCACGGCGGCTCAGGGCTTATCGATAGGGTCAAAAAAAGTAGTGTAAATGAAGCCGATGCAGAGTCGGAAACCATTGAATTTTTACTTAACTATTCCGATTCCAATGCCTCGCCCATGTGCGGCAACAGTATCTGCCAAGATCGTCGGTTTTTGGCCCGTTATATGCCACAACTAGAGGCGTTTTTTCATTATCGCAATCTTGACGTTAGCACCCTGAAAGAATTGGCTAGACGCTGGAAGCCTGAGATACTGAAAGGACTTACAAAGAATGGAACCCATCAGGCAATGGATGATATTAAGGATTCAGTGGAAGAGCTAAAGTACTATCGTGAACATTTCATAGCCAAGTGATGTTTAAACAAAGCGTCAGCTATTCGTGTTGACTTAAGGCCCACTGTACATGCTCTCTTACCAGCGCAGAAGAGTCTCCAATTCGAGACTTAAGTGCTGCGATAGTTTTATCAGTCGTCGCAGCGTTTCCCAAGCCGATGGCCAAATTTCGCAGCCAACATTCATAGCCAATACGGCGTATGGCAGAGCCGGCGGTATTATCTAAAAACTCATCTTCACTCCAGCTAAACAAATTAACCAGTTCTTCGTCATCGAGTCCATGGCGAGGGCCAAAGTCAGCTTCCTTACTCACCTTGGTAAACTTATTCCATGGGCAAATAAGCTGGCAGTCATCACAACCGAAAACACGATTGCCCATAGCACGTCTAAATTCGACAGGAATAGAATCTCGAAGTTCTATGGTCAAATAGGAAATGCATTTGCGAGCATCCAACTGATGTGGCCCTTCGAACGCTTTAGTCGGACAAACATCCAAACATGCTGTGCAACTGCCACAATGGTCCGATAATTGGGTATCCGTAGGCAACGGCAGATCTGTGAATAATTCTCCGAGAAAAAACCATGATCCCGCTGACTTATTAATCAACATGGTATTCTTTCCTATCCACCCGAGGCCTGCTTTCTCTGCAATAGCCCGTTCTAGAACTGGCGCGCTATCGACAAATGCCCGATAGCCGTAGGGACCGACCCTATCAGAGATTGCATTTGCTAAACGCTGTAATCGCTTACGAATCAGTTTATGGTAATCCCTTCCTCTAGCGTAACGAGAGACATAGGCTTTGTCCGACAGCTCTAATGGATCAAGCGAGTTACCAGTTTCTTTTGCATAGTCTATTCGAACGGAAATAATTCGGCGAGTACCTTCGAGTAGATTGGAGGGGTCAGTTCTCATTTCTTGGTTGTTAGCCATGTAAGTCATTTCCCCGTGGTAACTTTTGGCTATCCACTGCTTGAAATGATCCGAATGCTCTTGCAGGTCAATATCAGTAATTCCCACTTCTTGAAAGCCAAGCTCCTTACCCCAGGCTTTTATGTCTTGGGCAAGTTGCCCAAAATCTATCTGCTGCCCGCTGGATGAACTCATAGGTTACACAAAATGTCTGCGGCACGTTCAAGCGTGGCGTCATCCTTGCAAAAGCAAAAACGCAAAATTCTTGTTTCTGGGGGATTTTGATAAAAAGGTGACAAAGGAATCGCCGCCACCCCTTTTTCTTGCGTGAGTTCGTTAGCAAATTCAACATCGGATTTATCGCTGATGGCACTGTAGTCAACAAGCTGGAAATAGGTCCCTTTTGACGGAGAAAATGTGAACCGAGAAGGAGCCAACAACTGGCAAAACCTGTCTCGTTTCGCTTGGTAAAAATCACTAAGCTCTACAGCATGCTCGGGACACTCGGCCATGTAATCGGCAATGGCATATTGAAGAAAACTGGTACTTGTAAACGTGACAAACTGATGAATTTTTCTAAACTCAGCAGTCATGGAAGGCGGTGCGACGCAATAAGCGAGCTTCCAACCGGTAGCATGATAGGTTTTACCAAATGAAAATACGGCGAAAGACTTGGTTGACAGTTCGGGATGGGATAAAACGCTTTGATGATGGTGACCATCAAAAACCATGTGCTCATAGACTTCATCCGACAATACAAAAATATTCTTATCTCGAATTTTTTCTGCCAACTTATCTAAGTCTGCCTGAGTTAGTACACTGCCACAGGGATTGTGCGGCGAGTTAATAATTATAAGTTTGGTTTTCGAGGTAATAGCTTGTTCAAGAGCCGACCAGTTTATTGCATAATTGGGTAGTTGAAGGCTCAGACGAACCGCGGTTGCGCCGGCCATTTGAATCGCGGGTTCATAGCAGTCGTACGCGGGATCAAATAGGATAACTTCATCTTCTGGACCTGTCGTAGCCTGAATAGCATTGAAGATGGCCTCGGTGGCGCCCGACGTCACAGTGATTTCAGAATCAGGATTAGCGCCGTAGCCATAGTGAGATTTGATCTTATTTGCTATTTCTTGACGTAATAAAGGAACACCCGCCATAGGTGGGTATTGGTTTTTATTGTCATAAAGTCGCTTGGCGACTAATTCTTTTAGTCTGTCGGGACAATCGAAATCAGGGAAACCTTGAGAAAGGTTTATTGCGCCAAAGTCTTGTGCCATTTTTGACATCACTGTGAAAATGGTTGTGCCAATATTCGGTAATTTGCTTTGCACAATAAATTGCCTTTTGGTGGTCTAGATTCAAGCGGTACGCTAAGCCGTCGACTTATTCTACTGATCAAGTACATGAATTAGCAAAGACAATACAGTAATTTAGAACATCGATAAAAGCTTTGGCCTTTACGAAGGACAAGTATTAGTTAAAAAAGGACTAGTAAT
Organism: Pseudohongiellaceae bacterium; assembly: GCA_045106275.1. Classification (GTDB taxonomy): domain Bacteria; phylum Pseudomonadota; class Gammaproteobacteria; order Pseudomonadales; family Pseudohongiellaceae; genus UBA9145. The sequence goes on along the minus strand of JBGCEK010000096.1, from coordinate 588 downwards.
GTCAGTTTTGGACAATACGGAAAATGAATTAGAAAACAACCATGAATTGGGAACAACATCATTGCAAAATAACCACAGCTCCGGCTCTATCTTAAACAAATCACTCAACTCCTTACCGCTTCTACATCTGGATTCTGGCAGAGATGCAGTCCTCGCTTACTTTGAAAACACCTGGTCACTCACAGAATTGCTGTTTAGTTCACTGACGAGCGAAGAGGCCTATTTAACACGGCCTTATCATAAAACCCGTCATCCGCTGATTTTTTACTATGCTCATCCAGTTTGTTTCTATGTGAACAAATTATTGGTCGCAGGGCTAATTTCGGAGCCGGTTAATAAAGACCTAGAGCTGCTTTTCGAAACCGGTGTGGATGAAATGAACTGGGATGACTTGCATGACGGCGAGCAGGATATATGGCCTGCGTTAAGTGAGGTGCGTGAATACCGGTCAACGGTTTACAATTTGGTTAAAACCCTTATCCAAACCCATCCTGCGTTTGATGAGCCGATTACTATGGATAAGCCCACCTGGGCGTTGGTAATGGGTTTTGAACATGAGCGAATTCATTTAGAGACTTCAAGCGTACT
>JBGCEK010000095.1:0-10479 GCA_045106275.1 Pseudohongiellaceae bacterium | reverse complement strand
TTTACGTTCTGCTGTCTTATATTCTTATGGGTGACCCGGCAGGCGTTTTCCGAATGACGAGGCTTTAGAGAACGCCCTATTTATTTCTAGCCACACAGTTGATTTTTCTACCAACAGAAGAAGCGCGGCGCATTCGAACCCACAAAGACTTTCCAAAATTTGCCGAAGAGATTGGTCTGGTCAAAGGGTGGCAAACCTATGGCTGGCCGCCGCAAATTCAGCCCAAGCCTGGTACAGATGGCTCAGACCTTCAATTCACCTGCTCCTGATTGGTCCTTATCAAAACATCCTGGGTGCCGGGGTAATCACTCAGACACCTTTGCTTCGCCTTTGTTTTCCGTTTGGCTTTTATTGACGAGTCTTTATCAAGCAGCGAGAAAGCTTAATGTTTAGCAAGGATGATGTTATGGTGTTCGGTGTATTTTTCGGTGAAAAACTTGAGTGAACCGGCTTTCAACGACGTATTAGTGTTCTGTGTTAAGCACTCGTTGGGACGCTGGCTCTTCTACTTTCCCCATGGTGAAAGGTAGCATTCTAAACGGATTCGGTCCGGTGTTGGATAGCAGTATTAGATAGGAGAAAAATGTGTTTTTAAAAATTGCTAAGTGGTTAAACAAAGCGCCTCGGCTACTATTTTGTGCGGGGGTAATCGCTGTGTCGTCAATGGTGAGCTTCGCGCAAGAGCCAGTGGCTTCGAATGAGCTATCACTCAGTGCCGAGACCCTAGAATATCTTGGTTTCGATGAAGATCACCTATCCGACAGGGCTAGTGAAGGTCTCAGAGAAATTTTCTCAGGCCGGATGTTCTATAGTGCGGTGCCTCTTAGCTTTTCTCGGGCGCTTGATGCTGCTGCAGCCGCGGAAAAAGACAAACTAGGCTATGACCCAACCACAGCGGACGGAAAATTCTTCAGAAATGGAAGCTTGCCGTCGCCGCCCACGCGCGATGTAGATCCTGAAATCGCCGTAGGTGAAGTTGTCTTCGAAAGAGACGGTGTTGAGCTTAAAGGCATTAGTTGTTTCGCTTGCCACTCAGAAGTCGTGAATGGTCAGGTGATTGCGGGGCTGGGAAGCAATTCAGTCATGCAAAGTCCTCCCCGCCCAGAGGGTACCGAAGGTCCAAATATGTTTAAGATAATGGCGGCTTTAACTCCTGCGGAGCAACAGGTCGTTGCCCAGGCCATGGGCGGAAGTTACGCAGTAAATCCACTCACGCCGGAAAGGACTAGTCGTGGAGATAACTTTGGCCCCTTCGGTGTGTGGGCTCACGGTGCATCTCTCGAGGATCCGGAAAATAAAGGTCTAGCAGTGAGTGCTGAAAAGACAGAGCTGACAGACATCATTGAGAATAATATGACCCCTCCGGTAAACCCTATGCCGTGGTGGTTGATGAAGTACAAGACATTTGACTATTGGTATGGAGATGGCAACCCCTACGATGCGGGTCACTTTTCGTTTAACTTCACTGGCACTCAGGCAAACGTTAACGAAATTCATGCCGATCATGTGGCATCAACTGCTAAAGCCTTAGCGTTCGCTCGAGAGACAGTGTCTCCTGAGTTTCCAGAAAAGCTCGATGCAGAGCTAGTTCAGAAGGGTGCCGATATTTTTCACGAGCGTACCTTTGTGAAGGATTGGGATAATTTTAAAGCGTGTTACAGGTGCCACGGTAGCTACACCAAAATCGGTGACAAGCCCGACTATAGTGTGCCGGGCTCTTGGGTAGTGGATTACGACGGCACGGAATATGAAAACGCGCGGACGGATACTGCATACAACGAAATCGTAAAAGCCCTCGCACCGATCAATGAGCACATAACAAAACTGCAGACCTACTTTGAATCGCAAGAAAAACCTGATCTAGGCACCATTTACGAGCCCTTGGAAGGCGAAGGCTATGTCCCACCGCCACTAGTCGGTGTTTGGGCAACCGCCCCTTACTTTCATAATGGCTCGGTGCCAACTGTAGAAGCAGTGCTGAACTCAAAGCTCCGTCCTGAGATTTGGGCCAGGAACGAAGATCCGAATGCCTATGATCTCGAAAGCCTCGGAATGGTTTTCTCTACTTTTTCTCGTGAAGAAATGGAAGAAAGTGATCGCATTATGGAAACCGCGCAACATTTGAGTCGGGAATCTCTCGACCAGATGTTCATCTACGATACTGAGGGTTTTGGTCGGGGCAACATGGGCCACACTTTCGGTGATCAGCTAACACAAGATGAGCGCATGGCTGTCATTGAGTTTCTCAAAAGCCTGTCAGGGCCCGATATGCCTTCTGCATCTCCACCGGTCATTCCAGATAGGCTTGCGCAACTTGGTATTGATTGAGCTCTTTGATTGACTGTTTATATGGCCTAGAGCAAGTACGCTTGGAGCACAATTGTTATGAGTTACGTAGTGAGTATTGATTTTCAATGCAAGACTGGGTTGTCACCCAAAGTTAAGGAATTGCTTACCGTGTCTTTATCGGACACCAGATCATTCGAAGGGTGTCAGGCTTTGGAAGTTTATCTGGATGAAAGTAAGGAGTGCTTCACTGCAATAGAAACTTGGGATTCCGCTGAACACTACCGCAATTATTTGCAATGGCGTACAGATTCTGGAATTGCAAACGTTCTGGAGCAGCTACTTGAGGATGGATGGCCTGGTGCATTGAATTCAATCAAATGGTTGGGGCCGAAGTTAGAAATCTGAAACTACACTATTTTTACAGGGGCATTCTGGAGACTGGCCGCGTTTTATGCAATTCAAACGTGGCTTGTCTGCGAGATATCCCCGAGACATACCTACGATTCTCCGCACACTCGGGTTAAGCAACTGAACTTTTCTCAATTACTGCCTTTTTACATTGCCTTTAGTTATCAAGTTACATAATGGATAAGCAAACAAACAACCAGTCTCATCCGCTTGTTGAAAATGTTGATTACACTATTGAAAATGGCTCCTACGTCTTCACAGAAAAGTATCTCCGAGAGAGAGGCTACTGCTGTAAAAACGGTTGCCGCCATTGCCCTTATGAATTTCAGAAGTCTGGCTAGAACCCATTCCAAAAGTCTGACTAGTGAGTGTGCCGATGCTTTGGCCTAGACAACTTGCCAGTGTACAGATACCTTCTATACCTCATACTTCAAAGGTGCTCATCCCATGCGATCACGTCAATTCATCGAGTTACTTAGCAGTCTGTTAGTCGTATTTAGTTTGGCGGGGCCAGCCTATGCCTCGTCGCTGGCAGATCAAGTGGTTATTCACCGTGATCAATGGGGCGTGCCGCACATCCGTGGTGAGTCCGATGCGGCCGTTATGTTCGGCTCTGCTTGGGCCCAGAGTGAAGACCATTTCTGGCAACTCGAAGACACCTATATAAAGTCGATTGGAATCAAAGGGGTCAGGAATCAAAGGGGTCAGAGTGCTTTGATCAAAAGGCACCAAAAGGCGGCAACTGTAGACGGCAGAACCTCTACTCGAGGGCACTGAAGTAGCTGGCTTTGAGCATGTAAAACTGTCCCTATTTAAAGCCTATTGACAAGCAGATTCGGGACCATCAGTAATTAAGGTTTTCACGGTACCAGCTTCGGCTGCAAGCCAGTTACGCAAAACATCGTGATAACTCAATCCATCTATTGTCGATTCAAAGAAACGTGTATCACTGTGCAGCGCGCCATGAAAACCAAACTGCCCGCTGAATACACCGCAGAGGGTTTGTAGCTCGTCACGAATATGAACTGCAAACTCAGCTGATGCCGCCGTATTGGATCCAAGAGCAACCTCATCAAGCTGATCCATATAGATAAAAACGGGTGTATCGATGGTGTCCGAGATCAGCTCAACCCGGTCACACAGATGTTTGTCTTCTTCCCCGATGAAACTCACGCAGCTGTCATCATATTGGCCATTCCAGAGATTGCTTTGCCTTAACGCCAAACCAATGCGCTCCTCATTAGTCAAAAAGTATCGGGTAAAGTAGCTGCTATCCAATACACCACGAACATTTTCATGTGGGATTAACTTGGCTACCCGATCCAGATTTTGTTGCACTCCTCTGCCGCCGGCGCTCGTTCCTGACACAACAACCAGTTCCGAGACTTGCAGGTTGTTATCCCCAATGACTGAGCTGTCCAAGAGGTCTTCAATCACTGCGGAGACTATTTTCTTGTCTTTGAAGTAAAAACCAAAGCTACCTTCATCAGCATTACGATCCCCGTAGTGAGAGTCCGAACTGCAGTAGGGAATAAATACATGATTGTATGTGCCGAATTCTGGATTCAAGTTGAGATTAAGCGAGAATATGCCTTCCAGGTCCAAAGTGTCGGGATACTCTAAAGAACTGGTGAAAGGCAGGAAGACCTCATCGAAATCTAACTGCGCATTGCCAGCTACTGTCTCCGCAGTTACTGAAGCTCGCAACTGACAATCCGCCTCTGTGGAGCAATCACCACCGACCTGCAAGTGAATTTTCCAATTCTTGGACTTGGTCTGAGAGGGGCGAAAGTAAAATACAGCTGGAGATCCATCGTTACACCGCTCTTCTCTGGATATCGAATTCTTAATCTCAAATTTCGTGAGCTGTAGCAGAGGATCGAATCCTTCACTGCTGTCTATCACATCGGGTGTGATACCGGCTGCACAATTCGAAGTCGCTGTGATATCTACTACTTTCACCAACTGGAACAGCACTGATTCATCCGCAGTCTCCAGCAAGGCAAGATTGACTTCGTAGGTGGCATCTTCGTAATTCAGGGAGAGAATCTTGAGTTGGTTCTCGACGAACCGCGCCGAGATCGAATTTGGAGAGACTAGCGTGTCGGCAGTGGAGACCCGCCAATTCTCGCCTGACGGCACCAGGGTGACGTGGTAAAAATCACTATCGACTTGAACGACCGGCAGGTCCCGTAAGCGCAGCATCCACCGAAGAAACTGTTTGAGAGAACACAGTGGAATTAAGCAGAAAGTATACACAGAGCGCGGATATCCTAAGAATAAATCGCTTCATGATCTCGCAATCGCTATTTTTCCCCACATGAAAATTAATTGCCATAAAGCACCCAATTCATATAGATAACGCATCACAGCGACTTCGGTTTATCCAGAATTCGGAGAAACCAATCCAAGCTAGTCAGCCCCTCGCACATAACCTGTGGCAATAGCCCCAATAGAAAAACAGAGGTACGAGCATAATCACGTAAATTCAGGCTTGCTAATCAGCAATCACGTGCGAGCCTGCAGTTACGAAAACGTTGCTCAAGCAAACAATGAGAGCCTGCCTGAGACGCCGCTAGTTGAAGCGGCTGGCTTGTGAAACCGATAACTCTTGGGCGCCTGTATTGGTACAGCGACGCAATAGCGCGTCCAATTCAGGCAGCTTGAGCGGTTTGCTTAAATAATCATCCATCCCAGCCTCGAGAAAGCGTTCTCTATCCCCGGTCATGGCATTTGCTGTACATGCAACGATAGTAGGCTGCAGATCTTTAGGAAAGCTGCGACGGATTTTCTTGGTTGCTTGAAAACCATCAATTATCGGCATTTGAACGTCCATTAGAATCAAGTCAAAGTGCTGTGAATCCATTGCTGCTATAGCGTCTTTCCCATTTTCTGCCGTCGTCGCTTCATAACCCAGCTTTTCCAACATTTTGCTCATTACTTTCTGGTTTACTACATTATTTTCTGCAACCAGAATATTCAGAGGAAAGTAATCTGCAAGTTTGTCCGACGTTGATTTGTTATTTTGCTTGGAAAGATACGGCGCATTACCATCAGTTAAACACTGATTTAGAACTGAATAGAGTTGTTGGGCGTGCACTGGCTTTTTAATAAAGTGGCAATCTCCTGGACCTCTGCGCACGGATTCATTGTAGCTTTTGGGCTGCAATAGCAACGCAAGATGAAGGTCAGGCGGAGATTTAGAAAGTAGTCTTTCGATGAGCGCTGCACCGCTCATGTCGCTTAGATTTTCATCTGCGATAACAAATTCTATCGACGTTGATTCTTCGAGAATGCTCAATGCTTCTTCTCCAGAACTCACCGTTTCAGTAGCAAGCCCCCATGCCTTCGTCAGTTGACACACGCTATTGCCAAGACCCGCATTTTTCGCGGCGACGAGTATGCGCCCGCTACCCATTGAAACTATGGGAACTCTATGCGACTTCTGGGATTGACTAACGACCAGATTCAACGTGAAGTAAAAAGTGCTGCCCTCACCTTCTTTGCTTTCGGCCCGGATATCGCCGCCCATTAGCCTTGCGAGCTTTCTGCTGATCGCCAGCCCTAATCCGGCACCACCAAAACGGGACGACGCATGTGCATCGGTTTGCTCATAACTCGAAAATAATCGTTCCAACTGACTCTCGGATATACCTATCCCGGTATCAGCTACTTTAATATGGAAGCCCCTATAAGCTTCCCATTCTACCGAGATAACAATCTGGCCATGCCGTGTAAATTTGATTGCATTGCTTAAAAGGTTATCTATAACTTGTGTTACACGGAATTTGTCACCAACGGCAAATGCTGGTGTGGATTCTGAAAATTGAAGAACCACTTCTATGCCGTTAAACAAAGCTTTTGGCGCTATTAGGTCAAGCGACTCCTCAAAGCATTTGCGTAAACTAAATTGCTGGCTCGCAATCTCAAGTTTGCCTGACTCAATTTTCGAAAAATCCAGAATATCGTTGATAATATTCAATAGTGATTCATTGCTGCTTTGAATTGCCCTTACGAAGTCTTGCTGCTCTGCATCTAAATCAGTTAGCTCCAGCAAGCTCGTCATGCCAATGGCACCATTCAAGGGTGTGCGAATTCCGTGACTCATGTTGGCGAGGAATTCACTTTTCGCCACGTTCGCTGTCTCTGCCGATTTTGTTGCTTGAATGAGCTCGGTTTGTGCCAAGCGCAGTTGAAGCAAAAGCTTACTCGACCGCTTTTCAAATCCATGTTGGAAGCTTTCATAGCTCCAACTAACGATGGCTGAAAATACTAGAGTCATTCCAAAACAGGTGAACAGAACCATCAAGTAGTCATCATTTGGTACCAGTTGAATTTGTTCAAAAAAATCGGGAAAAGCGAGAAAGACTCCCAGGCAAGCAATAACCAGGAAAGTTGAAATGGCACCCAGCACTCTCCCACCTATAAAACTGGCGCCAATTGGCCAAAGCAAGAAGATGACCAACGTGGGTGAATTAATGCCACCCATAACCATGGCTTGACCGGCTATGACCACACCTGATTCTACGTAAAAAAGATAAGAGATCGGTTCGAAGAGATTGGTGATTCTCATCAGAATCGGGTTGATAAGTATAACCAAACCGCAGCAGATGATTCCAATTTGGACTATATCAAACCGACCTTCAATCAGCGCTAGAGTGACTGGGGTAAGAATGGCGCTAGATCCTGCTAACAGGCAGAACGTGACCATAATCTGCGCGCGCCTTTTTCTATCTTCTTTTCCTATATCATTGCCAGGAAAATCAGGCAGGAAGTATTCTATAAAGTTTACAAGCGAGGATAGCATTATAACTGCCTGAACATAACATATCTTAGTAAATCCCCTGATTTCCTCGGGGTTCAGACTCTATCTGACTGAGCAGGGTTAGACCCAAAGTATAGAATAAATTGTGGTATTAGTCCGTACCGAATACAAAAAATGTATTAAGCGTTTTTACCAGCCTTGCTTTGTTGACCCCTGCGAGAAGGGTCGGGGCCCGGCGCGGATATTTGCCGCTGTGCAGGTCCTAGTGGCCATAAAGCAGTTTCTTGACCATCTTGCAGCAAAAGCGACGAGTGCTGACCAAGCGGCTCTCCCACCTGGTAGGGCGCCGCCTCAACTTAGTCTGTTTGACCAGGCATGGGCTATGAACAAGAGCAAATAGAGAGGTTGCTAGGGATGGCGGCATGGCAAGGTTCGGTCTGCCTGTTCAGAAACACGGATTGGAAGGAGCAGCGCAGCGCGCATCTGGTTAATTCGAGTGGTATTGCCAGGATTGGGGCTACTTTTAGGCCAGTGAGGGAATGACCACTGGCTGGAAAATTACTTGGTTCGACAGTTTCAGGATTGGTTGTAAAATTTATATTTCCTATACTGATTATTCACTAGTTAAGGACGAGCACAAAATAGTCGGTTTGGTATCTTCACGGGACTTGGCTAATTACTTAGTCAAAGTTCAGGTGACACCATGCATCAAAGGAACAATCAAAGGGGTCAAAATAAATTAGGGTCAGTGTAAACCAGATGCCTTTTACTGCGTTTATCGAATGTCTATGTTGAGTCGAGTGGTCTACATAAATTTGAAATCACGCCTCGTTAGTTTGGGGGGCGTCATTCTCTTGATCTTTTGCTTTTACGAACCAAGTAGTGCGGCTGAGCTGCCTGCGCTCAATTCACCTTCAACACTTAGTGGAGCAACAACTACGGCTCGCTTCTTTGGCGGCGCATCCCGTCATGGCACCTCTGATTTTTCCGTTTCCTTCCAGTCGCATGAATCCATAGATATAACTGCGGAGATACAGGTAGAGCAAAATCACATAGGCGTGGCGGGTGAGATCTACATTATAGTTGAATACGCTGGCCAATATTTTATGCGTATCAGCGGCGGCGCATATACGAATTGGGATGTCCGACTCGACACGCTGCAAGCAACAATAAGCACAGAGTCTCTTGCGGCTAACTTGTCAGTTCCTATTCTCAATCAAACCAGCCTCGGAGAATTTGACCTTGCCGGGGCTCAGCTAAACTTCTATGTCGCCTATGCTGTAGAAGGAGCTCCGCAGGAACTTTACTTCAATGGCACTCCCCTTAAGGTTGATATCAGTGACTACGACCCCTTAAGAATTACAACTCAGAGCACAGCGTACATCGATGCCACCGTCTATGACTCTGGGCGCGATCGAAGCATCCCAGTGGCAATATATCCGACGGAATCTGCAAGTAGCTCACCAGTGATTCTTTTTAGTCATGGGCTTGGAGGAAATCGCTTTACGGCAGTCTATCTTTACCGGCAGTGGTCAGCGCGAGGATACAATGTGGTGAGCATGCAACACGCGGGAAGCGACGAAGCCATACTCGACGTACCATTGTCACAGGTATTGGGGTCATTCGTTTCGGCTGCCAGTCTGGAAAATTCGATCGCAAGAATTGAAGATGTAAGCGCAGTTCTGAACCAGCTTGAATTGTGGAACAAAGATCCTCAGCACGAACTATTTAACATGCTTGATCTTAGTAAGGTTGGGATGTCTGGACATTCGTTTGGCGCGGTAACTACGCAAGCGGTGAGTGGGCAGACCCTCTTCACGATTTCAGGTGAGACCCGGGACTTGCGAATTAAATCCGCAATCGCTCTTAGTCCCAGCATCCCGAGCGTGGGATCTCCGGCAGCGGCGTTTGCAAACGTCGATATACCCTGGCTATTGATGACTGGCACTGAGGATAACGCGCCAGTCGAAGGGGTCGGTTCTGATATTGATGGCAGACTTGCGGTTTTTCCGGCTCTTCCAGAAGGCAATTTCTTTGAGCTTGTGCTGTTTGAGGGAGAACATCATGCTTTTACAGATAGAGAGCTTAACAGCACTCAGAATCCCAGAAACCCTGCTCATCATCCGATCATTCAGGGGCTATCGACTGCTTTCTGGGACGCGACATTACGAGGGGATCAGTCGTCACTCAAATGGCTGCGTGGTGAAGGGGCGATATCAATTTTGGACCCGGAAGATTCCTGGCAATTTAAACAGGATTGAGCCTTTAGGGTGACAATGATTTGATATACGTCTACTAAGTCAGAAAATCAAAGGGGTCAGAGGAAATCAAACAAAATCAAAGGGGTCAGAGTACTTTGATCAGCTCATTCGATCGAAGGCAAAATCAAAGGGGTCAGAGTACTTTGATCAGCTCATTCGATCGAAGGTGTAGTTGATAGTTGAGTCTTGCGATCTCCTCCTCTTGGAAGGGGTGGCAGCTTTCTCCCTAGCTGCTTCTCGATTCGTTGTTTGAATTTTCCGTTACCTAAAACCCAGGATTTGTTTGTTGCTTCCCTGATTTGCTCAACAGTGAATTCCGGTATTACTGTGTTAAACAGACTGCGGTAAGCTCGCTGACGTTCTGGATCCGTTTTTCCCAGTCTCAGATAGACCGAATGAGGGGTCAGCAGTCGAATTGTCTTACCTGCGCTATTTCTCCTGTAGCTCGACCATGGATATTCAGCGGGATGCTTAACCATTGCTGCCCTGACCGGATTCAGTTCGATATAGCGACTTACAGTGAGCAGGTATTGCTCGGAATGAATCATCGAAGCCTTAAAGCGTCCTTCCCAGAGAGTCCCGCTTCGTTGATAAGTGCTGTTAACGTATCTTACATAATACGTGCCAAGTCCCTGCATCATTAGACTAATACTTTTAGCGTTAGATGGCGTACACAGTAAATGGACATGGTTGGTCATCAGCACAAAAGCGTGTATTGCTACTCCGCAAGCGGCACTCGACTCGCGTAATTTGTTC
>JBGCEK010000094.1:0-3547 GCA_045106275.1 Pseudohongiellaceae bacterium | reverse complement strand
AGACGCGGCCGAGGCGGATTTGGCGGCAGTAGAGGTGGCTATAGCCGAGGGGGCGGCAGCTCCATGGTGGTTGGCGGTGGCGGCTTGGGCATGGTCATCTTTGCCATTGTGATTGCACTCTTAGGCGGCGACCCCACTATTTTGCTAGATTCCGCCGTGTCCACAGGCCAAAGCCCCGGCGGTGCCCCCTATCAAGCCAGCTCAGCCGAAGAAGATGCCCAAGCAGAATTTGTTTCTGTGGTACTCGCCGATACCGAAGACACCTGGAACAGCATCTTTCCCCAAGAATTTGGCGGTAACTACCGCGAGCCCTCTTTGGTCCTGTTCAGCGGCGCTGTGCAGTCAGCCTGCGGTAGAGCTAGCGCGGCAGTCGGCCCCTTCTATTGCCCTGCCGATCAGCAGGTCTATATCGATTTGGACTTTTATAGAGATCTGCAATACAAGCTCGGTGCCCCCGGTGACTTTGCCCAGGCCTACGTGATTGCCCACGAAGTTGGCCACCACGTTCAAAACCTCCTCGGCATTTCCAACCAGGTTCGTGCCGCACAGGGGCGCGCGAGCAAAACCCAAGCCAATCAGCTCTCTGTTCGTCAAGAATTGCAGGCCGACTGTTTTGCAGGTGTTTGGGCACACAATGCCGACCTTCAGCGCAACATTTTAGAAAAAGGTGACCTAGAAGAAGCCATTAACGCCGCCGGTCAGATTGGCGACGACAACCTACAAAAGCAACAAGGTGGCTTTGTGAACCCAGACTCCTTCACCCACGGCACCTCTGCCCAGCGCATTGAATGGTTCAAACGCGGCTTCCAATCTGGCGATGTAGATAGCTGCGATACTTTTAGCTAATTTTTCCTAAAAAAGGACAAATAGCAACTGATAAACAGTACTCAAGAACTATGAGCAAGAACTATGAGTACTATGCCAAGTTGCATAAATAGGCAGAAGAAAAAGACCGTCTCATTAATAGCGGCAATAGCGGCACAATGCCATTTTTCTACTCGCGTACGTCTAGACGGTTCCTGTGCAGGTGAAATTGCTTGATGGGTACTCTTGGGGAGCTGTTATTTATAAGTGGAAGTTTTTCCCTTGATTACGACTAACACTCCCCCAAAGATAGAAGAAAGAAAGCATTCAGCTCACGCTATCGAAAGTTCAAATTCGGAAATAGGTCCGGGGAATAAGGCATTGTCAATACAGCATGCCTTCATCAAAATCACAAACAAAATTCGAAGGTCATTGGATTTTGCAGAAATTTGTGAAACCGCGACAACAGAGATGCTCCATCTCTTACAAGCCGATAGAGTAGCTATTTACCAGTTCAATCCAGATTGGAGTGGCCGATTTATATCTGAATCGGTAAGTCCAGGCTGGATACCGCTCATCGAAGCACAAGACAATAACGACTTGATTGCAAAGAACGTTAGTGACTGTAGCGTCAGGTTACTGGAAACAGATAAAACAACCGATACGCATTTTCAGCTAACCTATGGTGGCGCTTTTGTCCAAGGAGAAATATTCCGAGTCTGTGAAGATATCCATAATGCTGGCTTTAGCGACTGTTACATAGACGTTCTAAAAAGCTATCAAGCTCGCTCCTATACCATCATCGCGATCTACTTAGATAATCGACTCTGGGGCCTTTTAGCTGCCTATCAAAATTCTGGTCCTCGGCATTGGAAAGAGAACGAGGTGCAGCTACTGGTACAGGTTTCCGAACAGCTCGGCATCGCCCTGAAACAGGCGGAATATGTACGTACAATCCAGAATAAAACGACCGAACTCAATGACACCTTAAGGCAGTTGAAACAGTCTCAAGCTCAGCTTGTTCAAGGTGAGAAAATGGCTAGCGTAGGGCAGTTAGTTGCGGGCATAGCACACGAAATCAACAATCCGATTAACTTTATATACGCTAATTTGCCCTACATAGAAACCTATGTACGCGACTTGCTAACATTAGTTCCATCAAACTTCAAGGATCAAGCAACATCAAAGAGTGATGCTATTTCCAATGACGATAATGAGATCGATTTAGAATTTATCCTTGAAGATTTGCCTAAAACCATAACCTCTATGCAATTAGGCTCCGCGCGCATTCGTGAGATTGTGTTGTCGCTTCGCAACTTCTCTCGATTAGATGAATCTGGCCTTAAGCAAATCGACCTACACGAGGGTATAGAAAGCACACTTGTTATCCTTAATCATCAACTAGCAGCGAGCAGCAAGCATCCTAAGATAGAAGTTCATCAGGATTATGGTGATATTTCAGCAACAAAGTGTGACCCGGCTCAGATTAATCAAGTCTTTCTAGCCATTCTAACCAATGCGATCGAAAGCATAAAGGAAGCCTACCAAATAGAGGGACTGAGAGCTGATGATTCTACTCAGCGTCCTCAGATTTGGATAAGTACTCACATGAGTCAGCAAAACCAAGCAGTTATCCGGATTCAAGACAATGGCTTGGGTATAGATGAAATCTATCGAACAAAGATATTCGACCACTTCTTTACGACCAAACCTGTCGGGAAGGGAACTGGGTTGGGGTTAGCGATTGCACGACAAATTGTTGAAGATAATCACGGAGGAACACTCACGCTCGACACAAGTCAGGAGCAAGGTGCCGCATTCATCATTCAGTTACCCATTAGCCGTTAAGGCTCCCCATACGTTTTAGGAAGATCAACCTGAAATAACCGTTTAAGACACATTACAGAATGGCATTGTCTGCCAATCAGACTACGGAAACCTGAATAAAAAACCCATCAAAAGACACTTCTCAGCAAAGTTAAATCTCTTTAATAAGACTTTTTACGAATCCAGGCTTCTTCGTAACGCTTTTCATTCACCGTTACTGACTTCTGTAAATCCACGACCGGGTTTGGATAGTCAACGCCTAGCCTTATATCAAAGCGCTTTTGTTCCACAGGCTGTAATTTCCAAGGGCTATGCACCTTTTTTGCAGGGACATCTTGCAAGGCCGAAAGCCAGTGCTTCACGTACAGGCCTTCTGGGTCATAGTCTTTGGACTGCTTCGGGATATTGAAATATCGAAACCCGCGAGCGTCATTCCCCACGCCCGCCGTGTAGTTCCAGTTGCCCCAGTTGCTACACACGTCATAGTCCAGCAGCATGGACTCAAACCATTCGGCCCCCATACGCCAATCAATGCCCAAGTTTTTGGTCAAAAAGCTCGCCACATTTTGTCGCCCCCGGTTGGACATAAATCCCGTCGCGGCCAGCTCTTTCATATTGGCATCTATCAGCGGATATCCCGTTTCACCCTCACGCCATTGGTCAAACCGTTTCCAGTCCTGTTGCCAGGCAATTCGCAACCCCCGAATCCCCGCTTTGCGAAACACCCTTCGGCCATACTTGGCACAGACAAACCGAAAATAATCCCGCCAAACCAGCTCAAAAATCATCCAGTAGGTAGAGTTGTTCTTCTTTCGCTGACGCTCGTACCGTTTCACCTCTTCATAAATTTTGCGGGGAGACAGACTACCGTTCGCGAGCCAAGGAGAGAGTTTAGAAGAGTAATCGGCACCCAACA
>JBGCEK010000093.1:0-7545 GCA_045106275.1 Pseudohongiellaceae bacterium | reverse complement strand
CTTATTATGTTCAATTACTTGAAAAACGATCTGCCTGCGAGCATTGTCGTGTTCTTTGTTGCCCTACCACTCTGTCTGGGTATTGCACTGGCCAGTGGCGCGCCACTTTTCTCAGGCCTCATTGCGGGAATTGTCGGCGGCATTGTCGTGGGCATCCTAAGTGGATCTCAAATTGGAGTGAGCGGCCCTGCAGCTGGTTTGGCAGCTATTGTCTTGGCGGCAATTACAACACTAGGGAGTTTCGAAAACTTCCTCATGGCGGTTGTTATAGGCGGTGTTATTCAAATTATACTAGGGCTGCTAAAAGCGGGAATTATCGGCTACTATTTTCCCTCCTCCGTCATCAAGGGAATGCTGACAGGTATCGGGATAATCATTGTCCTAAAGCAGATTCCTCATTTCTTTGGCTACGATGCAGACCCAGAAGGCGACTTCGCTTTTTTCCAGGTAGATGGTGGTAATACCTTCTCCGGCATTATTGAAACTATTGATAATGTGAGTCCTGGCGCGACCTTAATTGCTGTAATAAGCCTTGGCATATTGCTGTTGTGGGATATTGTCTTAACCAAGCGGGCGAAGATTTTCCAGCTTGTTCAAGGTCCTCTCGTTGTTGTCGCAGCAGGAATTATTTTTTACTTGGCAACCCGAAACAGCGACACGTTGGCAATATCTTCCGAGCATCTTGTTAGCGTACCGACCCCTGATAGCCTGTCTTCATTTTTCGGTCAGTTCGTTACTCCAAACTTTAGCGCGATTACCAACCCTCAGGTTTGGCTCACGGGATTTACAATTGCTCTAGTCGCTAGCTTGGAAACACTGCTGTGTGTAGAAGCAACTGATAAATTAGACTCCGAAAAACGAGTAACACCAACCAATCGAGAGCTGCTAGCACAAGGCACAGGCAATATACTCTCAGGCATGATCGGCGGTTTGCCAATTACTCAGGTAATTGTTCGCAGCTCAGCCAACGTGCAATCTGGTGCACGCACTAAGCTTTCAGCAATCCTTCACGGAATATTCTTGTTGCTGTTTGTTATGTTGGTACCTGGCGTACTCAATATGATCCCTCTTTCAGTACTGGCAGCAATTCTATTCACTGTAGGCTATAAGCTGGCAAAACCGGTACTTTTCAAAACCATGTACGATCTCGGCTGGAAACAATTTCTACCGTTTGCTGTAACAGTCTTAGGCATTATCTTTACCGACCTCTTAGTAGGAATCGGAATGGGGCTGGCGGTGGGCGTCGTTGTTATACTGATTAAGAGCTACCAGAACTCTTTCTTCCTTCACAAGGAGAAAGGAGAGACAAGCGAGCGAGTTAAAATGACTCTTGCTGAAGAAGTTACTTTCTTCAATAAGGGTGCAATCCTAAAAGAATTGGATACTCTCGCCAACGGCACATATTTAGAACTAGATGTGAGCAACAATCGATATCTGGATCACGATATTATTGAAATCCTTGATGACTTTTCCCACAAAGCAAAATTAAGGAACATAACGATTCAGATCGTATCTAAACAAGGTGCGGTTGAGAACCCAACAAGTTACATGGACTTCTTTAAAGTAAATCTTCAAACCGCCTAAACGCTTGCCTGAGTCCTAGCCCTTACAAGATTGAGCTAGGACTCAGCGCCTCCCAATGCAATTCTATCGATAGCACTGCCCTTCCCCGCTGCCAAATTCATGGCAGTTTGTAACAATCTCGGATAAATCAGGTCTTTTCGAAGTACAATTCCGGCTTTTCCGAAATCAGGCAGATTTGACGCTGCCCAACACTTTTAACAATAGGGCCAAGTTTTGCTTGTATTTCGCACTATGTTCCAATTTTCCAAACCACTTATTTTTAGCTTAGCCCTCTCTTTTACCGGAAGCACATGGGCGCAGGTCAGCCAAGACGGTGACTCCACCATTGTCTACCCTGCTTCTTTCTTCGATCAGTTTGTACCGATAACAGCGCTAGATATGCTCGATAGAATACCCGGCCAAGAGACGTCTGCCAGCCCTGGGCCTGGGCCTGGCGGAAACCCTTCATCCGGCGGCAGAGGATTGGGAAGCGGCAGTGGCGGAAATCAAATATTAATCAATGGTAAACGGGTAGCCGGTAAAAACAATCAAGCCAGTGAACAGTTAAGCCGAATAACCGCTGATCAAGTTAAAGAATTTCAAATCATTCGCGGCACCTCGGGTGAACTCGACGTGAGAGGAAGCGGCCAAGTCGTTAACGTGATTCTAATCGGGGAGCTTTCTTCGACGAACATCTCTTATGAAGCTAGCGTAGACGGTTACCAAGATGGAGAAATCAAACCTGGTGGCGTTTTCTCCATCAGTGGTCAAGGTAATGGACTTACTTATTTATTGAGCGCAACCAGCACACCCCGTTACCTAAATTCCATCGGTCGAGAAGACAGTATTCTGGGCGACTTTTTGCCAAACGATTTTGTTCGCGAAGAATTTACCGTCGATAGAACGAGCAACGAATTAAGCCTAAATTTGGGCTATGAACTTTCTCCAAATAGCAGCATTCGATTCAACGCACTTTATGGAAATAACGATAACCCAACGGATGTAGAGCGCCTAACGGTCAATCTGCGGACTGACCCTAGTCAGCTTACAATCGAAAGAGAAGACAATCCGGGAGAAAGAGACAACTGGGAGATAGGCGGTGACTACGAAATTACTCGAAGCAACGGGCACCGTTTCAAACTGTTGGCCATAGCCAATCAGGATGACAGAAATGTAACACGAAACCGTTTTTTAACATTGGGTGATGGCACTGAAGAACAAAATTTGTTCCTCAATACCGGAGCAGTGACCGAAGAGCGAATTGTAAGAGCGGCCTACACATTAGACTTAACCGATGGCCAAGACCTTGAGTTCGGCATAGAAGGGGCTCAAACCACCTTAGATGCCTCACTTGCGCTAGGTGTTTTAGATCCCAGCGGCACGCCTTCACCTGCCTTTGCAGGCTTGGTTCCACAAACAGTTAACAACGCCAATTCAACGGTAGAGGAAATTCGGTACGAACCTTTTCTTATTCACAATTGGAGAATCAACTCCAAACTGTCAGCCGAATCCACTCTGCTTTATGAAGTTTCAGAAATTTCACAGTCTGGCGATGTTTCAAATCAACGGGATTTCAGCTTTGTAAAGCCCAAGGTCGACATTCGCTATGACCTCACGCCAACCATTCAATTAAGAGCTGGTATAGAACGTATAGTGAGTCAATTAAGCTTCAGGGACTTTGTTGCAGCCAACGACGAATCCGACAACGACACCAACACCCTCGGCGGCAATTCTCAACTTCGCCAACAAACCCAATGGCGCTACACTTTGAACACTGAGTACAGAATGCCGAATGACATTGGCGTATTAAGCGGAGAGTTCTTTTTTGCCGACCATCAAGATGTTATAGATCGAGTTGACGCCTCCACGTCTGAGGACAATCTGCTTTCAGCTAACGGAAACATTGGCGACGGTATTGAATATGGAATGAACCTCAACGCCAGCATGCGAATGAACATGTTCAACCTTCCAAATTTACAACTTACCTCCACATTCACGTTACAAGATTCCGAGGTCACTGATCCTTTTCTCGGCTTTAAGCGCCGCTTTCAGCTTTATAACAGAGGTCGCTTCACTTTCGCATTCCGACACGACATTCCTGAATGGAGAGTCAATTGGGGAATGCAATACTTTGACCGAATCGACGGTGGCATGTTCCGCTACGAAGTCAATGATGTGGAGTTTCAAGTGGGCGAACCACGGGTGAACTTTTTCTCAGAATACATCGACAGCCGAGGCATCACTTACCGATTTGATGCGGGCGCATTAACCAACGGCGCCCAGATCAGACGGCGTACACGGTTTGTTGGGCGAACTTCTGCTGATATTTTGGAAGAAATCGAATACAGAGACACAACTACCGGAATTGAGCTCGGTTTAACAATTAACGGTACTTTCTAGACTCTAAAAAATCTGAGACGTGATAGCTTTTAGGACTTAATGATCTGCCAGCCTACCCGTTCAATATTGCGGGTGCTTTAAGTGCCACTCGGTTGCCTGCTCATAGGCGTAGGCTATCTGACAAAGGGTTTGCTCAGAGAGCTTGGATCCTAGGAACTGCAAAGCATAAGGAGAGCCTGTTTCTGAAAAACCGCAAGGAACAGTAATAGCAGGCGTTCCAGCAAGGTCAGCAGGAATAGTGAACTGGCCTTGGAAATTTTTAATCACCGGTTTTAAGGTTTCCATGTCTCCATATTGAATTTCTTTTTCAACTTCAAAAACAGAACCTCCGGAAGGACAGATAACCGCATCAACTCCAGCGAGTTTTTGTTCAAACCGCGCTGCAATTTGGGTTCGAAGGGTCATGGCCTTTTCATAGTCAGACTTAGACATCTTCAGACCTAGTTTAAGAACGTCCCCCAAATAGCCTCCATATTCATCTGCCCGAGATGGATACGTTTCAGAATGAGCTTGCAAAGCCTCATACGCTGTAACCGGAACCCAAGCAGCTCTCAGTTCAGCAGGGCCGTCTTCTGGCATTGAAACCGGCACTATCTCTGCACCCAGCTCGGCCAAAACTGTTATCGCTTTTTCAATAGCCTTCATCAAGCCGAGATTAGTGCCTGTCGTGACATAGCGTTCATCCAGACCTATCTTGTAGCCCGAAAGAGTCAACTTTAGGGAGTTAACAATAGTTGGAACTTCTTCATTGAGACAGGTTTCATCATGGGCATCGCCGCCTGCAATCACTTCAAACATAGCGGCAACATCTTTCACTGTTCGCGCCATTGGTCCCACATGGTCGAGAGTCTCGGCTAACTCAAGCACACCGTGTCTGCTCACTCTGCCATAGCTTGGCTTCAAGCCGACTATACCGTTCGCCATTGACGGGTATCGAATTGATCCACCGGTGTCTGTGCCTAAACAAGCAAAGCAAAGGCCTGCTGCAGTAGCCACACCCGAGCCGCTTGAAGAGACTCCTGCCCAAAGTTTGCTGTTCCACGGATTAACCGGAATATCGAAATCAGGATGATAACCAGATAGTGCGCCTTCGGTAAGATTCAGCTTGCCCAGCAAAACCGCTCCTGCAGCTTCAAGCTTCTTTACAACCGTGGCGTCAAAACTTGGAACAAAGCCCTGACGAACTTTGAGCCCACCTACAGTCTCAACACTTTTCGTAAAGCAAAGATCTTTAACGGCTATAGGCACACCGTGCAGTAAACCTTTATAGGCACCCGAGGAAATTTCCGCCTCAGCCTTTTTCGCAGCCGCTACCGCTCGATCAGCAGTAACGGTGGCATAACTGAGTAGTGATTTATCAACCTCGGCCACGCGGGATAGCATAGCTTCGGTTAGCTCAACAGGAGATAGCGCTCGCTTTTCTATCAGATCGGCGACCGCGGTGAGGCTTGCATAGTGGAGTAGCTCATCCATAAAACAGTACGCTTACAAATCGAACCTTAACCAGACTTAGGGAGTGGGTATTGCATGACCAATCATCTTATTACCCTCAAAGACGGCTAGGTCCATAACGTTCTGATCATCTACAAACACAAAGTCTAATATTTCATTTGCATTGCTATCAGAATGCAACATCACAATAAACATTTCTCCTGGAGCTAGGCCTTTGAAAACCTCGATCTCAACATTGGAATTCTGCCCATCTTTTAAAAACGTAGAAGCGACATACTTATCGCCATTGGGAGCACCCTCTTCGAATGGGTGGATGACCAACCAGCCGTCGCCGTCAATTTGAACCTCTGAGAAAGTGAGAACTGTTCCGTCTCTTTTTACGTTTTCCACATTGATCCAGTTTTTATCACCGTTACCCATAGTGATACCTTGCGCGAAGGATATTACCGGAGTGGCTGCCAGCATAACGATTGCGATGACAGACTTAACTGCTTTGGATGAATACATACTTTTTCCTCTTTATTGTTTTAACGATCTAATCCAGTAACGACACTAGCATTTTTTTACTAGTCGCTGCCAATAAGTTCCATTACTGCCCTTAAATCAGGTAATCACACTAATCTACGATTGCTCTGCTACTGGGTCAAGTCGCGGACCGCCCGATTCACCCTCTATCGGTTGAAGGTTATTCAATTTGACTCCTAACTCTCTACGCACCAACACATAGCTCAATAACCCTTGAATTGTCACAGACACGATTGACACATACCAAACCTGCTCAATAGTAAAACCCGGCTGAAATTTCAAATACACCGCGCAGGGTATAAAGACGCTGAGCCGAACCACTGAGCTTAGTAACGCTGGCCGTGTATTGCCCAAGCCTTGGAATACGCCGGAGCATGTGAACACAATGCCCTGCGCAATAAAGTTTAGAGAGATAAGCTGAAGAAACACTGACGCAACTTCAATGACTTCATCATCATTGGTGAAGAATGTGACTAATAAATCTGGACGCAGTTGCAACAAGATTGTCGTCGCAGCCATTACGATTGACGACAGCAGGATGCCCTTATTGAAGGTATCCCGAACCCGGCTCCCTAAGCCTGCTCCAAAATTCTGGCCTATGATGGGCCCCACCGCAAATGCAATCGCCATGGTTGGCATAAAAATAGATTGCATAATACGACCGCCAATACTAAACCCAGCCTGAGCAGCCGCACCAAAATCCTGAATTAGCCAATAGACTAGCGAGAAATACAAAAACAGAATAGCCATCTCGCCTCCCGCTGGCAGACCAATTTCTAACATTCGCCGCCAAATTGAAAAATCTGGACGCCACAGTGACGGCTGAAAAGACACATACTTTTCTAACTTGAAAAAGTAGAGAGTTAATAGAAGCACACCTACCGTAACGGAAATAGAGCTGGCCAAGCCTGCCCCTAAAACCCCAAGTGCAGGACCGGGGCCCCATCCCGCTATCAAGATAGGTGCCAGAATAGTATTCAGAACCACCGTCAGCACTTGTACAGTCATGGCCGGTTTCACGATGCCGGTGGCCCTTAGCGAGGACGCCATAGCCATCATGGCAAACTGCAATGCCATGCCCGGCAAGAACCAAAATAAAAAGACTAATCCCTCTTCTAGCGCGGCTTGATCAGCAGTAATTGTCCCCAGGTAAGGCTTTGCGAAACCGTAACCCACCAGCAACGTAATCCCAGCGCAGATGGCCGACAGTACCAGTGACTGATTGAACACCAAATTGGCTTCGCCCTGATCTTTACGACCGACAGATTGAGAGATCATGGCAACAGCACTTACCCCTAATACTTGAGTCAGCGCCATTATCATGAACAAGATCGTGCCTGCAGCACCGACTCCCGCCACTGCATCTTCACCTATCGCGGCGACAAAATAGAGATCTACTAACAGGTAGAGCGTTTGAAAAATCATCCCAGCCGCAACAGGGATTGCCATAGCGAGAATTATCTTGGTACTGGAGCCTTGGGTGAGGTCTTTCATGAGATGCAATCCTAAACGGCTTACGTTCAGTGAACTTAAAGTGCCGTATATCGATGAACAAGGGATGACGATTCTATCACTAAGTTGTTGAATTTAAATAAAAAATAAAAA
>JBGCEK010000092.1:0-4579 GCA_045106275.1 Pseudohongiellaceae bacterium | reverse complement strand
TAAAAGGGGTAAGCAATGTTTCGGGTATAGAAATATCGGGTAAAGGGCTGGTGTGGATCATGCTTTCTCCAAGAGAGGTAATTCACAGGAATAAGTTAAAAACGTAGATTGCCAGATCAGAGGCTTAACGTCACGCATCATGTATACATGAGCTGGATAGGTGATCTGGGTAAATGATCTGGATAGGTGAGCCGGATGGACGGGCGGGAGTACTTAACTGTAGTACTTAACTGTGTAGGACCGAACTGGAGGCACGAGCTGTATAACCAGCTGTTAGGATTCGGCAAAACTAGAGTGAGCAGGAAGAGTATGTCCTTACCGGCAAAAGCTTAGCACCAAAAAAAACCTGGCACAGCAGACAATCCTTATTCCTCTACCAAGCGGTCACCAAAGGGCGTGGAAACAATGCGCATACCCGGTGGAACATCTTCCGGAGCGATGCGCCGGGGTGTAAAACGGTTATTTTCTGACGACTGCCCCGCTCCCCCTCGACCTTCAGCTCTTGCCTGCCGCAAGGCTTCGAAAGGGTTGGGGTTGGAGGTTGCAGCACCGGAGTCTGATCCAGCCTGTCCAGCTTCGATAATTGCCGGTGACGGCTCTTGGGGCTTGGGCTCGGCCCGTACAATAGCCTCTGCGTTAACCAGCTGTAGTTGAGCTGTGTTGCCCGAGCCCCCGCAGCTAACACCTTTCTCTTTATGATCGACACAGGGGATATTTGAGGGGTAACGAACAGAAAGCTTCCCGCTGCCCACATCGAACACCGAATATTCTTCGTAGCCCGTTATCGGTGTCGCATTGCCGCTACTTACCGCAAGCCTGATATTTTCGCCATTTTGATGGCGAAGCAAAGCGGACATTCTGCTGCCAATTCTACTGGTGCCAATAAGGGTAAATAGGGGTTCCGATGAGGTCGCCCTAGACTCACGGGTTGGTCGACTGGTGGGCGAGCTGGCTCTTGGTTCATTGACTTCCACTGCTTCAAACAAATTGAGTACTGGCGGGTTCGCTTGCGCCGCTGACGGCTCGGTAATTGGTAGCAAATCGGTCTGTGCTGAGGCAGACGGCGCTGCGACCCAAGCAACAGTTGCCAGAACGGCAACAGCGGCCTGCTGAAAGTTCATACTGTTATTGACTCTAGTCATTAGCTACCTGTAATTAATAAAAATGTCTCTGGATCTAGGGCTTTGCCAAAGGTAGCGCAAATGGGCCTATCAGCAACCACCGGTACTTTCACTTTTTAGACGGAGCTTTGGGAAGTTTAGTTTCAAGTTAGATGACTAAGCTTCTAGCAATAGCTCGATTACTTGCCCAACCGAGGCAGCATCTTTGCTGGTTTCGTCAGTTATCAAAATCGATGACCCAACACTTTCGGAGCTAAGCCATCTGCCTCAGGAGCAATAGGTGTATTTCGACAACGGGCAACCTTCTAAGCCTTGCCTTCAGCAAGCTGAGCAGACCCTATAGTCTTTTCTGTTTTCCTATCCACCGCGAGACATCCTACATCATTTGGATTACCGCTCATCTAATTCTGCACGTCGAGCACCAGCTAAAATACTGGGTAGACTATAGTTACCTTCATGACAGGCAAACTCATAGATTCGCTCACCGTCATTTTTTCGCAACATCTGCATTTCAATAGAAAAGGGTTCATCATAAATAACAGGATCAGTAACCGTATAGCGATAAAATATTTCGTCACTTGAAATCAATTGAAAGTACTCTTCCACTTCAAACTGATCTGAAGACTTCATGAAAAAATTCGACTGCTGGGGGTGAAACCCTGTCGTCTTAACAACAAAAATGTCTTTTTCCCAGCTTCCTGTGGAATTGCCAAACCAGCGGGGTATTTTTGGCTGACTTCGCGCCTTATTCTCCCCCTCTTTGCCTATTGGTATAATTCTCACATCGTGGACCATCTCAGACATTAACATCATATAGTCCTCGGTCTGGACTATTTGATAATTTGCGTTGTACGCCCAAGCCATCATCGGCGGCATTTGTGCACCAACATGAAGACAGCGCTCCATTTGGCTACGAATTTCTGGACCGTCGAAGGGCCCCGCACCTTGCTCCGCCCATTGACCGAAAATATCTTTACTGGCACCGTTCTCTGCAAAAGGATAGCGTCCGTCAGCGGGTTCAACTATGAGCGAAGTTCGGTATTCACCGTCAATTTGAGTAATATTGATTCGGGAATTGGCAAAATTCTCATCAGCTTGAAAAAGTATAACCCCACCACCTTGTGGAGGAGCCCGATTCGGATCAAGCGGGGCAGCTTTTTCGTCATCCGACTGCTGTGCGCTAAGTTGCAAAGCCAACGCTTCTTCGTTTGTGTAACTCCCCTTTTCGCCAAGTGTTGGAGGGCGCTGAATAGGGGTCTGGCTTGCATTGTTCCAGAACCCTTGAAAATCAGGGAACCCATGTACAGTGCGCGGTATTTCAAGTGTATTCTGAGCATGAACTGAAAATGGCAACAACGCTAAGCACAGCGTATGTTTCATCAGTCGGTACACAGAGTCTATTATTGACGTTTCCATGAGAGCATCATCATATAGCTTGAGGTATTTTTCAAATACCTGTTATACCAAACCGTGCCATGTTAGCGGTTTAGCTGCCGACAGTTGATAAAGATTCACTTTAAAGGCTTTGCCCATGTCACCACTCATTTTATCAGCAATTTTACTCGCGGCGATATTACACGCCACTTGGAATGCGCTAATCAAAATTAGCGGTGACCGGCTGGTGATTATGGCCGCAACAACAGCTATTACATCCATCTTAACTCTCCCGTTGTTAGTCTATCTGCCACTACCCTCCCCATCTAGCTGGGTGTATCTTGCGTTATCCGCCGCCATACATACTTTTTATATGCTGGTGCTTGTAAGGGCCTACGGGAAAGGAGACTTCGCCCAAATTTATCCCTTAACAAGAGGATCAGCTCCCCTACTAACAGCCGTATTGGGGCTAGCCTTTTTGAGAGAAACAATGAGCGCCACTGAAAGTCTTGGCATGGCTCTCATCGTTGCTGGCATTTTTGCACTAGCGCTGGAAACTAACAAAGGCAAACTGCAACTTACTCGCTCCGCTTTGTTTTACTCTTTACTCACCAGCTTTTGCATTGCTTGCTACTCAATGATTGATGGCATTGGCGTGCGTGTATCAGAAAACAGTTTAAGTTTTATAGTATGGATGTTCTTTCTAAATGGATTCGGCGTGCCATTTGCAGCGTTTCTTAGAAGGCCCCGTAATGAACTGATGTACACATTGAAATCAACCTGGAAGTCTGCTTTTGCAGTCGCAATCCTTTCAACAACTGGCTACGCGTTAGTTGTCTGGGGGTTCAGCCAAGAACGCATCGCACCCATTGCAGTGCTCAGAGAAACCAGCGTATTGTTTGCGCTCCTGATTTCGTATTTCCTCATCAAAGAAACTTTTTCCTTAGCCCGCGTTTTGATCGTGACATTGATACTCACTGGCATTGTGCTGCTTGCGCTATGATTCACTAAGAACCATAAAAAGAGCTAGGCAGCTCTTTTTCTAAACATCACTGTGGGTTTAAAACTCATCACAAGTTCGTCTTTTTGGTTAAAAACTTCGTTAAGCAAGAACACAATTCCTAACTCAGGGCGGGAGTTGGACTCTTTAGTAGAAACAACCGTACTGGCCATACGGAGCCTATCCCCCGGGAAGACCGGTTTGACCCACCTTAATTCGTCAAGCCCCGGAGCACCAAGAGACGCTGAGTCAGCTGGCATATTATCTACTGTCATGCGCATCGCTATACTGCCTGTATGCCACCCACTTGCGCATAGGCCACCAAAGATCATAGCCTTGCCTGCTTCGTCTGAGAGATGAAACGGCTGAGGATCATATTTAGTGGCAAATTCAATGATCTCTTCTTCGGTGACTAAATAGCTGCCAAATTCCTGGCGACTGCCTACTTCAAAATCTTCAAAATAGTTCGATTGAGCCATACTTGTATTGCATCCTTATTGGGAGTTTTGAGTGGTAAGTAGAGAGTGGTTAATTAACTTGCTCGTGAGACTAGAAGAAACTGAATGCTTTATCCTCATCAATAACTGCTATAATGCGCGTAGATCTGACAGTTACGCAAATTTGCTTAACTCAGAGTCATCGTAACATCGTTGATGGTAATTAAGTTCCACTACTTCAACCCAAAATACGGCAGGCCCTTTACTGGATGCTAGCTCAATTGGGATTCATTATTTTAACTAAAGTGCTAAGAATGTCTTGTGAGAAGGTTAAACCGTTAAAATCACCCACTCTGTTTCAGCTAGGGTTTTCAATGGTGGAGCTAACCACGGTGATACTAGTGCTCGCGATTATCACATCAGTCGCCCTACCTAGGTTGCTGGGAGTTGGGGATAAAGCGAAAATTGCCGCATTAGAAACCATGGGAGCTGCGATGACCAGCGCCGCTCAAAAGGTTTACGCCCAAGCGGTGCTACAGGGACTACAGAACCAGGCAACGGCAGACGTGGATTTAGATGGAGACGGTGTTGGCGATGTCCTCACCCGCTACGGATATCCAGATTCAACTCGACAGACCGGTATTACC
>JBGCEK010000091.1:0-3603 GCA_045106275.1 Pseudohongiellaceae bacterium | reverse complement strand
AGCAAGTGCATAGGCCCTTATTGACTCGGTGGTTTCACAGCGCAAATATTCTTCGGCTGTCTTGCGCTCGGCCCCACTGACACCAGACTTGGCGTCTGCAATCAAGCGCCTTGTATCCACCAAACCAGCTTCAATCAAAGGCAAAAAGCCTAACTGTATAGCAGTTGGATAACAACCTGGCACGGCAACGAGGTTTGCCTCGGCGATTGCTGCTCTATTTACTTCCGGAAGACCGTAAACTGCTTCTTCCACCAACTGAGGAGCCGTGTGCTCTTTGTTGTACCAATCTTGCCAAAGTCGCACGTCTTTTATTCTAAAATCTGCTGATAAATCAATAACCTTCGCGCCGGTGGACAACACGTCCGCTGCGCTGTTCATAGCTACCCCGTGGGGAGTTGCATAGAAAACCACATCGCAAACGCTAAAATCTGCGTCCTTAGGGTCGGTAAAGCAAAGGTCCAAATGACCGCGTAGGCTTGGGAAAAATTGCTCAATTGAAGTACCCGCTTGCTCTCGAGACGTCACCAATACGACATTTACGTCATCGCGCGGGCATAAAAGCCTCAGCAGCTCGATGCCCGTATAGCCAGTGGCTCCGATAATCCCAACCTTAATCACGTCAATTCTCCAAATTTGACTCTGAACCAGCCTGCTAATTTCGACCTCAGTTTTGGTCAAAAATTGCATCGCGTCACCCAATCAAGCGGATCGAATAACTGGACGGCGTATCTTACACCCCAAATCCAAATTTGCAATAAATCAGGATATTTCATCGCGTAAAATCAACGGCTTAGATCACTTCTGCCACTGTTTCTAGCGAGGTATTTTGATACAATGCCGAATCTATCAATGTAAAGGCAAACCTCAATGCTTTGGATAAAAGCGTTTCACATAATCGCAGTCATTTGCTGGTTCAGCGGCATTTTTTATTTACCGCGATTGTTTGTCTATCACGCCATGAGCGAAGATCAGGTAAGCAAAGACCGTTTCGTTATTATGGAGAGAAAATTGTTTTGGGGGATAATGACGCCTTCTGCGATTGCGACAATCCTGCTTGGAACGTGGTTGTTAGCCTTGAATGCAAGCTATTACATGGCTTGGTGGTGGATGCATGCCAAACTTGGCTTGGTCGCCTTAGTGGTTGTGTTCCACTGTTACTGCTGGTGGTTTATGAAACAACTTAGGGAGCAGACCAGCGCTCGAAGCCATGTGTTTTTTCGCGTCTTCAATGAACTGCCCATATTTACCTTAGTCGCAATTGTGATTCTTATTGTTGTAAAACCCAGTCTTTCTTAACTTCACTATTACTGAAAGACGTTGTTTATTGCGTAGCGCCAATTGCGATAAACACTACAAAAGATCACTCAACTATTTTACTGACTGATTTTCACTATTACTTTAAAGGCTTTTGAAAATGAACCATGATAATTCCAGGAATCTGTTTGACCTGGCACTACAATACATTCCAGGCGGAGTTAACTCTCCGGTTCGTGCATTTAAGGGCGTTGGTGGAAATCCGCTATTTTTTAAAGGAGGCGAAAAAGCCTACCTTATCGATTCCGATGACAATCGCTATGTTGATTATGTAGGAGCTTGGGGACCTTTAATTTTAGGACACCTCAACCCCAAGGTCGTTGCCGCACTGCAAAACCAGCTGGACAAAGGGTTGGGTTACGGGGCCTCAACAGAGGGCGAGATTCATATTGCCAAAAAAATCTGTGAGCTAGTCCCGTCTATAGATAAAGTTCGGTTAGTCACCTCCGGTACCGAAGCCACCATGAGTGCAATCCGTCTCGCTCGAGGCTATACCCGCCGAGACATTGTGGTGAAATTTGAAGGCTGTTATCACGGCCATGTAGACGGATTGTTGGTGAAGGCCGGCTCTGGCGCGCTAACCCTAGGGGAGCCGGATTCTTTGGGCGTTCCAAAAGCCTACACTGACCTGACGCACGTGCTTCCTTACAATGACATCGAAGCAGTTCAACAATTCTTTGCCGAGAAAGGCGACCAAGTGGCTTGCATTATTGTAGAGCCCATTGCAGGCAATATGAATTTTGTTCCACCGGTGCCTGGGTTCTTAGAGTGTTTACGGGAAGTCTGCACCAACAGCGGCAGTGTTCTGATTTTTGATGAAGTGATGACTGGTTTTCGAGTCGCCTTGGGTGGCGCCCAATCTGCCTATGGTGTGAAACCGGATCTTACAACTCTCGGTAAGGTCATTGGTGGTGGTTTACCCGTCGGTGCGTTTGGCGGGCGAGCCGATATTATGGATCATATCGCTCCTTTAGGAGCCGTTTACCAAGCTGGCACATTGTCTGGCAGCCCACTGGCTGTTGCCGCCGGACTGGCCATGCTGGATGAAATATCTCAGCCAGGCATCTACGAGGCGTTAAACAACAAAGCACAAAGCCTACTCAGTGGATTGCGTGAGCGCGCACAGGCCGCCAATGTTCCCTTCACAACCAACCAAATGGGTGGCATGTTCGGCTGCTTCTTCAGCGAAGAAGAGTCGGTGACTCGCTTTGACCAAGTGATGGCCTGCAATCTAGAAAACTTTCAAACGTTCTTTCATGGCATGCTCGACAACGGTGTCTATTTAGCACCCTCTGCTTATGAAGCGGGATTCATCTCCATGGCCCATGGGGACGCAGAAATTCAACGGACTTTGGACGCGGCAGAGAAAGCATTTGCCTTAATAAACAGCTAGAATTAGAAGCGCGGCAAAACAGCCCCTTTAAACCCACTGAGAGTAAGCTCGATGACGAAATACGATGTATATGGAATTGGAAACGCGATTGTAGACAAGGAGTTCGAAGTCGAAGACAGCTTTTTCGCCGAGCAAGGCATCGAAAAAGGCATGATGACTTTAGTCGAGCGGGATCAGCAAGTGATTCTTCTGCAAAAACTGAACGATACCTACGGATTAAAGAAACGCTCTGGTGGTGGCTCGGCTGCCAACTCTCTTTATGCGCTAAGCCAATTTGGTGGCAATGCCTTCTATTCTTGTCGCGTGGCAAATGACGAAACCGGCGATTTTTTCATCAACGGCCTGGGTGAGCACAACATTCAAACCAACACGAATAGCCAACGGGTGGATGGGCTGAGCGGTCGTTGCATAGTTATGGTGACTCCTGACGCAGAGAGAACCATGCATACCTACCTTGGGGTATCCGATGACATCTCTATCACCGAGATGGATTTTGATGCTGCGAAATCATCGGAAATCATGTATCTGGAAGGCTACTTAGTCACTTCCGACAGCGCCCGGTCCGCAATCATTGAAATGAAACAATACGCGGTTGCGAACAACATCAAAACAGCAATGACTTTTTCTGATCCCGCCATGGTTGAATATTTTTGCGACCCAATCAACGAAGTACTAGGTGATGGAGTGGATCTCTTATTTTGCAATCAGCAAGAAGCAATGACATGGGCGGGCGTGGACACTTTAGAAGCGGCTTGCGAAGCGCTCAAAACAAAAGCGAAGCAGTTCGCTCTTACTCGCGGCTCAAATGGCTCGCTGCTTTATGACGGGGAGAAATATATCGAGATCGCACCACATTCGGTAGATGTCATCGACACTAACGGTGCTGGGGATATGTT
>JBGCEK010000090.1:0-6366 GCA_045106275.1 Pseudohongiellaceae bacterium | reverse complement strand
TGGGTGTCATTTTTAATTTCTGCGAACAGCGCGCTTAGCTTAACTTCGTCTTGCTGATTTCCTAGGGTTCGTGTTTCTAGGGAAGATAGAAGCAATAAGTCGCGAACAATATTTTCCATTCGATTGGATTGCTGATGCATTTGCCGCATAGGTTTGTGCCAGCGTTCGTCTAGGCTATCGATATTGTCCATGATGGCTTCGAGGTAGCCTTTGATCACTGTAATGGGTGTGCCTAGCTCGTGAGACACGTTCCCCACAAAGTCTTTGCGCATAGACTCTAGTTTGTGGAGTTGCGTAATATCGCGAACAATCATTAACCGCTCATGTTCCCCGAAAAGCGCTATTTGAAACTCTAATACTTTGCTGTTGTCGCCAGGGGCGTTTATTTTTAGGGGGTCATCATAGGACTCCGAGCCAAAATATTCGGCAAAGCGGGGGTCTCGTATCAAATTTGTAACGGAGAGGCCGCGATCTTGAGGATACTTTAGCCCTAGCATGCCCTCACTGGCGCGGTTCCACCAATCTAAGTTGTTTTGGGCGTCTATTACGATTACAGCCATTTCTAAAGCTGCAGAGGATTCCTGTGCTTTGTTAATGATGCTCTCTAAATAGGCACTGGCTTTGCGCTCTTGCTTTTGAAGCCGATAAATACCGTCGAATATCTCTCCCCATAGGCCAATACTTTCTGGTGGGGCGTTTTTTTTAGAAGACGGATCTTGAGACAGCCATCTGTTCATACGGTGCAATTGAAACAGGTTATAGAAGCAGTACGCAGCAAAGAAAACCATCAGGGCAAACTCTGCATAACCTGCTAATGAACCGCCGATACCGATAATTAAAGAAACAACTAAGAGTCGCTTTAATTCTTTTTGCCAGCTTTGCAAGAAATTTATCCTGAATGAATGAACGGTAAGTGAGTTGTGAGTTAAACCCGGAGATAGCTAAAAACTGAGTCGCTTCTCGTTATTACATCTTATCGAAAGCTCGCGGTCATTCCCATGCCAATGGGCGAATGGGGGCACAAAGCATCTATTAATCCAATTGAACCGCGGATTTTTTGTATTTTTGGGAAGTAATAGGGGTAATTCCTTCCATTATTGGTCTACTTTGCTGTGCTAAAGAGGAGTGAACTCGCTATAATTCACCCATTACTTTAACTTAATGAATGGATTTCCCTATGCGCCGCATTTTTTCGATTTTGATATCTTTGAATATCGCTCTAGCAGCAGTTGCTGTGTCAGCTGACGAGGGTCAGTTTTATATTGCCCCTGGTCTGCAGTGGATGAATTTTGATGACACGGTTAACCTGGAAAATGATGAGGGTTACTTCTTCGGTCTTGGTTATGATTTCTCAGATACTTGGAGTGCTGAATTTAGTATTTTTGAATTAGAGCCAAATCGCTTTGGTGGCGGTTCAGTCGATATCGATCATTGGAAATTAAACGGCTTCTATGATTTTGATTATGATTTCGCGGGTTTTCAGCCTTTCGCCGTAACCGGTTTAGGCAACACCAATTTCGATGGCGACAACGAAATGACATGGGATTGGGGTGGTGGTGTTAAGTATCAGATCACAGAGAATCTCGTATGGAGAACCGCTGCGCGTTCGTATAACTATTTTGATAGAGACAGAGAAGACGCGGACTTAGGCATTGATACCTCGCTCGTTTTTTACTTTGGTGGCAACAAGCGAGCGCCAGCGTCAGCACCGGCAGCTGCTGCGCCGGCCCCGGCGCGAGCGGAACCTGCTCCGGCTGCGCCTAGAACCACGATCGCTGATGCTGATAGAGATGGCGTTGCGGATAGCGAGGATAAGTGCCCAGAAACTCCAAGAAATTATGCGGTTGATAGCGATGGCTGCCCAATCCCTGTAGAGGAAGTGGCACGAGTCCAGCTGATGGTGAATTTTGATTACGACAAGTCAGATGTGAAGTCTGAATACTACGATGAAATTCAAGAAGTAACGGATTTCATGAAACAATATACCGATGTAGTGATTGAGCTTGAAGGTCACACTGATTCTCGCGGTGCTGAGGCTTACAATCAGGGGCTTTCTGAACGTCGTGCTGCGGCAGTTCGTGAGGTGATGATAGAGCGCTTCGGAATTTCACGGGCGCGAGTAAGCAGCAAAGGTTTTGGTGAATCACAACCAGTGGCCAGCAATGACACTGACAGTGGAAGAGCTGATAACCGCCGCGTTATGACAGTTATCATCAAAACATTGCAGAATTATAAGCCGCGTTAGTCTTTTGGTCAGTCAGGGTGGTTTGTAAAGAGCTACCCTGATTGATTTCATCTTTATTACCACCTTCCTCTTTTTGCCCTTGACTATGGCACATTTTTGATAGACACCCATCCAGATATTGCAGATAGCACTCATAATTGGCTGCCACTCTCCCAGAGCTCTCTCGACCCATCTAATCCCTTGTGGCACTGGATAGCTGACGCTGGTTCGCTGACAAAACGACTTAAGCAAAAAAGTAATAGTCAGTTCACTGTTGAGTTGGTTGAGGAGAATTGGTGTGAGAACCTCCCACAGAACCTACGAGTGTTATTTGGGCCGGTGAACAACCCTCACAGATTTTGGTCTAGGAAAGTGACGTTAGTAGGCCAAGGCGTTCCTTGGGTAAAAGCTCACACTTTAATCCCAGAGCACAGTTTTGAGAGTCCTTTGAGGGAGGTTTTTTCCCTTAATGTAAAGCCTCTAGGTGAATACCTTTTTAACCAGCCAAACCTCATCCGTACCGAGATGGATGTCACTGTCGACGACAGTGACACTTGGGGGCGCCGGAGCCTTTTTTATCTTTTTGGCAAGCCCGTTTTAGTTGCAGAATTTTTTCTAGAAGACCTAATTGGCACTTCTTCTTAACAGGCTTGTGACAGGGTTGGCTGTTTTTTGTTCAATCACTTGTGTGCCGTATTAGAAATTCACCCAACATTTTGGGGCCAAGAAAGTAGGAATAAATAGTCTCACTTTTTGTAGGCTATTTTGTTCTAAAAACTCGTATTTTAAAAATATGCTTCTATACTTTATTTAACTAAGTAGGATTCCGTTAGTAACTTTAAGACTATTTGTAAGATAAAATTAGAAACCAAATACCTGATAATAACAATAAGCATTAACGTGACCGCGACAGCATTTTTAACAAAAACAGCGCCGGTTAATAACAAAGCCAACTAGAGCCGGCACCGCTAAAAAACTAGAGCAGGCCAGAAGGGGATCGACGTGATCGAAGAGACACATTCCGCTAATACAAATACTCAAATTACAGCGCAAGTTGTTATTGATGCAAAACCTGCTGTGGCAGAAAAGGTGTTGCGAGATTCTTTGCAGGCAAGGCCCCTCAAAAGTAGGGTGGCAGCGGGAGAATCTACTGCTGACGCTACCCAGCTCTATTTAAAAGAGATTGGCTACACACCACTGCTCAGTGCAGAAGAAGAGGTCTATTTTGCGCGTCGCGCTTTGGCCGGTGATGAGGCCAGCCGTAAACGGATGATCGAAAGCAATTTGCGCTTAGTGGTTAAAATCGCTCGCCGCTACATAAATCGAGGGCTAAGCCTGCTTGATTTAGTCGAAGAGGGCAATCTGGGTCTCATCCATGCGGTTGAAAAGTTTGATCCAGAGAAGGGGTTTCGCTTTTCTACTTATGCAACTTGGTGGATAAGACAGAATATTGAGCGTGGCCTGATGAATCAGACCCGTACAATTCGTCTACCCGTGCATGTTGTTAAAGAGTTAAATGTGTATTTGCGAGCCGAGCGGGAATTGGCCAGTAAGATTGAAAAAGATCCAACGGTGGAGGAAATTGCGGCTCTGGTAGACAAACCTGTGGCCGATGTTAAACGCTTGATGGCGCTTAATGAAAAAGTGACCTCAGCAGATGCGCCTGTCGCAGCTGAATCGGATCGTACTGTCGTCGACACGATAAGCGACAGCAATGACAAAGGGCCCAGCGGTGACTTCCAATCAGCGGAAATGGGGAACTGTATTTCTGGCTGGATGCATGAACTATCCGAAAAGCAACGAGAAGTACTGTCACGCCGCTTTGGTCTTAATGGGTATGATAGCGACACCCTAGAAAATGTGGGTCGTGAGATTGGCCTTACTCGAGAACGGGTTCGTCAAATTCAAATTGAAGCGTTGAAACGTTTGAAGATCATTATGGGGCGGGAAGGCGTTTCTCGTGAAGTTCTTTGCGATTTTGTATAAATCTGGTCTTGCCCTCTCTGCGGTGAAGACCCTGCCTACCCGATAAACTCATGTGCCAGCGCTGCTCTCGTTGCAGTGCTTTCATCACGGGTTAGCATGCCCCTCACTGGTTGAATATTTTGGACTGCGAGACCACTCTTCGCAGGTTCTGGCAATCGCCCGCCATTCTCTTTCTTGAACCCTACCCATAGCTGCATTAAGCTTGCTGAGCATGCGGTGTCACATGGCCGCTCTTCTCTGAATAACACAGGTTAAGGTGATGAATTGTTAGATGAAAGTGTTACGTCTGCCCTAAGTGGCAAGCTGGTGATTGACTTAACGCGAGTATTGGGTGGCCCATATTGCACCCAGATTCTAGGCGACCACGGTGCCGAAGTCGTCAAGGTTGAGCCTCCGAAAGGGGATGAAACAAGAGATTGGGGGCCTCCATTTCATGACGAAGACTCAGCGTACTATATTGGTGTTAACCGCAATAAGCGATCTATGGGGTTAGACCTTACCCAGTCTGCGGGTCGCGAGGTGCTGTTAAAAATGCTTGAGAAGGCAGACATTCTCATTGAAAACTACAAACCCGGTACGATGGAAAAATGGGGGCTGGGTTATGAAGAAATTCTACGAGCTCGCTTCCCTAAACTGATTCATTGCAGGGTAAGCGGCTTCGGTAGCGATGGCCCATGGGGAGGATTTCCCGGTTACGATGCAATTATCCAAGCTATGGCTGGCTGGTTTAGTATTAACGGTGAAAAGGGTAGTCCGCCAACTCGTCTGGGTCTAGCAGGCGTCGACATGGGAACCGGTCTATATTCTGCAATTGCAATTTTGCTTGCTTTGGCGGAAAGAGAGCGCTCTGGCAAAGGCCAGTATCTTGATATGACCCTTTATGATTGTGCAGTTTCTCTAATGCATCCGCATATTCCCAACTACAATTTCTCCGGCAAAATCCCTGGACCTACAGGCAACGCTCACCCGAATATAAGTCCATACGATACGTTTCGGACCAAAACCGTCGATGTATTTATTGGGGCAGGTAATGATGGTGCGTACGGAAAACTGTGCCGCGCGCTGAATAGGCTTGAGCTAATTGATGACCCTCGTTTTATGAAAAATATTGATCGGGTGGAAAACCGTGACCAGTTGAAGGTGGAGCTTGAATCAAGCTTGATTAGAATTGATGGGCACGAAATTTGTGAAACACTAGCAAATGCCGGTTTAGCTGTTGGCCCCATTCATAATACTCAACAAGTTGTTGATCATCCTCATACTCATCATCGTGAGATGACGATAGAGAAAGACTGGTACAAGATGGCTGGGACGCCTATCAAAATGTCTCGTACCCCCGGTGCATTAAAGCGACTTCCTCCCACATACGGGGAGCATAGTGCGGAGCTTCTTGCGGAATTCGGATTCTCCGCCTCTCAAGTGGAAGCGCTGCTCGCGCAAGATATCGTATTAACTAAGCGGCGTTAGTTTTCGCGCCGCTGGTTTTTGCGCTCTTTGATCGCTCATAAATTCTAATTAATTCAATGATTTATTTGGTGAAGGCTGGCTGGCTTGTTTTTTACTGATATGGTGTTATAGTTATGTATAACACTATATCAGCAAGAGAGTTTATAAGTGGAAATCAGTTGGAACAACAAAGAGCCAATCTACCTACAATTGCGAGATCGATTAGTAGAGTTAATCATGGATGGCGCACTTAATGAGGGCGATGCCTTGCCTTCCGTCCGACAGATTTCTAGTGAACAACGAATCAATCCCATCACTGTTTCAAAGGCAATGCAGCTTTTAGTGGAAGAGGAATTGGTTGAAAAGAGACGGGGGCTAGGAATGTATGTGGTTATCGGGGCAAAAAGTAAGCTTGCGACAAAAGAGCGGTCCAAATTCTTGGATGAAGAATGGCCGCAAATTGCAGAACGAATTGAAAGGCTGGGCCTTACTCTCGATGAACTTGTTGGGCGCAGCAAAACTTGATCGTGCCAGAGCATTAGGAACAGGTAATGACTAATATCGTAGAAGCAAAAGGATTAAGAAAAACATACGGTGATTTTATCGCCTTGGATAGTGTGGATCTTAATATACCTCAGGGTGCTATTAGTGGTCTGATCGGGCCAAACGGTGCTGGAAAAACGACTACATTAAAATCATTAATTGGATTG
>JBGCEK010000089.1:0-6393 GCA_045106275.1 Pseudohongiellaceae bacterium | reverse complement strand
AAATAGCCTACTTTGCTCAGTAGACCCGGTATGATAGCTGGCATAGCCATTTTGGTGGGTTTTGTTGTGTTAACTAAACCGTATGCCCGAATGGCTTTTTTGACTATCTTCTCTCCTTTTTCTGTCCGAACTATTGTTATAAAAGCACTGCATGGTCAACATAGCGGCAAAAGCGACACGACGTTAATTGTTGAACGTCGGCAAAAATTATCGGCGTTGGAGGTAGGTAACCGCAAATTAGTAGAGTACTGTGTTCTCTTGGTTTGATAGGAGTGATGTTTAATTAGGCGCGAACTCATACCAAGCTAAAGCAGTTAAATAACGGTTTCTCGTTAAAGCTCTGCATCAAGGAATTTTTGGTTCTGGGTTCGAATTTTAGCTGCTGCATCGTCATATAAAAATGGCAGATAAGCGTACCGGCACCCTGACGTAACAGGCGTAGCTTCATGTAAGAGTGAGCATGAAAATACAACTGCGCCACCAGCTTGAACCGTATACGTTTGGCGGCCAAACTCTGGGAATCGCAATAGTCCGCCTTCGTACTCTCCGGTATTGAGATTGAGAGAAACTGCAAACCGTCGGTGGGCAGTGCCTTTGGTTGTATTGTCTCGGTGCGGAAGAAAGAACCCGCCGCTGGCGCTGCGATAACAAGCAATAATGTGCCGCTCAATGCGGGTAACTTGAAATTGAAATGCTTTTTTGATTTCTGGTGTTAATCGAGTACGAATACGGTGCATCGCGACTTGTTTTAATTTCTCATCTACGATGGTCTGATCTCGGCGACGCTTGAAGCTGTGATCGTTAGAGACCACGGTGCGTCCATTTTCCTCCTGCATAAAGCCTGAATCTTTTCCGCCGTGTTGTTGGTAGTAAGCAATCAGAGTTTTGCAAAGGCTGGGTTCAAAAATGCGTGGAATGACTAAGATAGGAGCCTGCACTGCAGCAGCAGCTTGCGCTGGGAGTGCAGGCAACTTAGAAAGAATGGTGACTAGCTGGAGGACATGATTGTTGGGTTGAGTGGAAAAGGGCAATACGGCCAGTATGCGCAGCCGCTCATCCAGAATGTAGGTGCACTGATGGTAGCTATCGTCTTGATCAATCACATTGAACTGCTTACTTAAGCTGCGATCAAAGTCCCAAAAAAAACGAATGCCTGGGATCTGCGCTTGTAAGCGGGCGAGTTTCATATCTTCTGGGTCGGTGCTAACCCCAAAAAAGCAGCAAAAATCATCGTCGAATCGTTCTCGATGCTGTTCTAGATCTTTAAGTACTTTTTGACTTGTGCTGTCTTGAGAGGAGTTGAGAAAGCACAGGAGTACGTATCTGCCAGCTACTGTGTCGAAATGGAACTCGGGGTTAGTGGTGGACGCGCTTGTGAACCAGGGCGCTGGTTCTCCTGCATTTAGAAACATGCGACTTGTTAGCCAAAAACTTTACGTGATTGTAGACACCCTATTAAGGAGGATAGCTCCGTCACAGTAGCAGAATTCTGGCTGTTTTCTTTTCGACACAACGCGAGGATAACGTCAGCAAGGTTAGTAAATTAATTTACAGATATATTTGAGTGCTTTTATTTGAGTGTGCCTAGTTGATACGGCCTTATTTTTCGACATTGAAAAAAAGAGATGGCAGATATCATCTTTTGAGAAATGGAAGGCGATCGCATAAATCTATTCAAGAAATTACTGGTGCTGTTACGGGTAAGCAAGGTGCGCTTTGGCTGATGGGAGAAGCGTAACGCTACGGGGAAGAAGTAATAAGTGATCTCAGAGGAGTGATAAGCGATCTCAGAGAAGTGAAACGACGTTGCAAAGAAGTGTTTGCTTGTGGGTGTTGAGTGGGTTGGCGTTTAGATTGAGATGCTTGCTGATATGGCTGCATCATAAGCCGTTACAGAACTGTCACGCTTTTTGCGCTAAAAGTGCCATGTAACAATGGCGTAAAAAATGGGCGGGTCACATCACAGACAGGTGTAAGTGGTATATGAATACTTATTGATGCTGGCGCGGTGGCGCTGAGCGGATAGCACAAGCGGGACTGTGAATGGATCAGGCAGATGGGAAGCGCGTTGAGCAGTTTTTGGGTAAGTGGTTAGGCTCGGAGGAGAATGAGTGGGCTAACTATCAGGTTTTTTTTCTGGATTTGTGTGATGCGCTGAGGGTGGAGAAGCCTGGGCCAAATAGCAGTGAGGCGAATGCTCCGTACTGCTTTGATAAGGGTAATAAGTTTTACAGCAGAAAGAAGACGGAACCGACGACGCACTGTGCGGATTGTGACGAAGCGTGTGATATGGGTTGGCTCTATTCCGAATCTGCTCAAGCTACATAGAAAATCAAGTTATATTGAGTAATTGCAATGAGACCAAGTAAGAAAGCTGAGTTTCTTCAGCTTTACAACGAGTTTTCTGAAGATTATCCACTGACCGAGCAAGGAGAAAAACATATCTCTTCCTATAAAAAACATCGACAGCAGGGGCGGCAGAACTATCAAGAAGTTGAGGCTGTAGCTGCTACAGGAGCAGATATTACAGAGATAGTTTTGCTTAAGTGGATTCCCTATGCAGATACATCCGCCAATCGTGGCAAGGATGCTTGGATACATTATGCCCCTTGTGTCTCAGGTGATTTACTTAAAAAGTCTGAGAATAATGGCAACATCGTTAATTGGCCAGAAACAGCAAAGACAATTTTTAAGTTTGTTAAGCATTGCTATGACAACCCTACTGATTTAGGAACAGCCTGCCAAAACTACGAAGCCTCACCTCACTCTAAAGGATTCCAAACAGGATACTTAACACCCATACTCAACGCATTGCGGCCTGATGAGTTCCTGTTGATAAATAGTAAATCTCAGCAGAGCGTTAACTATTTTACAGATAGCCACTATTCAACAAAGATCGCTGACTATCCCAAAATCAACGGGGCAGAACGCCATCTTATAGATTCTCTGGCTTCTGATATGCGAGCTATCTGGGATTCAGAACTCAAAGACGACGATCAGTTTGATATCTTTTGCCATTGGCTAAAGTCTATTAAAAAGCACAGTCTTAAATCACCTAAGTACTGGCGAATCTCGCCTGGTAGGAATGCTTGGCAATGGGAAGAATGCCGAGATAAAGGGTTCATTGGCATAGGATGGAATGAACTAATGGATATCTCCGATATTAATAAGCAAGAATTCGAATCAAGACGTAATGAGGTTAGGGATCAACATCCTGAATGGAAGTGGACAGACAAGGGTGTCCACCAAGTTTGGCGATTTTCTAATCACGTTGGTGTCGGTGATCTCATCATCGCCAACCGTGGAACGAAAGAAGTTCTTGGCATTGGAACCGTGATAGGCCCCTACTACTATCAATCAGATGCAAAAGATCATCGGCATCGGTTGCCCGTTCGCTGGGATGATACTGTCCACCGCGCTGTTAATTACACAAGCTGGGTGTCAACAATGATTTCTTTAAATGAAGAAAGATTTGAAGAGATTTTGCAAGCTCCAGAGATTGAAGACGTAGTGACTTCTGAGCATGAGGAACCTGTAACATCTCCCAAGCCTCACCCGGTCTATTCTTTAGCTCAATGCTCAGAAGAAACTTATCTAGAAGCATCTCTTCTACAATCTTGGATAGAAGCCATTCATCGAAAGAAACAGTCTATTTTATATGGCCCACCAGGAACCGGCAAAACTTATCTAGCACATCGCATCGCCCGCCACCTGCTCAGCGGCGGGAGCGGCATTCAGGAGATTGTTCAATTTCATCCCGCCTATACCTACGAAGACTTCATCGAAGGCATTCGCCCTCGACAAGGTGCAAGCGGCGGATTAGAGTATCCGGTTGTACCAGGGCGGTTTGTTGAATTCTGCAACAAGGCTCACCAGCAT
Organism: Pseudohongiellaceae bacterium; assembly: GCA_045106275.1. GTDB lineage: Bacteria > Pseudomonadota > Gammaproteobacteria > Pseudomonadales > Pseudohongiellaceae > UBA9145. The sequence continues at coordinate 2,514 of JBGCEK010000089.1, read as the reverse complement.
CAAGACACATGCATTTTCATCATCGACGAAATCAACCGCGCTAATCTAGCTCAAGTATTTGGCGAACTCATGTATCTTATGGAATATCGCCAGAACAAAATAACTCTGCCCAGCGGTCAACCCTTCAGCGTGCCGAGCAACGTCCGCATACTCGGCACTATGAACACTGCCGACCGTTCCATCGCCCTTGTAGATCATGCTCTCAGAAGGCGCTTTGCCTTCCTGCGACTCGCTCCAAACATGTCGGCACTAAGACAGTTTCACGCTGATGCGACTTTAGCGAATAACCTGATCCGTATTCTTGAAGATGTTAACCAGACGATAGGTGACCATCACTACCATTTAGGCACCTCATTCTTTTTACAACATTCTCTCGAAGACAATCTTCAGGCTATCTGGCAAATGGAAATCGAGCCCTACCTCGAAGAATACTTCTTTGACCGACCTGAAAAGCTTAAACAGTTCTGCTGGGATGCCATTCAGTCGCAGCTAAACGCATGATGCCAAGAATTATTGAACTCAAAGAGTACCAAACCAAAAAGCTACCCGCTGCTGATCTCCCTATTGAGTTAGGCGAAAAACTTTGGAAAACCTATGGCAGAGAGGGCATTGACGTTCAATTTCCCAGCTTTCGCACAGGTAACCAATGGGAGATTACAGCAAAGGGGCAAGTAGGATACATTCCGCTCTCACCAAAAATCGCACTTAGTCTTCGACCTAAAGTACCGCTTGACAACCTCTTTGCGATGCTGGAATATGCCTACGACCTCAAAAGCTTTCGCTTTCTAGAAGGCCGGAGCCAATGCCAAAGTCTCGACGACTTCTACAATCGTTTCGCAGACATTCTGGCCCACCGCATACTTGACCGTACTCGACAAGGGCTTCACCGTTCATATATTGACAAAACAGAACGTTTAACCTGCCTACGAGGGCGTCTCAATATCGTGCGTCAAATTCATCGTCCTTGGGATGTCAAACTTCAGTGCCACTACCAAGAACAAACTGCCGATATTGAAGAAAATCAAATTCTTCTATGGACACTACGACAAATCATTCACCATGGAATCAATCGTACAGAAGTAGCCACAAACGTGCGTAGCGCCTACCAAGCCTTACATCGCACTATTAGCCTAAAATCTTTCAGTGCTAAAGACTGCATAGGCCGCACTTACCATCGACTCAACGATGACTACCAAACACTCCATGCACTATGTAGATTTTTTTTGGATCAAGCGGGACCAAGTCTTCAGCAAGGTGCTCGCCGCATACTGCCCTTCTTAGTCAATATGAATCAGCTCTTCGAGAGTTTCGTAGCTGCTTGGCTAAAAGCTCACTCTCGATCCTTACAAGATCATGGTCTAACAGTAGTAGTCCAAGAAACAGTTCGACTATCTGACTCACTTAACTTTCAAATTGACTTAATACTCTCAGATATCACTACTGGCAAAGCTCGCTACGTCCTAGATACAAAATACAAAGCACCCAAGTCTCCTTCTAGCAGTGATGTACAGCAAGCACTCGCTTACGCTGAAACGAAAGGAACAACAGAAGCAATTCTGATTTATCCTCAGAAACTAGATCGGCCTTTACACATCAAGCCGAACAGGGTTCGGGTACGAAGTTTAGCTTTTCCCATTTCCAATAACATAGAACAGGGTGGTCAGAATTTTATCAATGAACTTCTCCTCTAAGACTTTGAACGACATCAAACGATAATCTTTAAACGCTTAGTATCTCTGCTGAGCAGTAAAAGTTCCCCTAAATCCAACTCATCGCCATCCGCGACTTGCTGCGCCCCCCCTCGGCAACTGGACAACCAAGCAAATCGCCGCCCAGTTCCAAGGCAACATCACTCAGAAAAAGCTCGAAGCCATTAACGAAAACCTAGAAAACCTAAAATGGTTCGGCCTCATTATTGGTCAGGACAAAGGCGGCATCACCCACTGGCAATATGCAGAAACAGCACAAGCCGCATAAACTAGCCTTAAAATCTGTCAGCCCTGCTTTGTTAAACTAGAGCAAATCGCATCCAACCCAGAACGTTATGCCACCTCTAAAAATAGCGATCCAAAAAATTCGACATCTGCCTCCAGAGCAACTAAGCCAAGTCGTTCAATTTATCGAGTTTCTAGAGTTCAAAGCTAATGAATCTGATGAAACGCCCACCGGAGATGCCATTGAGGGCATTACTCAAGGGCTTAAAGAAGCACTCAATGGGCAAACCCTCCCACTCTCTCAACTGTGGGAAGACATAGATTCTAAATGAGAAGATGATACCTTTATTGACGGCTACATAGCCGCTGAAAACACTGAATCTGTTGTTAAATCTAGCTGGGGGAATATTCTCGATACTAACTTCTCACCAGCAACAAATCGGGTGCATCTCAGTTTTGCAATGAGTACAATTACTTATGAAATCTAACGAGAGCTGAGCCAGCAGCTTATGTTGCTGTTGAGAATTGACCATTGAGATAAGCACAACGATGTTTCAATACTTGTTGTACATTCTGTTCT
>JBGCEK010000088.1:0-5388 GCA_045106275.1 Pseudohongiellaceae bacterium | reverse complement strand
AAGCGTGTCTATCCTGCAATCAATGTACGCCGATCAGGCACTCGTAGAGAAGACCTTCTAACCTCCGAGGAAGAATTGCAGCGCATGTGGATTCTACGCAAGCTGCTTAGCTCTATGGAAGATGTGCAGGCGACAGAATTTATCATCGACAAACTAAAAGACACGAAAACCAACGAAGAATTTTTCAATTCAATGAAGCGAAAATAGAACTGAAATTGTTAGCGGAGCGTTTTTAGCCTCACATACAAAGATTAATTGGCCAAAACAATGTCGTTTAAAGATCTCAGAGATTTCATTGCCTTATTAGAAGATAAAGGCGAATTAAAACGTATCACTACCGAAGTAGATGCAAATCTTGAGATTACGGAAATTAGCGACCGTACCCTCCGGGCTGGGGGCCCTGCGTTGTTATTTGAAAACGTGAAAGGCTCCAAAATGCCTTTGTTGGCGAATCTTTTTGGCAACACCCGCCGAATTGCTCTAGCCATGGGGCAAGAAGATATCGAAGGGCTCCGCGACGTTGGTAAGTTGCTGGCTTTTTTAAAAGAACCTGCCCCTCCCAAAGGATGGAAAGATCTTTGGCAAAGTTTGCCCAGCTATAAAAGTGTTCTAAATATAGCGCCCAATGTTAAGAAGTCTGCAAGCTGCCAAGAAGTGGTAATTGACGAAGCAGATGTGGATTTAGATTTCTTGCCTGTTCAAACCTGCTGGCCTGGCGACGCTGGCCCACTCGTAACATGGCCTCTAGTCATTACCAAAGGGCCTGAAAAACCACGTCAAAACCTAGGCATCTATCGGATGCAAAAGATCGGCAAAAATAAGCTGATCATGCGCTGGTTATCTCATCGAGGTGGTGCGTTAGATTTTCGAGAGTGGCAACTTAAAAACCCTGACCAACCATTTCCTGTTTCTATAGCGATCGGTGCCGACCCGGCAACAATTCTCGCCACAGTCACTCCTGTGCCTGACACCTTGTCTGAATATGCCTTTGCGGGCTTACTCAGAAACAGCAAAACCGAGGTTGTAAAATCACTCACTAATGATTTGCAGGTTCCTGCCAGTGCCGAAATTGTATTGGAAGGCTTCATTGAAGCAGGCGAAATGGCAGAAGAAGGACCTTTCGGGGATCACACGGGCTATTACAACGAAGTGGATAGTTTCCCTGTGTTTACGGTGAAAAAAATTACTCACCGAAAAGACCCTATCTATCACAGTACCTATACCGGAAGGCCACCGGATGAGCCGGCCATGTTGGGTGTTGCCCTTAACGAAGTGTTCGTTCCTCTTTTACAAAAACAATTTCCAGAGATAGAAGACTTTTATTTACCACCAGAAGGCTGCTCTTATCGCATGGCGATAGTTAGCATGAAAAAGCAATATCCTGGACACGCGAAACGAGTGATGATGGGCGTATGGTCTTTCCTACGCCAGTTTATGTACACCAAGTTTGTTGTAGTTGTGGATGACGATGTGAACATTCGCAGCTGGGAAGACGTTATCTGGGCCATCACAACCCGCATGGACCCTGCCCGCGATACGGTTCTGATCGAGAATACACCGATAGACTATTTGGATTTTGCCTCACCAGTGTCTGGCCTCGGCTCAAAGATGGGCATGGATGCAACCAATAAATGGGAAGGGGAGACGACTCGAGAATGGGGCAGCACTATAGAGATGAGTCCAGAGGTTAAAGAACGAATTGATTCTCTTTGGGATGAACTCGGCCTAGACTAAGCAGCGCCGAGCAAAACGCGTTTACGACTTATTTTTAGCCCGCAGTCAGCTGGTCTTCAGATCTGGCTGCGGCAGCTCAATAAGACTCGCATTAACTAGACTGCTAAAATGGCGAAAGTTTTCTTCGCTCTCCTTTTGCTCCCCAAGATTCTTAAGAAGCTTTGCAAGCTCTCCATAGGCGTCCGCTGAAGGAGCAATGCTTATACTCGCTTGGTAGTACTCTTTCGCTTTTCCCCACAGCTGATTGCGCATGCAGATGCGACCAAGACTCAGCAGCAGCTCCGAATTTGCCGGTCGTGCTTTAAGCCAGTTTTCAGCAATGAGTAGCTGAGCTTGATTGGCACCATAGTCTCTTTGCCCGTATTGAATAACAAGCTCGTCGCTCCAATTTTTGGAAAGAGCAACTTCCATGGCCTTCACAGCCCCCGCGGAGTCATCCAGCTTAACTAACAGCTCACAGTAATGCTTCACTAGCTTGGGGTCATCGCGAAATTTTGCAGGAATTCGCTTCCAGGTTTTAGCCAGAGAGTTGGACAGAGCAGAAGAAGAAATTCCCTCTGTGCTCTGACCGTCTTCGGAAGAACTTGCTATTTCATACAGCTGTTCCACACAAACCCTCTTCCCAATTCGCTCTGCTTCCTGCGTATCAATAATTTTTTTCTTTTCAAGCACTGGGATTAAGTCTTGTAGCTTTTGCCACTCCTCTAAGCTGACATAAACTTCCTTGAGTAACTTAAAGACACCTACTTCTTTCGTACCGCTACTCTTGATTTGCTCTAAGATTGCCAAACACTGTTCAAGCTGATTTGATCGGAATAGTAGCTGGGCTTTAACGAAGTGTATTGTAGAACGCATGGTTGGGTATTCAGCTTCAGCTTCATCTAATGCTTTATTCCATGCCTCTCGATCATCAAGTTCATAGGCAGCATAGGCAGCTGCCAGGTAATTCGCAACATTCGAGTCACTCTGTTTTGCTCCTCGAATCAATAAACCGTAAGCGCTAAGCCAATCACCTCGGGAAAATGCAAGCAAGCCTTCTACTGTTTTGGTTCGTTTGCGAGACTTTCTCTTTACTTGATAATTTTTGCCCGCTTCAACTATTTTAAATGGGTTGAGTGCATACAGGAGTAGATAGAGCACACGAACCAAAAGCGTTATAAACGCAATCGCAACCATCAATGCAAATAAACTTGTTTCAAAGGTTGTATTGCCAAAAGCAACCATCAGATATCCCGGGTCAGCAGGGAATCCAGAAAACAAACTCAGTGCTACTGCCAGAAGGATTGCGAGGAGGCTGAAAATAAATAGCTTAATCATAAGGCGGTCATTGACCAGCAGCAGTTAACTGTCTGGCGAGGCTCAAGGACTCAGTAATTCCAGGCAATATGGGGTCAACATTAATTAAAGCCAGCTCCTCAAGTGATGCCTTGATGACTTCTGCTGCATTTGAATCCACGACCGCATAGCGATCTAACCATTCTCGGCTTTTGTTCAGTGACTCGGAGAAAACCGCCTGATCTTTCATCAGTAACGCTAACTGACTTTGTTCAAGCAAGAGCTTGAGGTTCTGGCGAATAAACTCACCCTGCTCTGGCGATAGTATAGCTCCCGGCGTGTCTTCCCAGCGCCGCCATACAAAAACCGTTTTTAGAAAATCTAAACTGGCGTTAAACATATCTTGAGACTCTGACCCGTCAACAGCTGCCGAGGCAGCAGAGGCAGCTCCATTTTCGAAATTTTGTCTCATGGAGTTTGCGATGCTGATACTTTCAACTTCTTGTATCAGCGAACCAATCTGAAGATAAACACCTTGCCGGTCGAAAAACTCAGTGGCTCTCAATCGAGTAAGCTCATTAGCAATCGCCTGACGAAGAGCGAACACACGACTGCTGCCAGACGCTAACAGTGCTGCGTCTGCAGATTCCATCATTGCAATAGCGGCAACAACGTCTGATTCCAACTGAATTTTTTGATCAGCGATTCCTAACAAATATTCTGCTTCATATATTTTCCACTCAAAATCTGGCGAGGCGACAGCAGTCTGCTGAGTCGACTGCAATGACTGAATTTGCTGCTGGAGCCTTGTTAGTTCACCAGACAATTCTGCCTGCACTTCCAACAGGGCTGTATTATCACTTTCTAATGGTTGGCTTTGTTCTAGAATTACCTGCTCTATACGCTCTGCAGACGTTTCGTTATCAAGAGCCTGATTTGCTAACACTTGCTCTAGACGTTGATTTTCGGATTTCAGACTAGTCAGTTGGCCTGCCAGCAAGCGCTGTTGATAAGCAACAAATGCCAGTGCCGATAGAACCACCACGCTCATTACCAGGGCAATAAACAGCCCACTGCTAACGGTTTGTTTCTTCGCTTTAACGCTCGCCTTACCTCTCGGCTTGGCGGTGTTTTTCTGCGCAATCTCGTCTAAGACTTTTGCGGTTTCTGCTTGTTCAGCCACTTAGGGCGACCTCTGGTTAATCAATTTCTATGTTTAGGTTCTTTAAACTGTGTCGGCTATTTTGAGCAGCGCTGCAACAAAGGCGTCCGGGTCTGCCCCCTCACAATTAACGGCTTTGGAAAAACCCATTTTTCTCGCTTGCTGTGCAACCCGCGCAGAAGGCACCAACAAAGGCATCTCAGACACGCCAGAAAAATGTTTTCCCAAACCATTTTTTAGCAACGTCGCTGTTTCACTACTGTTAGCGCTCAATATGTTGACTCCTTCTTCCCTCAGTTCTGCATAAAAGTCGTTTGAATCGACCTCTAGGCTATGTCGAGAATAAACCTCTAGATAGTCAACTTTAGCTCCTCTGGTTTTTAATTCAGTCGCTAACAATTCACGCCCCCCTATTCCGCGAAAAATGACAACTCGCTTACCGGCTATGTTGCTCAGCTCCGGCAATGCTAAAACGTCCTCACTGGTGCTGCCTTTGGTTGGCTGAACAACTGGGCAAAGTATCTTCTCGTGTAAAGACCGGGCGGTGCTTGACCCAATAGCAATAACGGTTAGTTTCTGCGGGAACTGTGGCCAATATTGATCAATCCAAGCCCCACCAAAACGAGCAGCATTGGTGCTTATAAAAATAGCGACATCATATTCAGCAAGGTTTTGAATCTTAGATTTGAGAGAATTAATGGACCCCGCGTCGGTCAGCCCTTCAATCCGAAGCATCGGTTTGCTCACAACCGCCGCCCCAAGCGCCTCAAGTTTAGCAATCAATTCTGCCTGTTGCCCGATGGGCCTTGTCACCAAAACGGCACAGCCTTCAAGCTGACTTGCGACGGGCCCACTCATAGCGGTAATCGTCTTTTTGCCCATTTAGGTAGACCTGATATGCATGATTCAGTGAGAAAGAGCAGCGAGTATGGCCCCAGCGCCTTGTGCCAGGAGATTATCTGCAACTTCGATACCTAATGCCTCCGCTTTTTCCAATTTGGCACTGTCTTCATAACGCAGGATTCTTGAACCATCAGGTTCTCCCACTAAAGCTCTCAGCCATAGCGACCCACCTTGAATCTCTGCAAAGCTTGCGATCGGAACTTGGCATCCACCTTGAAGCCGGGCATTTACCGCCCGCTCAGCGATTACGCGAGCCGCGGTAAGCTTGTGATGCAGTGAACTCACCAGTTTCTGAGTGGCTTGGACACCCACCC
>JBGCEK010000087.1:0-5538 GCA_045106275.1 Pseudohongiellaceae bacterium | reverse complement strand
AAATAGTACAGTGAATACAAACGCAATTAGTCGCATAGTATTATCTCTAATTTGTTAGCCTAATGAGAAAAGAGCCCACGTCCAAGACTCGCATATTGATTACAGCAGGTTGGAATTAATTTGTCATTTGGTCAAGAGCGTAAAAGCTAGGAGCATTCAACTGCGCTCTTAGCCAGCCCTTAAAACCGCATCAAACAATAGCGCGATTGATCAAAACATCGTAGTCTTCTAAGTATCAATCGTGTGGCGCAGTATCATGCTGAGAATTAGGTGTCTCCAAATGAACTCTGTCTATTTCATTCTCTGTCGTTATCTTCTTCACACAGGCGGTGTCAACACTATTTGCTTCCGCCATTGTGTTCTATAGCGATTTAGGAATCGTCGGAGTCCCCTCACCTTGGTCGGCGAGCTGGCAAAGAAAATATAGCTTGCTTTAAAAACCAACGCTCAGGGCGGTACTATGATCCTCTGCACGATGACACTCTGCACGATGTTATTCAACCAAAATGGCTTGGTATAGATTACTCCCAATTAGAACCTTATGTCATTTAAAACAACCCACAACAGGCCCATCCCGCGACTCGTTTGGTTATTAGTTATCGCTCACTTGCATACGACTGGGAGTGCTCAAACAGGCGACAGCGAGTTGGATTTGTCACCCTATTCGGTCCTGAATTATCGTTCAAACATGCCTCGAGAACTCAAAGTCATCAATCAAACCTTATCGCCTGAGGAAATTGATCCAGCCGTTTTGAATAGACTTCTCCAGGAAGCCATTAAAACCCCTGAGCGCATTCAGCAATCAATCAAAGTAGATGCAAGTCAGCTCGCGAGTATCGTCATCACTCTATCGAATGCCAAAACCTATATAAACAGCAATGAGCTCACTGCAATCAGGGCCATGTGTGATGAATTTCATGGCAGCAGAAAAGATGGAGACGGACGCATATTAGCAGCGCTTGATGCGTATGAGACACGCTCAGATTTTACCAAAAAGTTCATCCAACGCTTCTACACCACAGTGCTGGAAGAAATCGAATCTAGCCTCGATGAGCAGGCCCTTGTATCATTCCAGCGTTATATGAATGACCGTCGCCGAAGAATGTCAACGGCTGGCAATATCACTGCGGCAATACCTACTCAAAACCTGATTAGCGGCGCCGAAGCAGTAGACTTTCACTGCGGGCCCCCGAGACGACGGGACAACCCATAGAGCGCCCGCATACTCTAATTACAACTAACAAGGTAGCCTTGATGACTTACACTTGCTTCGACCTTTCTATTGCTAATCAAATAGCCCACATCCAGCTTTCTCGCCCAGAAAGACGCAACAGTATGATTCCCGAATTTTGGGACGAACTGCCCCAGATAATTACCCAAATTGAACAGCAAGAAGATGCACGGGTTATCGTTATCTCCTCAAGCGGCCCCCATTTTACATCGGGTCTGGACACCGCCGTCTTTGGCAGCAATATTGCCAACCAAGATGACAGCATTAGTCAGGAAAAGCAGGCCCGTCTGAAAGGGCTTAAGTTCTATGAGAATGTCCTCATGATGCAAAACACGTTCAACTGTTTAGAGCAATGCCGCCTTCCTGTGCTTGCGGCGATTCAAGGTGGAGCAATTGGCGGCGGCGTAGACTTCATTACCGCGTGTGATATGCGCTACATGTCCGCTGATAGCTTTTTGACCATCTACGAAGTAAACATTGGAATGACAGCAGACGTCGGCACTTTTCCTCGAATATGCAAACTACTTCCAGAAGGAGTTGTCAAAGAGTTAGCCTATACAGGTCGGAGAATGCTTGCAGACGAAGCCAAGCAACTGGGACTTGTGAATCAAGTATTTGCGGATCATGACGCCCTACTGACAGGAGTTATGGAGATAGCTGCCCAAATCGCCTCCAAGGCGCCGCTCGCTGTCTATGGTAGCAAGAAAATAATTAACTACGCCCGCGATCACAGCACTGGCGACAGCTTAGACTACATTAGTATTTGGAATGCCAGCATGTTGCAGCACGATGAGATAAAAGAAGCCATGCTCGCAGGAAAAGAAAAGCGCACGGGAGATTTTGTCGACCTGCCTAACAAAAAAAGCCGATTTAGCAATTAAGTACCAAGCACCGTATCGAGGAAAATTTCCATCAGTGCCGCACCCGCCCAAGCCAAAGGCGGAATAAATACATAAAGGATAAAACGAGCGAACGTTGAAAAGTCCATGGGCCAAGTTCTAAACCCTGCGACGATCGCTCGGCGAGCCAATAAGCCATTCAGTCGTCCTAAAGCTCTATCATCTAAATTACTGGATGTGATTGCTATCTGTTCATCGATTTCTGCTAAGTGCTCCATTTTGCGCTTGCGGATTCGTCGGTGAATTGACCAGCTTGGCAACAAAGTCAGCGCGACAGCAGCAGGAATTCCCACAATCAATACTTGGCGATAGCGACCGAAACTAAAATCTTGGTCCAAAGATTGGAAAATGGAGAGCGCCATAGCCACCATCGCAAAAAGAAACCCTGCCAAGCTTGCGCGACCAAAGCCGTTCAACTGATTCAAATCGTACAGATTAATGGAAACGATCTGGCCAATCTTATGAAAAGCTTGCCCCTCAAGAAAGAAAATGTAAACCATGGCAGAGCTCAGAAACCAAATGAGGTAGTTCCCACTCAAAATTGCCAAAGATTCCGTAAAACCACGAGCCGCTGGATCGAACACAATTGCCGACCAATCAACGTTAATGTTTGCCAACGGCAGCCCAAACAGAACTGAAACCCACCAAAACCGGCCAAGCCGGGATTTACGCTCCGTGATTGATCGACGATCAGCAAGCGGGCTTTGAGCAAGAAGTGAGGCCTGAGTCCTATCACTGAGCCTAATTCCTGCCACCAGACATGTTAGAAAATAAGGAGGCAGGATCGAGACAATAAGAAAAAAACCGGCCAATTCAAGTTCATCGTCAAACACCACAATTTGCCCGTCGATTACACTGGCGGCAAACAAAGGATAAAGCCCAAACAGCAACGCAAAAGAGGCTACTCCGAGCGATATAGCCGGGTATTTAAGATGCTTAAGAGCACGATGAGTAAGTCGAATAGGAAGAGGTTCAGGCATTGCCCAATGATAGTTAATCTTACTCTGTCTGCCAATTGAACTAAGCTGCCAATAGACATTTCAGGTTTAGGCTTTTACCCTACAAAGACGCGACAATAATAAAGGATCCAACAATGATGTGGGCATTCGGGTTTAACATCTTTAGAAAGTGCGCTACCAGTCGAGCAGTCTTTGTGATGTTCTATTTGCTTTTAACTCCGGCAGCATTTTCTCAACCAGTAGATATTGAACGACTAAGCATAACAAGACTTAGTAATGGCCCAATCATTCATCCTAGCTTACATCCCAGTATTGGCGAGAACATCCAAGGCCCCTCGTTGATAAAGGTACCGGATTGGATCGTTAACCCGCTTGGCAAATACTATTTGTATTTTGCCGACCACAAAGGCCTTTATATCAGGCTTGCCTATGCAGATTCGCTTCTGGGGCCGTGGAAAATTCATGTTCCCGGTAGTCTAAAAATAGAGAATTCCCATTTTGCTGTGCAGCGCCCCCCCATCACCGAGGAACGGTTAGCTGAACTGGTAGCAGCGCGGTTGGCCAGCGGAGTCAAAGTATCCCATGACTACGCAAAGGAACTAACCGAGCCCCATATTGCGTCTCCCGATGTCCATGTGGACGAAGAAAATCAGCAAATAATTATGTATTTTCATGGGCTCGAAGATGCTGGGTTTCAGCACTCGAGAGTGGCGGTGTCCAGCGATGGTATTGACTTTATTGCCTTTGAAGAAAATATTGGCCGCAGCTATATTCGCCGATTTGATTACAAAAAGATGACCTATGCTCTCGCGATGCCTGGTCAATTCTACAGGACGAAAAATGGCCTCAACAATTTTGAAGAGGGGCCTAGGCTGTTTGAACCCACTATGCGCCACAGCGCAGTGTACGTCAGGGACGATACACTTTATGTGTTTTGGAGTCGTGTGGGTGATGCCCCGGAAAGCATTCTTTTAAGTACCATTGATCTCTCTTCCGATTGGCTAAATTGGCAGGCTGTGGGCGAGACTATTGTTCTCAAGCCCAACTTTGGATGGGAAGGAGCAGAAGCTGACATTGAACCATCCGTGCGGAGTACAGCGTATGGAATGGTAAATCAGTTAAGAGATCCCACTATCTTTGTTGAAGACGATACCGTGTACTTACTGTACGCAGTTGCTGGCGAGAGCGGTATCGCCCTGGCAAGAGTCGATTTCTAGAATTAAGAGAACCTCCTATGAAACCCATTATTGGCATAGTAATTATTCTTATCATTAGCGCAGCCTTAGCCCTCGCTGGTAATCAAGGCAGTGTAGAAAGCAACGGACTGCCGCTATTCTTCATTTGTGCTAGCCTCGGATTCATCCTGCACTGGCTAGTATTCTTGCCTTCCTTTGCTTATCAAACTGAGCACTATTTTGATTTAACTGGTTCCATCTCCTATATCGGCGCTGTCTTGTTGGCAGTGGTTCTGCACCCAAACATGGACACCCGTGGCTTGATCATTTGCGTCATGGTGGTTCTCTGGGCAGGAAGGCTTGGCAGTTTTCTCTTCATTAGGGTCAAGAAAGCCGGTCAAGATAGGCGCTTTACCGAAATAAAAACCCGTTTTTTTCGTTTCATGTTCACATGGACACTAGGAGGCGCATGGGTTTTTATCACCATGGCAGCGGGTCTGGCAGCAATTACTTCAACCAACCAACAACCCTTAGGAGTGTTGTTTTTTATAGGTACAGCTCTTTGGATAGTTGGTTTCGGTATTGAAGTCATGGCGGACAGCCAAAAAACCAAGTTCCGCAGCAACCCCGAAAATGCAGATAAATTCATCAACACGGGCCTGTGGAAATTTTCACGGCACCCGAACTACTTTGGCGAAATATTGCTTTGGCTAGGGGTAGCAATCGTCTCAATCCCCGTACTATCTGGCTGGCAATTAGTAACCTTAGTCTCTCCCGTCTTTGTCTACTTACTGCTAACTCGTTTAAGTGGAATTCCTATGCTCGAAAAAAGCGGCTTGGAGCGTTGGGGTAAAGATCCAGAATATCAGCGCTATCTTTCGTCAACCCGCCCCCTGCTACCTTTTCCTAAATAAGCTCGAAGAGGTCATTCTCCCTTGTCCATCGTCAAGTTAGAGTGACCTCCTTTGGTTGACCTTCTCTGCGTGACCATCTCTGGTTGACCTTCCCCTCCCCCTCAGTTGTCTTCCATTCAAACTAAAGCCTTCCAGAAGCAACAACCTCCAAAGAGCTGGGCCTGTTATTGATCAGCTTCGATGATTGATTTATGGTTATTCCCTCCATAAGTAGACGCCGGTGAATGCATGTCGTGGCAAAAAGAGATAGATGAACTAAGGGCAAGAGAAAAACTTGCACAAAAAATGGGAGGCGATGAGCGCATCAAGCGACAGCATGATAATGGCAGGTTAACCGTCAGAGAGCGTATCGATAAGTTG
>JBGCEK010000086.1:0-93414 GCA_045106275.1 Pseudohongiellaceae bacterium | reverse complement strand
GCAATCGATCCCGCTTCTTTTCAAGCGCAGTTCGGAGCTGGGATAGATCAATTGGAATTGTTGGTTTCACAAAACTCGGTGACTATTTCTCGCCTCATGGAAATTGCACCTGCAGGGACACCGGATCCAACGAGTAGCATTTACAATAGCACGATGATTCTGATGGCCGTGCTTTTAGGTGTAGCGTTACTTTCAAATGCTTTGATGAAGCCTGTTGATGCTAAACACCATTTGCCTGATTGAGTTTTCGCAGTTATGAAGTGGTTCCATTTTGCGTCGCAAATCCACCTCTAAGCCACTTGGATAAATCAGCTACTTGGATAAAATCACTAAGGAGAAGATGTCATCAAATTACTTACAACTTTATTAATGACTTAACTGCATACACTGCCTAGCACGCCGTCTACCTATCGAGACGCCTGGTTCCCGGACGGACGCACCTTCGCAGGAAGCTCAGAAATGTCAATGACATGAGCTTGTTGAGGTTAGTCAAGCACCGATCCCCATCACTTAACTCCAGCCTTTATCTCGTTATTGCTGTCATATGAGTTATAGATATTTAGGGGTGGGAAAATTCCCTATTTTGACCTATATTAAAAAGAAAAATTCGAGTTTCTTATGCAGCTTTCGACCAATCCTCCCATGTTTATTATTTCGGGCACCGAAGAGGATGCTCACGTCAATCGTCCATTCATAGAGCAATTAATGCTCTCGGAAACGGAATTCGCGGCTAAACCCCTGCTGTCTCATATTCACCCGGATGATCAACCGGCTGTGGCGAAAGCAATAGAAGCAGAAGCAGGAGAACTACTGGCGCGAATTCATAATCAGCAGGGCGAATGGATAACCTTTGAATTAAAAATCAAAAAACAAAAAGACAGTGTTTCCGTATTAGGCCGCTGGCATATAAGCCCCGAGCCTAAAGAGACATCAACTAGCGAAAACGAAATTGGCGAAACTAGCGAATTAAAGCGCACAATGGAGTCTATGGCTCGGGTAGTCGAAGCCAAAAATCCAGGTATGAAGTGCTCAATTTTATTGGTTGATAGGAACAAAGGGGAAGTTTCTGACGGGGCTGGTCCAAGTCTACCCCAAGAGTACAACGATGCGGTTCATGGCTTGAAAATAGGCCCCAAAGTTGGCTCTTGCGGAACTGCCAGTTTTTGGAACGTTCCAGTTATTGTAGAGGATATCGCAAAAGACCCACTATGGACCGAGTTACGAGAAACTGCAGCAATTGCCGGGGTAGCATCCTGTTGGTCTCATCCTGTGACGAGCAGTGAAGGAGAAGTTCTCGGCGCGATGGCTCTCTATAACAGCAAGCCTTGTGCGCCAGAAAAGCACCACATGGACGGCTTAGAAATTGCGTCTCGTATGGTGGGAATGGCAATCGAACGGGATAAAATGGAACAGCAATTACGACACGCTTCCAAAATGGAAGCCATTGGGCTTCTCGCTGGAGGAATAGCCCATGATTTTAACAACATTTTGGTCACTATTCTGGGCAATGCGGAACTCGCACTATCGATTCTTCCAGAAGATTCTAAAGCCGCCGGAATGTTAGAAAACGTAATAACGGGCAGCTTAGCGGCGTCCGAGCTTTGTGATCAGATGCTTGGCTATGCTGGGAAAAAAGCTACAGCCACTGAGCCACTTGACTGTAATGCTCTGGTCACTGAGATATCCAACCTCTCTCGTGTCGCTCTCTCCAAGAAAATCGATCTCCATCTTGACCTATGTGAGGAGCCTACTGGCGTTCGTGGTGATAGAAGCCAACTAGGTCAAGTAATAATGAACCTCATCAGAAATGCAGCGGAGTCAATTGAGAACGAGCAAGGAAAGATTACAATCGGATCACGAGTTGAACATATCGGCAAAAAAGAATTGCTAGCTCTTAATTTAGCCAACAATATGCCCGTTGGTAGCTACGTTAGGGTGTGGATTTCGGACACGGGCTGCGGTATGACCGACGAAATCAAAGCCAAAATATTTGACCCATTCTACACAACCAAAACCACAGGCAAGGGATTAGGGTTAGCGGCAGTGCAAGGAATCGTTCATGGGCATAGAGGCCAATTATCAGTAAGCAGCACTCAGGGAAATGGCACCACATTCACATTACTCCTACCTTTGGCACAGTGGAAATCTGACACCAACCTTACAAGTGAGCATAGTCCGGAACCAAAGACTGCACGAATACTGGTAGTAGACGATGAGAAACTTGTTCAGGACGTGCTCGTCGCAACTTTAGAAAATGCCGGCTACATCACTCTTCAGGCAAATGACGGAGAAGAAGCAATTTCAATCTTCAAACGCGAAGCCGACACTTTAGACTGCGTACTGCTAGATTTGAGCATGCCGAAACTGGATGGCGAAGAGGTCTTCAGAGAATTGCAACGAATAAAACCAGGCGCCAAGGTTATTCTCTGCAGCGGCTATGCAACCCAAGATGTGCTTGATCGCTTTCATGGAGCCAACTTGGCAGGGGTTCTTAAAAAACCTACTCGAGCAAACGTGTTGCTAGAAAAAATATCTGATGTTCTCGACAAGCCGCTTGAAATCAAAGATTGCTAACTAGGAAAAAGCTAATTCCGTTTTCATTGAAAGCAAACGGCCCGCGCGTAAAGTCAAAGCAGCGTTACAAACAAACGTTTTCTCAAACCTGATTCTCCTCGTGGATACACTTTCTATTCAGCGCAGGTTTTTTCTCTTAGCTACGTATACACATTACAAAGCCTCATAAATGAAGCCATTATCCTGTCTTGGTGACGCAACCAAGACTTAAGTTAGGTCCAACATAAAGATTCTATACTTAAGCAGGAGCCTAAAAACCAAACCAGCCATCACTCACAGTGATAGGCGCAAAGACGAGCAACATGACATGCCGAAAACTCTATCCAAGCTATTTTACTTAAGCGCCTTGATTGCCAGCACAGCAAGTCATGCCGCTGATTCTTTTGATCCTGCTACAAATACTCTGACCATCCCCACTGTCATTGTTGGGGACGCAATCTACTATAACGTAGCTCTTGAGCTTGGCACCGTTTTAAGCGTTGGAGGCAATAGCGGCGATGGCGTGTCTGTTGCGCCTTCAGACAACGCAGCAGATACTTTCGATCTAGCAACGGGGCAACTAACTATTCCTGCAGTTAGCGCACTTGGTAAGACTTACTTTGACGTTGTTACCACAGTGGGCGCAGTACTTTCCGCAGGAAACAGCGATGGACCTTCTGCGTCTACTGTTTACTTTGCAAGCGGTCCAGAGACTCAAACTACTGAGCCATTTGCCAGTTTTAAGTTCTTGTCTAGCGACGCCTCAAGTTACGAATGTGCTCTTGATGACACTACGTTTAGCTCCTGTAGCAGCCCTCTTCAGCTACCCAGTTTAAATTCCGCAGGACTTTATGACCGACTAGAGCTTGGCGATCGACAGTTGAAAGTCAGAGCGACCAACAAAGAAGGAATAACGGGACCCACAGCTACATGGACTTGGAATGTCGCGAGCATAATGGAGGCAGATTCGGCAGATTTCACTGCTCAGCGGCTTATTGATCAACAGGTGCTACCCGTCGCTGCTGGAAGAGATGGCTGGAAAGGTATTTTTAGGATTAACTGTGAATTCGATCATGCGGCCTACGATGATCCAATCGTGTTTCCTGGCGGTTCTGGTCAGGCCCATTTGCACATGTTCTACGGGGCGAAAAACGTGAACGCTAATACGAACTTCAACACCCTCTACAGCACTGCAGAGACAGGTTGTTCCGGAGGCACTCTTAATCGCTCATCCTATTGGATGCCCGCATTGCTGGCACCTGAATATAGCGGCGGTGAACAGGCATTGGACAGCTTAGGGGAACCTGCATGGCAGGTTGTGCCCGCTAAAGTGGGAGAAGGTGAACGCAGCGCTGCCGCCGCTCATGAAGTATTCTATTATTCAGCAGGGGTTAGCGACTTAGATAGCATCATCTCACCGCCAACGGGCTTGAGGATTATTGCTGGCAACAGCAACACAACTCCGAACACGGACTCTCAAAGCACTTCAATCGCTCGCTGGCACTGCTTGAGCTGGGGTTCAACTGATGCAAACGGCGGCCCTTGGAGCAGCACCATTCCCGAATGCTATGCCGATGTAAATACTCCTGAAATGATTCGCTTTGACATCTTTTTCCCGAGCTGCTGGAACGGCGTTGATTTGGATTCTGCCAACCATCAAGACCACATGGCCTATCCTGTCACATTGGCAGGAGAACTTGTTTGCCCAGAATCTCACCCAAAGCCTATCGCTAGGGTGAGCTATCATTATTCATTCCCCATCTTCGCTCCTATGTTAGATCCAGAGACAAGAACCGCAAAGAATTTTCGCTTGGCATCTGATTCCTATACAGTAAGCAACAACGATGGCGGCCTGTCATTGCACGCCGATTGGTTTAACGGGTGGCATCCAGAGGCCATGGATATGCTAGTCAAAGGTTGCATTCAAGCAGCTCGGGATTGCCACGATGGAAATTTTGCCCTGCTAAGCAGTGAGGGGGATTGGTCCGGCAGTCTCAGTTTAGGACCGCTATTGAACGCAAAAGGGTCCGGCGCGATTCCAGAAATCATAAATGGCGGACTTGGCACAGGGCATAAACATTAATGGCGATTAACGACTAACTAGGCTGCAAAACCGGCTTACGCCCATCACAGCAGTTTGCTCCAAGAAGACTGACCCTTTGCCAATGAAGGGTCAGATAACCCTCCATTTACACAACACTCCTCTTTTGCTCCGCTGCCTTTTCAAGCATCTTCTTAGGTCCGGAAACTATCCAGTTTCGCCAACTGCTCTAGAGCAACCCTCTTAGACACGTAGAATTCACCACGTCGCTGTAAACCTTTTGTCTGGCTTGGCGTCTAACTGAAAGTACAAATAAAAATAAGTCTAAGTTGAATTCTATGAATTCAATTGCATAATAAAAAAGGTTTGTATGCTGCCCACCGCCATTAAACAATTTCAACCTTACTTCACCCTGCTTTGTATCACTATTGCCAGCAGCACTGTTGCGCAAGATGATGTAGCAGCTGCCCTTTCAGGCATCACGGCCGTCGCCGAACCTGCTTCTGGCCGCATCTATACTCCTGTTGATTTTGAACGCTTCGCGCCCCGCAACGCTCTCGATATGCTGAACCAAGTTCCAGGATTTTCTTTGCAGCGCGGTGATCAAGGGCGAGGATTTGGCCAAGCCGATACCAATGTCTTAGTGAACAGTAGAAGGTTATCGAGTAAGTCGCAGAGCGCATCCGATCAACTGCGCAGAGTGGCGGCTATTAATGTCGAACGAATAGAGCTAATTGATGGCGCAACTATGGGTATTCCTGGCCTATCAGGCCAAGTTGCCAATGTAATCACCAGCGGTAGCAGTTTTAGCGGAAGCTATGAATATTTCACCGTGCATCGCCCCAGATATGCTGAACCCGGCTGGCTTGGCGGGGAAGTCTCAATCAGCGGCACCACTCCTAAGATCGAATGGAATGCTGCCTATAGTCAAGGGACTGGTCGGGGCGCAGCTGCTGGACCGTCCATAATTACCGACCGGTTCAGCCAGATCACCGAGGTCAGAGATGTTCATTCCCACTTCGAAGGGGATTTTCCCAGCATCTCAGGAAATTTAAAATGGTTTGGGCCCGGCAGCGTAATAGCCAATCTCAATATGGAAATTAGTCGCAGCCAAAGGGAGTTCTCCAGCGATGAAGATCGCAATCTAGTCACGGGCGTAGATCGGTTCAGAGACCTGGATGATCAAGGCCGCGGAAATGGATTTGAAATTGGCGGAGATGTGGAGTTCACTCTAGGACCGGGCCAACTGAAAATAATAGGACTCGAGAGTTTCCGAGACGATGATTTCCGATCAGACTCAACGCTGATTTTTGCTGACGGCTCCACCGCAACAGGAAATCGTTTTGCAAGACAGTTCGAATCCAGTGAGCGAATCGTTCGATCGGAGTACAGTTGGGACATGCTGGGCGGTGACTGGCAAATTGACACAGAAGCGGCATATAACAAACTAGACCAATCATCACAGCTATTCAGACTTGATAGCTTAGGCAACTATGCCCAAATAGATCTTGCCAACAGCGCTGGGGAAGTCACCGAAGATAGATATGAAATGATTATTACTCACGGCCGCACTCTAGTCCGTGACATTTCAATTCAAATCGGAATAGGTGGAGAGAAATCAGAACTGGCTCAAACTGGTCCTAACGGATTAACTCGTAATTTCTGGAGACCAAAAGGGTCACTCTCTCTAGCTTGGACTCCCCGAGAAGGCTTAGACCTATCTTTGAATGTCTCGCGCAAAGTAGATCAACTTTCATTCGGTCAATTTTTAGCGAATGTGGATTTACAGAACCAGAATGCGAACGCAGGTAATGCAGAGCTCAGACCCACACTAAGCTGGGAAACCAACTTGCAAATCCAACAGAACCTGGGCGACTGGGGTTCTACAACGATCGATTTATTTACCAACAGATTCGACGACTATATAGATATCATTCCCTTGCCAGGGGGAGGTGAATCTCAAGGTAATATAGACAGTGCTACGCTCCATGGCATCGACTGGACCAGCACTATTAACCTTGATCCCATTGGCTGGGCAGGCGTCCGAGTAGACTTAGATGTCACACTCGAAAAAAGCAGCATCAACGATCCACTTACAGGAGAGAGGCGTTCATTTAGCGGCCAATTCGACCGAGAATATGACGTTTCTTTCCGGCATGATATTTCTGGAAGCGATTGGGCTTGGGGCTTAGGTATGGAATACAACCATGTGCAGCCGTCTTTTCGACTGTCACAGGTAAGCGAAAACTATGAAGGCCCTATTTTTAGTTACGGCTTTATCGAACACAAAAATTTCTTCGGAATGACCGCTAGCCTTAACGTTTTTAACCTAACTGATGGCCGCGCAATCTTTGAACGCACTGTTTACGAGGGACTAAGAAACAGCTCAGAGGTGTTGTTTAACGAAGCTCAAGACTTAAGCATTCAGCCAATATTTCGATTTGAGCTTGCGGGGAACTTTTGAGCTCGCGTCACGCTCATCAAACCCAATCTTATTTTAGTTTTGTGATTAGCACGATGTGCGTTGTACGGTAAGAGATCAACTGACTTCGACACTGCTCAGCTTCCTCTATAAATGTCAGCGTAAGAATTAGTCACCCATGGCATACCGTCGGGGCCCACACTGATATCAAATGCGTCCCCGTCAACCCGGTCCCAATCGATGCCATTCCAGCGATAAATCCTGCGCGGTTCTTCGAATCCATCTGAGGCAAGCTTAGCAGGCGACACAACCCAAACAGCCCCGTTCGCTCCAACACCAATATCGCTCGCCTCTCCTGGCAATCTCCGCCAGCTATCACCTTGTAGCGTATAGATTCTGTCACTAAAGCCAACCACCCAAGGGCGGCCATCAGGACCAACATCAATTCGACTGCCTGCTCCTCCAAAATCAGTCCAGCCCGCACCATCCCATTTATAGACACCTTCATAGGATGCAACCCATACCGAGCCATCAGCACCAATTCCTATATCCAGCGCCTCCCCCGGTAACCTTTGCCAGGCGCCATTATGCCAGCGATAGATTCTATCATCGTCGTTAATAATCCAAGGGTTACCATTAGCATCCACATCGACTCGGATCGCCCCACCTCTCAGCCCAGACACTCTCGAGCCACTGATTTTGTAGATGCCGAACCCTCCTGCCTCATCATTTGTTCCAACCACCCAAACATCACCATTCGCGCCAACTCCAATATCATAGGCGCTGCCATTAAGTCGCTGCCAAACGGGCCTTAAAAACTCAGCACCATGATCAAAGGTTCGCGCTGAGTGGTTGTTTAAGCCCCACCCGGACACAGTAAAAATATTGTCACCGCTATCAGTTAGCTTCAACCAATAAGACTCCCCATTGAATAAAACATCGGGTATATCAAGAACACTGTTATTGAAGGTTGCGGCAAGCGTGCTATTCGCTCTTGTGAATTTGGAGGATGTGACGAGCCTAAATTGAACCGGATTAGAATTGGGTAACAAAGAGAATTCAGCCCGATAAGTGGATGCGCCAACAGTTATTTCTGGAACGGTCAATAATTCTTGTTGAATTTCAGAAACCTGCCCATGGAGAGCCGAGCTTCCAAATGAAAGAAAAATCAAAACCTGGGAAAATTTTAGAAGGAAAGGCACGGCTTTCTCCATGAGTGATTTAGCACCGATTTTCAAGATAGGTTACCCATAGATGTATTAACCTTTGCTGAATGTCTTATTGCAACGCTTTCCACTCCTAGGGTGATCCACTGGATTGGCTCAATAAGCGTGCGAATTAGTCTAAATCCAGACGAAAAAAGGACAGACCAACTGCCAGTGCCGAAAAAAAAGTCGCCAACACACACGTGCCAAACCAGCCTCCAAGGTCAAATGCGATTGTGCCTCCCCAACTTCCAAATCCTCCCCCTATAAACATGAGCACGATGTACAGGGTCATCAAGCGCGTCCGTATAGAAGGATCTTGGGTGAGTAAAGTCATGCGCCCAGTAATGTCGGCCACTGGCCCAGCAACACTCATGATAGAAATTGGCAGCAGCAGAATCCAAAATCCTCCGTCCGCAATAAAAAGAGTCAGTACTCCTAAGAATTGAATGCACACAGCGATAGCCCTGGTGCGAGTTGGCCCAATGCGATCCGCTAATCGGCCAAGGCTTGGCGTGGTGAGAAGATTAAGTGCGGAAAAAGCGGCTAAGTAACCCACATCATCAACACCATATCCCATCTCTGGGCTTGTTAGGTGTAAGCCAATCCCCAGCCAAACAGAGAGAAAAACCCCGAAACCCAAGCCTTGAATCGCACCGGATGCGATCACGGATGGGTGTGCCCTCAGTAGTTCCAGTAATGAGGCGATTAAATCGACGTAACTGTTTTCCTGCTTGTCACTTGTAGCGACGACGTCATCATCAAGCAACATCGGAACGACAAAGGCTGATACCGCCATTAGTGCAGCTGCTATCCAATAAATATCGCGCCAGCCGAAGTACTCCCCGACTATCCCCGCCCCCGTTCTTGACCCCAGCACACCGGCAATAACACCTGTTGTAAGTATTGCGGTTACCGCACCAAGACGCTCTGGGATAACGCGTTTCGACACAAACGCTGGAAGCAAGTAAGGCGTAATAGTGAAGAACCCCAGCAGAGCAGAACCGGCGACAAACAACCAAAAAGATTCAGCGACCGCCATTACTAGGAGCGCAACCACCTGCGCTGCTAAAAACAGCATGGTCAGTTTGCGATTACTTAGACGATCACCAAGTGGCAATAGAAGAAGGATACCAAAAGCAAGAGCAAGTTGATTTAAGGCTGGTACAGCACCAACCACTGCATTGCTGACACCAAACTCTGCCGCCACTTGACCGATTATCGGATGAATGTAATACGCGTTGGCGGT
The DNA here is from genome assembly GCA_045106275.1 of Pseudohongiellaceae bacterium. Classification (GTDB taxonomy): domain Bacteria; phylum Pseudomonadota; class Gammaproteobacteria; order Pseudomonadales; family Pseudohongiellaceae; genus UBA9145. The sequence continues at coordinate 83,944 of JBGCEK010000086.1, read as the reverse complement.
AACAATCGCAGAGGAAATAGCGAGCAATACGACTGAGCGATGAGTTAAAACTGCAGGCACAATTTATCCTTCCTAACTTTTAATAGTCTAACTGATGTGAGCTGCAGTAAGTGGTTTAAAAAACTGCCTCATTCCAACAATGATTTCTAGCGCAAGGAAACCGGTGCCAATGCAGACAGCTTCGTGAAAGACCGATTTGGTTGGAGCCTATTCACGCCCTCCTCGGCGTTGCTACCCCTGCAACAAGCGCAGAAATAAAGGCCCCACATGGTTGGAGACAGATTTTTAACTCACGTGAAATAAAGATGTGGCAAACAGACAACAAAGCCTGAGTGATTGAGATATTGCATCATTCAGCACCCGATTGATCCGCTTAAAATGCAATACTCCGCTACGCCTGACTCTTTCCTAAACTCATTCAAACCCGTTCTATAATAATCGCCGGCGCCATGCCGCCCGCGGCACACATGGTGACTAAAGCATAACGCCCACCGCTGCGCTCTAACTCGTCAAGCGCTGTGCCAATCAAGATAGACCCAGTCGCACCAATAGGATGCCCCAGAGCCATAGCTCCACCATTGATGTTCACTTTTTCGCGATCAAGGTCAAGTTTACGTATGAATCTTTCTGCGACTACAGCAAAGGCTTCATTGATTTCCCACACATCAATATCATCAATCGAAAGCCCTGCTTTGTCGAGCACCTTGCGCGCAGCAGCGACCGGCGCATTTAACATAAGTGTAGGGCAGTCGCCCATATTAGCAGTGGCGACAATGCGCGCTCTCGGTTTCAAATCGTTCTTATCCGCGTAGTCCTTTGAGGTAATCAACAAAGCTGCCGAACCATCAACTACTCCAGAACTATTGCCTGCATGGTGCACATGGGTGAAATTTTCAATTTCTGGATATTTGCTTTGAATAAGACTCCCATAAGTAGTGCCTTGCTCGTCCACAGGAATATCTCGCCACAGCTCAAATACAGTCTTTAATCCTGAAAGACTTTCCATGGTGGTGCCTGCTCTTGGAAATTCTTCTTTGTCTAGAGCGACGGAACCGTCTTCGTTGAGCACCGGAACGAGGGAGCGATCAAAACGACCCTCCGCGATTGCCCGAGCCGCTCTTTCTTGGGAAGTTACTGCAAGCTGATCAAGAGCTTCTCTGTCTATACCTTCAAGCGTTGCAATAGCATCCGCACAGACTCCTTGCTGGGACTGAGGATGTTTCTTTCGAAGAGATAAATTACCTGTATCCATCATCGGTGGCTCTTTTGGATCAGCTATCGATGCGGTATAGCTCATCATTTCTGTTCCCCCAGCGATGACCACATCTTCCATACCCGCCATCACTTGCGCTGCGGCCAAATTAACCGTCGTAATTCCCGAACCACAAAACCGGTCGAGTGTCATACCGGATGCTTTTGTGGAATAACCTGCATCCAAAGCTGACATACGGCCTAGATCGGCACCTTGCTTGCCTTTTTGCGTGCTCGTCCCCCAAATGATATCGTCAACATCTTCAGTCTTCAGATTGTTCCTTTCCGCAAGCGCCTTCAGTACAGTCGCACCAAGGTGCTGAGGATGAAAATGGGCAAGCGCTCCTTTTCCAACTTTGCCAACCCCTCGAGGCGTTCTGCAAGCATCAATAATGTAAGCATTGGTCATCTTAGTTTCCTTTAGGTTCGAATCCGGCCGCGATATGCACTAAGCAACCGCTGGCTTTTAAAGCGCAATTTTTCTGTCTCAACGACAAAAAGAAAGTCACCACATTCTACATTTCGAATACGAGAAAATCCGTATTCAAAACACTATTCATCTATGGGCCCTTGGCAACAAATAATCATAACAGCAAGCCTTAGTCTCTAAACTCAACATCCAATTCAGCAGCCAAAAACGCAAATACAACATAGGCTGCTACGTTTTGAGCAAGCTGGTCTGGGTCAATTTTATCCAAGGTATCATCCGGCGTATGGTGCAAGTCAAAATAGTCCAAACCGTTCTGCATTAGGTTCACCGTCGGCACGCCGCGCGCTGCCATGGGGCTGATATCCGGTCCGCCTCCAGGCACATTACTGCCACCACGAATAATGCCAAGTGGCGCTATTATTTTACCGATGGCATCAATCGCTGGGTTACCTTGTTCCGAGACATTTGACACTAGCTGCCAGATATTGCCAGCACCAAAATCCGATTCCGTCGCCAGTTTGTGGTAACTGAGTTCAGTCGCGTGAGCCTCAGCATAAGCCTGGGCTCCAACCAATCCTACTTCTTCCGCGCCGAACAATACTACGCGAATTGTTCTCCGTGGTCGCTGAGGAAGCTGTGCGATTAGAGCTGCAGCGGCCGTGGTGATTGCAACTCCAGCTCCATCGTCAACCGCACCGGTACCAAGATCCCAGCTGTCTAAGTGTCCACCAATCAAGATTATTTCATCTGGTTTTTCTCGCCCCACAAGATCAAATACTACGTTACCGCTGGTTCGATCGCCTTGGAAACCAGCAGAAGAGTGAACATCTAACCTGATGGCGTTGCCTAAATCATGGAGTCGGCGCAAATGATCAGCGTCTGGATTAGATACGGCGATTACTGGAATATCGGCCCATTCCCCTTCTTCCGCGGTCATCATGCCAGTGTGCGGAAATCGATGGCTGTCCGAGCCAACGGAGCGAACGACCAACGCCTCTGCACCTGCACGCTGTGCATGCTGCCAACCGATTCGCCGACGCTGATTTGCCGGACCATAGCCTTCCCCGTTCTGGCTAGCCACAATAGCTTCGCCGTCGACGAACGCAATGCGGCCAATCAAGGATGCGTCTTCAACTTCCATCAAGTCATCCACTGTTCGGAAATAAGCAATTTCCGCTTCCAATTCGCCATTCTGAGGTGACGCGCCAGAACCACCGAGTGCTGTTCCATAAAGAGCCTGACGATAGGGTGCCGTCATGGAAATAGTCATGTCACCCCGCTCCCAATAAGGAAGCTCAAATTCTTCAATCGATACGCGATCAAACCCTAGTCTTTCTCCCAATGCTTTACCCCAGCCTCGCGCCCGCGCTTCCGCATCAGAGCCGGCCAGTCGCGGCCCTATTTCGGTGGTCAAAGACTCAACGATTTCATAAGCCAAATCACTGTCTAGCGCCTGACTCATCAATTGCTGGGCAATTGCTTCTGTTTCTTCAGTGAGCAGATTACTTTGAGCACTGGCAAAACTGCTCATAGCGACGAAAAACAGTAGTGAGTAAAAACTCTTCATTTTTTAATTCCTTGATTGAAAACACTATTGCCAAAGCAGTCCAAATCGCATCAGACAGCGGGCGTAATCATGGATTATAGACTTTTTGCTGGGAAATGGGGTCATTAGAATGTCTGTGAACACATTCAGGCATCTGGTCTAAGAAGCGTCCATTGCATTTCATCCCGTTTTTGATAACTGTGCCATTGGTATCGTTCGAATCATCTAATCGGGCTCGTGTTAAGCCCTCTGCTGACCTACAATACTCGGCCTCAGAATAGCGCCAATAGATTATCCATAAATTTGGCACATCAGTTAAAGCAAGGAAAGCGATGAGCAAAACACAACGAACAGAACTTTCTGCCCAACAGGCTAAGTTTTTTGAGAGGCTAAGGTCAGGGGAATGGCAACCACCGCCAGGAATTCATAATCTTGGAATCACCCCCCACCTGTGGCTAAAAGAAGTCAGCTACGGCCGCGTTCTATATGAATGGCCCAACGATGGCAGTCGGGATATTCAAGAAGGGCGGGTGTTTGGAGGCTGGATTGCAGCGCTTGCCGATCATATTGTTTCAATGACAATGGCCAGCGGACTGGAAGACGGCGAATGGTTTACGACGACAGAACTAACGACTCGCATGTTCCGTCCGATGCAAGGCGGGATCATCCGGGTCGAAGGTCGCCTTATAAATAGAGGTCGAACCACGGGGTTCGTTGAGGCCGATTTTTTTAACGAAAATGGAAAACTGGCCGCCAAAGCAAGCGCCGCTAAAGCTATTCGAGAACGAAGCGAATTGTCTTAAACGACCAGCGCTAAATCCTTTCCTAGCAGAATGAACTTACACTTAGTTTTTTGGAATAACGTCAAAGGCGAGGACTATCCGGTTCTCGTCTTCCTCAAAAGGAATCGTGTGGTGAAGTAGCGAAGAAGGAAAAAAGCAAAGGCTACCAGTTCTAACGTCCACACTCAGCTCTTGAGCATCCTCATCTCCCGCGTCCTGGTCTTGGTCGTGCATACGCAGCACGAGGTTACCGCTATCGATCTGAGATTTTGGCGGTACATTGATGTATAGGCTGCCAGTTATCCAACCTGTGTCGTGCATGTGCGCGGTCAAAGAGCCGCCACTTTGCATACTTACCAGCCAACCACTGAGCTCATATTCAGCAGGCCATTGGGTGATAAAGCCCTCGCTGCTATCTCTGAAACGGTGCCGATATTTTTCTATTTCTTGGTGAATAATGTGTTCGATTTCTGTGCTGCGTACACTTTCTAAAGCAAAGAAGTTGCCTGCCGTTTGAACACCATGACTCAAGTGCACTTGTGCCTTATGAGCCACCCGCGGACTCGACAAGACATCCTTAGCAGTTTTAACAAACAATTTTTCAAAATCATGATGCTCAGTGAGGTCAATTTTTGACACATAGCTCAGAGGTTTTTTGCAGAAAGGATTAGATCGATTATTGCCGTACTTCGCCTCCGAGCAACAACTTAAGGAACCAATGACCGCATTCACGTCTCCTCGCTGAACTAACTCATCAAGCTTTGCATTAAAAGTAAACTCATCATCCGCTTGATAGGAACACTTAATCGTGAACAACTCACTTTGATAAATATCGACACGTGCAAAGTGCTCTCCTGCTTCTTGGTATTTTTCTTTTTCAAATAGCAGTGCACCCAGATTATAGTGAGCTTCAGCGAGATCTGGGTTAACAGCAAGTGCCTGCTTACAGCTCGCCTCTGCCTCTTCAATCTTGCCAAGGTCTTTTAATACAACTGCCAAGTTACAGTAAGCCAGAGCAAAATCTGGGTCTATCGTTAACGCTTGGCGATAACTGGTCGCCGCCTCTTCTAGCCGGCCTAATTCCTTAAAGGTTCCAGCAAGCCCGTTGTGGGCTTCCGCGAAATTTGGCTGCAATTCAATAGCCCGTTTAAATCTAGACTCCGCCTCTTTATATCTTCCTGACTCCTTCAATAGTAAACCTAAATCGGAGTGCCCAAGATAAAAGTCAGGTTCCAATGCAATCACTCGCCGGCAACTGGCTTCTGCATCTGATAATTTTCCAAGCGCTCGCAATGTCCCGCCCAAGTTGCTGTGGGCCTCAACAAAGTTGGGTTTACGAGAGATAGCCTTATTGTAACTAGCCTCTGCCTCTTTGAGCTTTCCCATTTCTTGAAGAGTGACTCCAAGATTATTATGGTTTTCTGCCAACTCAGGATTCAATTCTATTGCTCGGCTACAGCTAAGCTGAGCTTCATCGTGTCTACCTAGCTTTCGCAGCACATTGCCCAAATTACTGTGCGCTTCATCGTCGTTGGGAGCTAACTGAGTTGCTTTCTGATTCGCGAAAAGCGCCTCTGAATTTCGTCCTGATTGACCGTGCAATACCCCCAACACTTTCCATCCCAGAGGATGCTCAGGGAAATCCTTGGTAATGGTCAACGCGGACTTTTCAGCCTCAGAAAATTTTCCTTGCTTGAAATAGCCAATGAGTTGACTGAGCACCTGTTCGGGAGGATTCTCACCATCGGTTAGGTTATTCGGCTTTGCCGTAACAGAAGAGCGTGAGGCTTCGTTCTCGCGAAGCGAATTCTCAATCGCATCGACTTCCGCGCCCACTAAGCCCATGTCTCTGCCTTTGCCTAACACCGCTTGAGCTATTGCAACGTGTCCTCCTTGAATCAAAGCCTCGATGTAACTCAACCAGTAGGTTGTTTCTTTTGGGTTCGCTTCCAGCGCCTTCTTGAAAAAGTGTAATGAGCCTTTATGATCGTTCAAATGCAAAGCGATACACCCCAACTTGTGACTCGCCTCAGGGTGGCTAGGTTGCGCTTGCAACAGGGACTTAAAGAGCCGTTCTGCTTCTTCAAGTTCACCTGCTTCATAGGCAGCCAAGCCGTTAGCAAGTAGTTGGTCTGTCACGTATTCCATGGTTTTCCCTGGGACTAACAGGAGATTTCGATAGGCCAAAGAATTTGGATAATCTTTTTTTTTAGTCGATGGCCCGAAATCTAAATGTGGTGGTTACTGCATACCCGCCAAGCGCTCATTAAGAATCCTATGGGCCTCGTTCATGATGCGGTCCATTAACTCCTGAACAGAAGGAATGTCGTTAATCAGACCGGCGACCATTCCACAGGACCAAGCACCGCTGTCAACTTCACCATTCATCATTACTCTTGGGTATACCCCAGCGACTTCCGGTGCAATGTCTTCAAACTTTATGTCCTTGCCCAGTGCCGCTTCTTTCTCTAACAAACGCTCAACCGCAGTGTTAGTCAACACTCTTTCTGTGTTTCGAAGGGGTCTCATCACGAGCCGCGTATCAAGTTCAGTTGCGGCTAGCAGCGCTTGTTTTACCTTCTCGTGAACCGGTGCTTCTTTAGTGGCGATGAACCGTGTACCCATGTTCATACCTTCTGCCCCCATGGCTAGCGAGGCAATTAGAGAACGCCCGTCGGCCATGCCACCGGATGATACAAAAGGAATTTCTAACTCATCTGCCGCCCGAGGCAACAGAATGAAATTTGGAATATCATCCTCACCGGGATGGCCGCCACATTCAAAACCATCGACAGATACCGCATCGCAGCCAATGTCCTGCGCCTTGAGTGCATGTCTAACAGAGGTGCATTTATGAATCACTTTAATGTTATTTTCCTTCAGCACCGGCAGCCATTCTTTCGGGTTGTTTCCCGCAGTCTCAACGACGGTAATTCCTTTCTCGATGAGAGTATCAACAAGGCCAGGGTAGTCCGGGGGTGTCAATGAGGGTAAAAAAGTAAGATTTACACCAAAAGGTTTGTCCGTGAGCGCTCGGCATTTATCAATTTCTTGGCCAAGTTTTTCCGGGGTTCCCTGTGTCAGCGCTGTGATAATTCCAAGTCCACCAGCGTTAGAAACTGCTGCCGCCATTTCGGCGAACCCAACATAGTGCATCCCACCCTGTATGATCGGATGCTGGATAGACAACATTTCGGTAATTCTTGTTTTCATAACTCTCCGTGCCTACTTAAGGCTTACTAAAAAGGGTTTTTGCTCTTTGAAACATCTACGTTGGTTTTTCAAATGAATGCCAATTTTATTTTGGGTCATCATTTACTCTAAAAGCATAGTGGTACCACCATGCCAGAACAGGTAACGAAGGTAAATCCAACTCAAAAATCCACAGCCAGCTTACTAAGTTTCATAATCAAAGGTTACGCTCGCCACTTCCATTAAACAAGCGACTTGAAACCACCTCTCGATAATCGCCAGCGCATATAAACCAACCATTTTCGCCCTCGAATCGTCCGTCTTACATTTTGACACGTTTAAACCATGCATTTTATAAGGTTAAGCGTGGTTCAGTTAGGGTAAAGTTGGTAGAATGCGCGCCTCATTTTCACATGCCCTTGGCGTCAATCCTAATAAGCCCTTTGTTGAAACCTATGAAATTCAGAAATTCCTGCGTACTCGCTATTCCTTTCCTGCTCAATCCATTAATGCTATTGGCTCAAGAAACAGTGCAGACATCTCTTGTTGAGCAAAAAAGTTTAAAGGCGATAAGGGTTCAAAAGGCACCTGTTCTAGATGGGAAATTGGATGATGAAGTGTGGCAGCAAGCCGAAAAGATTACAGACTTTCATCAAATACGACCTGGTGATCACACCGAGGCATCAGAAGCCACTGAACTCTACGTGATTTATACGGAAGATGCTCTTTACGTGGGCTCTCGAATGTTTGATAGCGAGCCGAGTGATATTTCGGCGCCGACCATACGTCACGGTCAAGGCCTGCCGTTTGATGACCGTCTCGTTATCATCTTAGATCCATTCAACCAGGGTCGAGCCGGTTATCGATTTGAAACTAATCTGAACGGTGTTCGCCATGACTCGCTTTATGTGAACCCAACTCGCTTCACTCTCAATTGGAATACGATATGGGAAACCGCAACCAGTGTCGATGGGAATAGCTGGGTCGCGGAAGTCGAAATACCCTTTAAGTCCCTGCCGTTTGATCCCAACATCGACACCTGGGGGTTCAACTTTGGCCGGGGAATTCGTCGCCGCAACGAGGAAATGGCCTGGGTTTCTTTAGACCGCTCTTTTAACCCTTCTATCATGGGTGAAATGACAGGAATGGAAGGAATGGACCAAGGTGTTGGTCTGGATATCGTACCTAGTTTTGCGACAATCCGCTCACGCCGCTTTGATCCCTCATCGTCCGAAATGGATTACGAACCTTCGTTAGATGCTTTTTATCGGCTTACTCCTTCACTGAATGCAGCACTAACAATTAACACGGACTTCTCCGCTGTCGAAGTAGATAACCGCCAAGTCAATTTAGGCCGTTTCAATTTGTTTTTCCCAGAACGCCGAGACTTCTTTAACAATGATTCTGAGCTTTTTCAGTTTGGCGGCATTAGCGATATGGCTCGAGGCAACAGTGCCACGACAGGCGGGGTGAGGGAAAACGCTCGGCCTTATTTTTCAAGACGCCTTGGCTTAGCCGCAGACGGCTCACCAGTCAGCATCAATGCAGGCGGACGCATCAGCGGCCGTCAAGGTCGTTTCAACATTGGAACACTTGCTATTCGGCAAGGGGAGCAGGCTGGGGTTGATGCCAGCGACCTACTGGTAACTCGTATCTCCGCTAACGTATTAGAGGATTCTCGTATCGGCTTCATCTATACCGATGGAGACCCAGCCTCTAACTTAGAGAACTCAGTAGCAGGTGTAGACTTTCAATATATCAATAACCGATTGTCCAATGGCCGGCGACTACAGGGTAACGTGTTCTTTCAACAGTCGGATTCAGAAGGGCTAGAAGGCGACGATGCATCATGGGGCTTCGGAGTTGCCTATCCTTCTAGCATCGGCTGGCGCACACGCTTTGGTTACAAAGTTGTTGAAGAAAATTTCAATCCTGCAATGGGCTTCGTCAATCGAGCAGGCATTGAAGACTTAACCGCTGATGTAGGTTATACGCACTTTTTTAATGGTGGCATTTTTCAAACTGCATTTGCCGGAATAGATGCTCAGCGAATTAATTTCATTGACGGTGGTCTGCAAACAGAAGTGATGAACTTTCGTTTACTAGAGCTTGAAACTAGAAATCGAGACAGCGTCAACTTCCGTCACATACGTAGCCAAGAAGTCGTCCGCAACGCCTTCCCTATTTTCCGCCAAACTGGCAATGAGGTATTCATTCAGCCGGGTGAGTACCAATTCGATGAAAACCAAGTGGAGCTTCGCAGCGCTGGCCAGCGGGAATTTTCCGGCAGTCTAAGCTATCGAACCGGTGATTTTTTCAATGGCTCGCGAGACAATATAGGGGCGAGCTTTAGCTGGAACCAGTCTCGATTTTTTAGAGCTTCATTAAACTACGATTGGAACTCTATTGAACTTCCTCAAGGTAACTTCATTACTAGGCTAGCCAGCGCCAATACCCAGATAGCTTTTACACCAGAGCTCTACTGGATCACCTTAGTACAGTATGAAAATATTTCGGAAGAGATCGGAATAAATACTCGCTTACAGTGGATTCCTAAAGCAGGCCAAGAAGGCTTCATCGTATTGAACTACGGTTTGCAAGATAGGGATCAAGACAACAACTTCCAAGCGTCATCATCAGAAATCAGCGTGAAGTTTCGTTATACGTTTCGCTTCTAAAAGGCCATTGCCTCCAGAGTTGCAAACAGGATCTCGCCATGGCAATGAAGGCTAGTTAGCGCCTTCGGCTATCTCGCCTATCACCACAATATTGTCCCCTTCGTTGACAGGCGGTGTGCCGAATAAAATCAGAAGCACACCGGAGCCAGGCGCATAGATTGTTTGTAGTTCATTGCCAAAATAATCGGTAATGACTCCTAATCTAGTGCCTTCTGTTACATAGTCCCCTGTTTGAACAAGCTCATCGGCATGCCAAATTCCTTGATGTTCGCTATAAGTTCTAGCGCGCGATGAAACAAACAAAGGATTGTTAGGCTTTTCGGCTTGGCCCGGTATCATATCCAATTCTTTTAGAAGGTTTACTGCCCCTTGAGTTATGGGATCGATGTAAACGTCGTTGACTATACCTAGCTCACCTGATTCCACGTCCATGGCTGGAATACCACGAGTTACCGCTTGAGCACTGGTATAGATTGCATCCTCAACGCTGTCATAGGAACCGGCAAACTCAACAACCGTTTCCAATCCGAAAGCGACTGCAATACGGCGAGACTCTCTAACCACTTCCTCGCCTCCGGCTTCCCGGTAGTAAGCGCTATAAGAAGGTCTTAGGCTTTCATTACCATCGCCCGAGTGAATATCCACCAAGTAATCTGATCGGGCAATAATTTCTTTGGTCAATGTGTAGGCGATTCTTTCTGTCACTGTGCCATCGAGATTACCGGGGAAAGAACGGTTTAAGTTCTTCAAATCATTTGGGCTAAAATAAATAGTTCGCCCTTGAAATGCGGGCATATTTGCGATGTGGACAATAATTAATGTGCCGGACATTTGCGCAGGATCTAACAGTGAAGGCAGTCGCTGCATCGACAGAATCGGCGAATACTCGGACCCATGAATTCCAGCTATAAGTGACAGTACGGGCCCTTCTTTGGCACCTTGAAAGACGGTCACTGGAATAAAGGTTTCTACCCCGTCTGCTCCTGCGCCAATCGGTAACTCCCCTGAAACTCTTTGGCCGGGCTCAACCACAAGATGCATTAACTGAAACGCGTCAGAATCCCCAACATCGCTTTGTTGAGCAATACTCTTAGTGCAAAAAAATGCAACTAATATCAAAAAATGGGCAAGTAGCTTCATCATTTTAGGAATCGTCTGCATCTCCAATCACTGAATTAAAACCCGGGATGTCAATTTGGGCCAGCCGTTCTTGACTAAATGGTACTTCACGAAAAAGCACCGGGTAGTAAGCCCGGCGAATGGTTTCATGATAGCGGCGAACTTCGTCTTCGAAAGCCAGACTAGCGGTCAAATTAGTTTTCGCTAGCGCTTCTAATCTGCGTTGAATAGCCACAGCCGGTGAAAGCCATGCAAAAGCGCCAGTGAGCTTATCTCTCTGAACAAGTGTTCTTCTATATTCATCTGCTAGATCTGCCGCAGATTCATCTCCAATTTGCTGAAAAGCGTAATACCATTTCCAATGCCATACACCGGTAATGGGAGGTGAGTCTGACCACTCCGGATGGGATGCATAAAAAGCATCCATCGTATCGCTGATGGGCAAATCCCATGCATCATTTACGATTTCTCTCTGCACCAAAGAGACCTCTGCCCCTTTAACGCCTGTTACAGAGCCTTCAATATAAACTTTACCCGAAATTGGGATAGCGAGAGTCAATACCACCCAGATGCCGATGCTAAACGAAGCAGCTGTTTCCGATCGAAAGCTTGGCCTTGCAGCAATGAGCAGCACGATCGCAGCCCAAAACAGAATCTGCAATATTACCGCAAAGCTAGCACCAACCGCCGCAGCCATACTTGTTTCTTCAAGTACCATACCTATCCACAAAGGAGTCAATACAGCGAGCGTAATGCCAAGAAGCCGAAGCAAGATACGCGGCAGCCAAAGGGATCGCGCATCATGAGCAGTGACAGAAAGCAGGTTAAGGCGACCACTTTCGCGCTCACTTGCGAACAAATCGTAGAATGAAAAAATGATAATCAGCGGCAATAAGTAGGCGGCGACAAAAGCAAAGTCAAAGCGGCCGGCAAGAGCGAGTTCAGGATTGATACTATCAGTCTCATAAATCTGCCCTTCTAATGCGAGCGCTCTAATACGCATCATGGTTGGATTGAGATCGCGCTGACCGACTGCCGCGAAGGCTAGATCTGACGGCGCATTCCATGCTGCATGAAAAGCATCATAAGCTGCTCCGCCATAGTCTACTGCCTGAGTTCGTTTGTAGGCTCGCTCTTCGGTATCCATAGCAATGAGTTCGTTGATCTGCTCCCGTTCTTGGGAGACATAAGCCAACCCCATCGAAACACTGCCAATTGAGACAAGCAGAAGCAACAGGAGTGCACCCAGTATCGCTTTACTCTTTAGTAGAAAACCAAGCTCCTGCTGGAGCCTAAACGTTAAATTCATGTGCGTAACCTGCTCGCAGAAAATAAAAGTAATCCAACGCCAATTAACAGCCAGATAGCCAAACTTAATCGACTCTGTAATGCCGCACTACTCCGTTGATCGTGGGATAACGGAGGTAATTCAAAAACTGGCATCTCTTCCCAGTTAGCGGAATCCAGCCGAGTCCTTCGATTTGACGCGGCACTGGAATTTCGAGCTAAATCGTCTGCCAATGTCATTCCTTCCATTTGCAAGCGATTGAACGTTTGTACCATATTGTATCTGTAGTCTTCCGCTGCTCTGAGAAAGTGATGATGATCCTGCAACGCGGTCCCTGCCAGAGACATGGAAAGAGACCGAAGGGCCACAACAGGGGAGAAAATGGAAAAACTGTCTGCCGCGGATTTTTGTGCCAATTCTTGGCTCATTCGCTCTTCTGCAAACTTATTAAGCACTTCCGTATCGGCTTCTTCGCCCTGAAGTGCAACGAAGCCCCGATAATTAAACGGCAATTCTTCTATGCTATCTACGTTATATTCGTTCAACGTGCGGGTACGTAGATCAACGAACGCTGAGTCCTCAATGTCATGGCTATCACCTTCGGATCGCATTGTCTCTGCTATTCGCAAACTGGTTTCGATCTGAGAAGGTGTCTCTACAGTCGCGCTGGCATAGGCGCCTGCAATCCTTGGCACCAAAACCACAGTGACAATCCATAAGCCCAGCAACACAGACAGCGATTGTGTGGATGTATTTAGAAGCGCTGAAACACTAACAATCACCAGGACCCAGAAACTAAGATACAACAAATAACCCAAACCCATCGAGACGAGGGATTGGCGAAAATCAAAGCCATTCTCTCCAGTCGCAAAAAAACCAAGAATTAAAAGGGGCAATAACGCCAGTAACGCCACCGACCAGAGAGCTAAGGTTTTTCCTAACAGAAGACTATAATTACTAACGCCCTGACCAACTAACTGAAAAAGCGTTTTATTTTCTCGCTCTCTTGTCACGCAGGCAAACCCGCAAATGATGAGCAATAAGGGCGCCAGAGTTTGCAACGCAAAGGCTGGAGAGAAACTCCCAAAACGTGCCAGCAATCCCGTTTCTCTGGCAGCTGCAAACGTTGCACTGTTTTGACGGTGGCCTTCTAAGAACATAGACGTACCCACCATCGAATCTATACCGGAATCTATAACTGCTAAAGGTGAAGCTGTCCGGTAAACATAGTGCCCATAGTGCACCATGCGGTGAGGGTGACGATCAGGCTGTTCTTGAAAAATTGCATCTGCTTCTGCCTGCTGTGCCAGTCTTTCTTCCGCCCGGCGCGAAACCTCAGAGTTTGACACTACAGCCGCACAGAGCGAAACAAGTACCATTGTGATTAAAACAGTCCAAGCAACTTTGGAGCGACGCCAATAGCGAAGCTCATCACCTGCAATGAGTGCAATCGTCTTCATCAGGCCACCTGCTGCTGTAGAAACAAATCACGTACTGCATTGATATCAACAGAGCCATCAGTCCCTGCTTCAAACACATCCACTAACTGCCCCGCCCTAAGCAAACCAACTCGATGAGCAACCTGACATGCACCGTAGAGATCATGAGTAACCATCAAAATCGCCACACCGGTTTTAGCCAAGTTTTCAATGATAGCGTGAAAATCTTCGACGGCAGACGGATCCAGTCCTGAAGTGGGCTCATCAAGCAACAAAACTGCTGTTTCTCGGAGCAAAGCTAAGGCGATCGCCACTTTCTGTCGCATACCTTTTGAGTAGGAACTCAAGGGTTGATCGCGGCTTTCTTCCGGCAAATTGACGGAGTCTAAGGCCGCAATCAGATTGCTCTTATCAGGGCGAGATTGCCCAAGAGACAAGAAATAGTTTAGATTTTCCCAAGCATTTAGATGCTCATACAGCGCTGCGCTTTCCGGCAAATACGCAATTTGTTTGCGCACGGCCACCGGCTCTAACGCGGCGCTTTGACCAAAAACTTCAGCGTCGCCGGAGCTTGGCTTCAGCAAGCCCATGAAGGTCAGCAGCGTCGTCGACTTGCCCGCGCCGTTGCCGCCAAGAAGGGCGAACACTTCGCCCTTCTTAACTTCAAACGACATGCCAGAGAGAACAGTTTTCTTGCCACGAACCACCTTAAGATCTTTGGCTTTCAGCGCATACTCTGTCATAAAGTTTTCTTCCTTTTTGCCAGTGGTTATTGGTTAAAAGTTATAAGACGCTGTTAGCCGCCACCGTGTAGGGACACCTGGCTCTACCCAAACATCAGCAAAGGAGTTGGTGTAGAACTCTTCATCAAATACATTGTCCACGTCTACCCTCAATGAAAGTCCGCTGGAAAGTTCCACCTGACCGAACAAACGAGCCGTTGTGTAGCTCGGAAGAGTAAAATCAAAGCCAGTCCAACCTTGTCTTTCGTCGGTATAGAGAACGCCGCCCCCTAACTGAGCTGCCAAGCCTGCGACTAAAAAGTTCTTGCTCGCCTGCAGGTTAACCTGGTTTTCTGGTGAGTTGATGAGCTGGTCACCTTCTTCAATCAATGCTCCGAAATCAGCATCAGGGTTGCTGTTAGTGAATTCCGCGTTGGTATAAGCATAGGAGAGCCAAACGTTGATCCCGCTGGCGGTCTCAATATTCGCGTCTAACTCCAATCCTCGACTTCGCGCCTCGCCTGCCGATCGAGAGAAGAAACCAGCAGCAACGGCTTCGGGCCGGTCGTCATTGACCAAAATATTACTCTGATCGACCTGAAACGCTGCAAGGGTAACCGTTCCAGAAATATCATTGTAAAAGTTTAGTAAATCCCATTTAAGTCCGACTTCAGCCGACTCTGTGAGATTGGGATCAAACTGATTCCCGAGGAAGTCTGAACCTGTTTGCTGACGAAAACCTTCGCCGTATGAGCCGTAAACACTGAACCCATCATTCACTAAATATACTGCGCCCAACTGCGGCGAAACGCGAGTATCCGACGACGTGGTCGTAGTTGCCGGATTTGCCCGCTGATTAGTTAAGTCTTGTTCAAAATCATCCCAACGCAGACCCAAGCGAATCTGAAAACGGTCAGTCACATCTATTTGATCTTGAATATAGACGCCTGACCCACTTAGTTCTTCGACTCGATCTGTATTTGGTCCTGGCACCGGCTGCGGAAACTGGCCGTAAACCGGATTAAACACATCTAGAAGCAGATATTCAGCGGGATCTAGACCACTAATGTCGTTGCCAGCTCCAAAAAAACCAGGGCGAAATCGCTGAATGAATAACTCATTGTCGAACCGGTCGTGATCGGCGCCAACTAGCAATCGATGCCGTAGTGATCCGGTTTCAAATTCGCCGGCAAGTTCAGCTCGCATTACTAAGTAATCAGACTCAAAATCTCTGAACCGAAAAAAACGAGACAGCGTTCTTCCATCCGTGAAATAGGTTTGTCGCCCTCCAAAATTCGGCTCTGAGGCATTGCCCTCTAAAGAGGTTTCTCGGTAGCCAAGTCCAGCAAGGAAACTCCAGCTATCGGAAAAATTATGTTGAAACTCGATTTGATGGCCAAGAACTTCAGTTTCTATGGGGCCATCTCCGGGTTCACCCGCAAACGTATCTCTCGGAGAAAACCCAAATTGATCAGAGAATACAACGCCCCGGTCAAAGGGAATTTCCTGCTGAGTGACTTCTAATTCATAAGTCACGCTGGTGTCTTCCGACACATCCCAGGTCGCTGACGGGTAAAAACCAAACCTCTCAGTTTCCACGGTATCTCTAAAGCTGTCCGCCTCTTCGACAAATCCGACTAGCCGAACACCTACTTGATCATCAGCGCCAAGGGATGTTTGCACATCACCTTCCAAGCGAAGGTGGTCCCAGCGCCCTACCGTAGCTCTAATGCCGCCTTTGGTCTCGAACTCAGGTCGCTTAGTGGTCAGATTAATAGTTCCGCCTGGCTCGCCTCGCCCAAACAAAGCGCCACGAGGCCCTTTAAGAACTTCAACTGACTCGATACCAGCGATGTCTCTGGGACCGCCGAAACCGCGACCCGCGTTAAAACCATTAACCAAAAACCCACTGGGTAGATTAATATCGCCCGAAAAACCGCGAATAGAAAAGCTGTTCCATAGCCCGCCAAAATTATTCTGCCTAGCTACCGACGCTGATAAATCTAGCGCGTCATTAAGGTTTAAGGCACCAACTTCTCGCAGTAATTCACCATCAATTAGCTGCACAGCCGTTGGATTCTCAAGCTCATCAAAATTGCCCTGATACGCTCGACGCTGGCCCACCACAAAG
This sequence comes from Pseudohongiellaceae bacterium, assembly GCA_045106275.1. GTDB lineage: Bacteria > Pseudomonadota > Gammaproteobacteria > Pseudomonadales > Pseudohongiellaceae > UBA9145. The sequence continues at coordinate 67,366 of JBGCEK010000086.1, read as the reverse complement.
ATCGACTCGATATCCTCATCAGCCGCGGCGTCTTGTGCGTGGGTCAAGGGCATAGCTAGAGATTGAAGGGCAAGTACTGCTGGCAAAGCGTAACTGCTTGGTTTACGGACTAATTGGAAGCGCGGAGCCGTATTGGCCGATGCTTTTTTAACAGAGCGCACAAGCTCTTTTAGGGGATTCTGACATTTGACTACAGAATTCAAGCTCAGGGTTTGTTTAGGCATAACAAGGTTCTCGAGTAATTCTTAAAAACAAGCGTGTGCGCTCTTTTGGCGCATACAAGCAAAAATTCAGAAATAGGCGCCAAACGAGAAATTCGCAGAGAGGTCTATTCCGAACAAAGATATTTTTTAGGAAATAACGAGAGGGGGGCCGCGAGACCTTTGGGTCAAAATAGCAGAAAGAGTTTGTTGCTCGCTTACAGGAAGATACTTTGTGAAATGCGTTAAGCCAGGCGACAGCTCGATCGAGGCAAGCAAAGCATCCGAGTCTGCACCATTTTTTGCGCAGATCGAACAGTCCACTTGATGGCTCTGACCGTCATCGTGATGATGCTGCAAAGCGAGAGTTTGAGAGCAAACGAGAGCCAATGCAAACAGAAAAGCCGAGCACAAGCGAAAGCGCTTGTTGTTTAAAACTCGACGGTAATTCTTGCTTGTATTCATTGGGAACTTAGATTTCAGCTCAAAAACAATCCGCGATCATGTCCAGAATCCCCATAATTGTCAAGGATAAGACTGCTTTTACGCTGATCGCTACCAAATACGCTAACGCTACTCATCCAATACAATTGCGAGTGTCATATCGAGACTCCTAAGTGCAGCAAAGAGAAATTCATTTACGTTAACGAATCTTCCTCATCGATTAAAACAGCTCTCCGACACCCATCGTATTTAAACTTTAAACGTTTACGCTAACCGCAAACCAAGCTAAATTCAGAGTACATACTTTTGGTGAGTCTCAATGAAGAACCCTGTGTCGGCAATCAGCTTCAATACACTAAACTATTCGATAGAATCTGGAATCGCCCGAATACAACTGAACAGCCCGCCTCTCAATCTTATTAACCAAGACCTAGTCTTAGAATATCACCGTGCGCTGAAAATCGCAGATGATGATGAGTCTGTGAAAGTAATCATTCTTAGTGGTGCAGGAAAAGGCCTTTCAGCCGGAGTTGATCTCAACTATCTAATGAAATTCGAAAGCCAAGACATGGAAGATTTCCTGCGCCTTTTTTATGTTGAAACCTTGGCACTTGTGCGCGGGCTTTCGAAACCAATTCTTGCACAGGTGCACGGATATGCAAGAGAAGGCGCCTGCACGTTGGCATTTATCTGTGACATGGTTGTTGCTGCGGACAATGCTGACTTTGCCTATCCCGGAGTACCTAACTTAGCGGGACCCCCGGGCATGCACGTATGGTTCTTGCAAAAACTGATCGGAAGAATGCGCGCAGCAGAGCTGATTTTGACAGGCGACACTATAAGCGCAGAGGAAGCTTTTAATCTCGGGCTAATTACCCGAGTCGCGCCTGCAAACGATCTTTCCAACGCAACGGAAAAACTGGCATTGAAACTGTGCCAAATGTCGCCGTTAGCGTTACGCAAAACTCGCGACCTTATGTATCTAATGGAAGACATGGAATTCAAGGATGTTCCAGAAACCGCATTGAAAGCGCTTTCAGCAGCTTTTGACAGTAAGGATGGCAAAGAAGCGAGAACTGCTTTTATTGAGAAGCGAGCACCCCGTTGGGTTGGACGCTAGTCGTCGGATTTACCTTTATAACGCTGGCGGTTTGCCTTTTGATCCAGCTCTCTGAAAGCCGCCAATTTCTCTTTAATGCGGGTTTCAAGACCACTCTCTTTTGGAAAGAAGAATTGAGAGTCATTGATCGAACGAGGCAAATAGCTTTCCCCCGCTGCATACCCATTTTCTTCATCGTGAGAATAACGATACTCCTGCCCATACCCTAACTCTTTGGTTAAGCTCGAACTTGCGTTCCTCAAGTGCAACGGGACTTCAAGACTGCCACTGTCAGCAACCGCTTTTTTTGCCGCTGAGAAAGCTTCATACACCGCGTTACTCTTAGGTGCACAGGCCAAATAAACTGCCGCTTGAGCCAACGCTAGCTCACCTTCTGGAGAGCCCAAACGGCTATAAGTATCCCAACAACTTATAGCCAATGGCAGCGCCCGAGGATCAGCAACCCCAATATCCTCAGAGGCAATTCGAACAAGCCGTCTTGCTAAATAGAGTGGGTCGCAGCCACCGTCTAACATGCGTGCAAGCCAGTACAGAGCACCATCCGGAGAAGAACCTCGAATCGATTTGTGCAATGCTGAAATCTGTTCGTAGAAGGTATCTCCTCCTTTATCAAACCGGCGACCCCCTTCTCCCAACACCTGATGTACTTGGTCATCAGACAGAGTCCTCTTTCCATTCTCAAGCTCAGCCATATCACTAACAACTTCGAGCAAATTCAGCACGCGACGAGCATCACCATCTCCCGCCCTTGATAGCATTTGTTTTTGCGAATCGCTAAGTTTCAACTTCAGCGAACCAATGCCTCTAGTTTGATCTAGCAATGCTTGGTCAATCACACCCACCAAATCTGATTCAGTGAGAGATTTTAGTAAATAGACTCGGGCTCTGGATAACAGAGCATTGTTCAGCTCGAAAGATGGGTTCTCGGTAGTCGCACCAATGAACAAGACAGTGCCGTTTTCTATATGAGGTAAAAACGCGTCTTGCTGGGCTTTGTTAAATCGGTGGACTTCATCAACAAAAAGAATTGTCTGCCGGTTACCACTGGTTTGATGAAAACGCGCCCGCTCGATTGTCGCCCGAATTTCTTTCACGCCGTCTAACACTGCCGACAGTGATTCCAGATGATAGTCGCAAGCGGCAGCAATTATTTTTGCCAGTGTGGTTTTACCCACCCCTGGCGGGCCCCACAAGATCATCGAATGGGGCAGTTTCTTTTGAATTGATTCATGAATTGGTTTGCCGGGACCAATCAAGTGATCTTGGCCAACGAATTCTGCTAAACAACGGGGGCGCAACCGTGCCGCCAAAGGCTGGTGTTTTTCGATGGGATTTTCTTCGAGAGTCATTTTGGTTACGAAAAGGCCTTCAAAAATATTTCACCTAATCAAGGTTACGATAAGCAAGCCTCATGAAACAGCCCGACGGTTAATTCGAACTAGAAACTGTTTTTTCCCAATCTAGTCAACCGCCGCCATTCTCAGAATTTGACTACCACTGTTGTGTTCTACCAGAAGGTAAATTTCACCGTTGTAGCCCATTTCAATATCGCGAATGCGGACGATCCCATCCAAGAGGGTTTCTCTATTCACCAATCTATCATCTGCTATTTCGAATCGGTAAAGGCTTCGGGCTTTAAGAGAACCCACTATGTAATGCCCTTTCCATTCGGGGAACCTGTCACTGTCGGAGATAACGAAACTGGACACAGCTGGAGAAGGGGTCAAGTCTACTATGGGCTGTTCGATGTCTGCCAGTTCAAAAGTAATACCTAGGTCTTTCCCATATTCTACGGGCGTACCGTCATAGTCCATACCCAAAGAAGTAAGTGGCCAACCGTAGTTTCTGCCAGCAATTAGATGATTTAACTCATCACCTCCTCTAGGCCCATGCTCGGTTCCGTAAACTTCGCCATTGAATCTATTGAACTCTAACCCTTGGGGACTACGATGGCCGTAGGTAAAAATACTGCGATAGACATCATCTCGATGAGCAAAGGGATTGTCATCGGGAATTGATCCGTCATCGTAAATTCGGTGGATCTTGCCCCAAGGAATAGATAGATCTTGGACACCTTCGAAGTTATTAGGGCCTTTAACTCCTATACTAAAATACACATGTCCACGATCATCAAAAGCCATTCTGCCGCCAGCCGCGATATCAGAAAACCCTCCGTAGTGTTCCTTGTCGGCTTCCCAGATCGTTTCCTGCTCTACCCACTCACCTTCTTTGATTCTTGCTCGTACTAGTTTATTCATTGAAACCGGTTGACCGGAAGCGAGACTCGTTGCATTGCAATCAGAGCAGCGCTCGGAGTAATACAGATAGATCCAGCCGTTGTTAGCATAGTCGGGATGAGGTGCTATATCGAACAGCCAACCCCATCCCCATTCCTGCTTAAAAGTGGGTATAAATGTATCGGCAAATACCTCTGGGGTCCCCTTGATGTAATCAGATTTTCCACCCTTTTGATCGATAATACGCAGGCCGTACTTTTTCTCCGTTAACAGAAAACTGCCATCAGGCATGGGTGAGATAGAAAATGATTGAGCATCCAAATTCACCGCAACAGGCTCAAGAGTATAATTGTGAAGCTCTGTTGGTATCTCACCTTCTGGGATAACTAAAGGAGTATCGTAATTAAACGTTTCATAATCGATATTGGCTCGAGACTCTGTAATATAAAGTGCGAGATTCCGTATATCAGAATTGCTTAGACTATCTTGCCATGAAGGCATTCCGGTTTCGGCAAAACCACCACGAATGCTTGCAGTGATTTCTGTCATCGTGTCACCGTGGCGAAGCTCTCCTAGCAACGGCACACCTAATGCCGCTCCTTCGAGGCTTTCACCGTGGCAAACAGAGCAATTTTCTTGAAACAACGCGACTGAACCATCGACACCGACTAACCCTTGAGCCTGTGCCAGCATATTCCAAGCTGCACCGACCACCACTGCCACATACCTCAAGTAGGTCTTTGAACTGCGCAAAGTTTATCTCCTAGGAATCAATCTACTGTTTACATCGCCGGATTGAAGCACAGCCCTTAAAGCTCACTTTGATCAATGTACTTCCAATCAGCCGCGCCAAAAAACATTTCATCCCAGCTTTGTAAACCCCAAGGCACCGAACGAAATGGATCAGGATTCATTTTGTTCTGCTCAGAATTATCGAACGCGCCAGTGGCGGTAATCACAGTCCCCGCTGGCACGAACTTAGGCTCTTCATAGGTATAGGCTAACTGCCAGTTGTAGTTGTACTTGGCAATATTGATTAACTCTTCACTTGTGCCATCCGGGTAATCCGCAAAGAAGCGCATTCTTTTGCCCCGAAAATGCATGTGCGGAGTGAAAGCAAAAAGCTTCGCGTCTTTTTCAATAGTAAAAGACTGCGTCATTTCATAATCAGGATCTTGCGGCGGAATGTTCACCCAAGTTGGAGTGAAATGGCAGGCACATTGCCCAGACATGCGTTCCTCAGGTATAAAGCCCTTTGGGTAGAACCACAACCCTATGCGGCTTGCATCAACAGACTCTTTACCGGTGGTGGTGTAATGCATCTGCATAGCGATTCGAGTTCCCGCTTTGAGAAGCCCACCTGTATTAGGAGGCTCCATTCTTGGAGCCTGACCGGGAATGTAGGGAGCAATGTTGGGACGGTCTGCGTCTCCACCTAATAGAGAACCTCCCTGAGTTTCTCCAGGTTGTATGAGACTATGTAGAGTGTGATGCAACACTGTGTGGTCGCCCGGGATGTATTGACTCGCCCGCACCCAGCGATCTTCCTCAAGGTCTAAATCAACCATCACGTTGTAGTAATCTAACACTCCTGTTGCAGGAATCGACTGTTCTGGAATATCAATAATGTAATCCGGCTCGCCAAAAGCCCATTCAGTTTCCGGCCAAACAAGTTCGGCTAAGGGGTCACTGTCTCCATCTTTGGGTGAACCTGCTTCAATCCAATGGACTATTTTTTGCGCATCTTCGTCGGCCAGCACCATGTCATTAATGAACTCACCTATATGCTGATCGATCTGACCAGGGGGCATGCGCTTAGTCATTAACACTTCCCGAATCATTTGCGACCACCCCATAACCATGGTGTGGCTATCCAGTGCGAAAGGTGCAATTCCGCCAGCCCGATGACAGGCAGCACAATTTTCAGCAATGATAGGGCCAATGTCTTTTTCGTAGGAAGGCACCTGCTTTTGGTGAGCGATCTTCGCCGGATAGCTTACAGGATTTCCTGCGGCGGCAACTTCCGCTGTTCTAGGCTCATTACCGGCGGCAACATCGTTCAAAGCTTGTTCGAATTCAAAACCAACGGGGCCCCGAAACGAAATCGTAAATGACTTAGGGTTGTAAAGAATCACTTCAGAAGTGGTATTGATTGCAAGCGCCTCAGAAATGATACGAGCATCATCCATCAGAACCGGAATGCTCAGCTGCGACGCAGCAAAGTGCGCCTTGATAGCATCTCGGTTCTTTAGCCCCATAGGGTCAATCATGAAAAACGCAATGCCTTGTTGCTTGAAATCTTTCTCAAGGCTGGCAAAAGTGGGAATCGCCTTTTCAACCGCTGCATCTTGGTGAGAATAAACAAGCAGTGCCACCGCTTTATTATCATCATACCAACTCATTTGATGGAAATAGCCTTCATGGTCTAGCAGTGCAAAATCGCCAACACGGTCAGCTGCCGTTGCAGCAGAGGGCAATAGGATAATTAAACAGAATAGAGTAGGAAGGACGTATCGTACTGTCATGGGGCTATCTCCTTAAAAAGAGCTTTTTCTTAATTATTCACAAATTACTGGATTTGTCCAAAGCTATTACCAGAAAACCGGTTCGCCCTCGAGAATGCCTGACATTAGACGCTGAAGCGCGCTATTTTTGGGCTTTCCGCATCACTTATAGAACTGATTTTTTAGACTATACTTGAGCCTAAGTTCCCTTTCCCTTGGTAAGCATAGTGCCTCTAAAAAACCATCTCCTCGACTTATGGAACGGGGGACTCGACCCTGACAAGGCCACTCCAGATGAGTTACGTGAGCGGCGCACCCTTTCTGCCTGCATCATTGCCATATCTCCTCTAGGAATTTTGGTGATGGGCATCAATACGTTTCGGGGCTTGTCAGGTGACAATCCCACGATCGCAGCGGGCATAGCTTTCGGAATCTTTGCGCTCTACGTTCAAGCCAAATTAGGCAATCAAAAAATAGCAGCCAATATGCCTGTTTTTGGCTTATGGGCCATGTTAGTGCTCATCATGCGCACTTCTGGGATCCTTGGCCAAACTTGGATTTGGCTACTTGCGATACCAGCGATTGCAACGCTACTTGCTGGACTAAGGAGCGGGATCATTTGGTCTGCGATTGTTGCATCCACAGTGTGGATCTACACTTGGCTGCATCTATCCGACAGACTCAATCTTGACGCAGAGGTCCAAATAATCGACCGAGGCTACATTGTCGGTTTGGCCACCGAAGGAACATTGGTGCTCTTCCTATTGTGCGCGTCGGTACTAATCTTTAGGCATTTACAGAATTCTGCAGAAAACAAACTCAAAGACACAGTCGCCTCTCTAAAAAACGAAATCGAGTCTCGAATCCTAGCTGAAGAGAAAGCACAGAGCTCTGAACGAGCTAAATCAACGTTCTTGGCCGCAATGAGCCATGAACTTCGAACGCCAATGAATGGAGTCATAGGTGCACTTCGCCTCTTGCAGGAAAGCGACAGTGAAAAAGAAAAAAGTGAGTACGCCTTGGTAGCCAAAGAAAGCGGTGAACTGCTCCTAGAATTGATCAACAACATTATGGACCTGTCATCTCTTGAGTCAGGGGCAGTAGCGATGGAGAAAATACCCGTTGATCTTGGAGTTCTAATTCACAAAACAATGGCTCCGTTTAAATTCCAAGCGGAATCTAAAAGCGTAGAGCTAACCATTGAAATAGACGAATCTATGCCTAGTAGTATCATGGGCGACCCGACTAGACTGAGACAGGTGTTAATCAATCTTGTTGGCAACGCTCTGAAATTCACTCATCAAGGCGAAGTCAAATTACACATAGAGTATGTCTCTTCTCAACTTAAAATGACGGTTTCTGATACTGGCATCGGCATAGCGAAAGAAGCGCAGGCAAGTTTATTTGAGCCCTATGTACAAGCTGACATATCGACTAACCGCGAGTTTGGCGGTTCTGGACTGGGTCTATCTATCGTCAAAAGTTTAGTGACACACATGGAGGGCACTATAGAGCTAAATTCTATTGCGGGGAAAGGTACTAAGATTGAGGTGTTTATACCTGTTGACGCCTGCGCTCTTCAAGTCAACGAGAGAAGCCATGCTAACCCATTAAATATTTCGCCTCTTAAAATATTGATTGCTGACGACAATGCCGTTAATCGAATGGTCTTGTCTCGGCTGCTTGAAAAAGACGATCACTCAGTAGTAACAGTGACTAACGGCCGAGAAGCCGTTAACTATGTGGAAACGCATGCGGTCGACGCTGTACTTATGGACATCCAAATGCCAGAGCTTGATGGCATCGCTGCTACGACAGAGATTCGAAGGCTCAATGGTAGAAACGCAAACATCCCCATTATCGCAATCACGGCCAGTACAGATGCCAGAGAGGTGGAACGCATGCTCGCTTCTGGAATGAATGGCTACTTTGCAAAACCTTTTAGATACGAAGAAATTCAAGAGGCTTTGGACCCGAAAAATCTTACCCTCACCCAGCCCCGCTAGACGCAATTTTGTGCCCTGCGGGGTTCCCGTTTAGGTAACTAGCTTGAGCTTTCTGACGAGCTGATTTCCTGGGGGTATCTGCAGTTTTGAACCAGCTCACGGGCCGCCGATGGTTGACTAACTATTTTGAAATAGTCATCAGCAAAATTGCGCAGCTGGCGTTTGTTGTTTTCACTGATTCCCTCTGATTCCTCAATTATAGAAAGCACCGCTGCTTCTTTCTCTGCACTTGCCAGCACAGCCCCATAGAGTTCATCATTATGGAGACAGAATCCGCGATACCGTCGCTCGCGAGTACTTTTTATTCCAATATTGGGGCTGGGGCCAAGCGCATAGCCAGCCGACACCCATCCGGTATTGTCGAAATCGTAAGGCAGTGGGAATCGCTGTCCTTGATCATCCACCAACAACTTAATATTGTGGCAGCACTTTTCGCCGACAGGGCCTTGTATAGCACTAAAATCTGTATTGCCAATGAGATAAGCAAACATTGCGATTGCGCTACTTTGTTGAGGATTTAATTCAGCAATGGAAACCGCATTCTGATCTTCAAGCTCCATCCGATGACGTCGAGCGATATTTTTGTGATGTTCAATAAAAAAAGCGAGCTGAGCGGATTTCTGTTTGCCACTGCCAGTATCTTCATAAGTGACCTTTAGCATTCGTGTTTTGAAATGGAAATCTGAAAATTCTTCGAAAACTTTGTAGGCAAGATTCTCTTTAAGTAGCCACTGAGCGCCACGGGTTTTCGATCCGCACTGAACAACCAGTTTCAGTTTGTTCTGCCCTTCAAACACAGTTCCCACCGTTTGGGATTTCTTAAAATCGACCCACAACTGCGCGGATCGGCATTCTTTCGCTCTAAGCCTGGAATTGCCCCTGGGACTTACTTTTACATCAAAAAGAGTAGTTGCTGCGTTTTCGTCAGAATAGTGAAGAGTGCCCCGATACTCTTTCGACTTGTCCCTTTCTTTATTGATCTCAGCAAAAGGTGCAGACAGGGTAATTTCTAGAGGCAAGTCGTCGCTAAAGAGAGGGTCAGTGATTAGGTCGCTGGCGAGAGACAGCTGGGGTATCAGCAAAACCAGAAATGAGAGACTGAGCGACGCCGCAGAAAAATTTGTAAGCTTTTGATTTTTAATAACAGTTTGTAACATCTAAGACTCCTTATTGAGTCATTTACTCTTAAATATTTTTGCGGAAATCTACCGGAAAAAAAACATTAGGGTCAACTATTTAAGACACGCTTTTTTCGAATAAACTTTCAATCAGAAGCGGATTGATTTCGCTTTTCCCGATAGGTCTAATGGCGCCGTGGAAAAATACGTCTCTATTTTGGATAAGAAAACTCTGACGGTGATACTTATTAGTGTCGCCGCTACTTACATATGTCTGCGGCAAAATTACACATCCGATGTAAATCTGACTCTGTTCAGTCTCGCCGTCATCTTCCCTTTGGTGTTTACTATTCGAGAAGCATTTAAGCGAAGAGATAACGCGATTGCGCTACTAAGCCTGTTTAAAGCTTCCTTATCCGCCACTTATTTCTGCTGTGCCAGCAACCGCAGGCTAGACGAAGAAGGCACCAAGCACATTGGACAAGAGCTCGAAAAACTCTCTGACTTATTCTTCGACACGCTTTATTCAGATAAAAGCAAATTCGAGTTAGTTCGTAGGCAACTAGACGATATTTCATTTTTCATTAGCGAGAATGAGAAATACTTTTCCAGCGGGACAGCCATCAAGCTCTTTAGATTCCTGAAAGATGCCAGAGAAAGTATGGAGAACGTGTTCGGGTTATCTACTCATGGCACACCTGTGAGTTTGAGAGCCTACTGTTTGGTGTTTATCTACGCATTCCCACTAATATTCGTTCCTTCGCTTGTTGCTCAGATCAGCAACTACTCAACGCTGGCTATCTTCCTAGTATCCGCCACCCCTGGCTTTATTCTAGTTACCCTTTACAACATCCAAGAGCGCATGGAAGATCCGTTTGATCAGTCCGGCTTGGACGATATCAAAATCGAAGAATTTTGCTTTCAAGTGCCCAAAAATCACCTCACTAAAGCGCCTCCCACGCAGCGCCAACCCAAGCTCAAAGTTTTAGCAACAGGGTAAGGGTTAATCCTAGTACACTGATAGAACAGACTGAGATCAAAGCGGGCCTCATTAGATCGGTAGCAAACCCCAAAATGAATCGCATGAAAGCATTTCGAGAAGCTGAACAGCTGCAGTGGTACACTGTCTGGGTTCACTCAATCTTAGGGCTAGCAACCAGTCTATTACTCAACTGTTAACCCTCAATCGGGAGTTACCTATGCTTAATGTCATTCGCACTGTTGCAATCTCTTTTCTCTTTGCGATTTCTGTTCCATCCATTGCTCAGCAAACAGATTCAGGCATCGCCATTGACTCGCAGTGGAAACGTGCGGTGTACGATTTTGCTATGGAAAATCAACGCCACACAGCTTGGGGATTAGAACACAGTGAACGGGACTATTTGCTGGCACTAGAGCTTGCGGAGAAAGAAGGGCTACAAATAGATCTTGATGTGTTATTTGCTGCTGCCTTCCTGCATGACATGGGCGCATTTGAACCCTTTGCGGCACGGGGAGACGATCACTCCCGAGTTGCAGCAGATTCCATGACGGAGATTTTGGAGCCGGCGGGTTTTCCCATGACGAAACTAGAACTTGTGCAAGGAGCAGCTCTAGCGCATATGTATTATTCAGCTGTGCCGGATGAACCTCATGCACAGCTGCTTCACGACGCCGATACGCTTAATTTTCTCGGTGCGGTAGGTGTAGCTCGAATTATTTCTTTAACAACAAGGGAAGCCCTGGCCCAAGATCTACCTACAGCCTTCGCAACCTTAGAAAACATGAGCCAGCAACTACCGGCCACATTAGTGCTGGAGGCGTCAAAGCAAATGGGCAAAGCACGCGTTGCCGAGATGAGCGCTTTTCTGGAAGCACTGAAAAACCAAAGCGCTGGTGGAACTGCTTTGTAAATAGGCTATTCCTATTTTTAAAATCAGAATTGTTGGAGGCAATCGACACCTTTAAGCCCGTCATGTAACAGGATTGTAATGGAAGAAAATAAGTCATTCGACGTGATTGTTGTTGGTGCCGGTTTTGCTGGGCTCTATGCCTTGCACAAACTTAAAAGCCTAGGGTTTTCTGTTCTAGTATTAGAAACTGCAGACGATCTTGGTGGCACTTGGTATTGGAATCGCTACCCGGGTGCTCGCTGTGACGTAAACAGTTTGGAGTATTCCTACCAATTTTCTGAGGAGCTGCAGCAAGAATGGAACTGGTCTGAAAAATATGCGCCTCAGTCAGAGATTCTTGCTTATGCCAACCACGTTGCTGAGCGTTTTAACCTGAGGCCTTTTATTCAATTTGGTACTCGCGTTAAATCGATGAAGTACGATGAAGAGTCCTCCACTTGGCATGTAGCAACTAGACACGACAAAAACTTCAACGCTAATTTTTGCATTATGGCCACTGGCTGCTTATCAAAACCAAATATACCCGACATTCCAGGACTGGACAGTTTTCAGGGCACCCAATTGCACACAGGGCTCTGGCCTAAAGATAGAATTGAATTCAGCGGCAAACGGGTAGGTATTATTGGTACAGGTTCTTCCGCAATTCAGTCCACTCCTATTATTGCAGAGACTGCTGAACGGCTTACAGTGTTTCAACGAACTCCAAGTTTCTCGGTCCCAGCACACAACGGCCCGATGAATAAAACATTTGAAGCGACTGTCAAAGCTGACTATCCCGCTTTTAGGGCACAAAATTCGCAACGCTATGCAGCTCTCGATAACTCCCCTTCTTCAAAATCCGCATTAACAGTGAGCGCTGCAGAGCGAGAGGAAATTTACGAGCAACGTTGGCAGGAAGGCGGCCTGCCGTTTCTGGCAGCTTTCAAAGATCTAAATGTGGATCGTGACGCAAACAGGACTGCTGTTGACTTTATTCATGGAAAAATTGAGTCGATTGTCAAAGATTCCAAAACTGCGCTAAACCTCAGCCCGGAGACACTTCTTGGTTGCAAACGGCTTTGTGTAGACACTGACTACTACGCAACGTTTAATCGGGAAAATGTTGATTTAGTGAGCTTAGAAGAGACCCCGATAAAAGCGGTAACGCCATTCGGCATAAGCACCACCGAGCAAGATTTTGAGTTAGATATGCTTATTCTTGCCACAGGTTTTGATGCAATGACCGGTGCGCTTTTAGCAATAGATATTCGAGGAAAAGACGGACAAACTCTGGAGCAAAAGTGGCAGGACGGACCTAGCAATTACCTAGGGTTAACAGTGCACGGATTCCCCAACTTTTTCACCATCACTGGTCCCGGCAGCCCTTCGGTATTGGCTAATATGGTAGTTGCTATCGAACAGCATGTAGAGTGGATTGCTGATTGTTTGCTGTACTTAAAGAAAAATGATATCCAAAGTATAGAAGCCGCGCTCGACGCAGAGACAAACTGGGTCAATCAAGTGAACAAAATTGCCGACCGCACTTTGTTAGCTCACGGCTGCGCGTCTTGGTATACAGGCGCCAACATACCCGGCAAGCCTCGCATCTTTATGCCCTACTTGGGATATCCAGACTATGTCAGCCAATGTGAAGACATTGCCAGCAGCGGCTATAAAGGGTTTCAGTTAAGGTAGCAGGTTACCGACACGAAGGAGCTGAAAATCTAAACAGCTCTTACAAATGCCGGCTCAACTTAGCAAAGTTTTGTTAATAACCGACGCTATGTCGAATCGCTCTTAACAAAGTGGAATTCATCTAACTGGATATCGTCCAAACCGATTTGGTCAAATGGGTCTTCCATCGCGTCTTGTACGTTGTAAAGCGATATGAGGATGAAGCCATGAATCGCCGCCAAACTGTAAACTATCCAATGGTCATTGACACCGATATCGTGCACCAACGTGGGAATAAAAATGATCGGGAAAACATAGATAAACACTAAACAATAGGCTCTAAGACTAATCGGAGTCCCGTGCATTTTTATGCCCACAGTGTTTTCCATGCTTTCGTGAACGTCTTTGAGAAATCGAATTATTTTAAGCGCTGTTCCGTTCGAAATAGCGTTGCGATGGTTCTCCAGAAAACGGAATACTTCATTTAACTCGGCACGTACTCGCTCTGAGTCATAGTGATTGCCTTTGAGTGCCTCAAAAAAGAGATGAGAGATTAACTCAAGTTTGTCACTGACGATGGTTTTTTGCTCTGCCGATAGTTTGTCATTGTTGGAAAAACAGTAGTAAGTTGCATTCAGCGAGGACTTAAAAATACTCAAAAGTTTAATCACGCTATCTCTTCTTCGAAACGCTTCTCTTATAGTAAAAACCAGAGGGAAAATAACGGCAATACTAAAAAGCGTGATGTTCAAACTATAACTAAAGCCGAAATGAAAACAGAGGAAGGTTACAACTGTGCAAAGCAAAAGCACATAGGCCGTTTGAGAATCGATAATAGCGAGGTATTTTTGCATAACTTAGTAGACCCATGAAAGACAAATAGATGCTAATCAACTAACGTGCGAATGTAAATTGAAAGCTTGCCAAGCCACTCTCGTGACTTTTTCAGGATTGCGCCCCTTTTTGACACGGGATAAACTGCTATTCCTTTACCTTATTAGCCTATCGGTCCCCAATGTTAAATCGTCTCATAAAAACAGTGATCTTAGCTTCAACTCTCGTAAGCAGGCTCATATTGACCGACGCTGCTACGCCGGATGCCCTTTTTGCGGATTCCCAACTTCTGGATTTAACCCTAACTGGCCCATTTTCTTTGATTGATAAAGAAAGAGACAAGAGCAAGCGCTATGAAGGCACCCTTTCGTATATTGATGACAACCAGTCCACTGTATTGCTGGACGTAGCCTATGAAGTGCGCGGAAATTGGCGTTTACAAAAATCAAATTGTAGTCATGCTCAGCTCTGGTTAGACCTCAAGCGCGGTCAAACCAAAAACACCCTATTTGAGAATCAAAATAGGCTGAAACTAGTGGTTCAATGCGGCAAACAAGAATCAAAAGAGCAGTGGTTAATTAAAGAGCAGCTAGCCTATGACATGTTTAGTGAGTTTTCAGATTATCATTTTGATACGCGGCTTATCCAAGCGACCTACTCAGATAGCCTTGAGAAGGATCAAGAGCGCACTCACTTCGCTTTCATAATCGAGAACCAGAATAGACTCGCCAAACGGTTCGACCTAGAAAAATTTGAGCTCAACCGCGCTGAACTAACCACCCTTAATTCAGTCCAAGCTAATAGGGTCGCTTTATTCATGCTATTGATTGGAAATACAGATTTTTCTCTTTCGTCTGGGGCCCCCAACGATTCTTGTTGTCACAACGCCAAACTGCTTACCGACAACTCTGGGGTGAATTACCCATTCCCTTACGATTTTGACGCGTCAGGATTCGTAGACGCCTCCTATGCAGCACCACCTGATCCAAGCATGCGCATTAATCGGAACACACAGCGTTTGTATCGAGGTTATTGCGCTCACATCGATAACATTGAAGAAGAAATAGAGCGAGCTTTAGAGACTCAAGGTGCCGTGGAACGCATGATTACAGACAGTGAGTACGCCTCGGACAGAACTAAGAAAAAAGCGATCAGGTTTTTGACTAACTATTATGATGATTTAGCGAACGAACGAAAAAATCAACGAAGTATTGTGGGTAAGTGCCGGTAAGACAATGAATTACACTACTGATTATTTATGGAATATCAGGGCTGCGGCGAAAATTCAGTTTCGCTGCCTGATGCTCGCCAGTCTTTTTGTCACCACCGCTTTATTCGCTGAAGATGAGCCCGCTTTCCCGATTGTCGCCGTGGGGGACATTCACGGGGACTACGATAATTTTCGAACTGTACTAATGGAAGCTGGAATAACCAATAGACGAGGCAATTGGATTGGCGGTGACACTCACTTTGTTCAGCTTGGCGATTTACCAGACCGAGGGCCGGATACAGAAAAAATAATCAAGCTCATGCAAAAGCTACAGCGACAGGCACGCCGGGATGGAGGACAAGTTATTCCACTGATTGGCAATCACGAGGCCATGAATATCTACGGTGACTTAAGATATGTTCACCCTGGCGAATACGCATCGCTTCGAAGCCGCGATGCTCGCCGTCTGCGCTCTCGATATTATGAAACGGAAGTCGCTAGATTAACCTTGTTAGACGAAAACTTCGTCGCCGATGATGCTTTTGAGAGTCAATGGATGAATGAACATCCTTTAGGTTTTGTTGAGCACCGAATAGCATGGAGCCCCGATGGAGAGTTCGGAAGCTGGGTAGTGGAAAATGACACTATTGCCCGGGTCGGGCGAACGCTGTTCCTTCACGGCGGTGTATCGCCAAGTCTTATAGGCTTAAGCATTGACGAGATTAATGAGCAGGTGCGACGTGAACTGAAAGGAGGGCGCGGTGAAGAGCTAGGCTTATCAGAAAGAGACGATGGCCCTCTTTGGTATCGAGGGCTCGCATCCGGTGATGAAATTCAGGAAGTGGACAATTTAGAAGCGGCTTTGACAGCCTTCGACGTTGATAGAATCGTAGTGGGCCATACCCCTGGACTGGGAACAATCGTTCCTCGATTTGGCGGCAAAGTGCTCGTAATTGATACTGGCATAGCAGAGTATTACGGCAGCCACTTAGCCAGTTTACGTATTGAAGGCAATTCTTATTACACAATACAAAACGATGAAAAACTGGCCCTGCCCGACACGCAAGCGGAGGTTCTCTCCTATCTTAAACAGGTCGCTGATTTTGGAAACCCAACACGAGCCCTTACTACGCTTATTGAGACCCTTAGCCAGTAACTGCGCTGATAGATCTAATACTGTTTACGAACGATATTAAAAAAGTCGACAAACTTTCGCATATTCTCGGCATCCTGAGAAATAAGCAGCGAGTGATCCCCGCCCGGTATCTCCACATAAACGTGCTGCATGCCTAACTCTTGCATTTTCTTAACCCAAGCGCGGGTTCGTTCCACTGGCACTGCATCGTCTTGATCACCTTGCAGCACAAAAATAGGCAGATCCTTAATGCTGTTAAGTATTTCATTCATTGGTGCATCTGCCTCCGGTGCAGGAGCCGCCACTCCAAGGCCAGCCCATATCTCTGGGTATTTAGCTGCTATATGGTAAGTGCCCGCTCCGCCCATTGAATGCCCCCACAGGTAGATTCGATTCGAATCAATCTCGAATTCATCCCGAACCAGCTGCAGCACATTCAAAACATCTTGTTCACTCCGTTGACCGTCTTCCATGTCATCTATAGCTCGAGATCCGTACCACCCTCTGCGAACATACCCGAGCGGTGTGACGACGATGTAGCCGTTAGCTTCAGCTTGATCCAGAAAACCGTGATAACCCATTAACCAATCGTGGCTTCTGCCAAGGCCATGCAATGAGAGGATGAGGGGTGCTGGCTGACCTTGCTGCAAGGTCGATGGTACGAAAATCGCGTAAGGAATCGATTCTCCAGTACCAGGAAATTCATAACTTCTGTGCTGAACTCGGGGGTCATCTATATGACGCTCATCGTCACTTTCTTGTCTATCTGCAACAGATAGAAAGTGAATACTGCTAACCAAAATGAACAGAATAATCCGGTAAATTTTTATCATTTTATTTTCCCTGATTTGAAAGGCCCGTCTTTTTTGATCGTAACAATTTACGTCGCGCGCCATAAAGCAAATTTCTATACCGATTAAACCACAAGTCAGATCAAAATATCTTTGTCCTTTCGAGCCTAGGTCAGAAAGTAATTCAGCCGCGGTTTAGCCATTGGGGAAAACGCGAAAATTTGCTAGGCAAGAGTAGCCCGCTAATTCTTCAACAATGAGTGCTATTGCTGATAACGTATGGGGAGAAGTTATAAAGTCCCAAGCTGCACAAAAGTCGAGTGCAGCTTGGGATTTGTGGCAGGAAAAAATCAGTGGCTAGACTGACTCATTGCAAAGTCCGAACCACCGCTACTTGATTGCTGTCTTATGTCGGTTACAACAGCAGATGAATTCACCTTAAAAAAGGCAACCATACCATCCAAATCAGCGGCTTGATTAGCCATCTCTTCACTGGAGGCGGCAGCTTCTTCAACCAAAGCGGCATTTTCTTGAGTCATTTGATCCATTTGCTGAATTGCACTGGTCACTTGCTGGATACCTATTGACTGCTCTTTGGCACTATCAAGAATTTCGTCAACGTTTTTACTCACCTGCTCAATCTCGTGAACAATTGATGTTAGCGTTTCTCCTGATTGTGATACCAGAGAAGCGCCTTCATCCACTTTATCAGTGGAATCATTAATCAATTGTGTGATTTCTTTAGCGGCACTTGCTGACCTCTGCGCAAGTTCTCTAACTTCCGCAGCGACTACCGCAAAGCCTTTGCCTTGCTCACCAGCTCTAGCAGCCTCCACTGCCGCATTCAGAGCTAACAAGTTTGTTTGGAAAGCAATGCCATTAATAGTACTGATAATGTTGGTGATTTTAGAACTGGCAAGAGCAATTTCTTCCATAGCTTTAGCTGTGGCCTGTACCGAATTTTCACCTTGCCGAGCAATTTCAACGGAGCTATTGGAAAGCATATTCACTCGTTGAGCTCTCTCCTCACTTTGCTGAACTGTAGCTGTCATCTCTTCCATGCTAGATGCAGTTTCTTCAAGTGCGGCAGCTTGTTGCTCTGTGCGCTTACCCAAGCTGTTGTTGCCAGAACTAATCTCACCTGCTCCGCGGGAAATTCGAGAAGATGAGGTGCTGATGTTACCCATAATCTCTTGTAGCTTGTGAATAGTATTATTTGCATCAGCTTTCAATGCGGCGAACTCGCCTTGGTATTCCCGGTCGATTGTTTTGGATAAATCACCAGCTGCAAGCGCTGAGAAGATACGACCCACATCGCTAATCGCTTCGTTGGTAGTTTCTAACAATTCGTTGAGCCCGCGGCTTACTTTTAAGAAGAAACCCTTCTTACCATCTAGCTCAATTCGATTAGCAAAACTTCCTTGACTGGCTGAGTCGATTACCACGTCGATTTCCCGCTCAATAGCAGCTTCATTGGTCCGATCCAACCACTCGACAACAGTGCCCAATCGTTTGCCATGTTCATCGCTTATTGGATTAGCACTTGTTACAAAGCTATGTTGCCCCGTGCTAATTTCGCTTCGCTGAGTCTCAGCCAATGATTCCAATTCTAACTTATAGGCCTTGGGATTTTCAGCAAGATCATAGGCCTTGGTCCCAACAAGATCTCTAGATGTGAAATTGCCAAAGTGGTTTTTAAGGTCTGTCTCCGCAGAAGCTAATAGAGTTGAAAGACTCTGATTCAAATAGATAACATTGAAATCTTCATCGGCAATCATCGTACCCGTAGCAGAATTGTCTAAAGCTTGGCGAATGCGAGCGTTAGCATCGGCTAGTCGCTTTTCTTGCGCGGCTTTTGCCAGTTTCTGGGTCTTATTATTCCACTCCACGACAGAACCTAGATAGATTCCTTTTTCATTATGTATTGGCACCGCTGAAACGGTGAGGGTTAATCCAGCAACTTCAGCTTTAGTCCTGTAACCATTTCTCAGATCCAATGCTAAATCAGCATCAGATTTGGCCGCAGCGAAGATCTTCATATCCGAACCCACAAACTCTTTGGCTTGGAAATCGGGTATTTCCGTACGCAGCGTAGCTTCAATGTCCTTCATTAATGCGGTTGTTGCCTCATTTGCATAGATTACTATGCCTTTCTCATCAACGATGCACATGGACGCAGCAGCAACATCAAGAGCCTGCTTAACGATTAACGTTTTTTCGGCTTGAGCTTCAGCTTGGGTTGCCAACTCAGCAGCCTTAGCCGCTTCAGCCTCAGCATTTTCTGCTGCCGCCTTCGCCGATCGGGAACTTTCTTCCGCACAGCGCGCTTGTTCTTCTGTTTTTTGATTAGAAGACTTAACTTCACGAATAGCCCCGTTGACACCCTGGGCAAGTACTCGTAGCTCACCCGGGAATTCTTCAGAGACAGTGCTGTCAAAATTTCCGTTTCCTAGGTTTTCTAAGACTTGATTGGTGCTCTGAATAGCATCAGAGAGCTTGGCGAGCAGACTATTAAACGCCCGACTGGTGGTTCCCACCTCATCAAGGCTGGCGTTTTGCAACTGTATGCTAAAGTCTCCTTCTTTCTCCACACGCTGAATCTCGTCACTGAGGGCAATGATAGGGGAGCTGATAATCCGGCTAATATATATTGCAGCGAAATAAATGCTGACAGCTGCCACGGCTGCGACGATCAAGATGTTCCACACCATTTGACTGACTCCCGCAAATGCCTCGGCTTCATCAATCTCTACTAGTATGGCCCAATTTACACCACTCATTTCTAATGGCATGTAGGAAGAAAGCACTGGATTGCCATTATAATCGGTGATGATTTCATTGCCTGAGCGCCCGGCCAATGCCTGATTGGCGGCAAGCGTGTCTACTTTTCCAGCAGCTGGGTTAGCAAATGACGCAGCAACTGAGTGATTCTCTGGATCAAGAAACGAATCTGAGCGCATCAAGGAGTCTGACCCTATTAAGTAACTCTCCCCAGACTCACCCATACCAGAACGTTCAGTCATGATTTCATTGATTGGTTCCAACGGCATTTGGAAGATCAAAGCTCCAATGCGTCGACCGTTTTCAAATATTGGACTGGAGATAAAACTTGCCGGCGCTTCATAAGAGGGGGTGTATGGCTGATAATCTTTGAGGACAAACTCGCCCGCATTTAGCGACGTGCTATCACGATAGGCTGCCGCGAGCCCACTGTCTGCATAGGGACCGGAGCTTAGCGAGGTGCCGTAATCCAACTCCTTATAGACAGAATAAACGACATCGCCTGAGTCAATGTCCACTAAAAATATATCGTAGAAACCAAATCTCTCAAGAAACTGCGTTAAACCATGGTGATATTTTGCATGAAAGTCATGGTAGTCGCTCACCCCTGTTGCCTTGGTCAACAAATGTTTGCTGCCTAAATCATTTTCGTTGGATTGGATATAATGATATTGCAACACAACGGCGGTGGGGGATAGTCCTTGCAGAAGCGAGGAAACATCTACGTCCTCACCCGTGGTTTCTAGGTACTTTACGCCATATTCGCCTGCGTAATAACTGTTTAGCTCGCTACGCATGCTTTCAATATCTTGTGCTGAGTATTGCTCCGCTGCAAGGATTTGAGCAGCGCTGGCTTTAAAGTCAGCCATACCACTTATCACCTCGGCAGAAGCAGCAAGGGTAGTTACTTGATTGGCTACAAATTCGAAGTAGCGTTGCACCGCGCCACCTTTGATGTCTCTTACGGCTTGCAGCTGTTGAAAGGACTGCTTGCTAAGCTGATCTTTTGCAATATTCGTCGCAATCAGCGACATCAAAAGCATCGGAACAAGGCCCACTGCCAAAAATACATAAATTTGTTTTTTGCCAAGAGAGAGATTATTAAACCAAGTTTTCATTATGATTCCTTTCTACAATTGCTTGTTGTTCTTATGTCAGATAACCAATTCACAGTGCTGCGCTTGTTAATCAGCATGTTTTTCAAGTGTAGTATGGAATTTTCAGCCATGACGATTATTGGTAACAGGCCGAATGTTAATATAGGCACTTATAAGCGCGCACTATAAGAAGGCGTCAGGATAAGCCATCTTTGTTGGAAAAAATTCGTCCAATTGGTTTTAGGAGAGAAGAGTAAAGATGTAAGATCGTGATAAAGCTGCAGGCCGGATTGTAATACGTGAAATCGGTGGTTAGAGGGCTATCCACTAACCACCGATCATACTCTGCAGCAACGAGGCCAGATTACTGCCGGTTCTCGTTGCTGCTCACTTTTACTAACTACTCAATAAAAGTTTCATAGCTGCTAGGTATTCCACCCATGCAACCCGCCCTTCCTCTGTGAGATGAACCAAGGTCTGCGGTCTTTTTCCGCTGTAACCCTTCTCCTGCCTCACATAACCAGCCGCTTCGAGCTTACTTAAATGAGTAGAAAGATTGCCGTTAGTAGTCTCCGTTTTCCGGATTAATTCCGGAAAACTTGCCGGATTGACCGCCGACAGATACGCCATAACTCCTAGACGCAATCGGCCGTGGATAGTGTCATTGATCTGGTTAATTGAGGGTGAATTATCCTTAGACATTGTTTTCACGCTCATTCTTTAAGCTGATTAAAGACGGGACAACGATGGTAATCAAACAGGCAAGTCCACCGATAAGATAAAGAATATCTTGGTTATATACCGTGATACAAATCGCTGCTGTAATGAAGCTGGCAATCGAAGCTGCAAATAGATACTTTGCCCCACTAACCGCCCCTACTACACCATAGGCAAATCCATGCCCTGCAAAAGCAACGATTACTATGATGTTGTAGAGTGTCGTATCACCACTAAAAAGTAGAACATCCAATAGAACACCGGCAAAAAGTGTAGCCATCATGACACAGAACGTGAGCCAAACATGCTTTTCTACCCGATTGGACACCGACTGAGAACCGTCCAATTTCTCTGTCTCTCGCCCCATCACAGCACTACCCGTGCCGCCGATTACCGCAAATGCGAACCAAACGAAGAGAAGACTCTGTAACGGAAGGTCGATGGCTTGGGTCATTATCGCCCATTGAAGGATAAGGGTAACCGACAAGAGGCATCCCCACATTAAGCCTATTCGGCCTCCTACTAAAGGCGCGCTGGCGCCCTCCTTAGCAAGCTGACTGGCATAGCTTAGGTCACTTAAAATCTGTTCGTTTGTCATTGGAACTCCTTCACTTGGTTACAGTTATCAAATAGGTTTGTTTTTCAAACTAAATTGAAGATAGAACAAATAAGTTTGAAATGCAAACTAAATTCACACCAACAGTTTCCAAATTCATGATTTTAGCCGTCTTGAGTGCCCCATTGCCTTAGCATCCGATTTCAGATCTTCTATCTAGAGTGAAAATCGTTCCCGCAGAAAACGGGCTATTCCGTCTTCATGGTTATGGCCGATAACGGCACTGGCTGCGTCCTTAATTCCTTGCTTTGCATTCTCTGGCGCATAGCTTTCATCGGCCAACTCAAACATGCTTAGATCATTATCGCTATCACCAAAACAAATCACATTTGTGGCTCCTAGCTTTTCTCTTAGTTTAGTGACTGCAGACCCCTTGCTGGCTAATCGATGATGGATATCCATCCATCGATATTGCCCACCCTCCAATGCTGGCCCGGAGTAAGCCACCAGATGAGGTTGAGAATTCACTTCATGCCACATTCCATCAATAGTGTTGGCAGAGCCAATCATACTAATATTAGTAACCTGGCTTTTGGCCGGCAATTCATCTAAGTGAAAGAGCTTAGCGTCAGTGTTGGAATAATGCTTGTTGATTAAGGTGTGTTCGATCTCATGTTGAGGATGAGCGTGGTAGATAGAATGATGATGGTCGTCAATTGTATGCACAAACGGAGTAATACCCTGTAGAGCAGCCATGCTGATAATCGATGAAATTTCAGAAATATCTAATACATTCTCCAACGTTAACTCTTCAACCTTTGGATTCCAAATCGTAACTCCATTATTGTAAATCTGAGGTAGTTCAAAATTATGTTCCGCGATGATAGCTTTTGCGGACAGCATAGTTCGACCTGTAGCAACTGTATACGCAATACCGCTGTCTTTAAGAAGCGTCAAGGTATCGCGGGTATACACCGATATTTCCGAATCATCGTCGAGCAATGTGCCATCTAAATCGAAAAAAATAAGATCCATAGGTATTTCAAAAATCCAAATCAGTGTAAATCAAATTGCCACAACCCCTTGTTCTGGCTGTGTGCTTCTTAAGTTGGAGCAGTCCTTTCAGTGGGGCAACCGGATTCAGCTGGCGTCTTTTGTTAAGTTAAATAGTATAAAGAGATCAATCAGTAGGATAAGTTATTTTCGCTACTCTTACCTTAGGCATGTCAAAAACATCAGTCCATGAAAGATAAATTGAATCCCCGACAGATTCAATTGTAGGGAAGCCGCTACGACGGGACCCGCTGATTTTTGCAACCTCCGTTAAGTCAACCAAAGCACCATCGATACTATAGAGACTTAACATCAACCGCGCTTCTCTATTTTCTGAATGAATCCAACTCACCGCTACATTGCCAGATTCTAAAACAGTGGTGCCAACTCGCCCAATAGTGGCAGGTCCAGCCACATGGATTGGGTCTGTAAAACTGTCTCCATTGTCATGGGATAAAACCAGCTTAACCTCAGGCGTATCATTCTTTGCATTAAACCAGCTCACCGCCAGTAAATCGTCCTTGGCAGCAGCCGCAGGGCCGTTGACAGGGCAACCGGCAATTTCCCAATCATCATTGAAAACTGCGCGGGGTTCACTCCACTGACCCTCTGAATATCGTGTGAAATAGATATCTCGTATTTCATTTTCTGTTCTATCTCGATAGACCACAACGGGTCCTTTTGCTGTTAACGCTGAGCTAGTCTGACAGCAATCGCATACTCTGCTATCCAATTCCCATTCGCTTTCAACATTGCCGTTTTTGTCAAAAATCCCCGTTCGCAAAGTCATTGCAGAATTACCTGCGACGTTTTTAGTTTGCCGACCATCGAGCCAAGATATTAAGGTTTGCCCCTGATTTAGAGGCAGCATCGATACAAACCCATGCTCAGCATTCACTCCATCACTGTGGAGGGTTGCCGCTGCGGTCCACTCGTTCTTGCTGGCGTTATAAAACCGCGCCTTTATGTCGTAATCATACGTTCCCTCAGCACTCATCTGTAACCAATGCGCGCTAATATTTCCTTGATTAACCGACAGTGCGGGAAAATCTGCCCAGTTCAGAAACCAATCTGAGCCACTGCTTATGACTTTAGAAGGTTCCCAGAGTCCTTTTTTTAACTGCGAATACTCCAATGATGGAACAGTATTTTCTTGATTGACCCACGATAGAAAAACCACCCCTTCTGCATCGCTTGTGAGCCTAGATAGACTGCTATTCTTCGATACAGGCGGTGATAAAAATTCAAGAACCGGTTCGGCAGCCAACAAAGAAAGACTGAGCATTAGAGTCGATAACGATACTATCAACTGACTCAGCCACTTCATTTGAATCAGTCGCACCCGCAATAATTTATTCATCAAGTTTCAGTCCTCGACCTGCCTCTATTGGAATAGTTAGACCCAATTCTTTAAGGGCGTCCAGAATATCATCTTTGCTCTGCTCTCCGATAAGTTTTGCTACTACTGAATTGTCTGGCGCCAGAATATATGTCGTCGGTAAGACGTCCGGAGGTCTCAAATTCAGCTCACCAACTTCGGTCATAGTAAGAACATAAAAACGAATATCCATGTCCGCAGCAATATCGAGAGTAACTGCTCTAGGGTCCTCATCAAAATTCACTCCCGTTATGACGACTTGTTCGGGAGAAAAAAGCTCACTTAGCTGATTGAGCATGGGAATCTCAACACGACAGGGAGCGCACCACTCCGACCAATAGTTTACAAGCTGCCAAGCTGAGCTTTCAGTATCACTTGCTCTTAACGGAGTAGAGAAAACAGCTGCCATCAAGGCAGCCATCAACATTCGATGAAGGCATCTTTGGTAAAGCGTTGAGGGACCCTTGCAAGTTCGACTCATCTTGGTAGACCTGGTCTCGATTTAAGGTGAGGTTTAACGGTGGCCACCGTGAACGACTCAACGCAGCCCCGAACTAGATATCCTTTATTCAGACGTATCCGCGCCATCCAGCTGCCAACAAACCCTCGGCAGCATGTAGCAGCAACCGTTGCGCGTTTAGCTATTGGCATCCTAATTACTCCTCTTGGTTTTCATTCCTTGTGGAAGGCAGTAATCCATAAGACACCATTCTCCTAAAGTGCAAGACTCACACAATCGTCCTGCTTAAGCTAGGCTGAGCGCAGTATTGCTGGAAAAGCATCGTTGCTCGCCCGTGATGGGGTCGCAAAACTGCAGCTTCCGAGCCAATAGCTGCAGCGGATGCGAATAATCTTGTCGAGGCTGAACGTAGTCCAGCGTGTCTTTTGAATAGTATGGGTCGTGGAGTATTGGCCACCCTAAACTCTGCATATGTACGCGCAGCTGATGCGTCTTTCCTGTTACCGGGCTTAATTCAAACAACCCTTTTCCGTTGGCGCAGCTGAGGCATTTGATATGAGATTTACTATTGGGCAGGCCCTCAGTAATCTGCATTTGAAATCGAGCGCCCGATTTCTCCAAGCGGTTTTCTATCAGCCATTGCTGATTAGGTAAAGGTTGATTCTCTCCAACCTCAGCGATTGCTTGATAGTCTTTGCGAACTTTGTGAGTCGCAAAAAGCTGATGATAGTGCCGACGGGTTTCTGGGTTCACCGAAAAAATAACCAATCCTGCCGTGTCTCTATCAATTCGGTGCAGTGCTTGCAAATTTTCATTGCTAGTCTTCACGCGCAAACGACTTTGTAAACATTCTTCTACGTAGTGTCCGCCGGGTGTAACAGGTAAAAAGTGCGGCTTGTACGCCACCAAGACTAATTCATCCTGAAACAGTATTTTTTCTTCAAAAGGAATCTGGGGTTCTGTGGTAACTTCCCGATAATAATAAACTCGCTGCTGAGCAGCGTAGGGGGTAGCTTCGCTTATCACGCTGCCATCATGGAAATGCACCTTCCCATCTTCAACCCGCTGTCGCCACACCTCATCACCGACGGCAGCAAATCGTAGAACCAAATATTCTAAAACCGTTTTTACTCCCGGATTTTTTTGAGGGAGGCTAATTTTTGAGGGAGATCGCGCTATAACCATTGTTGCTGAGTTGATGCTTACTCGGGGAATTTGAAAAAGTGAGAAAAAGAGGAGCTGGGAATAATGCAAATTCTATTGAACTTGCACTACCCCGCCTCTTTTTTTGCTACAAAATACAGGCTATTTTGTTGGCTTAAATGCTAAAAGTACGTTACCGGCAACTTGACTAAAGGTACCGTAACCGGAACCAACAAAGACCATTCCAGAGCCAGCAGCTATAGAGTGGCTATCAATAGAGCCGCCGTATCCTTCAACACCATTAATCGTTTCAAAATCTGCTGCTGTGTCGTACTCAAACAAGATGTCACCAGAATCAGAATCGAATACAAAAAGACGTCCGTCCAAGCCACCAGTTATCACAGCACCATCCACCGAGAGTGGCGTGGCTGAAAACCCGTAAAGGGCTTCGCAACGTCTCAGTCGGTCGCTGCGCTCTTCACCGCAAGAAGGCTGCACTTCGTATGACCAGCTAGGTTCACCTGAGCCAACGAAATAGGTATAGATTCCGGGTCGTGCGCTTTCTGCTCTAGTACCAGGGTCGTTGATGGTCATAAAAGCCCGCTTTGAATCAGTGGCTATTCCCCAATGATTTCCGCCTAAGGCAGTTCCTTCCCCTACTCTCTGATTCCATACGAGTTCACCGCTGACTGGATCCAAAGCCCAAATGTCACCAGACTTTTGACCGGCGATTAACAATTCACGATCATCTGAATCCACTAAAATAGCTGGGCCACCGAAATCGAAATCTACAGAGTTTGTATCTGGAAGGATGATGCAATTCGGACCACCTGCCGAGCAGCCAAAGTTCCACATATCGTTCGCCAATGCTTGAAACACCCAAATTTCTTCGCCGGTTTCGAGATCTAAAGCAATGATTGAGTCGCTAGTCCCTGTAGTTGGGTGAGAGGTATTTTCGCCCGTTGTGACGTAAATCTGTCCCCGTTTGGCATCAATAGTTGGTGTTGTCCAAATAGGTGCGCCCGACGGTCCCTTTTGCTTTACTCCGGTTGAGCTCACCGCGCCGGTATATTCTGCCGCCGGCATAGTGTGATATTCCCACAGCTTTTCCCCGGTTCGCACGTTAAGCGCAGTCACAGCACCATGATTTTCACAGCACTCGTAATTAGGATTTCCTCCGGTTATTACGCCGGACCCAGAAACTGGCACAATTATCACGTCCTCATGAATAACCGGTGTGCCTGTGAGCATACCTTGATTACCTGAAGCTTGGCCGCTTGCAACCCATAATTGTTCGCCACTTTCGGCGTTGATCGAATGGATCATCCCGCGCCCATCACTGAAGACTAACGTGCTTACATCATCTATCACGCCGTATGCCATAGAGGAGCGTAGCCGGGTCTCTGCGTTGTATATCCACTTAGCACAACCACTATTTGTGTCTAAGGCAAACACTCGACCAGAATCAGTTGCAGAATAAAACACCGTAGAGCCAACTATCACTGGCGCTGCTCGTAGACTGGATGTTTCTGGAAAGGCGATTGCCCAGGCTAGCTCTAGACCTGCCATGTCCGATGTAGTCAAGCCTGCTTGGTCGGCATTCAAATGGCGTGGATTATTGCCATCACTACCAGTAAATGTGAACGAGGGAGCTTGGGCTAGATTAACCGAGCGGTCGCCAGCAGCGCACATACTCGCTGCAATCCAGCTATCCATTTCACCGTCTTCTGCCATCTCTTGGGCCAGACCTTGCTGCCCAACTGTAAAACTGAAAGTCAGAATGGCTGCCAACGGCAGATATGACCGAAGTCTTGTTTGTACACCAGAATAAAAACTCATAAGTAATGCCTGTTTCAAAGAAATTGTTTCGAAGCTCTATGGCACCTTTAATTGGCGTCGATCGACGTTCATTAAAAGCGCTAATGCGAACCGCTTTAGCAGTAAGGTAAAACTACAATAAACAGAGACATCATGCGAATAAAGACGAGGTAGATGGACTTGTAAAATAGCTATACTGCCAGCTATTAATGGCCCCGAGCCGGTAAAACTGGCCACTAGAATTTAGGGATTGAGCCTGCAGCTAAAACTGAAGCCCTAGCTCGCATCCAATTGGGAATGAAAATACTCAAGAATCTCATCTAGCGCCAGCCGAGTTGGATGCTCTGCTTCATCGACGAAGTCTAAGGTCAACACTGAATGACCTGGGCCAGGAATCACAGTCATTTCCACTCGCGTCTTACCTTCATCGTTAAAACGGTCATGGATACACTTAAACTTCTTTGCTTTTACTAGAGGGTCTCCTTCGAAGCGATACGCTTTCACAGGGGCTAGACGATCGATCCGGTTCTTTGCTTTTTCTATAGTCTCTGGAGCGATATCTAATGCTGCCTGCTTGCCAATCGGCATAGCTGGCTGTGCAGCGACTGCAGCCAAAACACTGTCGTCCGCCATTAAACTAAGAGCAAAGTTACCGGTTAGACACATGCCGATAACACCAACTCCAGCCACATCGTTGCTTTCCCGGGTAAACTGACACAATGCCTTCAACCAGTCGACTATAGGACTGTTTTTGTTGGCGGTAAACAAATTGAATTCTTTGCGCATACAAAACACACGGGTGAAATTTCCAGCAATCGAGACTCTCCCTATGGGCCCGAACAAGTGGGGCAAAATTACAGTAAATCCTTCTGCGACAAATTTATCCGCTAAACGCAGCATTGCCTTGCCTATACCCGGTAATTCTTGAATAAGTATAACGGGTGGACCAAACCCTCTCTGATAGACATCATGAGTAATTAGATGGCCGGTGCTTGCCTTTGCGGCAAACGTCGTTTTCGCGTATTCATCAATCTTAGTTGGCTGCGACTTGGCGGGATTTTTCAAAAAAGCACCTTCTCGTTTAGGGGGTAGTTGAAACCACTATTGTCGTTGTTCGTTTGTGGCGTCTCTCAACGCTTTGAATTCAGATCCATCATACCACTGGGGCCAGCGGCGGGAGCTCCCGAGATCTTGAACAATTGTTTTAAATAGCTCCACATCAGCAGCAGCGCCTCGCAAATCCCAATCTGCACTCCAAGCATCGCAAGTTTGGTGGTAGCAGTTTCCCGTGTAATCCGCGATCCATTGATCACCCGCAGCGCGGCCCCCTTCAACCAAATCGGCACCCCCAGCAATGCCCATAATAAGCAGCACTGGCACTCCCCGCCGCGCCAGTGAAAAATGATCTGCTCTAAAGAACAACCCATTTTCCGGAAGGTTTTCTGGCGTTACACTTCGCCCCTGCAGCGCTGCAGCGACGGTCAGGTCATTCTCTAATTCACTTTGCCCCTCGCCCACCAAAATCACATCTCGAGCTGGCCCAGCTGTTTGAAGAATATCCAAAGTCAGATTTGCTGCCGTTTTCTCCAAAGGATAAATAGCATTGTTGGCATAAAACTCTGAACCCAATAAGCCACTTTCTTCGGCGGTCCATGCTGCAAACACAACGCTTCTATCTAAGGGTTTTCCCAAGCTCAGTACTCGCGCCAACTCCAAGACTCCCGCCACTCCCAGCGCATCATCATTTGCGCCAGGCCTGACAGTTCGCCCCATTGCATCAGGCTCTCCTATTCCATAAGCATCCCAATGAGCCGACACCATAATCGACTCATCTGATCGACTAGTACCGGGCAATACTGCCAACACGTTTTCGCTGACAATATTTTCTATTGATACCTCTAAATCTGCTGAGAGACTCAACCCTTCAATTTGAAAAGCACTATAGTCGGGGCTCCTTGCAAGCCTGCGCTGTTCCTGAAAATCCAGCCCAGCCGCGGTGAATAAGTCTTCGGCAGCGGAACTATGCAACCACCCCTGCAAGAGGACTGGAAGCTGGTCACTTTCTTTGCGCACAATTGAGTAATTTTCGCCTGCCGAGGAAGAAGCAACATTCCACCCATAACCAGCCGCTTCTGTTTCATGAATTACCAGTGCGGCAATCGCACCCCGCCGAGCAGCCTCTTCAAACTTGTAGGTCCAACGCCCATAGTAAGTCATTCGACGATTCCCAAATCGCCCAGCCACAGCTTCGTCTTCCTTCGCAGAAAAGTCCGGGTCGTTTACCAAAAACAGTGCTACTTTCCCTTGCAGGTCGATATCTCCAAAGTCATCCCAATCGCGCTCTGGTGCGCTGGCGCCAAAACCAACGAACACAATCTCGGCATTATCAATTTTTGCTTTTTCTGCCGCTCGAGTTGTACTGAACTCAACATCAATCGCCTGCTTTAGTCGCTGCGTACCATCGGGACTCTCTACCACAAGCGTCGGTTCACCTTGGATTTGCGTGTGGATCAATGGCACTTCCTGAGTCCATTGACCTTCCTCGCCACCCGGCTGAAGACCCAGTGATTGGAATTGCTCTACCAAATAATCGACAGTTTTCTGCTCACCGATCCCACCCGGCGCTCGCCCTTGAAATTCGTCCGACGCCAAAATTTTTACAATTGAAGAAAGCCGTTGGGTATCTATTGCTTCCGCATTCTTGTTGGTTGATTCACACTTGAGTAGAACGAGAAACAAAAAGATTAAAAATACAGGTTTGAAAGTCATAGCAGGAATCCGAAGAGTAAAACGGGTATCAATGGGATAGCCAATCTAACACGCAGGTGTTGGTATTGAAATTGTCGCAGGCCTATCAGTTGGCCCCTGCTTTCTTAGATGGCATTACATAGAACCACTAGCAACAGTAGAACCATCAGCAACAGTAGAACCATCAGCAACAAGGGTGAGTGATTAGATTCGCTCTTTTAGCAAACGTAAAACAGCATCTCGGTTATTTTGCGCCTGATTAGTCAGAATAACGAAAGGGTAAAGACCCTCAGTACCACGAATGTAACCGACAAAATTATAAACCCCAGTGAGAGTGCCGCTTTTGCGTAAAACGCCGTTATATTCAGGCAAGAGTTCTGCGTAGGGCTTGAACCGGTTCAAGATGTGGATCATTCCAGCTGCACTGGTTTTTTGACTGCGCCCCAATCCGGAGCCTTCTGACATTAACAGCAGAGTTGGATCACTGCCAAAACCTTCTCCATAAACACTAACCAAACTCGCCCTCAGTGCTTTGCTAGCGACCTCAGTTGTAACTGGATAACCTTCCAGTTGAGCTCCAAGGGTAAGAAATAATTGATTGGCAATGAAGTTATTTGAATAACGCAGCAAGCCGTCTAGATTCTCCCCAAGAGTGCGGCTGTTGTGGTGCTGGTAGAAAGGCTCCCATGCTGCTGATAACGCTTCGCGGCGGAAGTCAGAACCTGCCACTGTGATGCCAGCCTCTATCAAAAAGAAATTGAATAACTGCTGTACTTGATGGAGGCCGTCTATTGGATCAGCACCAAGGTTTACCCGTTTCTCCTCACCCAGTGCGAGCCCGGCTCCAAACTTCTGCGCCAGCATCGTTAACGGTGTCTGGGGCTCGCCAGAGATCAATTGTCCATCTGCGCCTCGCTCTAGATTCACTGTATTGAAATTAACAGCTAAAGCGCTGTTGCGCGCTGCATAGGGATCGTCAGCGCCCATTTCCAAAGGTAAATTCAATTCTGGTTCAAACGCTGAATCATCGACTACGATTTGACGCACAGAGGTCAAGCCTGCCTTACGTAGATTCTCGGCAATCAGTGCGATTTCTTCTGAAACAAGAAAGGGGTCACCCAAGCCTCTAATTAGTAGATCCTTGTCATTATTTACATAGAAGTGAGTTTCAAATCGAAACTTATCTGAAAGCGTTGCTAACGCCACATGAGCCAGCGGTAGCTTTACAATCGAAGCTGGGGTCAGAACATGATCAGAGTTAATGTCCACAAGCGTTTTACCGCTAGGCGACTGTAAGATAACACTGCCGTTTCCCACTAGACCTGCAAGCTTCGTTTGCCCAATAGTGGCGCAAGACGCCAAGCATCCCAACAAGAATGCAACGTTCAATAAGAGTTTTCGGTGTTTCACTTTGTCTGCAGAATAAGTCAACGTAGAGCCAGTTTTCAAAACATATTAGATTGTCAGAATAGGTTGATCTTCTCTTCTTGGCAACGCCCAGCACTAAGTATGGGTATAGAAATTGAGGTCTAGGGATTATCTGCGATTAATGAAAGGCAAAATAGCGAGACGAGAAGCTGCAAATCGCCTATGATCAAAGCACTATAGTTTCTAGGATACACCAACATGAAAATTGTCAAAATCGTACTGCAAATCCTGGGTTTTGTGGTTTTGATTGGAGCGGTGTCTATCGGCACTCTTCGTATACAACGCAGCAGTGCAGACGGTGCCACCGTAGTTTTCCCGGGCGGTGAAATGATTGCGGGTGAGCTACACACCGGCCCAGAACCCGACTGGAGCTTCACAGATGATATCTTCACAATCGAATTGCAACTTAATAATCCGATGGCAACCCGGCGTATATTCATTCTAGAAAGCGAAGGGAAGATCTACGTGGTGTCTGGATATATGAAGTCGTTCTTGGGCAAGCTTTGGAAAGAATGGGCCTTCGATGCAGATGAAGGTAATGATGAAGGTGTGCTGCGAGTCAACAATGTTCGTTATCCCAGAAAGCTTGTTCGCATAGAAAGAGGGGATGTTTTGAATGGCGTCGCCGAAAAACTCTTACTTAAATACAACGGAGTGCCAGCGCCGGTTTCACCTGAAGCAATTGCCGCCGCTAAAGCAAACATCGAAGACGGCGACAGTTGGATATTTGAACTCGCCCCACGTTCACTGTAAAGGACTCTTATCATGACTATGAAAAACTACCTTATTGTATGCGCCGCCGGTTCAGTTGCCACCATTGCTATTCTACTTTTAGTGCCGAGTATTGGTGAAACGATTGAAGGCTTGTTGATTACATTCCTTTCGACTAATGCGAACTAATTGAAAGGCAGCCAACACTAATTTTGTTATCCCGCGAGAGTCTGCACGGCTCTACTTAAAATCTAGTTTAAAAAATCTATAGCCGGCACCACCAAAAAAGCCCCAAGTCTTCACTTGGGGCTTTTTTGGAGAACACTCAAGTAGTGGTATGCCTTAACCCACCACGCCGGTTTCCTCAGCCTGATAATTCAGATCAAAGTTGCTCAATGGCAGCTGTCTTACGCGAAGCCCCGTAGCGTCAAAAACCGCATTAGCAAGCGCCGGCGCAATACCAGGAGTTCCTGGCTCACCCGCACCGCCAATGTCGTGTCCGCTATTTATCACATGGGTTTCTATGAGTGGCGCATCTGTCATTCTGACGGATCTGTAGTCGTGGAAATTGCTCTGCACAACCGCTCCGTTCTCGATAGTGATCTCACCATAGAGCGCAGCTGTTAAACCGTAAATAATTCCAGATTCAATCTGCGCTGCAATGCCATCAGGGGCCACAGCCAAACCAGGGTCGATGACTGCCACTACTCGGTCAACTTTAACTTCACCATCAACCACAGTGACCTCAACTACCTGAGCGACGAGAGATCCAAAAGACTCCTGCAGAGAGATACCCCTACCACGCCCTTCTCCCAATCCGCGATTCCAATTAGCTTCCTCTGCTGCTCTTTTTAAAACCGTGAGATGGCGAGGGCTGTCTTTTAAAAGACCGGCGCGAAATTCATACGAGTCTTTTCCGGCGGCATTAGCCACTTCGTCTATAAATGACTCAGTAAAAAAGCCATGTTGGGAATGATCAACGCTGCGCCATGCTCCAAATGGAACATGTGTGGGGCTGCTTACATAGCCGATATCTTGGGCAGCAACCGCATAGGGAATCAAAGGAGCTTCGATGGGCTCGTTCTTATTTGTGTAAGTATTTTCCCAAGCCAATACGTTATCGTTTGCATCGAATGCTGCGCGGAAGCGGCTTTGCACTGCAGGCCGATAAAAGTCCTGGCGAACATCTTCTTCCCTGGACCAAATGAGTTGTACAGGCTTTCCAACTGTTTTAGACAAGTAAGCAACTTGAATAGCCCAATCAGGCCGAGCCTTCCGACCAAAGCCGCCACCCATAAGCTGATTATTTAGAGTAACGTTCTCAGGGTCCATTCCCAATGATATGGCCACGTCGCGCCTAAAACCTAAAGGATTCTGACAGCCAATCCAAATTTCAGCGCTATCGCCGCGTACGTCTGCCGTCGCATTAAGTGGCTCCATGCAGGTGTGCGCGAGGAAAGGAACATGGTAGTCCGCATCAATTACTTTTGCCGCGTTAGAGAATGCAGCAGCGCTGTCACCTTTCACAGTATCTGTTTGGCGTTCGACTGCAGCAGAAAGATCGTTCTGAAACTGTGCGAAAATATCATCGCTAGAGACGGCTTCATTACCTACTTCACTCCATGTGACGTTAAGCGCTTGAACGGCCTTGTTCGCTGTCCAGTAGCTATCAGCAACTACCGCAACTGCCTCGGTCGAGACGGTGTCACCCAGAACAGGGTTTGAAGCCGTAGACGATGGAATTACGATCACGTCTTCGACTCCATCCATCGCTCGAGCAGCCCTATCATCAAGCTCCATGACACTGCCACCCGGAACAGGTGAGCGAACCACTGAGGCATAGACCATGTTCGGTAAGCGAACATCTAAGGCAAATTGAGCGGTGCCATCTACTTTAGCGGGGATGTCTCTTCGTGGTACAAATTTTCCAACGATCTTGTAATCTTTGGGATCTTTGAATTCTGGAGTTTGAGAAGGTGTCATTTCTGCCACTTGAGAAACAAATGCAGAATAAGGCTCCTTTCTCGATGATGATGAATGGATCAGATGACTGTTTTCAGCAATGATTTCATTGACCGGTACGCCCCAGGAGTCTGACGCTGCTTGCTTGAGCATTTGCTTGGTTGCAGCTCCCGCGACACGCATGCCTAAGATCCCTGACGTACGCACACTCAAACTGCCGCCGGTAATTTGTGCGCTGAGGAAATCAGCTACCCCCATCATAGCCCCATCAACGCTAGGAATGAGAATCTTTGGAAAATCAATGCCGGCAACCAAATAGCGCCGACCTAAAGAATAGTTCGCGTATTCGCCAAGAGCAGGCGCTTCTTCTACCTCGAGCCTGTCCCAATCCGCTTCTAATTCCTCGGCAAGCATCTGACCAAGCGCAGTATGAACCCCCTGTCCCATCTCTGAATGAGGAATAATGGCTGTGATTACGTTGTCTTTATCTATCTTCACATAGGTGTGAACAAGACCTTCGCCATCGGCACCTAACTTCGCCGCCAAGTCTTTCACCTGATTTCCGGGCCGTAAAGCAACCCCAACTAGGAGACCACCACCTGCTATAACTCCAGTCGTAATAAATGCGCGTCTGGTTAACTTAGACATGATCCACCCCCGCTACGTTGTAGTACAACTTCTCTTCTCCCGATGATGCCAACTCGACTGACTTGATGGCACTTTTAATGCGACCGTACATTCCACAGCGGCAGATGTTGCCTTGCATTGCGGCATCTATTTCCGCATCAGTGGGATTAGGATTGCTTGCAAGTAGCGCCGATGCAGACATCAGCTGGCCGGATTGACAATATCCACATTGGGGTACTTGATGATCAATCCATGCTTGCTGGACAGGGTGCAATTCAGTTGTATTTGAACCTAAACCTTCGATTGTTGTGACTTGCTTGCCTTCGACACCTGAGATAGGCGTCACACAGGATCGAATTGCCTCACCTTCAATATGCACTGTGCACGCACCACATTGGGCTATGCCGCAGCCAAATTTAGTTCCTGTTAGCGCCAATTGCTCTCGTAACACCCATAACAACGGTTTAGATGGATCTACATCCACCGTCTGCTGAACACCGTTAACCCAAAAAGTTGTACTCATTACTATCTCCTAGAGCTTCCTTAAACTGAGTAAGTCGAGTTGGCGTTCTGGCAGCGCAGCTCACCAAGTGACTAGGCAACACTTTGATTTAACTACACAAAGTCAGCCTTTTTGCTTATTTATTTCTAACGTTCTGACATTTTAGGTTCAAATTGTCAGAACGTAATGATAGAATGTTAACCTAATTCCAACCATTGTGCACTAGCCATAAGCAAACTATGAATCAATCAATAACCAGCAACGAAAAAGCCCAAGCGAAAAAAGAGGCAGTATTCGACGCCGCCTCCGAAGTGTTTGCTCAATATGGCTTCCGGCGCACGACCATGAATGACATTGCACAAGCAGTAGGGATTTCTCGTCCCGCGTTATATTTAATGTTCAGCAATAAAGAAAATCTTTTCTGCGAACTAACCAATCATCGTCTGAATCAAGCTATTGAACAGTCGATACTAGTGCTCTCTGGGAAAGAAAACCTAAAATCACGGTTTATAAATGCCCTACTCATTTTTGAAAAAGTCTATTACGAACCAGTTTCAGACTCGCCCCATGGCGCAGAGTTAATGGATGTGAACCAAAGCCTCGCCGGGGAATCATTAATGAAGGGCTTCTCAAAGTTGGTTGCCAGCTTTGCTAGAACGCTAAAGGATGGGGAAAAAGAGGGTCTTGTGAGCTTCGAGAATTCGCCGCTCAACTCCAAAACGTTTGTTGAGCTCCTATTTACAGCTATAGGCGGTGTAAAAAAGAAGGCCAGCTCCACCACCGATTTCCGTAAGAAAACCGAGCAAGTGGCCTCAATTTTTCTTGCATCGATCTTGAGCTAATCAAGGCACAAAAAGCTTCTGTATAAAGTGGTCAAGTGTTTTCACTGGCAACTTGAAAATCCCCAAGACATGTCTGAATGAATCTCTAAACCTTTCCATTACCCTTTCTTCACCTTTGAAACTCATGTATTTTCAAGCGAGAGTATTGAGGAAAAAAGCAATGAAAAACGTTCACGTGGTTAAAACGCTGTGCTGCATACTACTACTTAGCCTGCCCTACCAATCCTTCAGTCAGGGGCAATTTGAAGGCGTAGAACTAAAAATCGAAAAAGTAGCTGGAAACGTCTACATGGTCCAAAGACCCGGTGGCGGGGGCAACATAGGTGTACAGGTAGGACCAGACGGCGCGCTTTTAGTGGATTCCCTCTTTGCACCTCTAGCCGAAAGACTTGTGGAAACCATTGGCAAAGTCACCGAAGAAGACATACGTTTTTTAGTGAACACTCACATTCATATTGATCACGTGGGCGGGAATGCAAATTTAGCGGAGCTAGGGGTGCTCATCTTTGCGCACGATAATACTCGCCGGCGTTTTTTAGAAGACCGAAACCGTTTCCCCAGGGCAGGTGGAACTTTTGTACCTGCTCAGCCGGCTGTTGCTCGCCCTATTGTAACGTTCAACGACCAAATGACCTTTCACCTAAATGATGAAGAAATCAGAGTATTCAAGGTGGCTCCCGCTCACACCGATGGTGACACTTTCGTCTACTTTTCCCAGTCTGATGTTCTTCACTTGGGAGATGTTTACCGAACAACCAGCTACCCTATCATCGACAGTTACAATGGCGGCACATTGCGAGGAACCCTCGCCGCACTAGACCAGGCAATAGACATCGCCGGATCCGATACTAAAGTTATACCGGGGCACGGATTAGAGGTGGTTGGAAAAAATGAACTCATCGCATTCAGAAACATGATTCTGGACATTCAGAGCAATGTTCTCGAACTAATTCGTGAAGGGAAAAAGCTTGATGAGGTTATTGCTGCCGCTCCTACCTCGGAATACGATGCAGATTGGACTGACGATCCCGGCTGGGGCCCCAACGATTTTATACCAATTGTTTATTATGAGCTTGGAGGCTCAGGTCGACTAGCTGATCGCTAGTATAAAACCAATCAACTAGAAAGAAGAAAAAATATGAAATTTTTCTTAAATGCTCTTTTAGCTCTGGCGCTTCTACCCGCAACGCAAATCCTCATTGCTCAGAATAGCGACTTTACGTTCTATTCAGACTTAGCCCGAGACTGGTATCAAGGTGGTGACTATTTTGAATGGGTTTCAACCACTGAGGACAACAACGAGGCAAAAATTAATATTTTCTATAGAACATGGGGCGACGAATCTAAACCCAAACTACTGCTAATCCATGGTTTTCCCAATTCTAGTTTCGACTACTACAAACTTATCCCTTTGTTAACCGATGACTTCCACATTGCAGCGCTAGATTTTCCAGGGTCTGGGTTTTCTGACAAGCCGTTGGATGGCTACAACTATATGCTGGTGGAGAATGCAGAAATAGTGGACCACTTTGTCCGAGAAGTGGTTGAGTTTGATGATTTTGCTCTTTTCACACACGATCGCGGCGTCAGTATTGGCTTAGCTTTTCTCGGGAATTATTTGGATAACCCCGACCCCGATTATTCTGTCAATTACCATTTCTTATCTAACAGCGGAATGTTCCTGCCTCTGGCCAATCTTGTCCCGTTTCAGTTAGCTTTATTGGACACTGAAGCAGGCGAAAAAATGATCGCCGCAAGAGCAGCAAGACCGAGACGCGCTTCAGGGGAGGGAGAGACATTGGCCTATTCAGATATTTTCGCCTTCAACAACGGTAATGTCTCTCTATTTTATGTTGGGCGTTATTTGCTGGAGCGCCAAGCTAATGAGGTACGTTGGTTAGAAAATCTTTCGCGAAGCCCAGTACCGGTGGCTTATCTCTGGGGCTTAGTGGACAACATCAATCCAATTCGAATTCCCAACTACGTGTGGAGCCACTACTTAAATGATAGGGAAGTTGAAAGTAGTTTTTGGATCTTGCCCACGGCGGGTCACTATCCACAGCGTGACACACCTGAGGAAGTTGCCAAAGTCATTCGCCTCGCACTTAATAATGAAGTTCCTACCGTGGATGAAGAGCCGACATTCATGCGTACCTATGGCAGCAGCCGGACTGCGACCGACGCTGTGTTTGTGGGCAGGTCACGAATAAAGGAATTAGATTTTCCCAGCTCTATTGAGTACACGCCTTCCGGCTATAGAGTGCTGGAATAAACCCTACGCCACCGGAAGTTCCAATAAGGTCAACACACCGTTTTCAGCGTCTAGCCTTGCACGTATCCCTAAGGGTACTACTGTTTTATCTTCCGTATGCCCTATCATGGCGCCACGCATAGTCGGAATACCTAGGGGCTCAAGGCGGTCGCGCATCACCTGCTCCATGCTGAAGGTATTGCTGTCATAGTCACCGTCAGTAAATTTACCCAGAACGATGCCTGCCACCTGCTCCAACTTCCCCGCCATCCATAAGTGAGTCAGCATTCTATCTACGGCGTAGGGCGGCTCGGACACGTCCTCTAGAAAAAGAATCGCACCCTCAAAATTCGGCTCATAAGGTGTACCTAACAAGGTCACTACCAGCGAAAGATTGCCACCAATGAGATGACCTTCTGCCATGCCGGGAACAATGGTGGTCATTCGATTTTCCCAGTCCACCACCCCTGGTCGAGTTTCAAACTCAGGAGGTTCGCCGATAACGGTCTGGACACTGGGATTCACCAAGACTTTATTGTATTGATCGAAGGTATAATCGGAAAAATTTCCCCCTGCAATGGGCCCATGAAAAGTGACTAAGCCTGTGCGGAGATAAATAGCATTAAGAATTGCCGTGATATCGCTGTAGCCCATAATGATTTTTGGGTTTGCAGCTATAGTGTCGTAATCAAGATACCGAAGGAGTCTTCCTGAACCGTAACCACCCCGCACGCAAATAATCGCATCCACTTCCGGATCTGCAAACATTGCATTTAAATCATCTGCCCGCTGTTGATCTGTACCCGCCAAGTACTGGGTTCGGCTAAACAAATTTGCAGACGCTTTTGGAATAAAACCGAGAGATCGGACGAGATCCATAGCGGCGTAAAGCTCTTCATCTTCTGGAACATTGCTGGCGGGAGTCACTAAACCCACAGTCATTCCCGCACGCAAACGCGCAGGTTTTATCACTTGATTATTTGCCACTTGCGCGACTGCTGGCAAACCTACACCACCTATAACTGCAGCCCCGCTTAAAGCTATTAGTTCACGCCGCGTAAGAGTCATTATCTAAATCCTCAAGCCTCATCAATTGAGTTTCTAGACTAGCGGTCTCCACTGGTTCTGTAAATGGTGAGCTGCTTTAAGTTGAATTTTGCAAACGATCAAGCCACTGGTCTGCTCTAGGCTAACCCCATTTAGCTATCGAAACCGCCACCGCAGATCCTGAGGACACAAGACCACACCAAGTATTCAGCAGCCACCCAGGCTCCGTTTTCACTCCTTCAGCTGCCTCGCGTTGATGAGCAACCTCATCTAAACGAAACGACTCCAATAGCTTAGCAAGCTCGGGATACAAAGCTTGTTGTTGAAGAAGGTCTATCTGCTCTTGATAGTGCTGATCGACAAATGTTTCTACAGCTGCGATCGTTGCGTACGTCGCTTTCTTGCCAAACAATGCTGGAATGGCCCCTGTCAGAAAACCAGCTAATCGCCAAAACAGAATAAAACGACTTCTCGCATGAGGCGGCAACATCTCTTCTAAAGCACATAAATGTTTCTGCTCAGTCACAAGGTGGGCTTGGGCGAAATCTCGAAGCTCACTTGAGCGGGACACAGCCAGAATCCCCTGATAGATGCAAACAGCGCCCACCTCTCCCGCATGGTCAGAACGCAGGTCACACACCAGCCAATTGGGTAAGCGATCAATTTCTAGAAAGTTTTTTTTGAGGCGGTCCATGGCTTAAAATACGTCACATGCTATATTTCAGACCATGAGTAACTTCGGATACAACGCCATCAACTAAGCCTGAGAATGAGATCAACCGGTGCTGAACCAAACAACAATCATCCACTAAAAAGAAAGCGCCCCGAACTAAACTATCTAGAACGAGGCGCTTGAGGAGAGGATATGGACCAGCTTTCTTAGCTGATCTCCTTTGTGTTTTCTAGGGTGTAACACTCACTGGAACATAGGCGTTAGACCAACAACACTGATAGTCGAATCCACTATCAGGAGCAGCAAAATTGTCTACTCTTAGGCGAATTACATATTCACCTGGCTCCCAGAACGTTGCTTCAGTTTGGACAGTGCTCCAACCATTGCCCATTTCCCCATCATCACTGCGACCTCTTTCTTTGCCGGTGATCGATGCAGTTTCAAATTCCGGTTGCGCCGGACCTTGATGAAGAATCCATTCGGTGCCTACAGGAAATAAAAGGCTCTCAACCTCAAAACCTTCCCGTTCGCCTCGATCTATTACGTATGCTGAAAGATCAATGGGCTTGCCTACTGATGCTGTCAATTTGTCAGCATAGATGCCTTCTCGATCCGTTGACTCATCACCTTCCATATCAAAACGAATGGCTGGATTGAGTGAACCAAGGGCCAGTGGTGCATTACTCATTTGGTATGCTGCAGACTTGGCACGGCCTGGAATTGAGTAGCTATGGCCTGCATGCTTAAGCGTCCAAACCACCTCAGTGCCTTCCATGTCAGCCGGCACTGTTACGGCAAAAGCGCCCCGTTCACGAATGCCCCTGAAACCGCGACGATTGTAAACTGGAAAGTGAGTAGGCTGTGCACCGTCAAACTGAGCAGGTTCAATATAGTTATTGGGACCTAGCGGAATATCCACTATCTCTTTCGTATTTCGATTCATAAAACCGAAGATCATTGTTACTGAACGATCCTCGTTTCTAACCCAGCCATCAAAGAATGGGGCGATAAGGTCACCGTTAGTCTTGCGACTTGCTAAAGGATAATCACGCAGATGTTCGGGCAGTTGTGCCAATAAAGGTGTAGTGATCATCCCTATAAGACCGGCTGTTACAAGCTGTGTGGCTAAGCGTTTCAAATTAGTCATGAGTTTCACCTCCAAAAGTGCTTCCATAAGCTTGCTCTTCTCGAGTGTCCCGTTCAGCAAGCATCTCTTCGTAGCCTTCGTCATCTAGATGGGTAACAGCTATCCAAGCATGAGACATTTCATCTGTGGTCCTTTGCCCAGTAGCAACCCACTGATCGGGATCTGGGTTTCTTGGATTGGCCGCCGTATTGTCATACCACGCGTTTAGAATAATTGTTGCCCCTGCTGGTATCAGCGGCTGAAAACCATCCTCATAGGTATGGCTATGGTTCCAGCCTGCGTTCCAATTGGATGCTTGACTGATCACTTCTCGGCTTCCAGTACTTGGATCAAACACTTCCATGGACATGGCAACACCCCGCAAATGCAAATGGGGTTGCCAGCTGTCTAAGCGAACCGGGTGATCGAATGAGTGAAACCCTTGAGTCATAAGCTTGCCGTGGGGGGGAATATCATAGTCACCACCTTGCAGCATGTATAAAGACAAATCTTGTTTGTAAGCGGAGGCCTCATCGAAATCATCATCGTGATACCAAATACCTACTGTTACCTGATCGTTAGGCACTGCTGTGCCATCAGGATAGTAATGGATACTCCAACCGACTCGGGAATCTGCTGGCGCTGTTCGACAAGCTCCCATTGGCGCCACTTCGCCTAACTTGCCATAGGCGTATTCAGACAAACGGCCATAGGTTTTCCATTCGCCATTTTCGTCTTGAGTTAAAAAATGTGAATTCGCGTGATGTGTTGAGCCATGTGCATTTTTAGAGGGAAGTGTTTCAACCGCTTTAATACAGCGACTTTCTTTAATACCGCTTGCCACTTCAGGCTCCCACCAGAGGTCTTGACCCTGAGCTGGAACATCCCACGCCGTAGACTTAATGATGTGATCCGGTTGACCTAATTCTGAAGCAAGACGCCATTCACCAACCGCAGGATATTCCCTAGGTGGTGGGAGTTCTTCCAGATTGCCCATTGGAGATCCTGCGTCTACCCATGCCACAATCGTGTCGATGTCTTCTTGAGACATTCGCCAATCGCCCTTTAATTCTTGGATGCCGATATCAGTGTCATATTGATAGGGAGGCATTTCTCTATCCAATACTTTCATTCTGATCAACGGAGCCCAGGGACGAACTTCGTCATAGTGGGTAAATGACATGGGCGCTATTTGCCCGGGCTGATGGCAGATCTGACAGTTGTCTTGAATGATCCGCGATACTTCGTTTGCGTAGGTAGGGTGGTCGCCATCTGGCTCTTGAGCGCTAACAAGGTTAGGGGTCAATGCCATCAACGTAACAAACCCAAATAGTCTAGTTTTTATCATGGTGCACTCCAATTCCGATCTCTGCGCGCCTGGAAGGCGCTACTTATTATTATGCTAAATTGTTTCCTCGGAACGCATTGTGCTTAGAGTAGGAAATCGATTTCCTGACATAGGTCAATTTTTTGCTCAGATAAATGTTACAAATTGTGCAGAAACCGGTGACAGCTAAATTAGCTCCACCCTACAGCACATCGCTAAGTTGCTTTCTGCTGCCCCAAGCCGGATCTATTGATCCGGGGCAAAGCTGACTCTATCCGAATTATCTTGGAGCGTGCTGTTCAGCGCATTCTATGAAAATAGGGGGGCTAAAATTTGGTGGAGATCAGCAGGGTCTCGCGCTAGAATTGCACGCAGAATAGCTTTTACTTATAACTATAATCTGAGCTAAGACTCAGACGCTTACACTGCCTTCTGTCTGCCACTATTTATCTCGAACTGCTCATGGTAACTGAGTAAAGTCGACAGAAGCTGTGATCTTAAGGGCTTCAGAATCGCTAACCAAGACATCCAATACTATTTAGTTTCAGCGGCATTCGTCTGCGCGGTTAACCTGATCGTTTTCTTTTTGCTTTATGGCAACTACAAGAGCTCAGGAAAAAGCTATCTGAAATTCGCTTTATGGTCACTGGCCGTAGAAACAGCCCGCCAAATTCCTGATTTTTTTGTTCCT
The DNA here is from genome assembly GCA_045106275.1 of Pseudohongiellaceae bacterium. Lineage (GTDB taxonomy): Bacteria > Pseudomonadota > Gammaproteobacteria > Pseudomonadales > Pseudohongiellaceae > UBA9145. The sequence goes on along the minus strand of JBGCEK010000086.1, from coordinate 23,284 downwards.
TTTTATCCTGAGAAAAACTCTCTCTATTTGGCTTCCATAGTCTTACAATCAACAGCATCGTTGCTTTTCGTGGTCGCTTTGATTCGAGTCCGAAAGCCTTCTGGATCGTTCGATAGAAACGTTTGTTTAGCGCTTAGTGGGCTAATCTGCGGAATAGCAATTTTCCAAGTATTTGAAGGCCTACCTACTTCTACTTTCGTCTGGTTTGTCGTCTACTCTCCGGTCTTGATTATCTCAATAGCCCTCATTGCTTACTCACGTAGGTTTGCGGATCCCTCTTTTAGGAGTCGCCGCATTCTAACGGTAGGAAGCATAGTTCTGCTGCTACTCCGATTTTGGCAACCTTTAGTAGAAAACACTTCGCTTCTTGATATCGTCTACTATATAGAAGTACTGATATATCCATTTCTTCTGGGTATGTTCGTGCTCTACGAGTCAGAACACGCTCAGAAGCGTATTCAAGAACTTTTGCTGGAACGAACCCGAACAATAAAAGAACTTCAGTTCGTGTTCGACAATTCAATGGACACAATTTTAATAACAAACAATGTAGGATTATTACTTTCTTGGAATAAACGGGCCGAGGAAAAATTTGGATACTCAACTGAGCAAGCAGTAGGAAAGATTCACATTGACGAATTATTTGCAGATAACTATTGGCATCAGAACGCCAGCGAGAAAGAGGAATTCTCCGCCACAATGGAAGCCGTAGATGGAGCCGTATTTCCGGTGACTGCCCGGATGCAAACCGTGGATGATAAAAAGCTATCTAGGACTATCTACGTGATTCAAACTGTTAACCAGGCCAAAACAGAAAATTAGATCTAGTCAAAATATTCATCTACAGCGTCATAAAAAGCATTGCGATGGGCGTTGTATACAGACCCGCCAGAAGCAGCTACAGGCCAGGCACTTATTACTGCGATAACCAAATTACTTTCTGGCTTGACATAAATACCTTGACCAAAGATACCCTGAGCCCGATAGGTATTGTCATTGTTCAACCACCAGAGATAGCCGTAACCGGAATTGCCAACAGAGGGCGTTGCCGACTCTTCCATCCACCCATCGGGTAAAACCTTTGAGCCATCAGGAAGCATACCTTCGTTCAAAGCAAACAGACCAATTCGGCCATAATCACGAAGGGCTATATTCATGCAGCAGCCTCCGTGTTCGCCTTCATCACCATGAGTTCCCCAGTTGGCATCGAACTCCATGCCGTACGGCTTCCACATTTTATTTTCCAAATAAGTGCTAAGATTATTACCGATAGCTGAACGAACGATTGCCCCAACAAGATCAGTTTCTGCCGTGCTGTAGTTAAATTTTTCCCCAGCCGGAGCTACTCTAGGCTTAGTGCCCAGATAGCGCTGTATATCAATGACTTTATCTGAAGGATAAGTCGCTACGTCTGAATTGAGATCCGTGTAGTCTTCATTCCATTCCACTCCGGATGCCATGTGCAAAACATTGCGAATAGTGACCGAATCATAGGAAGTGTCTTTTAGCCTAGGTAGATAATCTGACACGGGATCATCAACACTGTTGATGTAACCTTCCTTTATTGCAGCACCTAGCAGCATAGAAGTCACTGACTTAGAAACTGAGAAAGAAATCCACAAAGTATCCTCAGTATTGCCTAACCCATAGCGCTCCAACCTCACTTCTCCATCTTTAATGATCAGAAGTCCTCCAGTGTGATTTTTAACCATATAGTCATTTAAGCTAAAGAGCTCACCGTCAACTTCGTATTGAAAATCAGAAAAGTCAGCTAACTCAACCGGTAGCTTTGAGGGCGAGTCACCCGCGTTAATCACTCGCACCGGGTTGAAGGCATCCCAGTTTCTAAAACGCACTATCTGATCATCGCCTCTGTCGGTTAACACATGACCATCAAGGGGCAAATTTTCATGATCAGTGGCAGGGTCAACGTAGCGAGGGGTTTGGGAATTCGCCGACTGAATTAATCCAGCGCAAAAGAAAACACTAAGGAGCAATGTTTTAATCAAAAGTGGGTGACGTGTCATCGAAGCTCTTACCTTTAAAGTAGTTGACGCTATGTCTGTGGCCGACAGGCCAGACTCGCCGGGCCGGCCAATGTTGCAATAAATTTTTCAAACTCGCGGAAATTGGGTCCAGTAGGCGGCAGTATCTTATCTCAGCGTTAATAAGACAAGGAACTGACAAAGAATAAAGGATCAGATAGCGGCTTCTTTTAATTCGAATGTTTAGCCTACAAAAAAGCCCGACCAAATTGGCCGGGCCTATCACTGCGTTCAATGACAAAAACTAACAGTCATATGAAGCATTATCTTAACCGTACAAAGCTAGAATCATTTGAACTTTCGCTTTATATAATCACTGCGCCACACTGGCAGATTGTACCGCCGCATAGCCAGTAACTTCCTCAGTCAACTGCGCAGCCATAGCTTGAACCAGCCGGAGAGCTTCCATACTGTTAGATTCCGCGCTCACTAAGCTGGTCTCTAGCTGGTCGATTTTCCCAGTCAGATCAGCAACCTGCTTCTGTAGGGCTCTATTTCGCACGTTCAATTGTTGAATACGATCTTCTGCCGCTGTAAAGCTCGTATACTGACGCTCCATCACCGTAGCAACGTCAGCTGTTGTTAGACCGACAGCCGCATTGACTAAACCGTAGAAATCCCGATTTTCATCCCATGCAACGCCAATTACGCTCCTTAACTGATCGATTCGAATCCGCTCTGGGCTGACAGCCATTGCCAAGCCATTGTCCATGCCGGTAGGGACCAAAAAGTCGCCCACATCAACATCACCAATAACTTTGACTGGTGTCTGCCCCATAAACGCTACTTTCTCGTAGCTTTCTTCTTGCCCCTCGGGTGGCATATTTCCCAAAACGATTGGTCTAATCGATACAACCATAGTGTGGTCGGCGTTTTCGGTGTTAAGAGAAATTTTGCCTCCGAAAACACCCACAACATCCCCTGACATTATTTCCTCTTCTGGATCAAGCCGCTGAAGCCACTCGGCATAGTCTCCGGAACCCGACTCATAGGTCACGCCTGCGCCAGCCTTTGCAATCTTCAGTCGTTCCTTCGCGAATTCCAACGGGTTTTCCTTAAACTTAACTATCATATCTATTGTTTTAGGCGCATAGAAAAACATGTCATCCACAGCTCGCTCAGCGACGCTGGTGTCGATGCCCAAACTGATATTTTTAACAGGGCCTTTTGATTGACTAAGCGACGGGACACTGCCGGGATAAAAATTGAAATCGAAACCGATTCTCTCTCCTAATATCCTCTCATCCATGCATAGCTCTACATAGCCAGAACCGTCGCCATCGCAACCGGGATTTCCGATAACCACCCTCGGCGCCTCTCCATCACTGAATTGGAGCCACTCATCAAACGGATAAAATTCCATATCGAATTGAAACATATCAGATACATTTTGCGCCGTAGTGGCTGCCAAGCCGATGGACCACTCGAAAACATCATCAAAATCAGTACGACTAACCGCTTGAACGCGGCCAACCATTTTCGCGTCATCGGAGTTGTCGCCACTTTGACGATAGAATGAAAGAAATTTGTCTGAGGTATTAATAGCGTTTGCTACATCGATGTTAAGTGGATCTTCACTGTGAAGAATCACTGCTAATCCCGCCGTATTGTATTTGCTCGTGTCTGCAAAATCCGCACCCGTGGTCTGCCGAGTATTTTCCACAATCATTACATGGTGCTCGGGCTTAACCGCACGGTTAAAACAAAAATTTAAGATATTGGTTTCAATACCTAACGCTCCAAACGGATCCAAAATACACTCTCTTTCAGGACCCACTACATCCCGCTTAATATGCAACGGGACAGCCACGTCCGATCCAGAGAATTCACCTATACCAACGTTCGCTGCAGTCGCTGTGTCGTTATCACCATCCACCCAGGCTGTTGTTCCAGCCACTCCGGCTGGGCCTTCCGGTCCTGCTGGGCCAGTCAGCCCCTGTATGCCCTGATCGCCTTTCTCACCTCTGTCACCTTTATCACCCTTTTCACCAGCGGGGCCTGCAGGACCTATTGCTCCATCTTCTCCTGCTGGACCGATTGGACCGGCGGGACCTACTGGGCCAGCAACTCCAGCTATTCCCGGAAACCCTTGCAGGCCTGCTGGGCCTTGAACACCCTGCTCACCTTGAGGACCCGCGGGGCCTTGATCACCCTGTGCGCCAGCCACACCAGCTAATCCTTGTATACCCTGTTCCCCTTGTGGGCCAATGGGACCTGTCGCACCAGTGGCGCCGGTTTCTCCTGTAGCACCCTGAGAACCGGCTGGGCCTTGCTCACCTTGCGCGCCCGCCACACCAGCTAACCCTTGAATACCCTGTTCCCCTTGAGGACCAGTGGGGCCCGTTGCACCAGTGGCGCCGGTTTCACCTGCTGGACCTTGAGAACCCGCCGCACCTGTCGCACCAATTTCGCCTGTTGCGCCCTGAGGACCCACAGGACCTTGCTCACCGTGCGGCCCTGTGGCACCTACTAAACCTTGAATGCCCTGCTCACCTTGAGGGCCGGTAGGACCAGCCGGGCCTGCCACACCAGTTTCGCCTGCAGCACCTTGAGGACCTGCTGGGCCTTGCTCGCCCTGCGGTCCCGCCGCCCCAGCTAAACCTTGAATACCTTGTTCGCCTTGCGGACCGGCAGGGCCTGCGGCTCCGGTGTCACCAACTGGGCCCGCTATACCTTGAACACCCTGTTTACCTTGCTCACCTGCTGGACCTGCTGGTCCCTCTGGTCCCTCTGGCCCTTTGAGCAAGCTCGGGTTCATTAATGAAAACTCAAAGCCTGCTTCGTCCTTGCCATTATTTACAGTGATTCTATAAGACCCATCAGGCATCCCAGATGGCATCAAAGCTACAATCTCTGCCATTTCAAGTTCAGGAACTACGTTTTCTTGGCAAGAAATCAGCGCTAGCTGATTCATTGCTGATGGGATGCCGATACTTACGATGACGTCATTCTTTTTGGGTTTCACCGCACATAAGTTTTGGCCGTAAATACGAAGCTCATCGATGTTTGTCTCAGATCGCAAAACATCGCTGATCAGAACATCGTTGTTTTTCACCTTGTCGAAAGGTGCATTGACATCGCTTTTCTTGAAGGTGAGAGCAGAATCGTCTTGAGCTATAAGTAAGGGAGAAAACGAGGCTAAGAGGATCAATCCTCCCAATGAGTGGACTAGTCTATTGTTATTCATAAGGCTTCCATTAGGTCTAAAGGCGGATGAATGGATAAAAGCTCATGCGATAGTAGATTAATGGGCTGCAACTGGAGTCAGGTAAATACCTGATTTTTCCAAGACTCTGAAAGTCCGGGAGAATCGCTAATCTAAATTTCTTTTAACAAGCCGTGCTTTCTGCCAAATTGCATCAGCTCAGCCACGGAATGGGCGTCCAGCTTTTGCATTAGCCGGTTTCGATGCGTGTCGATGGTTTTAAAAGCCACGCTGAGAGAGTCAGCTATGGCTTTGGTTGACTTGCCTTCTAGAATTCCTTGCAGTACTTCTTTTTCTCTTTTGGTGAGGGTATCAAGTGGGCTGCTCTGTAAAATTAGCTCTTCGAAATCAGGGCTAACATAACTTCTATTTTCTATGACAGCATGAACTGCTAACAACAACTCCTCGCCTGAGCCTCGCTTTGCGACCAAGCCTTGGACTCCTAGTTCTTTGGCCTCTTTTAAGATTGAGCTGCTGGCGCTTCCCGTCAAAAAGATCCGCTTAGGTTTTGGTCTTAAACGATCGATCTGCCTCAGCACTTCTATGCCAGCGCAGTCAGGCATAGACTGATCGATTACCACAAGATCCACAACAGACTCTTGTAAACTATCGAGTAAAGTCAGACCACTTTCAAATTCCACAACTTCATCGATGGCATCAAGAGTTTCAAGCATAAGCCTAAGACCCATCCTAAAAATCTCATGATCATCTGCAATGGCAACTTTCAATGACTTAATCCAATTCGAACACAAGTACCCTGGCCCGGCTTACTGATGCAGTGAAAAGACCAACCATGTTCTTCGCAAAGCGCTCGCACAATGCCCATCCCCAATCCCTCACCTGCATTTTTCGATTCATTGTCAGAGATTCCAACACCGTTATCAACCACAATGATTTCGTCCCCAGCTGATTTTCTTTTCAACCCCACCACCAGTTTCGTGCCGTTAGAGTGGCGCAGCGCATTAGCAAGAAGATTGCTTATCACTCGCTTTAACGGCACCTGTGGCACGGTCATATCCTTGGAACTTGAATGAATGCACAATCGAATCCCGTGACTCTCCGCCTCATCCGAAAACTCTGAATACAGCTGATCAAACAAAGCTCCATATGTTTTGAACGCATTGGGGTTGGGCGAGCCTTCACTATTCCCAGTTTCCTCTAACAGAAGCTGCTCCATATGATCTAGCGATCGGTTGATCACTTCATGGCTCGCAGAATCCACTTTGTTAGGCTTTGAGGCTAGTAAAGCCAGCCGCAAAGAATAAATGGGTTGCCTAATATCATGTTTGGCCCTCGCAATATCTAAATCTTTCTCAAAGAGAATACGGGCAGCATCGTCACGCTCTTGTTCTAGTCTCACGTTCTCCTGAACTTCTCGCAGTCTTTTTTCCGTGCTTTCTAACAAATCCTTTTGCACCTGACGGGCAGTATCGCTCAGAGTTTTTAGCTGATCCGATAAACCGTAAGAAAGCAGCAATGCCTCTACTAACACTCCAAAGCGAAGCAGAATCAGTGGGGCAAAAGGCAGAGAAATAAAAGCGAGGTTAACCAAGCCGTAAACCACGGTACCCGTTGCCATAAATAACCAGCCTGCTACAAAATACCTGGCCGGACGATACCCTCGAGACGCTATCACTATTCCCGCTGTAAAAATCAGGACCGCGCCAAAAGCGGCCATAAATAAACCCACACGATCAGAATACTCTGGCTCGATGAACGGTGTGAGCAAAAGCATTACTAATGAAACAGATGCAGCACTGCTTAAAACCTTAAAGAAAATTGGCGCTCGAGTCTTTAGCTCTAGAAAGGACACTGTGAAAAGTAGTGCCATGAAGTTGACTAAGTGGCCAAACACCATCGTGGCATGGGAATTCCAACTGGGGCTATCTGGCCAAACATATTGGAAAGCCAAGCCGTCTATATGCAGCATAAAAAAGAGAATTGCTAACTCTTGCCCAGCATAAAGAAGATGGGCCAACCTGCGAACAGCATAGTAGTGAAACAAATTAATTAGAATAAGCGTAGAGAGAATGCCGGTTAACAGCGCGAAAAAAGTTCTATTATTTGAATATTTCTCTGTGATTTCCTCAAGCGTGCTCAACTGAAGTGACATATCCACACCACTTCCAGATTCGACGTAGATCAGAAACTGCCGCCGTTGATTTTCTTGCCACACTAGTGGCAGTGTTAGTTTAGGTGTGGAAACTGGCCGAGTGTTGAAAGGGGTACTCTCATCAACCCTCAAAAGCTCTACTAGCGTTTGATCGTTCAATAATTCGTAAATGACGATGGGTTCCATGAACTTGACATTGGTGTCGAGCAGGAGCTCTGTTGTCTCATTAGAATTATTCAGGGTCTCAAGCAGAAACCAAAACGCATCTGCGGTGTAGCCAAAACTTATTTCCTCATTAGGCAAGGTTTTAAACGAATCTAAACTCGGAAGTGCTGGTTGCTCAAGGTTGAACGCATCCGTAGACGCAACTCTTGCGTAGCGAGTATAGGCATCAACATCCAACGAGCTTTCAACTTTTCCGACGTCAGCAACACCAACTTGGCCAACAGCAAAACATGGAACTAAAAGAGATAAAAAGAAAAAATAGCGTGAGTACTTACAGCCTAGGTGCCGAAGTAGCAAAAGATGTGAGACGTGAGCTAACAGATAGTTCAAAGTGGTTTAAAGAACTCTCTAGCCCATAGGAAAGTGACTGAAAGGGTTTTCATTGTGCAGCAAAAAGCGATAACAGCTTTAGCGGCGCTAATTTTCCAAAAAATAGCGCCGCTAAAAATTTTTAAGTCCGAGGAGTCCAAAAATAGACTTCCCATTCTCTGAGGGGTTCAGAACCATTGTAGAGCGGCTCATCTAGCGTTCGACCAGACTTTGCTGCCCACTGCTCCATCATCGCCAATCGTTGGTTATCATCAAGGATCTGCGTCGCCGTCATGGCAAAGGTTTGGTCGCCCACTCGAAGCCAACCGTCACCACCTCGACTTTTGACTCGTTCACCCCAATAGCCGTTGTCAGGTCTCGTGGCAGAAATAACCCCACCCTCAGTACCTACAAAAGATAAATAGACGACCAGCTCAGGGAAACCCTTTTGCTTCATCATCATTGGGCCTGGAACGTTATTCAGAGGGGAAAAATCATCTAAGGGCGGGGTAAGAGTGCCACCTATAATCAGCCCGGGGAGTCTGCCTAGGCCTTGGTTACTAAGGTAGGGCGCAGTTGACACCCAACCGATTATTACCAAGAGTAATAATACTCCGACACTCAAACCGGCTATCTTCGCCTTGCTCATTGCGTTCTCTCCTTATTGTTGTTCTGTATTGCTTATTTATTGTTAGTAGTCAGGGGTTAGACAGTATATCTGATCGCCGCGATTGTCCAACAGGATGGGAGGAAGACAAGGACTTTGCGTCGAAATGGGGATGTTTGTTACAACTCGTCACCAATAACAGTTCCCCAGTTGCTGCGATGATCAACCAGAAATCGCGGAATCGCAGCCTCCTAACAGTAAGAAAACCACCACAGACTAAAACGAGTCCTCCGGTATTCGGACAGCCCCTTCCATGAGGACACGAGCACTGCGGCTCATAACAACTTTTGATACTCGCCACTGCCCCTCATTTAAGATCGCTTCAGCGCCGACTTTTAAAGTGCCAGAAGGATGACCGAAGGTGACTGATTTTCGCTCCTCGCCCCCTGCAGCTAAATTAACTAAGGTGCCAGGAATCGCTGCAGCGGTTCCAATTGCCACAGCGGCTGTACCCATCATGGCATGGTGGAGTTTACCCATGGACAGCGCGCGTACAGAAAGGTCAATGTCAGCCGTCTCAATTTTTTTGCCACTAGAACTAGTGTAAGGAACCGACGCAGCCACAAAGGCGACTTTGGGAGTATGCTGCCGATTTTGCGCTTCGATTGGGTCTGAAATCAGCCCCATCATAACAGCGCCATGAGCACGAATTTTTTCAAACATGGCCAAAGCCTTATCGTCATTGTTTATCTGCTCTTGGAGTTCTGTACCCTGATACCCAACGTCATTGGCGTTGAGAAAAATAGTGGGTATTCCAGCGTTGATAAGGGTGGCTGTAAAACTACCAAGTCCCGGCACGTCAAGATCATCAACCACATTGCCAGTTGGAAACATGGCTCCCTCTCCGTCAGCTGGGTTAAGGAATTCAACCTTTACTTCTGCCGCTGAAAAAGTAACACCATCCAGTTCAAAGTCGCCGGTTTCTTGGACTTCTCCATCAGTTATTGGCACATTGGCGATAATAGTTTTCTTGATATTCGCCTGCCAAATTCTTATCACAGCAATGCCGTTTTCTGGTATTCGTTCTGCATCGACCAAACCATTGGTGATTGCGAACGAGCCCACAGCTGCGGTTAAGTTGCCGCAATTACCACTCCAATCTACAAAGGCCTTATCAATTGCCACCTGACCAAACAAATAGTCAACATCATGGTCAGGCTCTTGGCTTTTAGAAAGAATGACAGTTTTACTAGTGCTCGAAGTGGCTCCACCCATCCCATCGGTTTGCTTGCCATAGGGGTCGGGACTGCCAATGACTCTCAACAAAAGATTATCCCGCACACTGCCAGGAACCTGAGCCGGTTTAGGCAAGTCAGTGAGTTTAAAGAAAACACCTTTACTTGTGCCCCCACGCATATAGGTTGCTGGAATCTTAACTTGCGGCAAATGGGCCATCGTTTTCTCTCTTAGGAATTTGATTTACTAGTAGCTTTTCTAAGCGGCATTTTGCTCTAAGAATTCCTGGGCAAATCGTTGCAGCACTCCACCCGCTTTATAAACAGTCACCTCTTCTGCCGTGTCTAATCGGCAAGTCATAGGGACTTCAACTGTTTCTCCGCTCATTCGCTTAATGGTGAGAGTCAGAGATGCACCCGGAGAGACCGTACCGGTAACATCGAAAGTTTCTGTGCCATCTATCCCTAAGCTGAGCCTTGTCGTGCCCTTCTCGAATTGTAGAGGCAACACACCCATACCAATTAAATTCTGGCGGTGGATGCGCTCAAAACCTTCAGCGGCAATCACTTCTACGCCAGCGAGACGAACTCCTTTAGCCGCCCAGTCCCGAGACGACCCCTGGCCGTAGTCAGCACCAGCCACAATGATAAGAGGCTGGCTCCGATTCATGTAAGTTTCGATTGCTTCCCACATACGCATGACCTGCCCTTCCGGCTCTACCCGTGCGAGTGAGCCCTGAACAATTTCACCATTCTCCTTCACCATTTCATTAAGTAGCTTAGGGTTGGCAAAGGTCGCTCGCTGGGCCGTAAGGTGATCACCTCGATGAGTCGCATAGGAATTAAAATCAGCCTCTGGCACACCCATTTTATCGAGGTAAGCACCCGCCGCACTGTTTAGTTGAATCGCATTTGAAGGGGATAAGTGGTCTGTGGTGATGTTATCCCCCAAAACAGCAAGCGGCCGCATTCCCTTCATAGTTCGCTCACCGGCTAACGCGCCTTCCCAATAAGGGGGGCGTCGGATATAAGTACTAGTTGGGTTCCAATCGTAGAGAGGACTTATTGAACGTTCAATTTTCCCCAAATCAAACATAGGAATATAGATGGTATTAAACTGCTCCGGCTTAACGGCAGAAGCAACAATGGCATCAATCTCTTCATCGCTTGGCCAAATGTCTTTGAGAGTAATAGAGTTCCCAGCACTATCTAAGCCAAGGCTGTCTTTTTCAATATCGAAACGCATAGTCCCTGCGATTGCATAAGCAACAACCAACGGCGGTGATGCCAAGAACGCCTGTTTGGCGAAAGGGTGAATTCTTCCGTCAAAATTCCGATTACCGGACAGTACAGCCGTGGTGTAAAGATCTCGCTCAACGACTTCTTTTTGGATTTCAGGGTCGAGAGCGCCGCTCATGCCATTGCAGGTTGTGCAAGCATATCCCACAATTCCGAAGCCGAGTTTCTCTAACTCTTCAAGGAGCCCCGCCTCTTCGAGATATAGTTTCGCCACCTTAGAGCCTGGCGCGAATGAAGTTTTAACCCATGGCTTGCGAACTAAACCAAGCTCGTTCGCCTTTTTGGCAATCAATCCGGCTGCGACTACGTTGCGTGGGTTACTCGTATTTGTACATGAGGTAATCGCCGCAATAATTATCGCCGCGTCAGGCATCAAACCCTCTGCTTCTTCCGCTTGGGCTTTGTCCAAATCCACTGCGATGCCGCGTTCGGCCAGATCTGCCGTTGCCAACCGGCGATGAGGGTTTGAAGGGCCTGCTAAGTTCCTACCCACACTTGAAAGGTCGAAGGTCAGAACTCGATCATACTCGGCGGTTTTTAATGAATCTGCCCACAGTCCAGTTTCTTTTGCATATTGCTCAACAAGTGCTACCTGTTCTGGAGTACGCCCTGTGAGTTTTAGATAGTCAATTGTTTGCTGATCAATATAAAAAAGAGCGGCGGTGGCACCGAACTCAGGGGTCATGTTGGAAATGGTTGCTCTATCGCCAATGGTTAAATTGGCGGCCCCTTCACCGTAAAATTCGATGTAAGAGGAAACAACTTTTTCTCCCCGCAGAAATTCTGTAATTGCCAAGACGATATCAGTGGCAGTTATGCCAGGTTGACGCTTTCCTTTTAGCTCAACGCCAATTATATCAGGCAGCCTCATCATAGAGGGACGCCCTAACATAACGGTTTCTGCTTCCAACCCACCAACCCCGATGGCGATAACTCCGAGAGAATCAATGTGAGGTGTGTGACTATCTGTTCCGACACAAGTATCTGGAAAGGCGACGCCATCTCGCGCCTGCACAACAGGAGACATTTTCTCAAGATTAATCTGGTGCATGATGCCGTTGCCTGCCGGAATCACATCCACATTTTCAAAGGCCGTTTTAGTCCACTCGATAAAATGAAAACGCTGCTCGTTACGTCGATCTTCGATAGCGCGATTTTTGTCAAATGCATCAGCATCATAACCACCATGCTCAACCGCAAGCGAGTGGTCCACTATCAGCTGGGTTGGAACCACAGGATTTACCTTGGAGGGATCTCCACCCTGCTCAGCAATTGCATCACGCAGCCCGGCCAAATCTACCAAGGCGGTTTGGCCCAAAATATCATGACAAACCACTCGGGCAGGATACCAAGGAAAATCCAAATCTTGCTTGCGCTCTATCAACTGTAACAGCGAAGCAGTTAACGATTCAGGCTCGCAGCGGCGCACTAATTGTTCGGCGAGAATCCGCGAGGTGTAGGGTAGCTTCGAATAAGCACCCGGCACTATAGCGTCCACAGCTTCCTCTGTATCAAAATAATCTAGCTGAGTTCCAGCTAAGGGCTTTCTAAAATCAGTGTTCATAGCGGGTTTCTTTCCAGTACATAGCCGATTTAACTATCGTTAACTTCAAAGTCCTCAATAATCTCCTTAGCGTCAGTAAGCGATTATTGAGGATAGCGAGTCGATTGGAGACCTAACGATCGCCAATAGCGACCCAAGAGCGAGCATCAGCGCCTACGTAGTCTGCGCTAGGTCTGATAATCCGGTTATTAACCCTTTGTTCCATCACATGCGCTGTCCAGCCGGTTACTCGCGAGCACACAAAAATTGGGGTGAATAGCTTGGTGGGAATATCCATAAAGTTATAGGCAGAGGCATGAAAGAAATCCGCGTTGCAGAAAAGCTTTTTCTCTTCCCACATGACTTTTTCTACTTCCACTGAAACCGGATACAGCGTTGTATCACCGACTTCGGCGGCAAGTTTTTCAGACCATTTCTTGATAATCACGTTGCGAGGGTCGCTTTCTCGATAAATAGCATGGCCAAAGCCCATGATTTTATCTTTGCGTGCGAGCATGCCCAGAATATTTTCCCGAGCCTCCTCTGGAGATTTCCAGTTTTCAATCATATCCATAGCCGCTTCATTGGCACCACCGTGCAAAGGTCCGCGAAGAGTACCAATAGCGCCAGTCACGCAGGAGTGCAAATCCGACAAAGTTGATGCGCAAACACGCGCTGTAAAAGTCGATGCATTGAACTCATGTTCGGCATAAAGAATTAATGAAACATCCATAACGCGCTGATGCATCTCATTAGGTTTTTCGCCCCGCAGCATGTGCAGGAAATGACCTGCCACTGATTCATCATCAGTAGCTGTTTCAATTCGTACTCCATCATGACTGAACTTGTACCAGTAGCACATGATGGAAGGCAGGATGGCCACCATTCTGTCTGCTGCGTCTTGCTGCTGATCAAAATTTACTTCAGTTTCTAAATTCCCCAGCATAGAAATGCCGGTACGCATCACATCCATAGGATGTGCCGATGCGGGAATATTCTCTAAAACCGTTTTAAGAGCATCAGGAAGGCCGCGCAAGCCTTTGAGTTTTTTAACGTAGGCATCCAGTTGATCTTGTGTGGGAAGTTCACCGTGATACAGCAAGTAAGCAACTTCTTCGAACTTAGCATTTTCTGCCAGCTCTGCAATATCATAGCCACAGTAGGTTAAACCACTTCCGCTTTTACCCACGGTGCAAAGTTTTGTTTCACCTGCAGATTGTCCGCGCAGTCCAGCGCCACTTAGTTTTTTCTCAGCCATTACCTGCTCTCCAATTTATTTTGTAAGTCTTCGATTTAAATTTTCATTAGCCCCAAGCCCTATATTAAGGGAACTTGAGAGTTAGTAAGTAATTACTTGTTTTTACCCTCTGCGAATAAGGAATCCAATTTTTCTTCATAGTCGTGATAACCAAGATAGTCATACAGCTCCATACGAGGCTGCATGATATCCACGACGTCTTTCTGATCCCCTTCGTTAAGAATGGAGGTATAAACCAACTCGGCCGCCTTGCTCATAGCTCGGAATGCCGACAGAGGATAGAGCACCATTGCCGCTCCCCACTCACCTAGTTCTTTCTTATTCCACAGCTCTGTTTTACCAAACTCAGTAATGTTGGCCAAAATAGGCACATCCAAAACCTCGCTAAATGCCCGGTAGTGCTCTTCAGTTTTGATAGCCTCGGCAAAAATACCATCGGCGCCTGCGGCAACATACGCTTTGGCACGCTCAATGGCAGCCTCCAAACCCTCCTGGGCAAATGAATCTGTTCGCGCCATGATGAAAAAATCAGGATCTGTCCGCGCATCCACAGCCGCTTTAATTCGATCCACCATTTCATCGGTAGACACTATTTCCTTATTCGGACGATGACCGCAGCGTTTTTGAGCAACCTGATCTTCCATATGAACCGCTGCCGCACCAGCCTTTTCCATATCACGAATAGTTTTAGCAATATTGAATGCACCGCCCCACCCGGTGTCGATATCAACCAGCAGCGGCAGGCTGCTAGCCGACGTAATTCTTTGCACATCTTCTATCACATCATTGAGGGAAGTCATGCCTAGATCAGGCAACCCATAGGATGCGTTGGCAACGCCACCCCCTGAAAGATAGATTGCTTTATGACCGATCTGCTCGGCCATAATTGCCGAATAGGCATTAATGGTCCCGACAATCTGCAATGGCTTTTCTGCGTCTAACGCTGCTCTAAAAAGAGCACCGGGGGATAATCTGTTATCAGTCATAAATCACCTTGTGGTTTGTATTTATAGAATTAGGGTTTAGAGCGCTGAGGCTTTTTCACGGGTTGGTTGATGAGATCAAAGTCCTGCTGCTTGTACTGGCTGGCTATATTCTGGCGGGCTTGTCTAATGTGTTTGCGCATTAGCATTTCGGCTAGGTCGCCGTCTCGATCGGCGATTGCATCTAGAATTGCCAAATGTTCTTTTAATGCCTTTTGAGGTCGACCTTCGGAAAGACTGCATTGGTATCGATACATTCTAAGCAGATGGTAGAGCTCACTAAGAATTTGCTTTGCCAAATGCTCATTCTTCGCGCCCTTAACAATCTGATAATGAAAGTCAAAATCGCCTTCTTTTTGGAAATAGGCGTGACCCGCTTGAACTTCTGTATCAGCTGCATGCTTTTCCAACAGCTCAGCAAGAAACGCAATCTCAGCATCAGTCATGTTTTCTGCAGCAAGGCGGCAAGCGAGGCCTTCCAACGCCTCACGCACCTGATAAATTTCTAAAAGCTCGTTGAGATTAAGAGAGACAACCCGCATGCCCACATGGGGAATTCGCTCCAGCAGGCCCCGACTTTCTAATCGTTGCAGGGCTTCACGAAGAGGACCGCGACTAATGCCGTACTGAGAGGCCAATCCGGCTTCACTGATCTTAGTGCCCGGCTTTATTTCTCCCTTAGTTATGTCGCTCTGCAGCGTTTGAAAAGCTCGATCTGCATGGGTGAGCCCCTCTTGAATAGTTGTAGCCTCTGCATGAGATTCGAGCTGGATTGCCATTATTGTCAACAATAGTTAAATTTAGGACGCAAAATTTACTCCTAAACTGGCTTTTAGTCAATTATTGTTAACAATATAATCAAAAGACAGCTAAGACTGCGCTCATTGCTATCTTAATGAATGTAGAGAGTAAAAGTGGAGTACTAACAGAAAGGCAAGCCTCGCTCGCCGGAAAGCCCGATCAAGACTGAAACCGGACTCCGTTAGGTTTTAATGTGAGGATTTCTCGCGGAACTATTGTCTGGATATGGCCGTTTCAATAAAAATAGGTGGATTGGAGAGCCTATCCAATCTTAAAGTTAGGGAATAACCTCCCAACCCTTCGATAACAGCTTTATTGATAGTAAGGATGCCCTCTTCGCTGTACTGGGCAGTCGTCACTGGAAACACATCGCTACTGAGATAATTGATATCGATAAGCTCATAGCGTCTGCTTGTTTCGCCAGACACCTTAAACATAGCGCTGACTAACTCATCATCAAACAAGCGGATGAAGGGAATAGTAAACACAGAGCCTGAGAGTTCCGGTAGAAGATTTGGGTTTATGCCATCGAATTGCCGGCGTGGATCAAGGAGTCGACTCTGACCCTCTATATATGCGGGGCACACGTCTAAAGCGATTGCCTGCTGCAACGCATTGTCTGAAACAGAAAAACAAGCTTGCGACTCACGAATGGTCTCGTTGTTCACCCTAGCAGGCACACTAAATAAGTCCTGACCAAAAAAAGACCTCGTAGAATTACCGATCTGTAGCGAATAGCTGAAACCAGCCGTGGCACCGGGGGCCAATTGATTCACGAAACACGTGAGCCTCCCTACTCCCTCATTTGCACCCAAAAGATCTTGAACCACGGAGCTACCTTGCTGTGCAAGGATCGAACATTGATTGTCAGAGCTTCGCAAGGCTAGTGGTTGAAAAGAACTTCCGACGCTGACTTCCAAATGATGCAAGGTCACTGCCGAAGTATTCGTAGCCTCCACTCTCACCGAAACCCAATCACCAGTGACTGCGTGTTTAACGTCTCCGAACTGGCGCACTTGAATAGACTCAACATTGTTAGAGTTGATGGTGACTTTGTGCTCTAGGTCCTCAGATGATACGGGTTTTACTGTAGGGGCCAACTCGGCAACACTATGGCGAGTGGCGTTCAAAGAAAAAACCGCATCTGCACCAGTGGCTAAATTGCTTTTATCGATTCCACAGGGCCGACCAAAACATAGCTTTTCTGGATTGGACAGCATGTTGGAGCCTAGTTCAGGCGCCTCACTGGTAGCCTCCCGATCTATGGTGCTAGGAACATACGACGCGAAGTATCCTTCCTCTACATAGCCAGCTGAGAATGAAAAGGTCCCCCCTTCTATACTTTCTTGCCTAGAAATCGCGACCCCCATATTCAATGCAAAAAGGCTCGTTAAGAGACCACGTCCACTACAGTTGAGACTTGAACTAATTACCGAAAGCATTCTCGAACCAAAAAGTTCTTGATAAAAATCTCCTTGAACGGCTTCTGTGTTTGTTAAACCAATCCCACAGAAAAACCCTGAATCTTCAGTTCCATCTGAATCTCGGAAAAGGGGATGAGCAAACACGACCAGATCTGCTCCCGTGTTCTCCTTGATGATATCCACGTTACTGAACGATTCGCCGCTCAGTGCGAAAAATTCTTCTGCTACAAGTGAAATATCTTTATCTGCTGAATCATAATCCACGGTCCCCAATGCCACTAAACGCAGTGTTATAGCTATATTGTTGTCTCTGTATTGCTGATTGGTAGCAGCTAAAAGAGCTTCTACCCGACTCCCAAACTTGCCTCCGTAGTAGCGATCGGTTTCTTCAGACTGTAAGACCGCCACATCAATAATCGCGTTTGCATTTGAAAACGAAGAGGCATTACTAGGGTCCGTGCCCATGGCAATCTCACTCATATCAGAGATACCATCGGAGTCGCTGTCTCTGAGCACATCTCTTGCAACTACAAGATTTAAAGTCGGCCCTTCAATCAGCAAATCATTATCAGCCACCCCTTCTGCAGAAGCGTCTTGGTCTTGTATCGTAATGTCACCATCGGGGCTGCTAATGGTCGCAGATACCTCAAAGCCCGCGCGAAAGTCGAGATCGCCAACAATGTCGTAAGAAATCCGTTCGAATGAGTTCGCTTTGACTTGAGGCAGAATGCAGGTAATTTGGACCAAATTAGACGGCCTTGAAAGCGAGCAATCACCGTCAAGCCCACGTATCTCAACATTTTCCGTAAATGAAATCGTGGTTCTAACAACACGGAATGAACTAGACGAAGTATTGTTTATATCTAAGTAGAAAGCCTGTCGCTCGCCATCAAAAATATAGGGCTTGGCGGTATAGTGGCGGGCACTCGCTTCTGCAGCCTGAGCTTGGTTTACCATAGCTGTCAAAGCAAGCAATGAGATGAGCAAAAGCGTAGCTGATTTCTTCAAGTTATTGAGCTTCATATTGACCTAATTTCTGCACCCAAATCCTCCGAGCACACTACGAGGACTGCAAGCGAATTTTGAACATAATCGAACCATAATACATGTGGGGCCTGAGGCTTGTAAAACCTGCTACCAGCAACCAACCTTTAGGCATCGTTCAATAATATGCTTTTCGTGATATGAGCGGCGGCTGAGGTATGGCAGAGGGCTGAGGTATGAAAGAAGGCTGAGGAATTCGAGGAAAAGGGGGTGCTAAACCACCCCCGCCGAATTTGAGTCTGCTAGATTTAATCCTCGACCTCAAAACTGAGTCCCGCATTGTCTTGCAAGCGCTCAACTAGCAGAGCACCCATGGCCGCACCCGGCGTCCAAATGCCGCCACTGGCGGCGTCTGGGTTTTTCACTAAACACACTGCACTTTCGGCAATCATCTTGCTGGTTGAACCATAGCCGGGATCTTTGTCACCCTTTACGCCCACCTTAAGCACATTGCCTTCGGGGCTTGAGCCTACAAACAGCACATCATAGAAACCGTTTTCTCGCTCTTCTTTAGACGGACCTTCACCTGGCTTAAGCGGGCTTTCAGCCATGGATTTATCAGCTGCTACCGCATTAGCAGCCGCTTCGCCCTGCTCTCCTGGTCCGGTAAACATCATCTCGTCATAGACAAAGTCTTCGCCGTATTCATGGCCAAGCAAGAAATTAGAACGATGGACGTTTTTTGTATTGATCGACGCCATAACAAAAGGCGCTGACCAGCTACCCAGCTCTTCTTCAAAAATCGGTTTGGCGCCAGTTGGCTGTTTGGGACCATTGACCCCTTCTGTCAATGCAAACGCGTTGGTGAGAATTTCTACAAGACCTGGCGTTTTCGCCGCAGCCTTCATGGTTTCTTTAAAGCTGGCTAGAGTTCCTCCAGAGAAGGTTCCTTTCATAGCACGCACACGGCCTTTTACTCTAGGCAAAGCCGCGCCAAATTTCTCTTTCGCAGCTTGCTGAAGGAAGTGAACCCCAAGATCAAATGGAATTGAGTCGAACCCACAAGAGAATACGATTCTCGCGCCGCTGGCTTTTGCACTTTCGCCATGAGCTGCAATCATTTCATGCATCCAAGCCGGCTCACCACAAAGGTCTACATAGTCAGTCCCTGCTGCCGCGCAGGCTTTCACCAAGTCTGAACCATACAGCTGATAAGGCCCCACCGTGGTTAACACTACTTTAGTGCTGGCAACCATCGCGTCGATGCTCGCCTGATCACCCGCATCTGCCACGATCAATGGCACATCATTAGGGACCCCCATTTCATCTCGGACAGCTTTTAGCTTCTCCATGCTTCGCCCAGCCATAGCCCAGACCACTTCGCCATTCACACCATACTGATTGTTCAAATATTCGCAAACCAATCGGCCTGTATAGCCGGTGGCTCCATAAACTACAATTCCGTACTCTCTTTGATTCGTCATTTTTTCTCTCTCTTAATTTAGTTTACTGGTTGCTTGTCGGGTTAGCTTAAGAGAATCCGACAACTTCTTCATCTAACATATGGGCGAGAAGCGGACTTTGCGCCGCTCTAGCGAAGGCGTCATCGATGGCTTTAGCTCTTCTTTGCACGCCTTCTCGATAATTTGGATGAGTAAAAATATAAAGCTCTTTAGCCAGAATGGCTTCAACCACTCTTTCACCAACCACCTCTGGTGCTAAACCTTCGTCAATGACTTTTTGCATATGCTCGGCAGCAGCCAACGCTTTTTCTGAGGGTGGCTTACCAGAAGAAGGACTCTTATATTCTTGCTGTTTATTGCGATGAGAAAGATTAATTCGCGTTTTAACAAACGCAGGACAGAGGACTGACACTTGAATGTTATGAGGCTTAAGCTCTGGGTACCAACTTTCGGACATACCCACAACAGCAACTTTAGTAGCAGTATAGGCGCCCGCAAAAGGGACACCTCCCATTCCGGCCATGGATGCCACATTTATTAACCAGCCTCCTTCGCCATGTTCTTTCATCAGAGGAACAACGGTTTGAGTGCCATAGATAACTCCCATCAGATTCACATCCAGCACCCACTGCCAATCCTTGTGGTTAGTTTTCTCGATAGAGCCTGATGCAGCACCTACGCCGGCATTGTTTACCAGCATGTGAATCTTGCCAAACTTGGTAATAGTTTCTTGGGCTAAGCGCTGCCAATCTTCAATCTTCACCACGTCCATTTCCACAGCCAGCACTTCTGCACCCTGCTCAGCCAGTGCGTGGCGGGCTATCTCAAGCTGCTTGCCGTCGATGTCCGCAACTACAATCTTCATACCCTGTTTAGCCATAGACTGGGCAATATAGAATCCGATCCCTTCCGCGCCGCCGCTTACTACTGCGACCTTTCCTTGTAACTCTGACATATGATGAAACCTCTTTTTGGTGACCTGAACACCGCTGGACTAACCCCGTTGAAAATAGGGAAACATACTTTATAACAGACCCGGCTTTGAATCTGCTTTATTTATAGATCTCCTACTATCGAACAAAACTGATTATATCCTTCAAACTGCCCATTCTTTGGATAGGTTCGACTTCGCCATCCTGGGAATCGTTGATTTTATTGTCCTCTGAGTTTAATAAGCACTAGCTTAGAGTCACATTTGCTCACAAGCGGGGTCTAGACTTCCCTGCCCATAGCTTTTATTCTCGGCTGTTACCCAAAGCTATACTCGAAACTATTGCATCTATAGAGGCAAAAATAATGAAAAAACGTTCTTCAATGATGTCCGGACTGAGCCGCGCGAAGCTTGCCGGTTTGAGCTGCTTAGCCGCTCTTTTGGGGGCTTTACCTCAAATTGCGCTAAGTCAAAATCTGGTCACAGACGACACGGTGGAGTGGTACACCCTTGGCGGTGACTACGCTCATACGCGCTACACTCCAGCGGACGAAATCAACGCTGACAACTTTAACGAGCTGGAAGTGGCTTGGGAGTGGGATGGCTCTAGCTTCAATGGCTACAGCGGACGTTCTACACCTACTTATGTGGACGGCAAGCTATTCACTGTTTCCGGCCCACGCCGAAATGTAGTTGCCATAGACCCAAAAACAGGTGAAACCCTTTGGGCTTACCGTTTGCCCAACACTCGCCGCTGGGAATATTCCATGCGTGCGTCCTACGGCAAAGGCATAGCCTACTCAAGAATTGATGGAAGAGGCGTTGTTTACATTTCCTCTCCTGGGTTCTTTTTAGTGGCTCTTGATGCTGAAACAGGTGCTCCACTGGAAGGCTTTGGGGGTCAAGTTCCTGTAGAGGGCTTCCCAGAGACAGGCGTTGTAGACATGTTGGCTGATCTTGGCCACCCTTACGACCCTTATGAAGGAATCCCGTTAGAAACAGGCTACATTACAGCCTCTTCACCTCCAATCGTTGTTAACGACACGATTGTTGTTGGTAACTCTGCTGAACAGGGTTATTTGCAGGCAAGAGTTGAAAATGTTCCAGGTGACATTTTGGCCTATGACCGGATTACCGGCGCGTTAAAGTGGAAGTTCAACGTTATTCCTCAGCCTGGTGAATACGGCCATGAGACTTGGGAAAATGACGCATGGAGCTATACAGGCGACGTCTCTTCTTGGGCTCCAATCACGGCAGACCCTGAAAACAACATCGT
This sequence comes from Pseudohongiellaceae bacterium, assembly GCA_045106275.1. Taxonomy (GTDB): domain Bacteria; phylum Pseudomonadota; class Gammaproteobacteria; order Pseudomonadales; family Pseudohongiellaceae; genus UBA9145. Next base: position 1,583 of record JBGCEK010000086.1, on the reverse strand, counting down.
CTATATCCCCACAAACCCGCCAACGATTGACTACTACGGTGGCTTTCGTCCGGGTGATAACTTGTATGGCACTAGCGTAATCGCATTGGATACAGAAACGGGCGAGCGGCGCTGGCACTTCCAAACTGTTAAACACGATGTATGGAATTACGATAACCCTGCAGCACCCATTCAATTGGATCTAAATCTTCCAGGTCGCGGACAGGTCTCTGCGGTTGCTCAGGTAACCAAGCAAGGCTATGTTTACACGTTCGACCGTTTTACCGGCGAGCCAATTTGGCCCATGGAATATCGCGATGTGCCAGCCTCGAAAGTGCCAGGTGAAAAGCTCGCAACAACACAGCCTTTCCCAACTAAGCCACCACCGTTTGAAATGCAGGGCATTAGCGAAGACGACTTAATCGACTTCACTCCTGAGCTTCGAAGAGAAGCGTTGGAAGTAATGGCAAGCTATCAAATGGGGCCACTGTTTAACCCGCCAATTCATGGCGAAAATGCCGCTGGCAAGATCAGCTCAGCAATGTGCCCGGGTGATGGCGGCGGAGCCAACATTTACGCACCGCCAGTAGCGGATCCAACCACTGGGTTCTTGTATGTTCCGTCTGCTAATAACTGCAGCTGGCAGCGAGTCATTCCTGGTGAAGAGGCCGATGCGCGAATCGCTGAACCCACAGGTACAACATTTGCAGCCTACGCAAATGGCCCAGGTGGACGTCCGCCTCGCCTGCCTTCAGGTCTACCTTATGTGAAGCCGCTTTACAGCAGCATCACAGCCTATGACATGAACACGGGTGAGATCGCCTTTAGAATTCCAACAGGTGAAACACCAGACCGCATCCGTAACAACCCAGCGGTTGCTGGCGTAGACATCGGCGACACAGGTAGCGGCAACCCAGTTTCTATGGTGACGACTGCAAACTTGCTGATCTACTCTGACACTGACCACGATGGGCAAACTGTTTTCCTTTATGCCTTGGACAAGCAAACAGGCGAAGAGCTAGGTCGAATTGAAGTGCCAGCGAAGAGCCGCTACGGCATGAGTTCTTGGAAGCATGATGGTCATCAGTACATCATCTTACAAACTGGCGCTAAGCTAACAGCAATGGCACTGCCTGCTGCAAGTGAAGGTGGCTCAGGACACTAAGTTTGATCTTACTTAGCTAGCTGATGAACACAGCTAGCTGTTCGTGTAAAAAGGCGTTGGTAAATCTTACCAACGCCTTTTTTATTGCCTGCAGTTCTTTTCTCAGCCCCTCCTGTCTTTAAGCCCCCAATTTATTCAGCGTGTGACCCTCGACACAGCAAACCGCAAAAATTATGAAGCACTCACAAAAGCCACTAATTTCATGATATACAGAAGTCTCAATTTACCTACACGAAAATGCGCTCCTTACAGAAGGAAACTAAAAATGTGCATCAAACCCATAAGCCGTGCCGCAAGTATCACTAAAACCCTAGTCGCGATTCTGTTGAGCATGCACCCAGCATTGAGTTTGGCACAAACGGTGACGGTTGAAGCAACACCTACCTTCGCTCTTTCTGATGCGCCTAATTTGCGATCTCTGTCGCTTCCGACCCTTTTT
>JBGCEK010000085.1:0-8127 GCA_045106275.1 Pseudohongiellaceae bacterium | reverse complement strand
GAACCCCCTTGCGCAGCAGGTGTTAAAAGGAGATTACGTTGCGGGAGATGCTGTGGGCATAGAGTTGAATTTGGGGGGTGAATTAGAGTTTCGAAAACTGGCCCCTAAAGAGGATTAATAAATGCTAGGCGGTATCGGAGTGTAAGCAAGGCTTTTGCTCCGATACCCAATGTTCTTTTATTCCGACCCCCAATCTTGCTTGACTTTCCCTTGTTTAATGGCAGAATCGCACGCTTAAGCGGTGTGTCTCGGTCAATCCCGTCTCTCTCCGCTGTAGTCTGATACTCCATGACCTGGAACGACAGCAGACTACTTGCCGGGGTGTCGGACAATATCCACCTTAGGTTCCTATCACGTTATCGCGCACGGGGCCGACAAAAAGCAAAATCGCATGGTTTTCATGCATTGGCTTTTTGATGCTAATTTACCTATATAAGAAGATACAACTGCAGATGGCTTATATTAGCCGACTGCGGCATTTGGCTATCTAAAAACTTAGATAGTGAAACTAAACCGGCATGTCTGGAGATATGCCATACACAGAGGCTAGACAAGTGGATCAATTATCTGGTGGTGAAATGCTACTTCGTGCGTTGCACGATGAAGGCGTTGAAATCATATTCGGTTACCCCGGTGGGGCCGTGTTGCACATTTACGATGCAATTTTTAACCAGGATAAGGTCGAGCATATTCTAGTACGTCACGAACAAGCAGCGACCCATGCTGCAGACGGCTATGCACGCTCAACCGGAAAGCCCGGTGTGGTGCTGGTCACTTCAGGACCAGGTGCCACCAATGCTATAACTGGCATTGCAACAGCGTATATGGATTCAATTCCCATGGTGGTGATTTCCGGCCAAGTAGAAAGCCGATTAATCGGCACTGATGGTTTTCAAGAAACCGATATGGTGGGGATTTCGCGTCCTATTGTAAAACACAGCTACATGGCAAATGACCCGTCTGAAATTCCAATGCTGGTGAAGAAGGCGTTTCATTTGGCCACAACAGGGCGGCCAGGGCCTGTGGTCATTGATATTCCCAAAGATGTTACCGACCCAAAAAACAAAATGCCTTACGAGTATCCTCAGAACATAAAAATGCGGTCTTACTCGGTGCCAGGTAAAGGTCATTCAGGCCAGATCAAAAAAGCAGTTGAGGCATTGTTAAACGCAAAACGGCCTATGTTGTATAGCGGTGGCGGTGTAATTCAGGGTGAAGGATCTGAACTTTTAACGGCTCTTGGCAGAAAGCTTGGTTATCCTGTAACGAATACTTTAATGGGTCTGGGTGCCTATCCTTCAACTGACCCCCAGTTCCTAGGTATGCTTGGCATGCACGGAACCTACGAAGCGAATATGGCGATGCACTACTGTGATGTATTGCTTTGTGTAGGCGCGAGATTCGATGACCGGGTAACTAACTCAGACACCTCAAAATTTTGCCCCGATGCGACTATCTTGCATATAGACATCGATCCCGCAGCTATCTCAAAAACGGTAACAGCTGACGTGCCAATCGTGGGTGCAGTTAAAGACGTGTTGGAAGAGATGTTAGCAGAAGTTGAAAAGTCAAAGACTGAGATTGATCAAGATGCTTTAAAAGTATGGTGGGATCAAATTCAGCAATGGCGTGAAAAAGATAGCTTAGGTGTGACGCCTAATGCTAACGGTGTCATTAAGCCTCAGCAAGCAGTTCAGGCTGTTTATGATGTGACCAAGGGCGATGCTTATATTTCTACCGATGTAGGGCAGCATCAAATGTTTGCGGCTCAATACTACGGCTTTGATAAGCCCAGACGCTGGATTAACTCTGGCGGTTTAGGAACGATGGGTTTTGGATTTCCTGCGGCAATGGGAGTGCAGTTAGCGTTCCGCGATGCGGTGTCTGTTTGTATTACCGGTGAAGGCAGCTTTCAAATGAACCTTCAAGAATTTGCAACCTGTATGCAATACAACCTGCCAGTGAAAATTATCTGCTTGAACAACGAAGCGCTTGGCATGGTGAAGCAGTGGCAAGACATGCAGTACGGTGGTCGACATTCTGCGAGTACTTACGCTGAGTCATTGCCGGACTTTGTGAAATTGGCGGAGTCCTATGGCCACGTTGGTATGCGCATTGAAAAATACGATGATTTGCACAGCAAGCTTGAAGAAGCTTTCGCAATGAAGGACAGATTGGTATTCGTCGATATTTGTGTAGACCCAGAAGAACACGTGTACCCAATGGCCATTAAAGGCGGAGCAATGAAAGACATGATCCTCAGCAAAACGGAGAGAACATAATGCGACATATAATCTCTGTACTGATGGAAAACGAACCTGGTGCGCTTTCAAGAGTGGTAGGGCTTTTTTCTCAGCGCAATTACAATATTGATTCGCTGACAGTTGCCCCAACAGAGGATAAATCATTGTCCCGGCTGACCTTGACGACAACAGGCGATGAAGCTCGCATTGAGCAAATCACTAAGCATTTGAATAAGCTTGTTGATGTGGTGAAGTTGGTTGATCTTACCGAAGGTGCTCACATCGAGCGTGAGTTGATGCTCATAAAAGTGAAAGCCACCGGCGCTCAGCGAGCAGAAGTGAATCGCACGGTAGATATTTTTCGGGGCCAGATTGTGGATTTGACCACTAATGTGTTTAGCATTCAGTTAGCCGGAACCACTGAGAAGCTAGATGCTTTTATCGCGGCTCTGGGTGATAGCGTTGTGTTAGAAGTGGCGCGGACTGGTGTGTCGGGTATATCTCGTGGTGACAAGGTTTTGGCGATTTAGGTTCGAGCTTCTATTTCGGAGCCCGATCACGATTTCATAGACTCACAACAGGCCGCCCTCCGGTTGGCCTGTTTTAATCGTTCGCTTATGAATTCCTGACCGCTCTCCTTAGTTTCGTGTTAAACGGGGCTCATATTCGTTTTGTCCGATTTTCGAAGGAATGCCGCGGGCACATTCCTTTGGCACTAAAATCAAACCTCTGATTAATCCTGAGCCAATAAAAAAGGCCCTTCGGGCCTTTTTTATTTCTTTTGCTTTCGTGTGAAAATTAAATCACTTTCTTCATTGCTGTCATGTAGCTGCGAAGGCGTTTTCCAACAACTTCGATTGGATGAGATCGAATAGCATCGTTCACTGGAATCAAATCAGCGTTGTCTACTCCATCATCTGCAAGTTGTAACCCTTTGCCTATGACATCGGTGTCAATAGTTGCCATAAAGTCCGCCAACAATGGTACGCATTCGTGTGAGAACAGGTAACAACCGTATTCAGCCGTATCAGAGATAACTTTGTTCATCTCATACAGCTTTTTGCGGCCAATTAGGTTGGCAATCAAAGGAACTTCATGCAGAGATTCATAGTACGCTGACTCTTCAATAATGCCGCTTGCGGTCATTGTTTCAAACGCTAGCTCGACACCAGCTTTAACCATGGCAACCATGATGATTCCGTTTTCATAGTATTCCTGTTCAGGAATGTCCATGTCGCCAGCAACAGATTTTTCGAATGCGGACTCGGTTGTTGCTTCGCGCCATGTTAATAGTTTGTCATCGTCATTGGCCCAATCATCCATCATGCCCGAAGAGAAATTGCCGATGATGATGTCGTCCATATGCTTTTGAAACAACGGTTCCATTATTTCTTTTAGCTCTTCAGACAGCTCATTGGCGGCAAGTTTGGCCGGGTTGGATAAGCGATCCATCATGTTGGTAATGCCGCCGTGCTTTAAACCTTCAGCGATAACTTCCCAGCCGTGTTGGATTAGCTTTGATGCGTAAGCGGGGTCAATACCTTTTTCTACCATTTTGTCGTAGCAGAGGATTGAGCCAGTTTGCAGCATGCCACAAAGAATGGTTTGTTCGCCCATAAGGTCGGATTTTACTTCGGCGATGAAAGAGGATTCTAAGACACCCGCTCTGTGGCCGCCTGTGCCAGCAGCGTAGGCTTTTGCGATTTCCATGCCGTCGCCATTCGGGTCGTTTTCAGCATGTACGGCGATCAATGTAGGGACACCAAAGCCGCGCTTGTATTCTTCGCGTACTTCAGAGCCAGGACTCTTCGGTGCCACCATAACAACAGTAAGGTCGTCGCGGATTTGCATACCTTCCTCTACGATATTGAATCCGTGGGAGTAGGCGAGGCAAGCGCCTTGCTTCATTAGAGGCATAACCTGAGCCACAACTGCGCTGTGTTGTTTATCCGGAGTTAGATTTAGCACTAGGTCTGCGCTTGGGATCAGTTCTTCGTAAGTGCCTACAGTGAAGCCGTTTTCAGTGGCGTTTTTCCATGAAACTCGCTTCTCAGCGATCGCTGCGTCGCGCAGTGTGTAGGACACATCCAAGCCGCTGTCTCGCATGTTCAGGCCTTGATTTAAGCCCTGTGCGCCACAGCCAATGATAACGACTTTTTTGCCTTTGAGTTTATCTACGCCATTTTCAAACTCACTGCGATCCATAAAGCGGCATTTGCCGAGTTGCTCGAGTTGCAGCCTGAGAGGTAGCGTATTGAAATAATTCATGGAAAAGCTCCGAGATTGTAATTTTGTCTGTTCATTAAAGACGGCTGCGATTGATAAGAGCGAAGCAGTCTAAGTTATGGGTGACGATTTGAGAGGCGCGATAATATAGCATGTGCGACGAAAGGTGCAATATTCCTGAAAAAACAGCAGGATTAGCAGGGTTTTGAGCGCTATAATCCGGTTTCAACCATAGTCAGAGCGGTATGCGTAGCGATGTCAGAAAGAGAGAGCGATTTAGAACAAGAATCAGATAGCATCCTCCCGATTGATGAGCACGAGGAAATTGTCTCTGAAGGGGGGCGCACAATTCGTCGTAGAGGCATCTATTTGCTGCCCAATCTGCTGACACTATGCGCTTTGTTTGCGGGCTTCTACGCCATCATTGCTGGTATGTCTGGTGATTTTAATGAAGCTGGGTGGGCTATTTTTATCGCGGGTATCCTAGACGGGCTTGACGGCCGCATTGCCAGACTCACCAATACTCAAAGTGCCTTTGGGGCCCAGTTCGACAGTATTTCTGACATGGTCTCTTTTGGCGTCGCGCCAGCAATTGTCATGTTCAGTTGGGGTTTTGGGCCGCTAGACCGCTTGGGGTGGGCCGCTAGTTTTATTTATGTCTCCTGTGCTGCCATAAGGTTGGCCCGTTTTAATGTCCAGCTTGGAACTGTGGATAAACGCTTTTTCGTTGGCCTTCAAAGCCCTCTGGGTGCTGGCATCGTTAGTTTCGTGCCGTGGGTTGCTCATCGTTATGGGCTAGAAGTGACGCCACTTATAGCCTATCTTGCGGCAATACTTACCGTGTTTACCGGTTTGTTGATGATTTCCAACTACAAATACTTCAGTTTTAAAGAACTCAATTTTAAAGGCACCGTGCCTTTCATGGTGTTTATTTTCGCAGTGGTTCTGTTGGTGTTGGTGGCTCAGAGTCCTCATGAAATGCTGTTGTTGATGGCGGTGGTCTATGGATGTTCAGGGCCATTGATGTGGTTGTATAAAGGGCGCAGAACGCCATCTACGCCACCGGCGGCCGAATCAGATGAGGTCGCCGAAGCAATCCAAGCGCCGCCCAAAAAGCGTACTAAGGCGGGTGCGGCAGCGAAAGCGAAACCGCGAGCTAAGGCGAAAGCACCTACAAAGACTCAAGCGACAGACAACGCAAAATCGCCCAAAGAGTCTGGAGATGCTGATGCTGATGCCAGTTCAAAAGGCACAATGAAGTAGGGCCTTAGGCTAACACTGAATTTTTTTCGGCTATCGTGAAAGAAAATTCAAAAAAGCTAAATCAATTGTGTCGCTAGGTAAGTAATTAGAAAGAAAGTGTTCTTGTTGCCTGTCTTAGTTGTTAGGAAGCGCTCAATGCCTTCGTAAGACAATTTAAGAAATAACTTAACCAATGGATAAACTAGTATGTTGATAAAAAAGCCAGCTGATATAAAGCCTTCGGAAATCACACCAGAAAGCGTTTATCGTAATCGCCGCCAATTTATGGCCGATGGCTCGAAATTGATGCTCGGGGCAGCGATGGGTTCGGCGTTGCCTTCCATTGCTAACGCCCAAAATGGAGCAGGTCTTAAAGCGCGCGCCCCAGCGGGAATAAGCCGTTCCGCTCCCGCTCCTTGGTGGGCTGAGAAATTCGCCGATATCAAGCCGGCTCCTAATTCAGCGCCTTATTACACACCTGAAGCATTGACGCCCTATAAGGACGTGACTCGCTACAACAACTTTTATGAATTCGGCATGGATAAGTCGGACCCATCATCAAACTCGGGTGAGTTTAAAGTGGATCCGTGGACAGTTGAGATAACCGGTGAGGTGGCCAAGCCAGGTAAATATAATTTAGAGGACGTATTGAAGCCAACGGCATTGGAAGAGCGGATTTATCGTCTGCGCTGTGTAGAGGCGTGGTCCATGGTTATTCCTTGGATTGGTTTTTCATTGGCTGATCTTATTAAACAGTTTGAGCCTACGTCGAAAGCCAAGTTTGTCGAATTTGAGACCATCATCGACCGAGATGCAATGCCTGGGGTGCGCTCGCGCTTCGCTATTGTTGATTGGCCTTATAGAGAAGGTTTAAGGATAGATGAGGCAATGAACCCGCTTGCGTTTATGGCTGTGGGTTTATACGGCGATTACTTGCCCGCTCAGAACGGCGCTCCGATGCGTTTGGTTGTGCCGTGGAAATACGGGTTTAAGAGTATTAAGTCTATTGTCAAAATCAATTTTCGTGAAACCATGCCTAACACTACTTGGAACGATCTTCAGGCCAGTGAATACGGGTTCTACGCTAACGTTAATCCCGAGGTGCACCATCCGCGCTGGCGTCAAGACAAAGAGCGGCGTTTGCCTCAGACTTTGTTTAGCCGCCAATACACTGATACACAGCTTTTTAATGGCTATGGCGAACAGGTAGCATCACTGTACTCTGGTATGGATCTCGCCAAGAACTACTAACTCAGTGTCTAGCGGTATCGTATTCAATGCGAGGCACTGCTAGCAATGCCTGGGTGGCGGTAGCTATCTAGCTAACTCAATTCAGTTGCCGGCAGGGCGCATAGCGCTTCTGTCGGCTAATCCCCATCGGTTTTCTTCCATGAAAAAAATTATCAAGCCCACTGTTTTTATGTTGGCCTTAGTGCCCTTTGCGGCGCTGGTCTATCGCATAGTCTATGGTGACTTGGGTCCGGATCCAGCGAAGGAGCTGTCGCTAGAAACAGGCGAGTGGGCATTGAGGTTTTTGTTGATATCTCTGGCGATGACGCCAATGTCGCGTATTGCCAAGCAGATAGAGTTCATTAGGCAGCGCCGGATGATCGGTCTTTTTTCATTTTTCTATGCCACGCTACATCTGATTGTGTGGCTTACGTTTTTGCTGCAGTTTAGGTGGGCAGATGTCTTTGTTGAGATAGCTGAGCGGCCTTATATTACCATTGGCTTTGCAGCCTATGTGATTCTTTTTGCGCTAGCGGTGACATCGCCAAAGGCTATGGTGAGACGGCTTGGGCGTAATTGGAAGCGTTTACACCAGCTGGTTTATGTAGCTGGAGTGCTAGCGGTGATCCATTTATTGTGGATTTTGCGTCTGGATATCGGGGAGGCAGTAATTTACGGAGCGCTTTTAGCAGTTCTTTTGGGCTATCGAGTGTTCGATAAATTGCGTCTAACCAGAGCTTGACACAGACGAATACACTGCAATTACCGAGGCTTTAGAGCAGGGCATGCTGGCTTACAATTTTAATGTCGACAGGCTTGAAAATGAGGGAAGCAAATAATCTAAAACAATCTGCGAATAGCCCTTGCCAGCGGTCTTTAGATACGTATAATACGCCCTCCCTGAGTCGATGGCTCCGGGCAAAGTTCTTTAAAAATTCGAATCAAGTAATAGAGGTGGGTGCTTGCTGAGGAAGGTTTGATATCAATTAAACTTAGCTTCGGGATTGCCGGATTTTCTGGTGACGAAGAAGTCTTTCAAGGTGAACAACTGCGTTAATTTATTTATAAATTTAAGCTTAGGTTTTACGGAGTCCATTAGGGTGAAGTAGAACCAAAATCTAGTAGTTGTTAATTTTGAGCATTATTTGGGTGTTGTTTGTTTTAGCGGGTTTCTAACCTGCTGTAG
>JBGCEK010000084.1:0-10887 GCA_045106275.1 Pseudohongiellaceae bacterium | reverse complement strand
TTCGGCAACGTTGCCGGTATCCATGTCAGTTGCTGAAGAAAACCTTGGTATCAAACCTGTTGTTGCCTCAACAGTCTTGCCATTGGGCGCGACTATTAACATGGACGGCACTGCACTTTATGTGGGCATTGTTTCAGTGTTTGCCGCTCAAGCCTTTGGCATAGACTTGAGTCTTGGTGACTACGTGTTGGTGGCAGGTTCAACCACATTGGTATCAGTCGGCACAGCCGCAGTGCCAGGAGCTTCGTTGTTTCTAATGGCTGCCGTGATGGGGACTGTGGGAATGACGCCAGAGCAAATAGCCGTGGTGATTGGTTTTATCTTTCCTTTTGATCGACCCTTAGACATGCTGAGAACAGCGGTTAACATTGGTGGAGACCTGTCTGTTTCCACAGCAGTGGCCAATTGGGAAGATGAATTTGACGAAGAAGTGTTTAATCGGCCAATTAAGTTTTAATTAATCTACTGAACACTAGCTTCTAAAAAGAATAAGAAACAGTCGAGCCGATTCTTAAGTCTTCATTGAAAAACAGCAGCGGGGAACCCTCCGCTGCGGATATGCTTATCAACTGCGCACTAATTGCCCAATTATCATTCAGGGTAAAATCTAAACCCACTAACGCCAGCAGAGATTCTGCATTCAAATCACCTTGAAAGGTAGCTGACAATACTAGATCGCCATTGCGCATGGTGTTGCTATAGCGAACCAGCCAGCTCCCAAAAACACCATCGTTGACTAGGGTTTGACCCGGCTGCAGCCCTTCTTCTTCGTCTAGCAATCGCTGTGCTTGAATGCCCAAGGTTACGTTCTGGTCATTGGAAATAGCGTATTCAAAACCGAAAGAAGTGCCTAGCTGATCTTTTTTTAGGTTTACAGCTTGGCCTGCGTTGTTGGTGCCGGGTAAATTGAAATTGTCCGCGGTAACCCCATGACTGTAGGCAAAGTCAAAGTTCAAGAGTAGTTTGCCTATAGCGCGATTCGCGCTAAATCCCAGCAGCAAAAAATCGTTCTTTTCTGCTAGCGCATTGCCTATTCCATTTATGGGATCTTCAAACCGAAGCTGGTTTTCGAAGAGGTAAGCCCCCATGATTGCTATGTCACTGCCTTCAAATGACTTGCGCCATTGGCTGCCCACCTCAACCAAGAAAGCACCTTCTCTTCGATAGTCGGTTAAGTTAAATTCTGGTTCGAAAAAAAACGGACTGCCACGTACTGGCGCCGGATTGAATTCGGGAAACAAATTCACGAAGCTCGAGACGCTGCTTTCTTCGCCAAAGTAATCCCATGCCAGCATAAATTGATTTCGGCGTGCATCTTCGATGTCGATGATGCTGAAGTCGCGGAATTCACTGGTATTGATAATATCCAACACCGAATTGCCCAAAGTCTCACCCCAAACAATCGTTTGTCTGCCCAGTTTTAGGCTGTGCTTGCCAAAGCTGCGTTGAACAAAAAGCTCGTTGATTCGAGTTTCTTGCTCTAAGTGATCGCCATTGGCTTCGTATTGATAGTCATTTTTTAAATAGACACGGGTCTGAGCGCTGGCCTGTAAAAGCCAGCCGGGAGCAAAAGGATTTTGGTAGCGTATATTTATCCCGAGGCGGTTGTTTTCCAGTTCCGCCTCTCTAGGAAATCGAAAGCCAGGAAAGGGTTCAACCGAATGATTGTTCACTTGCCCGTACAGTTGCTGGCTTAGGCGAACCGTGAAATTGTCTAACCATGAGGATTCGTTATCTGACTCTTCAAAAGCAAAATCGCCACCAAAAAGGTCATCATCAAATGCAAAATCTCCGTCAAAACTTAGATCTTCATCAAGAACAAGAGGATCCTCTTCTTGGGCGAGTGCGGAGGTGGCCAGAACAAAGCTAAAACAATAAATACCAGCGTCTTTTAGTGTTAATGGCTTTAAAAGTGGCAGGGGAATAACCTTTACTGGCATTGTTTTTTTATTGAACTTGCTCACGCAGTTTTTGTAACTCCGCTTCTCGGAATGCCACATCGCTTAGAGTCCGTTGAGTTAAAAACTCTTCTTCAACATTGATGCCCGTATTAATTTCTAGTATCGCCATGTTTGATAAGCGATTGCTAACCAGATTCATCATTGTTAAGGAGCGGGCCATCCAGACTCCGTCCACTTGTTCGACCCGAGACGAAAGTAATCGTTTGATTTCTTTTCCGTATTGATCGTACATTTCTGTGCGCAGAGATACATAGCGTTCTTGATCAATGTAGACCACTGTTCTGGAATAGCGGGATTTTAGAGCGCGCTCTTGGTTGGGAATCATTTCAATTTTCCAAACATCTCGTCCGGATTCAACAGTCTCTTCCATCACGTTAATTTCATATTCTTCTAGTTTTCCCGTGTCAGTATCTTCGGTCGTAAATTCAGAGCCAAAAACTGAAGCAGGCTCGGAATCATCATCTGAGTTTCCACTGGCAATTCGTTTGATGCGACCTAAGGCAGATAAATATAACCAAGTTTCGTTATCTTGATCACTATCATCGTAAGCGTAGCTGAGCATACCGATGCCTCGCTCTGAGGCGGGCTCTAAAACAATGGTCACTGTCTTGGTGTCTTTTAAATTGGCACCAAAGTTTTTTCCAACCGATTCTAATGATTTAATTCGGGGACGCTCAGCGCAGGTGATTTTGCTGTCTTTGATGCCGAATTTGCAGGTTGAAAGTTGCATTCGATTAAACGCTGAATCGGATGTGGCACGCTGAAAGTCCTCAACTTTCTCCATGATTTTCATGCCGCTGAGAGATTGGGCAGAAAGATTAGCGGTCAAGAAAAGTGTGCTGGCAATAGCCATCGCTGTCTTCGATAACAGATTCATGCTGGGCTCTCCATGAAAGTAATTCGGGTGTCCGCATTTTTCACGCCGAAAGTAGGTTTAAAAATCATAATCATCGCGGGTATAAGAAATAGATCGCACAGCAGAGCAACGAAGATTGCAGCAGCGCCAAAGAAGCCCATTTTCGCCATGCCTAAATAATCGGAAAAGCTCAATAACGCAAACCCTAAGCCCAGCACCATGGTGGTAAACATAACGGCCTGACCTACATCGAGAATGGTGCTGCGCAAAGACTCGCTGACACTGCCGGTGCGGATGAGTTCAATGCGATAGTGAGTCATGAAGTGAATTGTGTCGTCTACTGCTATACCGATAATTAGGGGAGCGATGAGTAGTGTGTCTGTATCTAAAGAAATTCCCAATAAACCCATCAGGCCAAAACCCAATAGTGCCGGAATTATGTTGGGCACCATTGCCATCAGTCCACCCTTAAGAGAACCCAAGGTCAGTATCATGATGACGCTGATTACCGCGATGGCCAGGGCGAAGCTGTCGAATTGAGACTGTGCTACTTCATCAGCCATTCTCATAAGCAGGGCCATCGAGCCGGTAAGGTATACTTCAAGCTCCGGGAATTGTTGTTCCAAGGGGCCGAATACTGTGTCGATATCGGCAGAAATTTGATTGAAAAACAATTGGTATTGGTAAGAACCTGCGTTGTAGATATTCAACGTTATGTGAGAACGACTGTAATCGTCCGACACTAGACTGCGTCTATCTTCGGGATTGGCGCTATTAAACAAATACAGTAACTGAGAAATCATTTGTTCCGATTCTGGCACCCGATAAAATTCGGGGTCATCATCGTTCATGATTTGATTGGTGTCTTTGACAATGTTTGCAAGAGAATTGGTTCGAGAGACTTGTTCTGCATCACGGCTCTCTATTAACGTTTGAAAGTCGTCAATCGCTTGCAATAATTGGGGATTCACAAGCCCATCGGTAGTTTTGGTATCTACCATGATAACCATGGATTGCGCACCGGCCATGTTGTCGTCGACGATGTCATAAGCTTGATTAAGCGCACTGTCTTCACGAGTCAGTTCGGTCATGTTGGTGTCTATGCGAACTTGGCTAGTTCCATAGGCGCAAATGCCGAACACTGACGCAAAAATTCCTAAAATTAGCCAGGGCCTCCGAGCCACTATACTTGGAACACGGTCAAGAATTTGGGCCTGCCAATTAACGACTATGTAAGTGATAAAAGTGATCACCACTATGTACGTGCCAACGAATAAACCGAGCAAGCCATACACAGCAGCGGTGTAGCTTAGCCCAATGATCGCTTTCATTTTTGGAGACAGCTCACTCCAACGCTTCCCTATTTTGTCAGCTAAGCTGAGGTCTCCTTCTTGAGGTGCTCCCGGGTGCCACAAATCCAACAAAATCGGCAGCAAAACGATAGTGAAAAAGAAAGCCATTACTACCCCGAAAGCCGACATAAGGCCGAACACTTGGATCGGCAGCAGGTCAGACGTGGTCAGAGCCAGCACACCACACATTGTTGTTAGTGTGGTTACCAAGATTGCCAAACCTGTTTTGCCGTAAGACTTGGATAAGGCCTCATAATGTTCTATGCCGCTTCGACGAAACGTGAAATAGGCGCTCATCACGTGGACACAGTCGGCGATGCCCACTGCAAAAACTAACAGTACGGTTAATGAGATCATTTGCGACACAGTCACACCCAACCATACGGTGATACCCCAAGTCCAGGCTAAGCTTGCGGCAATAGTTACCATCGGCCAGAGAACGGCGCTGAACGAACGGAACAAAATCCACAGCAGTAAGGTAAAGATGAGCACCATAACAATGCCAAGCACCATCATTTGATTTAACACCTGCATCATGAATTCCATCATTGGCGGATTGCCAACTGGGAAGAATTCAAACGTATCGGCGTAGTTTTCATAAAGTGCTTTGCTTACGATATGAAAATTGGTGTACCCCAGCATGTCTACAGGTTCAAAGGTCACTTCCTGAATGTCGGCGTTCTCATCAAATTCCAGTTCGAAGCCGCCGTTGTCATCAAAACTATCAAAAGCGCCGAAGCTGTCATCAAGCGAGATTTCTGCGGCATTCACTGCGGGCTCGTAGTCTGCTATGGGCTGAGCGCCGAAATCCGTTTGAATCATGATTGCGCCGTAGCGAGCATCGGCGGAATAGAATGCGAGAAGATAATCGTCTTGAGCAAGGGCATTGGCTTTTATTGCCGCCAAGCCTTCATCCGAACTGGGTAATTCAGCGGGGACCAATCGGCTGGAGAGAAGCGTATCACCCTGATTCTCTTGATAGCGTACGTTGGCGATGGACTGAATTCGGCGAATATGATTTAGCTCATTAAAATCTAAGGGGATGCCGTTGATTTCTTCTGGGTAGTCGCTTGGGTCAAGCGACTGCCAGTTTCGCAGGTCATTGGTGAGCTTTTGAATGGCAGTTAAAGAGCTTCTGGAAAACACATCCCCGTCTTTGGCTCTGTACACTAGAAACACCGAATCATCGCTGCCGAACTGACGGCGGTATTCATTGAGAGCAGAGATGGCCGGATCAGATTGATCCAAAAAGCTATCTGTCGTCATGTCTAGTTCGGTACGGGTGAAAATGCCGTAGACCATGACTAGGGTAAATAAGAGCAAAATGGTGAGCACCGCGCCGCGAAGCCCCAAGACTTTATTTGGGATTTGGGCGAAAGTGTCACTTAGAGAAATTAAAATCTTTTCCATTCTTTTGCTCTTATTATTGGATGATGTACTAGGTTAAAACGCTCAATGCTGCTGATTGCACGCTACCTAATAGCCAAGAATGAGTGTGTAGTCGCTCTGGGTTCCCTATAGGTTCATTTGCTAGCAGCGATAAACACCAAATCGCTGGGTTCCATCGCTTATTGGAGATTCAACGGAGATTGCATTTCCGCCCATACTTCCCGCTTCGTTGCGAGCTAGAGTGGCTAACTCTTCTTCTAAGCGCAGTTTGTTTCTTTCGGTGAATAGAATTTTGTTTAAAGTGCTTGAGCGTGTGCCGCCAATTCGAGTGCAGGAGGCGACTCCGGATTCAGGCAGTAGGAGGACGGATTCTCCCTCGGCAGTCAATTGAACCCAGCTGCTGCAGCTTGTTAGAGCGAGTAGGGCAATTCCTACAGATAGAGCTTTTTTCACGAGACCTCCTCGGCGTGGTATGGGAAAACTCAGAGGGGCACTTTAGCACTTTTGCTGCTGTAGTTGCCATTCCGTCCCTCTGTTTGTGCTAGTATTTGGTCTCTTTAAGGCCCCTATAATAGGCATAATCATTCATGGAAAGTTCAGGCCTTTTGGCTGAATTAAAGGCAATTGTTGGTCCGAGCGGCTTCCGTGAGAGCGCTGACATTGACCCTAAAAACTATCAAGATTGGATGGGGGCAAGAGCAGTGCCACCAGTCTTGTTATTGCGTCCCGCTAATACCGCGGAAGTGTCTAAAATTATGGCGGCCTGTTGCCGGGAAGGCCAGCCTATTGCCCCTCAGGGTGGGATGACAGGATTAGTTTCTGCAGCTGCTCCTTTGGAGGGTGAGATATCTCTCAGTTTTGAAAGAATGCGCGCGGTGGAAGAAATCGACCCTTATACCTGCACCATGACAGTGGAAGCGGGGGTGCCGTTGCAAACTATTCAAGAAACGGCTGAAGCGAATGGCCTGTTGTTTCCATTGGATTTGGGTGCCCGTGGCAGTTGCACTATCGGTGGCAACCTGTCGACCAATGCAGGTGGCAATAGGGTGATTCGCTATGGTATGACTCGAGACTTAGTAGTGGGCCTGGAGGCAGTTTTAGCCGATGGAACTGTGATTGATGGTCTTCACAAATTAAGGAAAAATAATACTGGCTATGATTTGAAGCAGCTATTCATTGGCAGTGAAGGGACTCTTGGTCTGATTACTCGAGCAGTGCTTAAGCTCACGCAGAAACCAAGCAGTCAAGTGGTGGCATTGTGCAGCGTTGATGAGTTTGCTCAGGTTGCCAATTTGTTGGTGCACTGCCAGTCACAACTGGGTGCTAATTTAAGTGCCTTTGAAGTTATTTGGCAAAATTCCTACCAATTGATAGATCAGCATATTTCCAGTGTGGACGTTCCGCTGGATAGTGATCATGGGTTCTATGTCTTAATCGAAAGTATGGGATCAGATGAGGTAAAAGACACGGAGTTGTTTTTCGATTCCTTAGCCTCTGCAACAGACGCGGGATTTATAGACGAAGTAGTCATCGCTGACTCGGATGCTAAGATGAAGAGCCTCTGGAGCGTGCGTGATTCCGCCGCCGAAGTGTCTGTTGGGGTTGGATTTATGCACACCTATGATGTGAGCATGAACGTGGGTGATATGGGGTACTTTGGTGAAGAAGTTGAAAAAAGGCTGCGGGCTAAGTGGCCCCAGGCAGTGCTAGGATTGTTTGGCCATATTGGCGATGGTAACGTACATATTGTAATCAACGTAGGGCCTGAGACAGAACGCCTTCACTTAGACATTGATGAAGTTATTTATGGACTTATCCAAGAATTGAAAGGAGCGATATCAGCGGAGCATGGTATCGGGATAATGAAAAAACCCTTCTTGTCTTACAGTAAAAGCGAGGCAGAAATAGGATTAATGAAAAATTTAAAAACCGCATTGGACCCAAAAAATATTTTGAACCCGGGTCGAATATTCGAATTAAGTTAACTGGAGAAAAACTACAATGGCTGGACAAGATCTTGCAGGAAAAAATGTTGTTATTATTGGCGGTACCGCAGGCATAGGCTTGGCAGCAGCCCAAGCCGCGGCAGCAGCAGGTGCGAACGTGTGGGCTGCAGGTCGTTCTCAGGAGCATATTGACAACGCAAAAGTGGTGGCAAACGGAAGTTTTGAAGTGCGCCAGGCTGATACTCACAATGCGGAGCAGTTGGAAGCCATATTTAAAGAAGTTGGAACCATAGACCATTTGGTTTCGGCGGCGGTGGGTGGAGAGCGCACCTTGAAACCCTTTTTGGAGCAAACTGAAGAGCAGTTTAAAGCAGCCTACGATAAGCTTTGGGGTTATGGGAAAGTAGTTAGAACCGGCGCTCCCTATTTGGCAGCAGACGCAGCGATTACTTTGGTGAGTGGCTCGCCCGCACGAAAAATAGCGGTAGGCCAATCCCCATTGAGCTGTGTTGGAGCTTCGGTAGAAAACATGGTTCGATGCTTAGCGGTTGAAATGGCGCCTATCCGCGTGAATGTGGTGTCACCCGGCACGGTTAATACTGCCATGTTTGATTTTATGGGTGAGCAAAAGCAGGCTAATCTGAGTGCGATGACAGCAAACCATTTGATCAAGCGTGCGGGTACTTCAGAAGAGGTGGCCGAAGGGATTCTATTTGTTATGCAAAACAAATTTGTTACCGGAACAACGATTGATGTAGATGGTGGGCGTTTATTAAGTTAGCGCAGGCTTCGCGGGTTTAGTCAGAGAAATTTACTATGAATGATTTGCAAACAAAAAATGTTGAATCTCTAGCCCCGAGCTCTGATCCAGAGCTTAGTGTGATTGAGGCGATTTATCAGCGCCGGTCTGTGCGAGGTTATCTAGATAAACAAGTGCCCCAGGATACTCTCAATCGTATTTTCGAGATTGCGAATCAATCTCCCTCAAACTGCAATGTTCAGCCGTGGAAAGTTTATGTTGCGTCCGGCGAGCTTAAAGATCGCTTGAAAAACAAGATGGTTGAAATGACGGCTGCTGGGGTTACGCCTAACCCCGACTACCCTTATCGAGGGGATTTCGAGGGGGAGTACCGCACGCGGCAAGTGGAATGTGCTGTCGCGCTATATTCCAATATGAATATTGAGCGGGGAGACAAGGAAGGGCGAATGCGCGCAGTGCTTAGAAACTTTGAGTTTTTTGATGCGCCGTATATCGCCTTTCTTGGTATGAATCCGAATTTTGGCACCACCGTGGCATTGGATGTGGGCATGTATGCTCAGTCATTAATGCTGACGATGGTTGCCTTCGGGCTACATAGCTGCCCTATGGGCACCATGCGCAATTACCCAGACTTAGTCCGCGAGTCCTTTGGGATTGACGATGATACTAAAATTTTATTTGGTATTAGTTTTGGGTATGAAGACAGCAGCGTACCGGCTAACAACACGCGAACCACTCGCGATGGCTTGAGCACTAATGTGATGTTCAAGTCACAATAGCACAAAGGAGTTTAGGGGCAATGAATTACAAGCCAGTAATATTGTTATATGACTTAAACAACGCATTGATCGATGAGTGCGCTATGTTAATTGGTCAAACTGGACTGTACACCACGATCAATACCTATAATGAATCTAACGCTATTGAGGCTCTTCGGCAGTACAATCGAGGCTTTGGGTTTTTAACGAATCGATTGTCCTGTGTTGTTACCGGTTGGAACAGTCATAAAAAAAGGCGAGATCAGTTTCTGTTTAGGATGCGTGACGAGGAGAAACGCAGCCCGATTAGAGCAGCCACGCCGGTGATTATGATTACAGAAGATCACCGCTTCGATTTAAAACAACTGGCGCTGGACCCCACCGAAGGCAGTGTTGCTGCGTATATGGACATTGAGAATTTTCAAGAGACTATTACCGACACGCTTCATAAAGTTGTGTTTGGCAATAGAGCTCAAGAGATGAATTCAATTGCCTATGCCCAGCTTAGTCGAGAGGAAGATTCTCAGTAATTCACCGCTCGCAATGGCCTTTATATCACGGGCTTTCTGATTGAAAGTGACTGAATTTGAATGCTAAAAAGCCCAGTCCTTAAAACTGGGCTTTTTAGTGCAAAACCGATTTAACACGACTCTGATTTAGCTCATGCAGAACACGTTGAGCTTGTTTCCATCTAAGTCACGAAAGTAACCTGCATAAAAATTGTCGCCACGCAGCCCAGTTGGCCCCTCGCAGGTTCCCCCAAGCTCTAAGGCTTTGGCATACACTTTATCCACCTGTTCTTTATTCTCCGCATTCAATGCCACCATGATGCCATTGCCAACGGTGGCAGCTTGGCCATCGAAGGGCTTAGTGATGGATAGAGCAGGTGCCTGAGGATTAACCGCCCATGCGATAAAGGTATCCATTTCCATAAATCTAGAAGCGCCTAGTTCAGCAAGCAGTGCATCATAAAATTGAGCTGATTTTTCCATGTCGTTGGTGCCAAGTGTTACATAGCCGATCATAAGTTTCTCCGATTGGGTGGTAGTTATTTAGAGTAGTTATTCTGCATGGTTTCGCTGAGTCATTATTTAAGTTCTTTGTAACGAAAACAATGACTCGTGTGGTCATTGACTAATCCGGCAGCTTGCATAAAGGCATAGCAAATTGTGCTGCCAATAAATTTAAATCCGCGTTTCTTTAAGTCTTTAGACATTGCATCACTGATGTCAGTGGTGGCAGGAACCGACCCTGCATCTTTGCGCTTGCCATCTATGGTCTTACCGTTAACGAACCCCCATATGTAAGTATCAAAACTGCCAAACTCTTCTTGAACCTTAATAAATGCGTGGGCGTTTGTTCGAATAGAATAAAGTTTTAATCGGTTTCGAATGAGGCCTGTATCCAATAGAAGTTTTTCGATGGTTTGGTCGCTTAGCTTAGCCACCTTGTTTATCTCAAAATTTTTGAAGCACTTACGGTAATGATCCCGTTTTTTTAATACGGTAATCCAGCTTAATCCGGCTTGCTGTCCCTCAAGGCATAAAAACTCAAACAAAAGCCTTTCGTCGTGAACAGGAACGCCCCATTCTTCATCGTGGTAGGCAACGTAAATTGGGTCATCTCCACACCACCAACAGCGATTTTTCATAATTAGTCTTCTTTTTTATAGTTTCGGCTGGCCGATCCTGCGTTAACCGATTGTCTGATTGATTACGCAGTTGATTAACTAATTGACTACATCGTTGATTGATTAGTCCATGGACAGTGAGTCTGATAATCGCGCAGCAAGCCCACTAATGGAAGAGGTAGCTTAAGCTGGAGCGTAACGCGAACTAATCAATACACTGTATATGCATACAGCT
>JBGCEK010000083.1:0-17406 GCA_045106275.1 Pseudohongiellaceae bacterium | reverse complement strand
CTTTTACCTTCCTCAGTTACTGTTGACTGATTGCGCGCACCGGCACCGCCTCCAATACCGCCACCTAAGCCACCTAAGCTGCCCAGACCACCTAAGCCCCCAAGCGCACCGCCTCCGCCTCCGTTATTACTCTCACCCTGTATCCCGAGCAAGTTGGTAATTGCCGTTTCCAAATCAGACCAGAAATCAGTTGTTGTAGTAGTGTTAACAGATGTCCCTTGTCCACCACCGCCGAGCCCGCCGCCTACACCCCCACCTAGTCCTCCGCCAACGCCGCCTAAGCCGCCTAGACCGCCAGCGCCTCCGCCGATTCCTCCGCCAATTCCTCCGCCAATTCCTCCACCTAGACCTCCTGCTCCACCGCCGATGCCGCCGATGCCGCCACCCAAGCCACCTTGTTGGCCACCACCGGCATTAGCAATTTGCATGCTTGAGCTACCAAAGCGTTGTACATGTAAATAGTCGATTGTGAATTGTCGTGTTCTTAGTCCACCCGGGCGAACGCTAAAAATATTCCCTCGCCTCTCGATATCTAAATTGTAAATATCAGCCACGGTATCCATAGCTTCTTCTATAGTGACATTAGGCAAACTTAGATTAATGTTAACCTCAACATCTTCACTAAGAACAACGCCAAATTCTGTGTCAGCCACCAAGCTATTAAAAAATACATCTGCTGATAAATTTGGAGAGCTGATGGATATTCTCTCTTCCACTGGCGCTAGCAAACTTTCATCCAAAGAAAGAGAAGGAATTAACTCTGCAAGCAGATCAGTGTCTTCCTCACTAAGACTATCAGTTGGCGGTGAATCAAGAACAATCGCCACTTCAAGACTTTCCTGAATTCCTTCTATAATAGAAGTATCTGGCACACTGCCAGGACGGGTCGAGCAAGCGGACATAGCCAAACACACCACAGCTACCATCGGTTTGGACACTTGATGTATCGGACTGGTGCAATTAATTAGCAAAACATTTCTCCAAAACTTACTGTGGCAATACTGCACGTTTAACACTTGTGTCATACAAGCCAATTTCTCTTTCTTCGTCTTGTATCAATAGCGTCACGCTAGATCGCGAAATTCTTAATACCGTCGCCCCACCAATCATATCGCCCTCAGTAACTCTCATATTGTTTATTACTGCGATAGGGTTAATGTTACTAGCTCTCGTAAAACTCAAATCAAAATTTTCTGGGACTATATTCTGGAACAATGCTGTTAAATCAATCTCGCTTTCTTCATCGATGAGTACCGCTAATGGAATTGTTGGATCTACCAATTCTTCACCATCAACAGAATCTGCAAACGAAACCGTGTCAACGGTTGTTAGTCCGACATATATTACCAGCAGGAAAAGTCCTCGATTAAACACCTATGAAACCCTCTTCAGTGCTTAACGTGTGGATTTTCAAAGTTACAATTGCGTTTGGCCATTCGGTTTGATCAAACTCAACGCTATCCCAGAAAAAGCTACCGCTGATTTCTTCAAGGAATCTTAAATAACGTAAAGTGTTAAAAAAATCGCCTTCAAATTCTATTGTGAGGCCGTGCTCATAAACCTGCCCGGCCCGACTGGCGAGACTGCTTTCCACTAAATCCTCCCCACTCTCAATATTTACTCGCAGCGGTTTCGCTTCTTCGTTCCTAAAATCGATCAGCTCAAGGCCCGACTGCCGCCCCAAAACACTGCTCAAAATCGCTGTCATTTGATTCGGCGTAATGAGGTTGCCAGCCAAACTAGAAATTTCGTCGAACAGCGCTTGCTGTTGGCGATTAATTGCATCCAACCTATCGCTCGCAAATTTGTCTGGGTCTTGCTGACTTTCTGCAAGCTTTGATGAATAGCTGGCCTGCTGATTCGCAATTTGGGCGGTAACGCTATTTATTTGGTTCTCATAATTACTGATGTCTGCATTCAACGGATCGGAGACATTACCAAGATAAATAACTCCAATTAACGCGATTGAAATAAACAGCAGAAACAGTTTTTCGGCACGAGTACGAGAGCCCAAATTTTTCAGGAATCGTGTCCACAGTATTTTAATTCGATCATTCATCGACGTTACTCAATTCGAATGAGTAAAGACGCCCGTCCCTAGTAATCCGAGGGCTAAATCGTCTGCTTCGCAGAGGGCTAGAACCTTGATTAACGTTATTCACATACAATGGAACAAGAGCTGAGTCGGCAACTTTTCCTGCAATGGTCACCCCTTCACCTCCATCTGAGAACACAAATCGGCTCAGAGCCACGCCTGGTATCATTGCGCGTGACAGATCTTTGAAATACTCAGAAAAACCTCTCACATTTCCGAGTTTCGTTTCACTCAGAAATTCTGCAATTTGTCGGCTTGAACTCAATGTGGCTTCTGCTTGCAAAAGCCGGGTTGATAAATCGTCGCTTTGTGAACGGCTCGCCAAAAGTCCATCGAGACGGCTTGTTTTGGTTGTCTCTTCGGCTAATACAGCTCGAAGGTCGTTCAACTCACCTTCTAATTGCCATCGGGTGAATACATCAAACAGTGTCATCACCATCATGGTAACAATTACGGCGCCTAAAACTTGCCCCATTAACAACGGAGTCACTGGGTCTTTTTGGACCCTGAATTCGGCGAGATAAAGATTAACCTGCTGCTTCATCAGGCGGCTTCCTGCGAGTCGGGAGTTGGTTCTTCAGGTTTTTGTTGGCGCTTACCGCCTCGCAATGTTGCACCTATAGCAGGCAGAAATATCTGCTGCAATTCCGAAGTAAGCTCAACATCGCCCTCAATATGTTCTGCCAAATCTATAAAACTAACCGCGCCATTGAGCATTTCATTTAAACTTTGGGCCATTTCAACTGAATCATGCTGTCTGGGTGCGATAATGATTTTATTAATTGGTGTCTTGCCCATCTGGCTTTCGTAATAGTCCAGAGACCGCTGTATTTCAAGGATTAGCCTGTCCTTTAGCCTATCCCAATCGTGGGCCTTCATCACATCAGGGTCCAGCTGGGTGTTTATTCTGCGGGTCAGGTAAAGAGCATCATCTCGACTGATGTTCATCGTGCTGCCAGTTCGACGCAAGTCCATAAAAGCCACGCCATGCTCATCATCTATGAAAGATGTCGAAATATTCTTCATCACCAACTCAGGGATGTCGACGACAGCGAGCTCCAAGCCGCTCGCAGTCACCATATCTGCAATGCTCTTGATTTTTGATCGAAGCGTCGCTACCACATAGACCATATCGCGACCACGATAGGCATCATCTGGCACTTGAAACACATCAATTGCGGCGTCATCAATCTTCATATCAAGGAGATCCTTGATTTTCCAACGAACCGCAGACCTTAATTCGTCAGGCTCAACATTTGGAGCTTCCACCAAATGAAGGTGATAGTCTTTAGGGTTTAGCACATAGCTACACTGTGTACCCTCGAGATCAAGGTCTTTGACAACTTTTTCCAAGGCATCGGGCGCATCCTTGATTGACGCCAATTCAATTCTCTCGCAGTTAAGCAAATAAGGCGCACCACCCCGTTGCTCCACGTGGGCTAGCACCAGCTGATCAGCCTGGATCATCAACCCAACTCGGCCGGTCGATTTTGTCTTTTTCTTGAAAAAATCAAGCATCTGCATTGATCGCCTAGGTTTGCTAAAAGTCAAAAGACGAAGAAAAGATTCCGCCCTTTCGTCTAAAAAACGCAGGGGTGACCCCGCAAACTTAAGACATGCCCTTAAGGATTATCGTCTAAGTGGTTAAATTCTAAAACAAAAGGGGGAGCGTTTAGGGATAAACTAGGGTAAGTTACCTACAAATGTCTCGAAACGCCCGTAATACAAGGGTTTCAATGGGTAAAACTGGGAATAATTCAAATAATCAGGCAATCTAACCTAACGCGTTTTGAATAATTAGTAAGCCCTAAACTACGATTTACCCCAATTTAGGAGTGGTTAAATTTTGATCAATATTGTGCTTTTTGAACCGGAAATACCCCCAAACACTGGAAATATTATCCGATTGGCAGCAAATACTGGATCAACCCTGCATTTGATTAAACCGCTGGGTTTCGAGCTTAATGACAAACGAATGCGCAGAGCGGGATTAGACTATCATGAATTCGCTGGCCTGAAAATTTATGAAAATTGGCAGGAATTCAAAGAAAATAACGGCAAATCACGACTTTTTGGCATCTCCACCAAAGGAGAGAACAACTACAGCGATATACGTTATTCGAAAAACGATTTTCTGGTCTTTGGCCCAGAAACTAGGGGATTACCTGAGGAAATACGTCATGAACTGGGGGCCCAGAATCTTATCAGAATCCCTATGCTTCCCGACAGCCGCAGTCTCAACCTGTCAAACGCCACCGCCGTGCTTGTTTTCGAGGCATGGCGTCAGCTTGGCTTCGAATCAGGGGTTTAAATCCGAACACGCCGTTCACACGCCATTGGCCCATTTCGTTAAGAAATGAGCCTTAGTAGACGCAATGGCATCTTACTAACTTATTGAGTGGTCTCAGAAGCCGGAGCAACTGAGGCATCACCTTCGGTCGCTTGTTGGGCTTCAGCTTGCTTTTGCTGAGCGTACAACGCATCGAAGTTGATCGGCGCTAGCATTAATGCTGGAAAACTCCCTTTGATCACTAGACTATCTACAGCTTCGCGAGCATAAGGAAACAATATATTAGGGCAAACTGTAGCCAACAATTGCTCAAGCTGCTGATTATCAAAGTCTTTTGCGGTAAAGATGCCAGCTTGATGCACCTCCACTAAAAAGGCCGCCTGCTCTTCAATTTGGGCCTCTGCTGTGAGTATTAGAACCACTTCAAAGACACCTTCTTGAATCTTGCTGCTCTTGGTTTTTATATCGAAATTAATTTTGGGGCTCCACTGAGCCTGAAATACTAAAGGGCTACGTGGAGACTCAAATGAAGAATCCTTTAAAAAAATTCGCTGAAGGGCAAATTGAGGTCCCGCTGGGGCGTCATCGCTCTGGGGTGCAGCGGCCGCTGCTTGGTTTGCTTCATTCTCGGCCATGTTGATTCCTGTATATATTCTTACGGGTTGTAAATTAAGGGTCTGATGATTCGTTAGTTTGCACCCACTGACAGTGCAGCCGGGTTAGAGCGTTTGAGCCTATTTTACCTTTTTAATTAGGCTCCTATTTCGCGACCAATGGCAAAGACTGTGCTCGCCACTCACTAATTCCACCGGAAAGCTTGTGCACATCTGCAAAACCGGCCTCTTGAATTTGCTTGGCCGCCATGCCCGATTGCTGTCCAAGTTTGCAAACAACTATCAAAGGCTTCTCTTTCCGCTTGCTCAACTCAGACAAACGCTGAGTTAGTTTTGCGTAGGGGATATTTACCGAATCGACTATATGACCCGCATCAAATTCTTTCTTGTCACGCAAATCCACGACCACAGCATCACTGCGATTGATCAGCGTTACTGCACCCTGAGGACTAACGGACTTAGAACCGGTCCGCTGATGGTAGAAGACGATCCCCGTGGCTACGAATAGCCAGGCGAATGCCAAAATAGGGTGATTACCCAGAAATTCAATAAATTGAGCCATAGTAAATTTAGCTGTATTTGGAGGCGCTCAGCACCAATATCGCAAAAGGCCGAGAGTATACACGGACCGCCCCCTCTAAAGAAGTCGCTCATCGTTATTCCCTCGCCTTGGATCATCCTTTGAAGGATAATATTGGCAATTATTGACTCTCACTAACACCGGAAATTCAGATCCCTTCATGGCCACTAAAAAAACCGCACTACTATTGATACTCGATGGCTGGGGCTATCGGGAAGACACGGCGAGCAACGCCATTCACGCAGCCAACAGCCCTAATTGGGACGCGCTCTGGCAAGACCGCCCTCACACGCTAATCGACACATCAGGAAAATCAGTGGGTCTCCCCGCTGGGCAAATGGGCAATTCTGAAGTGGGTCACATGAATTTGGGTGCTGGGCGCGTCGTCTATCAAAGCCTGACTCGTATCGACAAGGCTATTGAAGAAGGCACGTTTTATACTAACCCCGTGTTACTCGGCGGCATTCGCAAGAGTCTGGAGAATGAAACAGCTGTCCACATTATGGGCTTACTCTCCCCCGGAGGTATACACAGCCATTCCGACCAAATTGACGCTATGGTGGAAATGGCCATTGCTCGAGACGCAAAACAAATTTTTGTGCACGCCTTCTTAGACGGCAGGGACACCGCACCTCGCAGCGCTCTTTCTTCTTTGGAAAAGACAGATGCCCTGCTTCGATCTTCAGGGCGGGGTCGAGTCGCCTCTTTTTGCGGTCGCTTCTTCGCTATGGACCGAGACAATCGCTGGGATCGGGTACAACCTGCATACGATCTTTTGACAGAGGGTACTGCCAAATTTACCTATCACAACGTAAGCGAAGCCCTAGAAGCTGCTTACCAGCGGGGCGAAGATGATGAATTCGTGCAGGCCACAGCTATTCTCGACAGCAGCGGCAAGGCCACGGTGATAGACGACGGGGATGTGGTATTTTTCATGAATTTTCGGGCCGACCGAGCGCGGGAAATTAGTCGCGCTTTCGTCGACGACAGCTTTGAGGGTTTTAGTCGCACCAGTAGGCCAATGCTGGGTGAGTTCATCTCCCTTACTGAATATGCCGCGGACATCGACACTGCCGTTGCCTTTCCTCCTATTGCACTTGAAAATGTGCTCGGAGAACACCTAGCAAACACCGGTAAGACCCAGCTTCGTATCGCCGAAACCGAGAAATACGCCCATGTCACTTTCTTTTTCAACGGAGGCAGAGAAGAAGCTTTTGCCAACGAAGACAGAGAACTGATCCCCTCTCCACAGGTAAAGACCTACGACCTCAAACCCGAAATGTCCGCATTTGAAGTCACGGACAAACTAGTGGCGGCAATAGATTCACGCGAATACGACGCAATAATCTGCAACTATGCCAACGGCGATATGGTTGGCCATACCGGAGACTTTGACGCGTCTGTTAAAGCTGTGGAAGCCGTAGATAAATGCTTGGGGCCTATCGTACAGGCGATCTTAGCCAATGACGGCGAGCTACTGATCACCGCTGACCACGGCAATGTGGAACAAATGTTAGATTCGGACACCAACCAGCCTCTGACCTCTCACACCGCCGGCCCTGTCCCTTTAGTGTATGTGGGCAATAGCGGTTTTGAGTTTACCCAGTCCGGCAGTTTGAGTGACATTGCGCCTACTTTACTAACCCTTTTAGGGCTTGAAGTCCCTGCTGAAATGACAGGCCATGTACTTGTCAGAAAGAGCAACTCATAGGCGCCTTGTGTCACTTCTTAGTTATGTAAGACATGTTTTGATAACGCGAACACCTGCTTTAATGCTGCTCGTAGCAATCTTTACAGGCAACTTTGGAATCTCTACTGGCCATGGCCAATCTTCTCAGCAAGGAGAACAAGCACAGCGAGATTTAGAAGCTGTGGCCACTGCAATCGAAGACATTAGATCTTGGTTGGGGGAAGCGAGCGAGAACCAAAGTCGCGAGGAACAAGCCCTTCGTGAGGCGGATTTGAAACTGGCGCGCCTTAGCGCTCTGACCACCAACACAAGAGTTGAAGTTAAAAGTATCGGTGAAGAACTAGCTAAACTGGAACAGCAATCTGCCCAACTTGAAGTTCAAAAAGCTGAACAAGAAGCCGTGATTAGTCAATTACTGCGAGCGGCTTATAGGCGCGGAGAATCTGGTTTTCTTCAAAACGTTTTCGGCACCCAAAGTATAAACAGTTTTCAGCGCACTCTCCGCTACACTGAAAAACTCTCACAGTTCCAACTTCAGAAAATTGCCCAATTTGAAGCCACTCTCACTCAAATTGAAGAAGCCGAGATTGTAGTTGCTGAGAAACTAGAAACTATGAACCAACAGGATGCTATTTTGCTTGGGCAGATGGCTGACTTAGAATCGGCACGTAGTCAGAAACAAAACATCCTGAAATCTCTGCGCACAAGCATCGCAGCAAAAGATCAGGAGTTGAACGAACTCGAAGCCAACCAAGCAGAGCTACAGCAATTGGTGGAGCAAATCCGCATCGCCATGGAAGGCGTAAGCTCATTTGCCGATGTACCCCCTATCCGCGAAAGCAAAGGGCAGCTGCCTCCTCCCATAGACGGAAGCATACGCAGCGGCTTTGGGCAAACCTATGGAGATGGCAGTCTGCAAAGGCAGGGCATCATCTGGCAAGTGGAAACAGGCACTGCGGTGACAGCCATTCATCCGGGACAAGTGGTCTTTTCCGATTGGCTTCGCGGTTCTGGCTTGTTGCTAATCGTTGATCACGGTGACGGCTACATGAGTTTATACGGAAACAACGAGGCCCTTTCTGCCAGCGCTGGAGACTGGGTTGACAGCGGAGACGTGTTGGCAACATCAGGCACCCTGCCCAGCAGCGGTGAGGCAGGACTCTATTTTGAAATCCGTCACCGAGGGCAGCCACAGGATCCTGTTACGTGGTTAAATCTAGGTCGCTGAGCACCGGACCCTGCCCTCACATGGCTCGCTCTGTCTAAATCGTTATACCGACGGCAACGTTGGCGGTGAAACTCAGAAAAAGCCTCAATTAAATGGCGATACCCTTAAGTTTTGCAGTTTGCCAAATAGCCAGTAAACTGAAACTATAAGCCTATTCGTATTACTACTATCAATTTAATTTACTAGCCGGAATGCGCCTGAACAGCATTCGGCTCTCAGGAACGATTTATGTATTCCCGCTTGCAAGCTCCATCGCGACTCACACGTCTTTCATTAACAGCGACGCTGCTCACCAGCTTTTGTTTAGCTATGCCTTCCCAAGCACAGCAGCCCCCCCTACCACTGCCATTGGAAGAAGTGCGCATGTTTACCCAAGCGCTGGACAGAATACGAGCGTCTTACGTAGAAGAAATCGATGACCAAACGCTGCTAGAAAATGCTATCAAAGGCATGCTTTCCGGGTTAGATCCTCACTCATCCTATCTCGCGGGCAAAGATTATGAAGTGTTACAGGAAAACACCACAGGCGAGTTTGGCGGCCTAGGCATTGAAGTTGGGCGAGAAGATGGTTACATCAAAGTAATTAGCCCGATTGATGATTCACCTGCTGATCGCGCTGGCATGAAAGCCGGAGATCTCATCACTCGGATTAACAATCGTCCACTGCGTGAATTACTGCCCGATGAGGCAGCAGAAATGATGCGTGGCGCACCCGGCACAGAAGTGACTTTAACGATTGCCCGTGAAGGTGAGCAAACTTTTGATCTCACTATAGTGCGTGAAATAATCACCATTGCCAGCGTTCGCAGCCGGCTCATTGCACCGGGCTATGCTTATCTTCGTATTCCTCAATTTCGAGCCAATACTGGCAACGAAGTTCAAGAAGAGATCGCCGAGCTTCTCGAAGAGAACGATGAACTAAAGGGCATGGTTCTAGATCTACGAAATAATCCCGGCGGCGTCTTGCAGGCTTCGGTTGGGGTTGTGGATGCGTTTATCAGCCAAGGCCGGATCGTTTACACTGAAGGGCGAATGGAAAATACGGGCATGGATTTTAATGCAACAAGAGCCACCGTAGCCGGCGACATTCCATTAGTGGTTCTCATTAACAACGGCTCGGCATCGGCATCAGAAATCGTTGCCGGCGCGTTGCAAGATCACGGCCGCGCTATCATCATGGGCACTAAAAGTTTTGGCAAAGGGTCAGTTCAAACCATTCTTCCACTGAGCGAAGAAAGGGCTATCAAACTAACCACATCGCTGTACTTCACTCCATCTGGAAGATCAATTCAGGCGCAGGGAATTGAGCCAGATATCATTGTCGATGAAGCCTTTGTAACTCGCCGTTCCAGTAATATCGCCCAGTATCGAGAAGCTGATTTAGATGGACACTTAGGCAACGGCAATGAAGATGGCTCAGACAACACCGAAGAAATGACAGAAGCGCTGTTGTCTGCCGAGGAAGTCCTAGTGAGCGACTACCCGCTTAACGAAGCACTCAATGTGCTAAAAGGCATCAACGTATTTAAGCCTGCTCGCACACCCACAGCGAGCGGTAATTT
This sequence comes from Pseudohongiellaceae bacterium, assembly GCA_045106275.1. GTDB lineage: Bacteria > Pseudomonadota > Gammaproteobacteria > Pseudomonadales > Pseudohongiellaceae > UBA9145. The sequence continues at coordinate 7,347 of JBGCEK010000083.1, read as the reverse complement.
TGCCCAAGCAAACGATTAGGATTTCAGGCTAGCTTAGTAAATGGCGTCTTTACCGGCGCCAAGTTACTGCACCGATTTTTGCAACATAGCATTAAAGCCTGACTTCTATGCCTTCAGCAGCCATAAACTGTTTCGCTTCTCCCACACTGTATTCGCCGAAGTGAAAAATACTTGCGGCGAGCACAGCATCGGCTTCCCCTAATAATACGCCGTCTGCTAAATGCTGAAGATTTCCGACACCGCCTGACGCTATGATTGGCACTTGCACCGAGTTGCTCACGGCCTTATTTAACGCCAAATCGAACCCAATTTTGGTGCCGTCTCGGTCCATGCTGGTGAGCAATATTTCACCGGCGCCATAATCCACCATACGGGTCACCCATTCGATAACGTCGATGCCCGTGGCATTACGTCCACCGTGGGTGAAGATTTCCCAGCGCTCTTCTTCCCCTTGTTGGGAAACCTGTTTTGCATCCACGGCCACCACAATACATTGGGAGCCAAACCTTTCGGCCGCCTGCCTAACAAATTCTGGGTTCTTAACTGCGGCGGTGTTGATAGATACTTTGTCAGCACCGGCGTTTAACATAGTGCGAATGTCTTCTAGAGTTCGAATACCTCCGCCAACTGTTAGAGGGATGAAAACCTGACTCGCAATGGCTCTCACCGTTTCTACGGTAGTCTCGCGACCCTCGTGACTGGCAGTGATATCTAAAAAAGTAATTTCATCTGCGCCTGCATCGCAGTATCGTTTAGACACTTCTACAGGATCACCTGCATCACGAATATCTAAAAATTGAACACCCTTAACGACGCGTCCGTTTTCACAATCCAGACAAGGAATTATTCGCTTCGCCAAACCCATTTTAAAGCCTACTCATCACAAAGTTGCTGCGCCATTGATAAATCCAACATGCCTTCGTAAATGGCACGGCCAGTAATAACACCAACGATGCCAGCACCGTATTCAGACTCAGACGCTTCTCGGATGGCCGCGATATCCGCCAATTTGCTAATCCCGCCTGAAGCGATGACAGGTATTGGTGAATGATTCGCCAATTCTTGGGTGGCTTCAATGTTGACACCCTTCATCATTCCGTCCCGCGCGATATCTGTGTAAACAATCGCGGACACCCCAAAAGTCGCAAATTTTTCCACGAGATCAATCGCCAACACCTGGGACACCTCTGCCCAACCTTCGGTGGCAACCATGCCATCCATTGCGTCAATGCCCACAATAATTTTCCCAGGATAAGCAGCGCAAGCCTCGCGCACAAATTCAGGCTCTTTAACCGCTTGGGTACCGATAATCACATAGCTCACGCCAGCATTTATATAAAACTCAATATTTTCCAGCGAGCGAATTCCACCGCCAATTTGGATGGGTAAATCTGGATATTCTTTGACAATGTCGGTGACAATTTGCGCGTTGACTGGGCTGCCAGCAAACGCCCCGTTTAGGTCTACTATGTGCAGTCTGCGGGCACCTTTGGCAGCCCATATGCCAGCCATACTAACTGGGTCATCGGAAAACACAGTGGAGTCTTCCATGCGGCCTTGTTTTAAGCGCACACACTGACCGTCTTTTAAATCAATTGCTGGAATCACTAACACGATTTTATCTCACTGATTGAATCTGATTTTTGAGTTTACTAAGCGCTAGAACCATCCCATTGCAAAAAATTTCTGAGCAATGTGAGGCCAGCGTCTTGACTTTTTTCGGGGTGAAACTGAGTAGCAAAAATATTATCGGCGGCTAAAGTAGCAACCAATTCAACACCGTAATTAGTGACTCCTGTCACATTGGTATGGCCGTCTGCATGAACATAGTAACTGTGCACAAAATAAAATCGGCTTCTATTGGGAATGTCTTTCCATAATGGATGCGCGCAGGTTTGTTCAACTTGATTCCATCCCATGTGGGGCACTTTTAGCTTATGCCCTTTTTCATCCACATGAGCATCGCCGAAATAGCGCACATCCCCTTCCATAAACCCTAAGCAGCTTACACCACCGTTTTCTTCGCTGCTCTGCATTAACGCTTGCATGCCAACACAGATAGCCAACACGGGCTTAGACTTCATGGCATCTTCGACAATTTTCCCCACATTCAGTCGTTTAATTTCTGCCATGCAGTCACGAATTGCACCTACGCCTGGGAAAATTACACGATCTGCATCTGCTATGACTTGGGCGTCAGCAGTCACAGTCACTTGTGTAGGTGTCGCACCGGCAAGCTCGAGCTCTTTCCCCACGTGCTCCACCGCTTTTGCAACAGAATGAAGATTACCCATGCCGTAATCGATGACGGCAACTGCATTTGATTCAAGATTCAAGGCGGTGACTTCTCAACTGGTTAAATAACGCCAAACTGCATCGTTAAATTCGCTTAAAGCACGCCTTTTGTCGACGGCACTGAGGTAGAAGATCGAGGATCTATTTCCATGGCCATACGCAAAGCGCGACCGAATGCTTTGAAGATAGTTTCAATCTGATGGTGAGCGTTTTTTCCGCGAAGGTTGTCGATATGAAGCGTAACTAGCGCGTGATTAACAAACCCTTGGAAAAATTCGTGAAACAAATCCACGTCAAAATTCCCCACCGTGCCTTTCACAAACTGCACGTGGTAGTCCAAACCTGGCCGACCTGAAAAATCGATGACGACCCGCGACAGCGCTTCATCGAGAGGCACATAAGCATGACCGTATCGACGAATACCTGTTTTATCTAATGCCTGATTGAATGCCTGCCCAAGGGTGATGCCAATATCCTCAACCGTATGGTGAGCATCAATTTCTAAATCCCCAACTGCCTTGATCTGCAGATCAATTAGGCCATGCCGAGCAATTTGATCAAGCATATGATCGAGGAAGGGTAGCCCGGTTTCTACGTCAAGCTCACCGCTGCCATCAAGGTTCACGGACGCAGTGATTTGAGTTTCTTTTGTATTTCGCTCAACGCTTGCTTTTCGAGGGCTTTGTATAGCTGTGCCCGTGGATTGTTCGCTCATTGGGTTTCCTGTGTGCCAAACATTCTGAACAGAGTTCAGCGTCTTTAAAAGACCGCATTATAGAGTGCGTGTCACTTGTTTGAAAGCAAGTGCAGGGCTTATTCCCACTAAGTTCATGGCGAAACTCACGGTTGGGCGCTTATCGTGCAACAATCCTGTGATTCCGTTAAACTAATTACTGCAAACTGTGTCTTATACTGCGACGGTAAGACAATCATGCAACTGCTCTAAATTGCAGCTCCTACTCAAAAACTCACAGAAATTCAGCCCATGTTAAAAGCACTCTTAAAATTCGTTGGTGGCCTCGCTCTTCTAGTCGCCATACTTTTCGTAGCCCTCCTAGTTTTAGTCGACACCAACCAATACCGCGCTGCAATCGAAGATGCAGTAGCTGTTAACACGGGCTATGAACTCACTATTGCTGGAGATTTGGACTTAGAACTATTCCCAAATCTCGGACTGACCCTTAATGATGTGAGATTAAAGAACCCAGCTTATGCCCAAGAGCTTGCATCAACATCTGCCGTGTCTTTAAAAGTAAGCGCCTCTGCCTTGACCCAAGGCAGGATTTTAATCCAAGAATTCACCAGTAACGATTTTCACGTCAATTACACCATTGATGCCGACGGCAATAGCCACTGGCAAATTGACGATTCAGCAACTGAAGTTGAATCTACAGAAACAAATGATTCTGACAGCGGGCTGGTATCAGCCACTTTCGAGAAACTCACTATCGAAAATGCCAGCATCGATATACAAGACCAACAGGCAGGCAGCCGTTCTAGCCTCAACAACGTTAATCTGGACAGTAGCAACTTGAATATCGAAGGCATCCCCTTCCCACTTAATTTACAGTTCGATTACGTCACTTACAGTGATAGCACCGGATTAGCCGAGCCCGTACCCATGAGTTTCCGCAGCATAGTTGATGCAGATTTAGACCGAGGGATCGTGGAAATTAGCGAGTTCAACTTCACGCTTACCCCGTTGTTCTTGCAAGGACAGCTGACTGTGAATGACCTCAACGGCACTCCGAATATTGCAGGCGAAATTCGCTCCAACCCGTTCGACATCAACGAATTTATTGCTGCGTTTTCTGAAGCCAGTGGCGAGACCAACGCAATTGATAACACTGACAATTCTCTGCCGAGACTAGATTTTGCACTGACATTCAATGGGGATGCATCAAAAATATCCGTCCCTACACTGACAGCAAAACTCGGCGAAAACCAATTGGATGGAAATATTGATGTGAGCTTAGCAACACAGTTCACCCCAATGAACGTGAACTACAATCTGAGTGCAACCACGCTAGATATAAGCCCATTTTTGGCATCTAGCGATGAGGCAAACAGTGCCATCGGTGAAGCACAAGCGGCAGCCGGCGCAGCTTCGAGCAGCACTGATGACACAGCATTGCCGGTTGATTTGTTAGCCAGTACGAACCTTATAGGCAGCATCTCTATTGATGCGCTTAGAGCCGGTGACTATCAGTTTGAAAACATCAACGTGTACACCAACATAGAGAACAGCGTGTTGGACATTGAAATTCAACCGGTCTCCGCTTTCGACGGATCAATAAACGGCACAATCAGAATTGACGGGCGCTCACCTGAGGCCCCGATGACTTCCCAATTTACGGTGAGACAATTGGATCTTATCGATCTTGCTCCTTCAATATCGCGCTTCAATTCAGTAACCGGCAGACTTAACATTGTCTCTGAGCTGAACGCCAGCGCAGCCAGTACCGATAGCCTATTAAACACCTTAAACGGTTCTACTCAGTTCGCGATTTCAGACAATTCAGTCGACATTGGTGTGATCAAGCAAATTTTCACTACTATTTCTGCACTGAGCCCATCGGGCGGTAGCATTCAGGAATGGCCTGACCAGTTGAAGTTTAGTCAGCTTGGCGGCTTTATAGTGCTGGACAATGGCATCGCCGATAATCAACTGATTAATTTGAAAATGGACAATTTCCAATTAGACGGAACGGGCGGCGTTGATTTGGACAATGGCGATTTCGACTATCAACTGGCGTTCACCTTATTGGGCGAGCCAGAGCTTCAAACAATTCCCATTGACCCTCTATATCACGGTGTTGAATGGCCCGTGCAATGCGCGGCACCGTTTGCCGCCGAAGTTGGGCAATATTGTCGTCCAGACTTCACCCGGGTAAGAGAAATTTTTGGTCGCATCGGTGCTAATGCCCTTCGCAATGAAATACAAGACACCATTACGGATCAAGTACCAGAAGATTTGCGTGATGCTGCCCGCGGCTTGCTGCAAAACATTCTGAATTGATAGCGGGTTCTCAACTGCTTACATGTCCCATTTTTCTGCCAGTGTTTTAGAGTGGTTCGACCAACACGGCCGCAAGAACCTGCCGTGGCAAAGCAACCGCACACCTTATCGAGTTTGGTTATCGGAGATTATGTTGCAACAAACTCAAGTTGCAACGGTGATCCCGTATTTTGAAAAATTTAACGAGCGCTTCCCCACGGTTAAAGATCTAGCCGCTGCTGAATTAGACCAAGTGCTACACCTTTGGACCGGCCTTGGCTACTACGCCAGAGGCAGGAACCTACACAAAGCAGCGATAATGGTTTCCGAGGAATTTGATGGCGAATTTCCGCAGAGCGTTGCAGAGTTGGAAACTCTTCCGGGCATCGGTCGCTCAACCGCCGGGGCTATTGCAGCACTTGCAATGAATATCACAGCCCCCATTCTTGATGGCAATGTAAAGCGAGTATTAACTCGCCACGAGGCCATCCACGGCTGGCCTGAACAGACTAAGGTAAAGAATCAATTGTGGGAAGTAGCCGAATCCTACTTACCTAATCAGCGCATCGCTGATTACACTCAAGCGATGATGGATTTAGGGGCAACCCTTTGCGTTCGCAGTTCACCGGCCTGCGGTGAATGCCCTGTAAAAGACTCCTGCTTAGGATTAAAGAAAAACCTGCTAGCAGAGATTCCGGGCAAAAAGCCCAAGAAAGCATTGCCGGTTAAATCTATCACCTTGATGGTATTGATTACCGATGCAAACAAAGTGCTGCTAGAAAAAAGACCCGCAACAGGTATTTGGGGAGGACTCTTTAGCCTGCCTGAGAAACTGAATGAAGAAACACAATTACTTTTTGACGCGGCCAACTACGATCCAAATAGTATTGAGACGTTAGAACCCTTTAGGCATACGTTTTCCCACTACCATTTGGATATTTCATTGATTAAATTCAAGGCGACGGAAAAATCCAGTAGAATTGCGGAATCGGACCGCTGGCATTGGTACCACCCAAACGGAAAGGACGAGGTCGGGCTTGCGGCACCCATCAAGAAATTTCTAAATGCCTTAAACAACGATAATTACTGAGGATTTAACCATGGCCAGAATGGTCAATTGCAAAAAGCTAGGCAAAGAGCTTCCAGGCCTTACTTTGCCCCCTTACCCCGGCGTCAAAGGCCAAGAGATCTATGAAACAGTCTCCCAGCAAGCGTGGAATGACTGGCAAAGCCAGCAGACTATGCTTATCAATGAAAAACAGCTCAGCATGATGAATCCTGATGACAGAAAGTACCTTCAGGAAGAGATGGATAAATACCTCAACAACCAAGATCACGATACCGCCGAAGGCTACGTGCCACCTAGCGAATAGCCGAAACCAAGCAAATCGCGGAACCCTTGACACAACGCGGTCATGAAGGTTTAATACGCGGCTCGCGACAGTGCCAGATCAGAGATTAAATCGAAGATTTTGTGCGACGCGGGCACAGCAGCTCAAGATGATTTTGGGCGCAGCAGACAAAAAAATGCCCAGGTAGCTCAGTCGGTAGAGCAGAGGACTGAAAATCCTCGTGTCGGTGGTTCGATTCCGCCCCTGGGCACCATACATAAAAAAGCCTCGCTTTAGCGGGGCTTTTTTATGTATGGGGTTTAGTGGGCCGGATGAGAACCACAACCTGGTTCGACCAATTGCGAAGCAATTAGCAACGAGCGCGCCAGCGCGAAGCCCGCAGGGGACAAACAGCCCAAAGGCTGTTTGGATTCTTCCGTCCCGGACAGCTATCTCAAATTTAGCTAAGATCAAAGTGCTCTGACCCCTTTGATTCTGTCCCCTGCTGCCCACCCACTAGCCCAAGCGCATTTGAGACCTTTAGAACACAACTATTGGAAATCCATCAATATTGTGCCAAAGACGATTACCTTGTCGAAACCCGACGTATATCATCCAAGTGCCGGCAGCCAACCCTAGACCATCGTTTTTCACCGCAAAGGTGAAACCATCTCCAGACAATACTGCAGTGTACGCAGGAGCGATATCGTCAGTTGAGCCGGT
>JBGCEK010000082.1:0-36913 GCA_045106275.1 Pseudohongiellaceae bacterium | reverse complement strand
GAAATGGCAACGGAAATGGCAACGGAAATGGCAACGGAAATGGCAACGGAAATGGCAACGGAAATGGCAACGGAAATGGCAACGGAAATGGCAATGGCAACGGCAACGGCAACGGCAACGCTTTAAGCGCTCTTACACTTCCTGAAAAAACTGTCCTCAGCAACCGAATTAGTTGGGGACGGTGGAATGAAAATCCAACGCGTAATTGGGTTGTGGTTGAGCCTTTAGACTCAGATACAGTACAGGTGGTAGCAGGCGAATACGTGGCAGAGTTTGCTCCGACTGATATCAGCAATCTTTCCGGCTCGTTTGTTTATGGCACAACTATAGTTTCGTCTTTTATAGGCGATGGATCAGCAGGGATTGTTGACTCGCTAATAGCAGAGATGAATGTACAATTTGGAAGCGGCCTCATTAGCAATGGCAACCTTAAAATTGGAGCAGGTGACCAAAGGTGGGAAATAGACTTCGAAGGTGCCATTAACAACGGCACCGTACATCTCAATTCCTTAGGTGGGGTCTTACATGATCCTAGCGGCATACTTAGTAATGCCATCGAAGCTAGTTTGGGAGGTGCTTTTTCCGGAAACGAAGCAGAGGCCTTCCTCGGAGGCTTTGATTTACTAGACTCAGTCAACCCCTCCAACTTTGTTCAAGGCCTATACACTATTGAAAGATAGTCAGTTTTGAAAGAGGAAAGAGCCCGACATAGACTCTCCCCTAATCAATGTAGGTTCAATGTCGCTCAACGAGATACTTGCCCGCTATCGCAACGGTCGTGCATGAGCCGACGCTCTAAATATTGCGTTCATGAGAATGACATTCAATCCATCAAGATATGCTCTCACCGTGGGGTCTTGGGTAAACGCAACAACCTCCCCAGCACCCATAGATTGGGAAATCACAAACGGCTTGTAAGCTAGCTGCTTAATGTTCTCTTCCCAAAGATACCCACTCGAAACTAGATCATCCGGACCCTTGAATCTCGCTACATTTATCCCATCATTGATTCTTATTGGCGTGTAAATATCCGAACCTCGCACTAGCACGTTCAGCTCTGGTGCCACCCCTGCGCTGAGCCAATGCTCCGGATGAACATCTGCTCTCACAAGAACGCCGGAGACACTGTAGGGGTTATCTTCTAAGGCAATGATTTGCGCGTTGTAAGACTCTAGCTCGCTTAAGTATTGCCCTTCAACCGTGGCCTCGTCACTAAGCCCCTCTGGAATTTCTTCTAGCTCAACAACTGCGCGTTCCCTTCGCACAGCAAGTAAATCAACGTCTGGATCAGCTAAAAACCTCGTGGCATTGCCCAACGAAATTAATACACCACCTTGCTGAACCCAAGTCTTTATATTCTGTATTCCTCGAGTCCCCAGCGCTGACTTATAACCTGCCCCGCTCATTACCGGCAGTATCAGAACCTGATACCGATTTAAGTTGGCAGAACGTAAACGGTCCACGCGAATGGGGGTTACTGGATAATCAAATTGACGTTCAATTACAAACCGAGTATTGCCAGCGCTGTAAGATGCTGTAGGTTCGTCCCACGCCATTGCGACTTTGATCTCGTTATGACGAACGACATTGGCGCTACCGAAACTAGGGCCTTCGGTCACCCAACTATCGCTAACCGAGACGACTCTAGCTCCGGTTTTTCCAGCAATGTCCTTCACAATTTCGAACAAATTATCAGGATTATCAGCCACATCGATAATTAAAGAACCGGCTGGATAAGAGTTGCCGATATTGATAAACGCCTTGTCATTACTTTTAACAGCCAATCCGTTTTGTAGTGCATGAGCAAGAAACTTTACCGCTGTCGCTTCACCCCAAGGGACAATGTAAGCAACACTTGCTTCTCCTCCTTCAACGGCGCCTGTCTGCACCAGCTCAGTTCCGGCAATCTCGAAATCACCATTAGGCACACGATTACAAGTGACGCTTTGTACATTAAACATGAGGGGCAGTGACCAGCCTGTTACATCATAGATCTGATCAGGCAAGTTATCAGCACGGCGACTTTCTTGCTCCGCGAGGAAATCGTCAGCCATCGGCACATCCAAGTCCATCAAAGTTCGAATAAACCGCTTTGATGGCTGATCCGTTCTAATGACATATGTGCCAGCATCGTAAGATTCACCACAGGCGCTGAAACCTGCTAGTGCCCGGTTTATTTCCACGTCCTGACGCGACAGTAAGCCGACCAGCTTATTGACCGCAGCTTGGTCAGCCTGCACTGGCAAGATATAAGACCGTACATCCTCGTCACGGCCTTCTTCTATCGCACTTACTCGAAAAGCGAAGAAATCACTGAGCAACTTTTCTCGATTACTCGATACGGTTTCTGCCGTTGCTAATGAGGTCACAAAATGATTTCGCACAGTTTCACGGTAATGAACCTCATTGCCATCATATTGCCGGAACACGAGTCCTCGAGTAGACGCTTGTTCATAGGTCATCGCAACGCTACCAAAATAGGACGGCCAGCTGGCGCCATAGCCAGGATAAAATGCGTCATACACTTCACGAGTAAAATAATCGATGCCAAACTCATCAAACCAGCGCGCATTGTTACGGCCAAACAGTTGCAAACTCGCAGTCTGATCTTCAGCTAAATGAGGGTTGTAAGGGACAGCCTCTGGCGCAAAAAAATACGTTCCATCTGACCCCATTTCGTGAACATCTACATAGGCAACTGGATACCACTCCAACATTGCCCTGGTCCGACCTTGGGTCTCAGGCTGAGTCTGGATAAACCAATCCCTGTTCATATCAAAAAGGTAGTGATTGGTTCTACCACCAGGCCAAGGTTCATCATGTTCTGCTGAGTTACGGTCTGAATCGGGAACTAAACCTTCAGCCGTTGTGAATTGGTGAATAAATCGATCTCGTCCATCTGGATTCTGCATTGGATCAATGATCACAACTGAATTTTCCATGATGTCTTCAACTCTCGAATCTGACCGAGAAGCTAATAAGTGGTAGGCCGTGAGCATTGAAGCGTCAGTTGATGATATTTCATTGCCGTGAACACCGTAGGACAGCCAAGTGATGGCTGGTTGATGTGCAATAATCTCCTCAGCTGTTTCTCCATTCACTGCACGGGGGTCGGAAAGCTTTTGCATACCTTCTCTAATTTCGCCTATGCGAGCTATATTTTCAGAAGCCGAGATAGCAACATAAATCAACTCTCTTTGTTGCCAGCTGCGAGCATATTCGTGAATCACAACCCTTTCCGGTGCAGCTTCAGCTAAGGCTTCAAAGTATTTGATAGCATCCCGATGCCACGTTATTCGTTCACCGGGCGAGTAGCCAAGAACATCTTCGATTGTAGGCACAGACGAGTCATAGCTCGCATCGGGCCAGAATTCAAAGTCCGTTTGAGCCGAACTCATCCGTCCAAAAAAAGCGATGAATGCCAGCAATAATAGCACCGGAGAAAACAAACGATTCGAGCTCATAGAAACACCTTAAGACTGATTAATCGAAACGGGCTTACCTACTGAAATTTGCACGGGGCACCCTGCTTTTTCCAGAGTAGCGGTTTTTGCGGTGGGCATCCAGAAACATTAGTTGCCGTGAGTTGAAGCCTGCGAAGGAGATTAGCCTGTTGTCAGATTGGCCTAGGGCCGGTATAAGTAAGGTTCGATTTTTTGTAAATGTAGTTTTCAATGGCAGAATCAACCCCTTCGCACCCCTTGCACTTCGATCGCTTGGCCGAAGACGAAATGCTCACTAATGCGACCGAATTTTACCTTCGGGTAAAGTCCCGTAGAACAGTCAGAGACTTTTCAAGTGAAGATGTTCCTTTGGAGGTAATTCAGCAGTGCCTGCTGGCTGCGGGAACTGCTCCAAGTGGTGCGAATCGTCAGCCTTGGCATTTCGCGGTAATCAGCAATCCAAGTATCAAAGCGAAAATAAGGCAAGGTGCGGAGCAAGAAGAACAGGAATTTTATTCCGGTCGAGCGCCCCAAGACTGGTTAGATGCCTTAGCGCCCCTTGGCACAGATGCGGACAAACCTTTCTTAGAACTGGCACCTTATCTGATTGTTGTTTTTGCAGAAAAATACGGCATGGACAGTAACGACAAGAAGCAAAAAAATTATTACGTCACCGAATCCGTAAGCCTAGCTACGAGCTTACTTATCACAGCTTTGCATACTGCAGGGTTGGCGACGCTCACTCACACTCCCGCACCGATGAAGTTCTTAAATGAAATTCTTGAACGACCTGTGCGAGAAAAACCTCTTATGATACTGGTAGTTGGTTATCCCAAAGAGAATGCCACGGTCCCTGCAATCAAACGCAAAAACCTCGAAGAAATAGCCAGTTTTCATATTGCAAAGTAAGCTAATCTGCTTGGCGAAATGCTTGTTTGAAAAACAATCTATTCAAAAAAAATTATTCGTTCCTTGCTGTTCTGCGGTCCAGCGGGCGTCCGATAATCTCCTCAGGGCTAGAAACAGCTCCATCGTGGATAACAGAGTCGTCGTAGAACGGGGTATCTCGGTCAGGCTGAGCAAATTTCAGCTGAAAAAAAGGCCCGCGTCTTACGAAGCAGGCCTTTGGGTCTAGCGGAATACCTTACTCAGGGTTACCGATTGGAGTACCCTCTTTACGGAATTCACCGTATAGGAACTCTTCGGAGAACTCGGCACATTTGAATTCCAAAAGCTGCATATTCTCATCTACATGACGGTAAAGAGGAAAGCTCACCTTCCAAGACTCAGTAAAAGTGTTTGGGTCAGTCATGGTCGCTTCGTACTGGATATGGTTTGCACCCATTGGTGTCCATCTTTCCTCTACCACCATTTGATAGCTATGGTGATTACCTGCCCGGTCAAACCATGTGTTTTCCATCTGCCCGCTAACTCTTACTACCAAAGTGTCGCCTTCCCAGTGAGCATTGGAATGTCCCATCCAAGCGTCTACTTGAGATTCCAATTCAGGCTGATCTACATACATGATTCGATTGGATTCCGCGAACTCATAGGAGACTAAAATCACATCCGTTGACTGCACAATCTGAAAAGGAAACGGAAGATAATTGGCGCGTGGCACGCCCGGCATATAGCATTTAGTTAATGGATCAAGATTATGTGCATCTGCCTTGTTTATATCTCGTTGGCGACGTGCTTGTTCGTTGTAAGGAATCTCGCCACCTTCAATTATCCCCAAACTGGCAGGAACAGCTGATATTGCACCCATCTCTCTGGGGTGAGGGCCGTAGGAAGCAGCATGAGGTTCAATATCATAATGGGCCGACGTCATCGCTTGCCAAATACCACTCATATCTGGCTTGCCAGAAGGAGTCCGCGGCATCTCACCGGATTGAGCCGAAACTTGAAATGAACTTAGACCGATAAGCGAAACTAATGCAGAGGCCGATACTAACTTTGTGAGTGAAGTTTTCATTGATAACCCTTAATTCAATTACCTAGTTTTAAAAAAATTGTTGATCGTAAAGAAGATTTACCGAGCGCCGCCTTCCGCAGCTCGTGTCTCTTCCATCCGCTCACCGCGCAATATGTTTACCATGCCGTAATTTCCTTCATGGCATGCGTATTCGTAAATTTGGCCGGCAACTTTTGTCATTGGCACAATAGCTGTGATTTTATCGGTGAACGTGGCTGGATCATCAATCGTAAACTCATAATCCACTGTATCGAATGCCGTGCGGGTAAACTTTTCTGTCAAAACCATTTCGCCGTTAGAGCCAGTGCTGCTGAATGTTTGGCGCAATCCATTAAAGTTTTTCGTCACAACGATCAGGGATTCACCTTCCCAGTAACCTCTAGAATCACCCGACCACAGTCTTATGTCATCAGTAAGATCAGGTTTATCACCTAACGGCACAATTCGCGCATCATGAATCATTTCCGTCATGATTACAGCGGTGTCCTTATTTTGGAATATTTGCAAATTATTGTTATACAGGCTCGGTAAGAACGGTGGGCCAGAGTTGAACCCTACGATGCAACGCTCAGACAAGCCGCGATCTTCGGGGCCATCTTTTGCGATTCCACCAACCACATACCGTACTGGCCTGGTGCTTGGAATGTCTGGACCAAGGCCACCGTATTGACGCGGCGCTCCTTCTACAGCAGCCGGTATACGACCATCCAGAGGATACACGATATGTGAAGATCGCACGGTATCACCTATGCCCCTTACTTCCAGCCAAAAATCATTATAGCCGCCAGGGTTGTCTGTCGATTCCGGCGCATCAGGATTAACAACTCGCTGCGCAGCAGCTGCATCAGCTGCCGCAGCCAAAGCCTCCTGCTGGGCTATCGCTTCTTCTATTTGCTCTTGAGTAAGAAATTCTTGGTTGCCATACTTTTTAGGGCGCTGCATCGGCGTATTGGAGCTAAAGTTCCAAACTCCTTGCAAATCCGGCTGGCCATATTCCGTTCTTGGTGCCGTATAATCGCTATCAGATTGAGCGATAGTCATCCCAGAAATTACGCTAAGCGCCGAGAATATAAAGAGTTTATTAAAATTCATGTGCGGGACCTGTGGGTTTTTTCAACAGAGGACGTAACTTAGAGCTTTGCTATTAAATAATCAATAGAAAGTCGGTCAAAAGCCTCTCTTAAAGAGACAGCGCGAGGAGCTATTAAAACGCGGATTGAGGCTCCTAAACCGCTTTTCTGCTCTAGTCCTCTCTGGTAAACCGGGTAAGGAGACTAGACGTATCCCAGCGACCGCCGCCTCTTTTTTGCACGTCTTCATAGAAGCGATCAACCATTTCCGCCACTGGCAGCATTGCGCCGTTGGATTTAGCCTCCGCCAAAGCTATGCCTAAGTCTTTCCGCATCCAATCAACTGCAAAACCAAAATCGTACTTGTCAGCCAACATGGTTTTAGAGCGGTTTTCCATTTGCCAAGAGCCTGCTGCACCTTTAGAAATCGTTTCAATGACCGCTTCACCGTCCAGACCAGCCCGCATCGCAAAGTTCAATCCCTCCGCCAAGCCTTCAACGATTCCAGCAATACATATTTGGTTCACCATCTTAGCCAGCTGGCCATTACCTGCAGGACCTAGCAGCTTGCTGAATTTTGAATAGCAATCAAGCACGGGACGTACTCGCTCAAACGCAGTGTTGTCCCCGCCAAGCATTACTGTCAATGCACCGTTCTCGGCCCCGGCTTGCCCCCCGGAGACTGGGCCATCCATAAAGCCCATTTTTTTCTCAGCAAACACTAGCGCCAGCTCACGAGCCAAACCAGCCGATGCGGTGGTATGATCAACCAATATCGAGCCCTCGGCCATAGTCGACAAGGCACCTTGCTCACCAAGAATCACTTCCCTAACGTCATCATCATTTCCCACACAGCTTAGGACTATGTCACAGTCCTTGGCCGCAGCGGCAGGAGATAAATGCATGGTTCCGCCGAATTGTTTCTGCCACTGCTCCGCTTTTGTTTGAGTGCGGTTAAAAACCTGCACATCAAACCCCGCTTTCGCAACATGACCCGCCATGGGATAACCCATTACCCCTAAACCAATAAACGCTACCTTCATTGTTCGCTCCTATTCCTGCTTGTAGATACTCGTGCCTCTGGCGAAAGTCTCAACTATTCCAATTTGACCCAGTGCTTTGGGGTCGGCGGTCAATGGGTTTGATTCCAAAACCACCAAATCCGCCCGTTTACCCAGGGTTAAAGATCCTTTCTCAGATTCTTCAAAGTATTGGTAAGCTGCTCCTAGCGTTATTGCATGTAACGCTTGTTGCACACTGGCTCTCTGATCCGCTCCGAGCACATAGCCACTGCGTGTTTCCCTGTTCACTGTAATGGACACAAGTCGCATCATGTCTGGCGGAACCACAGGCGTATCATTATGAACTGTAAACGGTATATCCAATTCCACGGTTGCCGCAACTGGACTAATAAATGCTGCTCTGGCCTCGCCAAAACTCAATCTATGCCAGTCTCCCCAAAAAAAAGGATGGACAGAATAGTAAGAAGGAACCACACCTAACTCTTTAAAGCGAGGTAACTGATCTGGGCGAGTTAATTGCCCATGAATCACTACTGAACGATGGTCCTTAGGACCCACCTCTTCGAGCCCGCCCGCCACACCATCTAACATCAAATCTATGGCAGCATCTCCATTAGCATGAGCTAAAACCGGTACGCCACGCTCCAACAGTCCTACCATCCTTTCCTTATATTTGGAAGGTTCATAGCTAGGATAGGCAACATAGTCGACAGCGGCATTGGGCGGTCCGGCAGTGTAGGGTTCTGTAAGCCATGCTGTTCTGCCCTGTGGAGATCCATCTAGGGTGAATTTTACTCCGCCCAATCGAATTCCACCCTCATAAGATGTTGGCACTACTGAGCCTAGCGCCTCATCAGTCATCCGGTTAGCCCAAACATAGGACACAATATCCTGTGGAAACGGCTCACCTCGAGCCTCTTCGGTTAACTGGTCAATGTACGCTAGACTGACGTTGCTATCTTGAATTGTAGTGATGCCGTATTTCGCGTAAACAGCCAACGCTTGACGACGCAGCACTCTCCGCTTTTCAGCCGTTAAAGTTGAACTCTGAGAGGGAAAAAGTCCCAATGCTGTT
This sequence comes from Pseudohongiellaceae bacterium, assembly GCA_045106275.1. Classification (GTDB taxonomy): domain Bacteria; phylum Pseudomonadota; class Gammaproteobacteria; order Pseudomonadales; family Pseudohongiellaceae; genus UBA9145. The sequence goes on along the minus strand of JBGCEK010000082.1, from coordinate 28,328 downwards.
TCTTCCATCACACCGTTAGGTTCGTTGCTACCTTCTACGCGGCGAATCACTCCCCCTGCTGGATCATCAGTCAAAGCAGACACATTCGCGTTTAACAAAGCCGCCGAATTAGCTACCAACAAATGGCCTGATACGTGGCTTATTACAATGGGATGACGGGTTGAGGCACGGTCTAAATCTTCTTTTGTAGGATGCCTTTGTTCCAGCAAAAGGGAATCGTCGTAGCCCACGCCAAAGACAATTTCACCATCAGGCACCTGCTGACGTTCAATCCAGTCTTTTAAGGCCACAACCAAATCATCAATAGAATCTACACTGCCGACCGGAGGCGGAGACAGATCCAAGGCATCAAGCCTAGCGGCGAAGGCAGAGAAATGTCCATGCGCGTCAATGAACCCCGGCAACAATGCCCTATTTCCAAGATCGATGACGCGAGTATTAGGGCCTTGAAAGCCCAGTGCTTCGTCAGCGTTTCCAACGTAACTAATCCGGTCCTCTAGAACTGCGAGTCCGGTAACCCCAGGTTGATCCATCGTGATGATATTTTGACCTATAAAAATTAGGTCGGCCACAGGCCCTAGTTCAACTTCGTTTTCAGGACTGCAGTGTAGTTGGATGCTAGCCAATAGAACCACGATTATTTTTTTCAACAGATGCTTCCCATTATTATTTTTCTAGCTAGTAGCCCAGGAGTATGGATGCCTTAACGACCATGTAAAACAGAGTAGTTCATGTGCTCATCAGTTAACCGATGCTTATTCAAAACAAAAAAAGACTGCCCTTGTTATCTAATCGAAACAAGGTCAGAACGCCAATTCTGTTGCAACAACATTAGCACTTCTTCCATTGACTGAAAGCGCTGTGTAGGGTCTTTTTGCAGACACTTCATAGCTACAGATTCTAGCAGAACAGGAACATGTTGATTGCAACGCGCCGAAGGCAGGTCTGGAGTATCATTTAAAACACTCGCAATAACCTCATGCATTTTTTCACCAACAGCAGGTGGCACACCACATAAGATTTCATACAAAACTGCCCCAAGACTAAAAATATCAGTTCGAAAATCGATATTGGGATCAAGTTGAATCTGCTCGGGCGACATATAGTGCGCGGTACCCTGCGCCTTGCCTTGACCTGTTAAAGATAAGTCTTTAATCGCAGCTGGCGCCGGCTCTTCTTCGGCAAGCGCCGTGCCATCAGGATGCCAGACTTTTGCCAAACCCCAGTCTAGCAGCACTACTTCACCGTAGGGTCCAGCAAGAATGTTTTCAGGCTTGATATCTCGATGGGCGACACCGTGAGTATGAGCGTATTCAAGCGCATAACCGACCTGTAGCACCAGATCCATTAACTGAGTCAAGTCATAGCGGTCTCGATAATCTAAAATTTCCCGAAGCGTGTATCCATGCACAAGCTTCATTGTGAAATAGGGATACCCGCGCCCATCCCTGCCTAATTCATAGGTCGGCACCGTATTAGGGTGTTGCAACATGGCAGAGACTCTTGCTTCTCGGATAAGCCTTTGTTGCTCAATCTCATCATTGGCAAATTCAGGCTTCAAGGTCTTATAACAAACAAAACGAGACAGGTGTAAATCCTTACAAGACTTAATCAAAGATTTTCCACCCGATGCTATGGTGCTAAAGAATGCGTAACGGGTGCGAGGATCAATTTTCTCAGGCAAGACCTTATCGGTCTCTTCAAGAAAAACGGATTTATAACTTTTCGGTGGCTGAGGAAAATCTAACATCTACAGCATCTCTCATCTGAACAGGTTGATAAATGATCAGGGGCAGTAATTTGCTTTGCTCTCAGTATATGCTTAAGCGACAGTTTTGTAACATCATCTTCTTGTTAATTTAGCAGGAGTTCTCCGCGTCAAGACGGTTATGATACCCTCAACGCTTTCCAGAAATTGAGACTTAGATCATGACCTCAAATTCAACACCTCTCTCAGTCGAAACGAGCTTTTATGTACGCTATGCCGAAACCGATGCAATGGGAGTAGTCCATCATGCCAATTACCTTGTCTATTTTGAAGAAGGCCGAAGCCAGTATATGCGAGATATTGGCAGTGACTACGCCCAAATTGAAGCAAGTGGTTATCAGCTGCCCGTGACTGAGACCGGCATTCGCTATACAGCCAGTCTGCACTATGGAGAAAGAGTAGTAATTAGAACGATGCTTGAGGAGAACAGAAGCAGACGACTGACTTTCGCTTACGAAGTGTTAAACGCTGCAAGTGACTCGGTGTTAGTTAAAGGTTTTACCCGCCATATATGGACCGATACGACAGGAAAAGTAACGAGAATGCCAAGTCAATGGAAACAGCTTTTCGATGCCCTGTGACTCTTTCAATCATCTTCTGTGAAGCGGCCCCATGATCACCAATAATCAAATAAGAATGGCATTAATCGCGATTGCTTCGCTCAATATGTTCGCAGCGAGCGGTCAATCCAATTACCAACAGGCTAACTCCAATGTCAGCTATGGAGAAGTAACGGAGCTACCCTATTCTCCCGCCGCACATGAATTCAGTTATGGTGAAGATAGCAGTCAAATTGGCCGACTTTGGCTGGCAAATCCAGCGTTCCCAGCAGGGCGCTCAGTGATCTTTATCCATGGTGGTTGCTGGCTCAATCAGTTTGATATGAAGCATACGTTCCCCCTCGCCTCAGCACTCGCTCAAGCTGGTTTTAATGTATGGTCATTGGAGTATCGGCGCACAGGCGATAAAGGAGGCGGATGGCCAGGCAGCTATAACGATGTTAAAGCCGGTATTCAATATATAAGCGCATTAGCAGAATACAAGATAACAATCGAGAACTCAGTAATAGTCGGGCATTCTGCAGGAGGTCATCTCGCCTTGCTCGCCGGACAAGAATTCCCCAGCAGCAAAGCAGTCATCGGATTGGCAGCTATTACGAATGTGATTTCATATTCGCAAGGCAACAATAGTTGCGAAACTGCAACTCCAAGTTTCATGGGCGGTACATTTCAAAAGCAACCTAGTCAATACAGAGCAGCCACTCCAACAGAATCTCTCCTGCATAACACTACCCAGTTGCTGCATGGCAGTTCCGATGAAATCGTTAATATTCAGCAATCGGTGTTAGAAGGTGCTGAAACAGAAATACTACAGGACGCTGGGCATTTCGATTGGGTGCACCCGGGCACCACCGCATTTAACCTTTTTCTGAACAAACTCGAGGCGTTATTTTGAAATCCTTGCTGAACCAAGCACAGGCCCTAGACAAGAAAGACACTCTGGCACATGTGAAAAATCTGTTCAGCCTCCCCGCCGATACCGTTTACCTTGACGGAAACTCCTTAGGACCATTGCTAAAAACTGTTCAGCAAACTGTTCTGCGCGTTGTTAAAAATCAATGGGGAGAAGACCTTATTGCGAGCTGGAATCGCCACAATTGGATAGATCTCCCGGTAGAAACGGGAGAGAAAATAGCTCCCTTGCTCGGCGCAGAGAAAGAGCAAGTGATTTGCTGTGATTCGGTCTCAATTAATTTGTTTAAAGTCCTAGCCTGCGCGCTGCAGCTGAACCCGGGAAGAAAGCTACTACTTTCACAAGAAGAGAACTTCCCCACAGACCTATATGCTGCTGAAGGTTTACAAAACCTCCTCGGACAAGAGCATTGCCAGCTCATCACTGCAAGGGAAGACGAACTAGAATTGGCTCTCTCTGATGATGTGGCGGTTCTTCTTTTAACCCATGTCAACTTTAGAACTGGCAAGCTGCATGATATTAAAAGGTTAACTCATGCCGCGCATCAGCTGGGAATTATTGTTGTTTGGGATCTTGCCCACAGTGCAGGGGTCTTACCTCTTTCTCTCGATGACTGGCGAGTTGATTTCGCGGTCGGCTGCGGCTACAAATATTTGAATGGTGGCCCCGGTGCACCCGCTTTTATATACGCGGCTAAAAGACATCAGGAAAAGATTACTCAACCACTACAAGGCTGGATGGGACACTCGGCCCCTTTCGATTTTTCTCAGAAATATTTAGCCGCCGATGGAATGGCTCAATTTTTAAGCGGCACACCTCAAATCATCTCAATGAGTGCTTTACATGAAGCGCTTAACCTATTTGATGATCTTGCCATAAGCGATATCCGAGAAAAAGGCATCCAGCTAATGAATTTTTTTGAATTCGCCAAAGCAAAATTCCCACTATTAGATCAACTCACATTGCTATCACCAAGCGAACCTGCACTCAGAGGCAGCCAGCTGGCCTATGCTCACCCAGAGGCGTTCAGTATTTGCCAAAACCTGATCGCCAGCAATGTCATTGCAGATTTTCGAAAACCTAACGTGCTCCGACTAGGATTTTCTCCTCTTGTTCTAAGTTTTGAAGACATTTTCAGGTGTGTTACTGAGCTGAACTCTATTTTGGAGTCCAAAAGTTATCTCAGCAGCATTTACTCCAAAAAACAGAAAGTCACTTAGGTGAAGAAAAAGCAATCGAATGACAATTGAGAAACTTCGCACTCTGGACACTTAATAAACTCCTGCCAACCGCATTATGCCTGTACTGCTGAAGCTGATACCGCTACTATCTGGCCCTTATTCACTGGCCATCCCGCACGGCTATGCTATCGAACTGTTCAATCGCACTCTTTGCCCTAATGTTGACCGAACTCTTCAATCGAACTATGCAGTCAGATTATGAAAAAAATAGTAGACAGAGTTAAGTTCCACTCCGTCAAAGCCCTCACTAGGCTGGTTTTAGCCGCCCTCGAAAATGCCTCTCTCGAGGTGGCCACTCAAGCTATGAAGTTTACCAATCATCAATTACCGCCAATTCGGGAGGAGTCCCATTCGATTGCTGAAAAATTTCTCATGAATATGAATACCAGCTTCGATGGATTGATTGAACAGAAAGCATCTCAGAATGACCCCACACAAGGGTTTGATGAAACAGCCTTAGATGGCAACTATTTTGAAGCAGTCATCGCTATGGAGGGCATGATTAACCATGCCCGTAATTGCGATATTTCAGAGTATCTAAGTTTCAGCACACGCTTAGATTCTCTGTTCGAGAACTTCCAAATTGATGAAACAAACAACCCTTTAGATCCGGAACAAATCGGCAATGCATTTACTGCCGCTATTACCCCTATGGGACTAAGGCCAGAATATCTCTTAATTATTTATAGAGAATTCAATAAATCCGTTTTCCACAATCTAGAGGAAGTCCTAGCCGAGGCCAATGCAATACTCATTGATCTGGACGTTATTCCGGATCTCAATATCGAAGCCCGAGACAGAGAGAAACAAAAAGTAAAAAGAGCAGTCAAAAGGCCTACTACAGATGCAGAAACCCGGGCTTTCTCAAATGCTGACACTGAGATGAATTCTGCCTCTGCGGGAGCAGGAATTCAAAACTCACAATTTGAAATGTTGTGTGAACTGCTACAAAGAGAGCTCATCATTGACTTACCCCTAGCGCGAGAGCCCACAAAGCAACTGGCACCTCCCGCACAGAGCCTTGCCAGCCGAGGTGGGTCTGTTGCTCTTGATAATTCCACATTACAAGGTTTACTCAGCACCGTTCAAAACAATCTACGTGCGGCCAGGAATCTAAACCCGGAATCCATCATAGGCAATGGAACCACAGCAAAAGCCATCCTTGATGCATTACAAAAACATACTGCAGCTGCCGATTCACCCGCATTAACTTCTCAGCAAGTGGACATCATCAATTTAGTACTATTTCTATTCGAGTATATTTGGAAAGATGATTCACTCCCTGCTCCTATGAAAGAGCTAATAGGCAGCACCCAGGTAGCCGTTCTTAAGATAGCACTTGCGGATACTGGATTCTTCGGCAATGAGCAACATCCAGCTCGAATTCTTTTGGACGAATTTGCGATGGCAGGGATTGCTTGGACTGAGGCTGAGCTTTTGAAAACTGACCCCATGTATATGACTGTCAAAACCCTGAGTGAGGCAGTTAGCCAGAAAAACAGCCCTGATCTAAACTTCCTTAACAAATGCATTAAAGAGCTTAGAGAATTTAAATCTGCCCAGATCAGTGCAAATGACAGCCTCGAACGTAGCCTGACTGACAATGGAAATCATTCTGAACGTTTAGAAGATGTGCATTCTTTTGTCACAGAAAAGATAAATGAAAGAATTCTGGATTCGAAATTAGACCCATCAATTCGCAGTCTATTGGATACTTTTATACATGAGTTTTTAGTAAAGCTTGTGCTAAAGGAAGGACCGGGGGGTAGCTCTTGGAAACCGGTAATGAGCACAATTGACGTACTGTTATGGTCAGTCAAGTCAGAGAAACAAGAGGGTGATAAAGAACGGTTTGAAAAAATAAACCCACGGTTAATAGGAAACCTTACGAAAGCACTTGCTATCGGAGGAGCGTCCAAGTCCAAGCTCTCAAAAATTTTGCGTCAGTTGAGGCAAGTGCAAGATTACAGCTTTCATACAGCTGAATTCGCGACTAAAGAAAACCGACCAAGCGCCGCAAGCCGTCTGCCCACTAAGAATGTTGCTGCCTCTGCGATAAGCACTCGCGTCATCAACGAACCTTCGAGCAACGCCCCTTACTTGCGACAAGCAGATCAATTGCCAGTTGGAATATGGCTGGAGTTCAAAGGAGACGCCAATACTCCTATGCGATGCACGCTGGCAGCTAAACTAGGCGGAATCGATAAGATGTTCTTCGTCAACCGGCAAGGAGTGAAAGTGGCAGAATTGACTCGCGCCCAGCTCGCTGAGGAGCTTAAGGCAGGCTCAGTAAAAATTATAAGCGAAGGCTCACTGTTAGATAGAGCCATTGAAGGGGTCATAAGCCGGCTACGAGAATCCAGCAAAATAGCGGCCACAAATTGACTACAAGTTAATTTCTATAAACCTCGGGACTTAGGCTTCTTTCCCAAGAGCTTGCACACAGTCGTAAAGGTAAGAAGTAAGTTGCTGCCTGCTCTGTTGGCTTTGCAGAGACTGCCAAGAAATTGGTTCTCCGATTTCAACTCTCAGTGTTTGCCCAAATTTACCTAGCGCTTCGTGCACCAGCAAGGCCATTCTCAATGGTTCTGAGATATGGGAAGCGACATGAAATTTTCGACTGTTTCTGCCATAAAAATAAATGGGTACCACAGTCGCCTGTGCTTCTCTAATAATTTTGGCAGCAAAAGTAGTCCATGGCGCATCTTTCACTTCACCAAACCCTAACCGACTAGCAGTTGACACCATTCCAGAAGGAAAAATTAGAACGGGCACATCGGCTGACAAGTATTCAAGAGCCAGCTGTTTCGAACGGATATTTGTTTTCAGGGCAGTTTTATCGGCGCTAAAATCTATAGGTAAAAAGTATGGAGCCAGCTGCGCATCCTGACAGAGCAATGAGTTAAGCATTATACGCAAATCCCCGCGAACTTTTTGCGCGATGTCACACAACACTATGCCATCAACAACCCCAAAAGGATGATTAGCAACGAACAATAACGGCCCTTTTTTGGGTATTGCCTCCAATTTTTCTTGATCAAAATCTACTTGTATATTTGCTTCACGCAATGCGTCGCGAAAAAAATCCTGAATATGAAAATCATTTTCTTTGAGCCGCTTGTAAACGGCTTCAATTTTGTTACGCCCTAACAATACTTCCAACGAAGATACGAGCCGTCTTCGAAGCCAAGGATCGTCTGGTTGGGAATAAGAAATTCGCGGTGGATCGCGAAGATAAACGGAGAATTGTGGATCGATCGGTGCGGGCTTCATGTCTACCTAAATCGCCAGAAATGCTTGACTAACTATTAACATGGACCTTCCAAAAAATTACGTACGCCAAGTGATTTAAATTAAATCAACAATCTCTCGAAACTGCTTGTTAATCGGATAGCGTCCTGCAGTCCACCCTAAGCGAACGATTACCAGTCCAGCCGACGGTATGATCATTAAATTTTGCTGCCTGTTGCCTTGGGCTGCGTATGCATCTTCAGGAAGGTCTGGCCAGCGTAGGTCTGCATCACCTTTATTTAGCCACCATTGATAACCGTAGGCTTTTTGATTTTCTGAACCATTTGGCGCTGTTGCTCGGGCTATCCAATCCTCGGAAACTAGCCGCTTTCCATTGATACGTCCACCGTTGACCATCAATTGCCCTAACCTAGCCCAATCTCTCGCCGATGCGTAGAGATAGGAACTTCCAAAAAAAACACCTGTCGCATCAACTTCGAATACCGCGTTTTGAAAACCCAACGCTCCCGCAATATTTTCCTGATAGTCGTCATAACTCTGCTGAGGACCACCAAGGCTATCTAAATAGATTCGACTGAGGATATTGGCAGTGCCAGAACTGTAATTAAATCTTGTGCCGGGTGCGTGCAAGAGCGGGCGGCCTATGGTGAAATCAGAAGCTGAGGGACTGGTAAAAAGCATCGTTGTGGCATCATCACCGGGGTTGTATTCTTCTGAGAAATCTAGCCCGTCAGACATAGTCAAAAGATCAGTAATTTGGATTTCAGACCGTTGATCATTAGCCCATTGTGCAAACCCTGGCTCAGAATTTAGGTCTAGCAACCCTCTTAACTCTAGGTTACCAAGCATTACCGACGTTAAGCTTTTTGCCATAGACCATCCAAGCAGGGGCGTCTGAGCATTAGTTTCCTGAGCGTAGGCTTCTCCAACTATTGCTCCGTTCGCCACTACCAACAGCGCTCTGGTATTAAACCCAGATTCGTTGTCAGCGGCTAATTGTTCCTCAAGCAATTTTTGGACATCCGAGCGCAGGCTTATTTCCCCGTCTCCGCCTGGCCAGGGAGCATCACTGGTACTTAATGCAGATGTCGAAATTCCCTCTCGTGTGGCGTAGTTTTGATAATCAACGGAACACCCTAAGCCGGGAATAAAACTGGCAGTTTTATGGCTTAGTCCCAAAAAAGAAGCTGCTACCGTTTTCGAGCTACTATCAATCTCTACTTCAAGTAGATCGAGTAATGGAGAGTATTGAACTAAGTCATCTAGGGATTGTGTTTCAGAGAAGCCGCTAACAAAACGCGAACTACAAAGTAATTTCGCCCCAATTCCAGTGGCGACTCCGGGAGCTTTAAGAATAAATGCTGGAGGGAAACCCGCTGCTGCGGCAACGACAAGCAACACCGCAAGCAAACCTCCAAAACCAAGAATTACTTTTTTAAACATATTGGTTACTCTCAAATCACAGTGACTAGTCAGCCGGTTAGATGGGCTCTATTCTCACAAAGAATTCACAATTACCAAAGAGAAAATTACACAAAGAGAATCATTACCGGTGTTGCAGCTTGCCACCTAACAAAAATAAAGTCAGTCCTATTGCTCCTGCTAGTGCTGCCAACCAATAAGGTAGGCTGTAGAGGTTGCCGTTAAACGTGTAGGCAAATCCCAACAGTGCAGGGCCAATGGCAGTTCCCCAAGAGGAGAGCAAATTACAGAAAGAAAATATTTTGGCGTAGTCCTTAAGCCCGAATGCATCGGCGATAAGCAATGGCTGCAACATAAGTAAATTGCCGACGCTCGAGCCAAACAGAGCAAGTCCGATAAAAAGAGGCAGTTGTCCCAAACCTAAGGCAAGTACACTCAAGGAAATAGCCTGCACTGCCATCATGATAATCGCAAACAATCGAATAGGCATTTGGCCTACAAGCCATCCACCAATAAGTCGACCAACGATGCTGGCTATAGGAATAATTGCCACGGCGATTGCGGTCTCCGCTTCACTTAACTGCTCTTTAACCAAACCATATTGGTGGGAAATCCCGCCCACTTGGGCCATCATTAGAAAAATATAGGCTGTGGCGATTCCCCAGAAAAACCGGAGTTGGCGAGCGCTTCTAAACGACACTCCATCGGTTGATGTAGCCAATGAAGGGTTAAACTCAGCCCCCTCTTCATCAGCCGCGCCAACAGCAACTGGTAAAGGGTCGCCATCCATCATGAGTCCCATGGACTCCGGACTGGGACGCAAAAATAGCAGCGCTGCTGGGACCACCCCTAGAATATAAACAAGGCCAAGCAATGGCGCTGCAACCTCAAACCCCAACGAACTGACCATTAAGACACTGGCTGGGGTTATCACCACACCTCCTAAGGAAAGGCCCGTCGACGCAATAGACAAGGCCACAGCCCGTTTTCTATGAAACCAACGAGTGATCAATGTGGAGGCGGGAATCAATGCAGAGCCAGCAAAACCCACTCCGAAAAGTATATAGGTAAGGTAAAGCTGCCAAACGGTCACAATACGAGGAAATAAACACAGTGAAATACACGCAATGACCGCGCCCAAACAAATCGGTAATCTCGGATCATGATCCTGCGTGAGTTTTGCAACCCAAAGGCCTGCGAAACCACCGCTCAAAAAAAACAGTGACACCGCAAAAGACGTTGTTCGAATATCAAAGGCGGGGTTAGACGCTAGCGCATTTAAATAAACCGAATGATTGTAAAAGCTCAAGCCGCTGGAAAACGTTAAAATTCCCAACAGTGCAAACACTATTTTCCAGCCGTAATAAACGCCCTCGCCACTGGCTGCTGGCATGCTGGATAGCTCCCGATTAATTTAGAAGTTTATTAAGAACGTATGGGTTTCATGCTAGGAAAGCGAGGCTTTGACTAACGAAAGAAGATGGAACAATGATAGCAGAACTCAGACAATTATGGTTCTGCTATGTGATAGGTGAAATAACCTGCAAACATTTCTTCCCAACTTTCCATCCCAAACCCCACAGCAGCATCAGGGTTGGGGTTAGTAGGATTAGACACTGAATTATCAAAAGCGCCGTCCACGATTACCCGACTACCTGCGCTCAGATAAATCGGCTCATCCAATACGTAATGTGGCTGCCATCCATAGTTATAAGCCGGTACGCTAAATATTTTCGACTGCTCGCCAGCTGGGGTCTCAACAAGGAATTCCATTCTCTTGCCTCGGTAGTTCATCCGCGCCCTTATACCGGTAATGACCACGGCTTCTTCAAACTCATGACTCGCCCGCTGGGGGAACTCTGCAGTATTCGCGGGAATCTCGAATCGAGTAGACACTGCCTGAACTCGTTTCTCTTTCAATTCCGAGGAGTCACTGAAATACAATCCTAGCTCAGTTTCGTCGGTGGTAGATTGGCCATTGGTAACGTAATGCAGCTGCATGGAGAGGCGGTGGCCTTTGGGAATTAGCACGCCGGTTCCTTCATTAAAAACACTAAGGTTTTCGGTGCCCGGTGAATATCCTTCTATAAATCTCCGGCTTGTGGATGTTTGACTTCTCTCTTCGCCCCAGAAGTCTTCCCCAGGCGCCGTTACGAACGTCATTAAGTGATGGAGCACAGACGCATCTCCTGCTCGATATTGAATAGCGCTAATCCATTTATCTTCTTCGAACGGCAGATCTATAGACACATAGCGGTAGTCCAACACCCCTGTTGCTGGCACTTCTTGTTCAGGGGTTCTTGCAATAAAATCTGGCTCGCCTAACAGCCATCCCTCGGTTTCCTCTGCTGGCAATTCGAGAGGATCGGACTGGAACTCGCCTGCTGGCGCACCAGCATCTATCCAATGAACCAAGGTCTGTAATTCTCGCTTAGATAGGTAACGAGCATCGTCGGAATGGCCTATGTAAGAGTCTACCTGAGTAGGCGGCATGCGCTTGTTGAGCAACACCTCACGAATCATTGGTGACCACCCCATCATCATAATGTGGCTGTCCATCGCGAAAGGGCCCACCCCGCCCTGTTTATGGCACCCCGCGCACTTTTCTTGGATGATTGGAACCACTTCGGTGGCGTAATCTGGCGGACTCTCTTTGTGAATATCAGCCATTGGAAAATTGATGGGGCAGCCTAAGCTGTCTGATCTAACCGTATCGGTTAGCGAACCGGCAAGAACTCCGTCTAATGCACTTTCCAGCCCAGCATCTGCGGCCCCTTGGTAGTAGAGTGTTGAGCGCCGAGGATTGAGCACTAAAACCTCACCAGTGTGGGCGATACCCAAAGTTTCTGATACGAGCTGACCCCCATCCTCTAAAATTGGGATATCCAACTGTAGACTTGAAATAGCACTCCTACCGAGATCGAAAGGATCAATCAAAAGAAATTCTATCTCTAGACCTTTAAATTTGGCTTGTACCGCCTGAAACTGCGAATACGCCTGAGCCATAGAGTCGCATTCGCTGCCATAAGCCATTATCACCAGTGCCCGTTTGTGCTGGTAGCGGCTCAGCTGATGAAACCTCCCATCGTTATCCAGCAAAGCAAAATCACTCAAGCGATCTAACGCCGCAAACGACTCGTCCTGGACCTGCAACACCAAGACTAAAGCACTGATATAAAAAAACTTTCTCATAGTAGGGTAATCACCGTCTGCTATTTGATGAGTTGTAACAATTTGTTGATGTACCGGCACCCAAGCCCGCGTATGATTGCCGCTCTTAGCTAGACTCAAGCAAAAATGGCGTTTATCCTAGCTTTCTTGCTTAAAAAGATACAACCCAATAGAAAAATTAGCTTAATTATTCGAAAACATAAGCATACCTGTACCTGACTTATTCGGAAAATCGCAAAAAAAGAAATATTTGGAGAGTAGAACAATGCGTACTTTAAAAACTATTATAATGGCATCACTATTAAGCATCTCTGCACTAGTGACCTTAAATGTCAGCGCTCAGTCAGCAGACAATGCACGCTTCCTTTCTTTAGCACCTCCGGGTGGACTGCCGATTATTCCAGTATTCGAAGGCTGGACAGCACATCCAGATGGCTCGACTTCCTACTCATTTGGCTTCATAAATCGTAACTCTGAGGGTCCAACAGATCTTCCTTTAGGAGACATGAACTTCATTGAGCCGGCTGAGTATAACGGATTGCAGCCAACCCATTTCCCCTCAGGTCGCACCACTGGTGCTTTCACCGTGACTATCCCGCCTGAAGCAAAAGGCACTGATGTATGGTGGAACCTGAAGCCTGCCGACGGCGGTGATGTGCTAAGAGTTCCAGGTCGTGCAACATCTGGAGCCTATGAGTTAGATTTCGTTCGCCCTCGCCCACAAGGCGCGTTGCAGCCTCTAGCCGGCTTTGGCACAAACGGCGAGCCAAAAGCAGGCCTACTGGCACAGGTTGGTGAATTGAACGAAACGGTTAAAGCGGGACAGCCGGTTGTGTTAACTATCAATGCCACAGACCCGTCAGATCGTGACCCGAGCGATCCTCGCTTTACCAAGCCATTGCCTATGGGCGTTGAGTTTAATAAACACCAAGGGCCCGGTGACGTCACCTTTACGCGCCATGAGTCAACTAAGATTCCAACCAATCCTTACAAAGAAACAAATCGCCGTTTTCGATTTTGGACAGCACCTGACGAGAATGCCCTAACCATAGATGACACGAGCGGTGTAGCGAGAGTTGTAGCGACTTTTTCTGAGCCAGGGGAATATATGATCCGCACCACAGTGGACAACTTCAGGGCTCCAGATAGCCAGCAAGGTGATCAGTGCTGTTGGACTAACATTCTTCAGAAAGTCACTGTTACACCTTAAAACAGCATCAGCTCGGCCACTTTTGTGCGGTGGCCGGGCCTTGCCCCACTTAAATCGGTTGTTCCAGCTTAAACCAGCAGCAAAGTTTAGGTTTTAGACCACAATATGGAACGGTAATTGTTTCAAATTGTTGCAGGTTTACAACTCCACCGGTACGAATTAGATGGACATTTAATAAGCGAAAAACTACCATTTTTACCATAGTGACCCAAAATCTCACTTGAGGAGAAAAACATGAAAAACGTGCAAAAGCTTGGCCTCTTAGGCGGCGCGATTACCGCAGCAGCTCTAAGTGCGGGCGCACAGGCCCAAGATGATAAAATCACCTATAACACTCATGTGGCTAAAATTCTCAATGAGAATTGCGTAGTTTGTCACCGTGAAGGCGGCGTAGGCCCTATGCAACTCACCAATTATGATCAGGTGCGCCCTTGGGCTCCGCTGATTTCTTACAAAGTAGCTGAGCGAGAAATGCCTCCTTATGCCTACGACCACGGCATTGGCATCCAAGATCTTAAGGGTGACTGGCGCTTGACTGAGGAAGAAATTTCTACAGTTGTTGCATGGGTTAACTCAGGGTCTCCTTTGGGCGATTCGGACATTGTTCCTCCTGCCGCTGACCTTCCAAACCCTGATCAATGGACATTTGAAGCCGACTATGGCGAGCCAGATTTAATCATCGGCTCAGTGCCTATGGACATTCCTGCTAACGGTAATGACCTATGGAGCAAGCACATGGTTCCAACAGGTGTTAACGAAGAGCGCTGCATCAAGGCCGTTCAAGTTCGACCTCGTGGCGATGCCAAGGCAGTTGTTCATCACGCCAACTCAGAAGTTGAAGTTATGAACGAAGACGGCGAATACGAATCATTTGGCCAGTTGACTGAATATGCGATGGGCAAATGGGGCGAGCTAATGCCTGAAGGCGTTTGTCGTACAATGCCTTCTAACTCGCGTGTATCTTGGGATATTCACATGTTCCCAGGTGGAATCGGCGCTATGGCACCAGGTTCTATCATCAAAGACAACGTTGTTGAGATTGGCCTTTGGTTCCATGATGAAGATTTCATCGCCAAGACTGAACCTTATAAGCAAGACCTCAAGTTATACCCACTTCGCTCTGGCTATGAAAACGGGCACTTAATTGTTCCTCCCAATGGCTACACGATGACTCAGGGCTTTCATTCATTTGATCACCCTGTCCGAATCGATAGCTTCCAGCCTCACGGTCATCTTCGGATGAACGCTGCTTCTTTGGAAGTGTTCTACCCGGAAACTGGTCGTACCGAGCAGGTTAGCCAAATTTCCAAGTGGAGCGCTACTTGGCACCACAGTCACATTTATGATCCAGAAGCGGCACCATTGCTTCCTACAGGCGCGGTATTGGTAATCAAGCAGTGGTACGACAACACAGCTGATAACCCCAACAACCCTGACCCGGATCAGTGGGTAGTTGGCGGCAGCCGCACAGGTGATGAAATGTCACACGCGTGGATCGCTGTAACTCACCTTGATGATGAAGGTTTTGATAACCTGCTAGTTGAGCGTAAAGAGAAAGAACAACGCTCACTCGCTGGCTCCGACTAAGCCATAGTCTTAAGTTAGTTGATTCAAAAAAGGCCGGTTAGCTCACTAACCGGCCTTTTTTATGATTGAAAATCACCACCACTCCTCCCCGCACCCAATAAACCTGCCAATTCTTTAAACTCGTGCTGTTAAAGCGCTCTGTTTTTCAATACTCTTAAAGCTCGCAAAGCCCATTGCTAGGAAAACGAATAATGAAAACAAGACGCGAAGTGTTACAGGGCATGATCATCTCCATAGGCGGAGCTTCTATGCTGAACGCCTGCGGCGGCGTTGCCTCAATAGCAGCCACAGGAGAGAACCAAGACACACGATTTTACAGCCCAGAAGAGCTGTCTCTGGTGTCCCGATTGGCCGACCTAATAATTCCTCGGACAGAGACCCCCGGCGCATTGGATGTCAACGTTCCGGGATTTTTAGACAGCCTCATGGCTGATTGGGCCAGCGCAGAAACCCAGGCCTCTCATCAAAAAAACTTAAACCAAATTGCTACTGACCTTGGCCCTGGGTTTGAGACTCTTTCTGACCCAAGTGCCACCTCAGCTTTAGAGGAATATGACGCCCAAGCCTACGCAGGCACAGGTCGGCATCGTGGTTATCGCTCTCTAAAAGGGCTCATCACACAAGCTTATTTCGCATCCGAAGACGGAGCTCTGAAAGAGCGCAAATGGGTAGCAACGCCCGGCCGTTGGGACCCATGTGTAGAAATCAGCTAACAACAATAAATTAGAGCTTATAGCGATAAGTGCTCAGTAAAAAAATAAGTAGGAGTAGAAGTTTTGGCAGATTTTGATGCAATAGTAGTAGGCTCCGGCATGAGTGGCGGTTGGAGCGCTAAAGAATTGGCCGAGCGCGGCCTTAAAGTATTGGTTCTTGAGCGAGGCAGCGAGATAGTGCCCGAGCGGGATTTTACCGACCAAGTGCCTCCGTGGGAGCAGCCTAATTTAGATCGTATTGCCCAGGACGAAGTATCCAAGCATTATTTTCGCCAATACCCCGGCGTTTCTTATGCCGTAAAAGAAACCACCAAGCACCTTTGGGTCAAAGACGACGAGCATCCCTATGAAGAGGCCGAAGGAACCAAGTATGATTGGCTGCGCGGCTATCATACCGGTGGCCGCTCCATTATGTGGGCACGTCAGTCTTACCGATTGGGACCACAGGATTTTGAGGCGAACAAACAGGATGGCCATGGTATTGATTGGCCAATCCGCTACAACGATATTGAGAAATGGTATGACCATGTAGAAACCTTCGCCGGCATTGCTGGTAATCAAGATGGCCTTAGCCAGCTACCCGATGGTCAATTCCAACCTGCCTTTGATCTAACCTGCGCAGAAAAAGAGTTTAAGGCACGGGTTGAAACCCAATTTCCTGGACGAAATGTGATTCCGGCTCGGGTGGCCCACATCACCAAAGCTACCGATGAGCAAGTTGCACTGGGGAGAACCAACTGCCAAGTTCGAAACCGTTGCCAACACGGCTGCACATTTAAAGCCTATTTTTCATCGAACAACGCTACCCTTCCAGCCGCCATGCGCACTGGTAATTGCACGGTGATACATAACGCAATTGTCAAATCGGTGGAATATGATCCTGCGACTAAGCGGGTAACCGGAGTGAACGTAGTTGACGCGAAAACCAATGAAACGTTTTTCTATTCCTCCAAGATTTTATTCCTAAATGCCTCAGCCATAGCCTCAGCGATGATCCTCTTGCAATCCAAGTCAGAGGCCTTCCCTAACGGATTAGCCAACCATTCTGACCAAGTGGGCCGCAACTTAATGGACCATGTGAGCGGAGCTAATGCTACCGGCCTTATTAGCGGTTTTGAGAACAAAACTATTTTTGGCAGAAGACCCGGTGGCATTTACATTCCCCGCTATGCCAATATCACCGAAAACGACAAGCCCTATTTGCGCGGCTTTGGCTTTCAAGGAACTGCTGTGCCTTTGGGTAATGCTGGCGGGCAAATTGCAGGCATTGGCAAATCCTTTAAGGAATCACACAGTGCACCGGGCCCCTGGAGAGTGGGAATTTCCGCGTTTGGGGAGCAGCTACCCAACTCCGACAACCGGGTCACTTTGCACCCTACCAAGACAGATAAGTGGGGCAACCCCATTGCTGTGTTTAATGTGAAATACAGCGACAACGAACACACAATGCTGCAGGAAGCGCGCAAAGACGCCATCGCTATGCTGGAAGGTGCCGGCTGCACCGATGTGTTTGCTGCACCGGTTGATTTAACCGCGCCAGGTAATCGCATTCACGAAATGGGTAGCGCTCGCATGGGTCGCGACCCTGCGACCTCAGTCTTGAACGGGTGGAATCAGGCTCACGACATCCCGAATCTGTTCATGACTGATGGCGCATTTATGACTTCTGCAGCCTGCCAGAATCCCTCTCTGTCTTATATGGCCTTTAGTGCTCGTGCGGCCAACTATGCAGCCGATCTGCTTGCCGCGGGTGAACTCGGCTAGCTTACTTAGCCGCCAAGCAACCCACAAAAAAGCCGCTCTATTGAGCGGCTTTTTTGTTGAAAAAATCTCTTTAGTGGTTTGGCGTGGACATCTTCAAGCTGTTTTGCATATCCATGCCGATGCGGGAACGGTTTCGTTCCGACTGGCCAAGGGCTCCGATGGCTGGTCCACCTTGATTGAAAATGCCACCCCGCAGCGCCGACAGCAGATACTCTTCAATTTCAGCAATACGGGAATCATCCGAGGTATATTCAGCCACAATATCATTAACCGCAGTTTCTCTGCCTTGCAGCTTTGGGTAAGCCAAAATGTCTGCCACAGCCACTTCCAACATATTCAAATTATCCATAATCACCGCCGCTTCCGGAGCTTGGCTGAACAGGGAGGGAGCGATGGCAGGCACGGTAGGCATTTCCGTTGGTGCGGGAAACATTGTCATACCAGTTTCAGAGCCTAGCTTGTTCCGATAGCGCTCTAGTGTGACATCAATTTCATCGGCAAACTGCGGGTCAACCTGACCTAAAACAATAGCCTCAAGAGCCGCGAGCTGTAGCCACTGATTAGACCACATAAGACCGCTAAACTTTGGGAATGCGGCTTTTAAGCCGTTAGCATAGGGACCATTCAAATACAGCGCCACCCGCTTAGGATTACTAGACACCGCAAGGTCAGGAATGCTTAAGTAAGAGGCTAGGGCTTCCTCAACCAAACTCCTCTTTTGCTGAATCGAATTCGACTTGTCAGCATAGATATCATAAATCTCCCGTTCGAACGCGCGGCCCCTGCCAATAACCTCAGCGGCACGCACCGGCAACGCCGATGACCTCGAAAAAGCGGCGGCAGCATCTGCCAGCGTATGCTCAGCGCCTACATGACGCGCGAGTTCAATGCGCGCTTCAGTTTCCAGCGCCGCATAGGGGCTCGCCATAATCAGCTGAGCATCACCATAGTTCAGACCCGCCTCTATCATATCGCTGATGGTCCAGTTGGCCATTTGCTTAAGCTGGATAGCAAGCTGGTCTTGCGCTTGGTCTGTGGTGGGATCACCATTGATTTCTGCCATCAAATCAAACAGTTCCGCCTGTGCAACATCAAACGCGTTGTAGAGTCGAAAAAGCTCTGGGTATTCTTTTTCTAGATTGCCAGACTGGGCGTTTGTAGAAAAAGAAATTACCGACGTGGCGAGGAATGCGGCAGCAACTCCAAGCGATTTAGTAGACAGTTTGAACATCCCAAAAGGCTCCAAAGAGGAATTCGTGGTGCAAGCGGGAATGGTAGGGTGAAGCCGGTCTAAAGTCCACCAAAACGGGGCCTAAAGCCAAGCACGAAAGCGCTAAGTCTTTGAATCACTGCAACAAATTGTAACTATAATGGCGGGATACATATTTCACGGCGGCGCTGCCGACGCTATGCCGCTCGAGATGGTTTGTTGCAACTCTGCAATTTCAGAGTCACGAAATTTATATTCGTTCATACCTTCAATAGATTGGGCTTTGTTGAGAAACCGACCCGCAGCTGGGAAATCAGAACGCTGGCAATGTAAATGTACAAAACTTAAATAACTCTCCCATTCACTGAACTTTGCTCCCGTTCGGTGGGAAATCTCTAAAGCTTCAGTTAGATCGGCAATAGCGGCTGAATAGTCTCCTGTAGATATAAAATAACTAGCTCGCGCATTGAGGCCAACAGGCAAATAGAGCCACTCATCAGAGCTTTTTAACAGCTCAACCTGCTTATCCAAGTTTATTTTAGCGTTAATATGGTCGCCATGTTCCAAAAGTATTAAGCCTAAAATCATCAAATCGCTTGCCAGCAAGGAAGTAGTATCAATCGCAACTTGCCATGACTTTTGCTCCCTCCAAGACATAGTTTTCAATGCTCGTTCTAACGCTGCCTCGTGCTCACCGATATCTAACAAATACTTACAGTAGTAAGAACTAACGGTCGGAAAGGTCACATGACATTCTGGGTCAGATTTAACAATGCTTTCGTCTGACTTCTCGAAAAGAGGTCTTGATTTTGCATTGTACCCAGATAAATAGTAGGTATACGCTCTAAAATTTTGTGCAATTGCTTGAACGACTGGGTTGTTAGTTTTCTCTATGCATACCTCTAACTCTTCCAAGATCCTAATTGCTCGCGGCAAATTTCCAGTCGCTATCAACATTGAAACTAAAGGGGCTGCAGATCCAGCCGCCTCTAACCACATTCCATTTTCCTGAAACCAAGCTATGCTTCTTTGAGAGGGCAACAAAGCTTCATTTATACTTCCAAGATAAATCAAGTTAGTTGCAGCACAAGATAAGAGATAATGTGCTGCTTCCTCTGACAGCTCCGGTACTACGTCTATCCACTTACGTCTAAAAAACGCTCTTATACAGGCCTGATCAGCGTAATGCGAACCTTCTGTAAACATTGAGAACTGACGTTTTTTTACTTTGTCAAAATACAATTCAAAAGCTTCGTCATACAACTCTGCTCGCGTGCCGTGAATAACTGCCCGGAACAAAGGTTCTAATTCCGTCATAGTTTTCGGATCGGCAATTGAAGTTGATTGCAGATACTCAAATATCGCGCTGTTTCCTTGCAGCCAAATTGATGAATATTCAGCGCTGAGTTTCTCCGCTAGAAAATCCCTCACCAGCGGGTGGCAATCCAACTCCACAGAGCCACTTTGAGTATCTACAGATATAATCCTAGAGTCGTCTAACTGCTTTATCGCATATTTCCATTGGGGGTCCGAAAATTTTCCTAGCGCTGTAGTCAAGCCATCAATTTTCGTCTTAGAGCAAATTGCTTGAAGTTCATCTAGACCAACCGCGCGATCAAATAACCCCACAAGAAATAACAATTCGCATTCGATAGAATCTGAAAACCAATCTAGATAGGCTTGCATCAAGTGTCGCGCATGGTCGCCATTTTCCTGATCATCTAAGAGCGAATCGATCTCCCGATATTTGCTCAAATTTCCCGAGTGAACAACCTTTAAATAACCCGCCAAAAGGGAAAGGCTTAATGCATGCCCTGTGTATGCCCTTGCGACGTTTGTAAAATCTGCAGCGTTGCCGACAACTCCCATTGTACGGAGCAATAACGAACTTGATTCATCGGAAAGGAAGTCAACCCGTTTTGTTCTAACCCTGCCATTTTCATACCCCGCTAGGTCTCCTACACCTAAACGCGATGTGATCAAACAGAGCCCCGCATTTTCAAATGCTAATTCTTTAACTAAGAAAGCTACAGCAGGGTTATCTATTTGACCGCTTTTAGCTCCTGGCGGATGCTGCAACGGCTCCAATCCATCTAAAATCAGAAGGGTTCTGCTTGCTCTAACAAGTTTAACGAGGCGAGCAGCCTTAGACCAAGGAGTACCGTCAACAGGGTCTGGATCTCCAAACCACGTCAGTGCATGCTCTATAAAATAGTCTCCCGATGCCTTAATGTCGGAGGAGGTTCCTTGCCAGTAGAAAGACCAGGCGTAGACTTTGCTTGCTCCTCTGTAATTGTCTTTTGCTAACAATTCTAGCCATGCATTTACGAGCGAACTTTTGCCAACGCCTCCGAACGCCAATAACTGTAAGATATTTACCTGCGGATTTTTCCACGCCATATCCAGCATAGAGAGCTCTTTCTCTCGCCCGTATACATGAGCACCGGTAATAGGCAAAAATGACACTGTGACTTCATCCGGTTTCGCATATTTACTTAGCTCCACTTTTTCCAATTTGACATTCAGCTTTTGCTGAAATTCGCTAAGCGGGAGAGTCCACCATAGCTCCTCGATACTAAACAGGCGGGAAAGAACCGGCACTTTGCCGTGAGGTATGCGGTCGCCTTTGCTGGTAGCTGTTCCATGCAACCATTTGCTGATAGTTTGCTTTGCAATACCAACGTGGCGAGCAAGATCCGCGTGAGTTCGAATCAGCGGATTTATTCTAAGCGTGTATAGTAACACCAACTTATCTGCGAGATTAGGATGTCTGCCCATAGCTTTTCACACCAACATATTATTTTTGTTCTGCAGACCCGAATGATTTGAGTCGACCTTTAGCTGAGTGTTAACTGTGATTTAGGATAAGTTCCCACGAAATTTTTGTCTAGTGGTTTGAGGTGAATAAAGACTACATAGTTTACCTCTAAGGATTGTTAAATACTGGCTATCGCTAATTGGACCTCCTTGAATCAAGAATTTAAGAGGGTTCAACCATAGTGACATTTGATTTTGTTGTGCACGCTGAATACGTTATTCTCGTGTTTCCTGCCAATGCCTGATCTATTTAACAAATGCAATCCAAGTCAATCCTGATAGTCAACCCAAGCAAGTTCCTCGGCAACGTCTTAATGTCGCTGGGGCTTGTTCAAGAATTTGTAGGAAAAATTGAAAGTAAGCACCAAGATTACTTTTTGCTGTTTGATGAAGAATTCAAAGCAACGGCTGAATCGTTGTTCGATACTGAGAAGCTTCTGTTCTACCCCCGCCATGAACTTAAAAATACTAGCGGTTTGCAGCGAGCTCGGATCTACCTGCGTTTTATCACCAAACTACGTAAGTTGGGCGCAGACACTGCAATTGACCTGGAAGGCGACTCAGTAAGCAGCATGCTAACTATGTTAAGTGGTGCACAAACCAAAGTCGGCCCCTTTGGCTGCCCTCGAAGCCAGCGATATACACACATATCAAAACCAAAGCGGTCTGCTCAGCAGAGTGAGTTTTATCGCTATCGCAATGTGCTCGCTACAGTTATTGAGCTCGAAGAGTCGGCTCCGAGATACGGCCAACTTAAGCTGCCTTTATTAGACAATCGTTTTAATTCGAAGCTTGTTGAAAATGGACTAACACAGCGCACTAATCTAGTCGTATGCCACACTGGTGCCAGCAAAGTTCGCAAATTATGGCCACGTGAGCACTGGATTGAACTTATCAAACTGCTTCAAGGTGTTGGCGTAACGCCGGTGTTAGTGGGCACTGGCACTATAGAAGCAGACAATAACATTGCGATCACCTGTGCTCTGCAACAACCTATAGTCAATTTAACCAACAAACTGAGCCTCCTTGAACTGGCTCTATTGACCAGCCGCAGCCAATTCTTTATTGGCAATGACAGCGGCCCCATGCATTTGGCCTGTTCTCTGGGGATAGAAGGTATAGGGATTTTTGGTCCTACTTATGAATGCCTATGGGGACCTTTATTGCCTAACGTAGTTGCCCTGCGAAGTGAGGCTTGCCCGCTTACCTGTAACAATGGCCATGCGTGTGACAGCAACATTAGTTGCCTCGCTAAACTAACACCCAAGATGGTGTTTCAAGAATTCAGGAATCGTTACCCTCGTTTTACAGAGCCCAAGCATCAGCGAGTTCCGGCACCCCCTATTCTGGCCACTGAACTTCAACCAACACCGGTTGATGGTCAGAGGGATAGCGTCCATTCCAGTGATCGCTTAGCACCCCATAGCGCAGCACTTTAGTATCTGAGCCGACAAAAACGTAATCGATGCGCTCATTGGCCTCGTCAAGTTCAGCAGTGAAACCGCCAAAGGTGCCCTCTGGACCGTGGGGCATAGAATCGCTGATCATCTTGCTATCATTCAATGCCGAAGTCATAGTCTGATAGGCTTCACTGGTAGGCGGCACATTAAAATCGCCAGTGACCACAACAGGCAGATTCGCACCCAGGCTCTCAAGCTGACTTATAATCAACTCAGAACTACGCACCCGCGCTAGCTCACCGCGGTGATCAAAATGCGTATTCAGATGCAAAAAATCCCGGTCATTGGATACGTCTTTAAATCTTGCCCACGTCGCAATTCTTGGCAGAGCAGCGTCCCAGCCTTTGCTCGCAATAGTGTTAGGGGTTTCCGAAAGCCAAAACACTCCACTGTCTAAAAGCTCGAATCGGTCCGTGCGGTAAAAAATAGGAGCGAACTCCCCCGCGTTCTGCCCATCATTCCTGCCCACACCCACCCAAGCATAGTCAGGCAAGAGCTCCGCCAACTCATCCAGTTGGCCGCGCAGCACTTCTTGCAATCCCACCAGCCCAGCTTGGTGAAATTCAATCACGCTGGCCACATGGGCTTTGCGATTCGGCCAAGCGTGTTCCCCGTCATTCGGATTATTGTACCGAATATTAAAACTCATCACGTTAACGCTAGCCGGATGATTTGAACTACTCTCCGACGCTTGGCTGCTTGCAGCCGAAACCAAAATGAGCAACGTGAATACAAGTGATTGGAGCTTCATAAGCGCTTTCCTAGCAATTACTTTACTGTGTGGTCATGAGAACAAATATAATATAGCCAGTGTAAACAAGCTCTTTGACAGTTAAAAGAACGGGGATCTAGCCCAGCCCCGGTAAAATATCTGAAGCCCTCACTATTCGGCTATTTACACGTTGAGCGATCTGCTTATCTCCTTCGCTTTTTCGTTTGGCCCTCTCCTTTGGCAGGGTTTAACCGGCATAGCTATAGCCATTGCGGTTAATAGCTATTATGCTCTTGGACTGTTTCATAATCAGTAGATTCCTGTGACCTCTTTAGCTAAAAAACTCGTAGCACCTCAGCTTGCAGATTTAGAACCGTACCAGTCAGCACGACGTATCGGCGGCCACGGCCAAGTCTATTTAAATGCCAATGAGCTGCCTTTCCCTGCCTATAACATGCCAAACACTGAGAGCTGGCAGCGTTACCCAGATTTCCTGCCCCAAGAATTGGCTGCGGCGTACGCAAACTACGCCGAGGTATCTGAAAACAATGTTGTGGCCGTGCGAGGGGCGGACGAAGGGATCGATTTATTAGTTAGAACATTTTGCCAGCCCGGTGTCGATTGTGTGCGCATTCAAACACCCACCTATTCCATGTATGAGTTTATCGCCAATGCCCACCAAATCTCGGTGGAAGGGATTCCGCTAGGCCCTGATTTTGGTCTGGACACTCAGCGTAATCTAACCGAACAACAAAACCTTAAACTTGTTTTTATCTGCAACCCAAATAACCCTACCGGCAACCTGCTCAACCCAGAAGATATTTTGGCAGTTGCAGATAAGTTTAAAGACAGTGCCCTGGTAGTGGTGGACGAAGCCTACAGCGAATTTTGTGCTGACCAATCACTGGTAAGTGAAATTGCAAACTACCCGAATCTTGTTGTGCTGCGCACGTTATCTAAAGCATTTGGCTTAGCTGCTGTCCGCTTAGGTTTTATGATCGCCGATGCCTCTATTTTGGAATACATCCGAACTCTCATAGCACCTTACCCAATCCCAGATCCTAGCGCACGAATCGGCATTGATGCGCTGTCAAAGGAAGGGCTAGGATTTATGGAGAAACAGCGCGACACCACCATAGCCTTGAAACGCGAATACATGGAAAAAATCGCGAGCCTGCCTTCCGTGAAACAGGTCTACCCCAGCTGGGCGAATTTCTTTTTGGTGCATTTTAAAAACAGCCAAGCAGTCTTTGCCCACCTTAGCGCACAGGGAATTATTCTTAGAGACCAGCATAAAGTGGCAACTCTAGAAAACCATCTTCGCATCAGCATCGGCAACCAATCAGAAATGCAGACTCTATTTCAAAGCCTCAAGGAATTTCAGGAATGAATTCAACTAAGCAAACACACAGTGCTAGAACTTGGCTTTTGTTTATCATTCCTTCACTCATTGGCACACTGTTTTTCCTAACACCTTTTTCCATTGATGGCCAAATCACCGTTGGCATGGCCTATGTGGGAGACCTACTAATTGATAATTGGAAGCCGCAACTTTCCCAGTTTGCTGGGTTTTTAATCGCGGTTTCCACACTTCTCACCCTCGGCTTTAGATTTAGCAACTCGCTGAGCGCGCGCCTGCCTGCACTCGCAGGCCATCTTACGCTCCACCCTGTTTGGTTTACGCTGCGAGCTTTTGGTTTCGTTGCCGCTATGGCCTTTCTTTTCCAGATAGGCCCTGAGTGGCTTATCGGAGACAACACAAGCGGCACCACTCTTGGTAACCTAATTCCCATCACCATGACTTATTTTGGTATCGCAACACTGTTTTTGCCGTTGCTCGTGGATTTTGGCCTAATGGAGTTAGTTGGCGTTCTAATGAGTAAGCTATTCATTCGCCTATTCAATCTACCCGGTCGCAGCGCCATCGACGCCATAGCGTCCTGGATGGGTTCTGGTCCTGTTGGGGTGTTTATTACTACTCAGCAATACGAAAGAGGCTTCTACACGGCTCGCGAAGCCGCGGTAATCTGCACCAACTTTTCGATTGTCTCAGTTTCTTTTTCATTACTTGTGATCAACGTAATTGGCCTAGGTCATTTGTTTGTTCCCTACTATCTCACCGTGATCGGCATAGGATTACTAACGGCATTAATTACACCCAGATTGCCACCGCTCAAACGAATCAAAGACAAATACCTAACTGACCAAGGTAGTGTCAGTGAAAGAGAGTTAGATACCAGCAAAGGGCTCGTTAAAGTGGCCATTGCAGAGGCATTGAACAGGGCGAGTAAAGCGCCCACCCTCAATGAACTACTCGCGCGAATAGGACGCAACATTACCGAACTGTGGTTAAGCATCGTCCCAGTGGTCATGGGGATAGGAACCCTAGCTCTCATCCTCGCAGAGTATTCGCCCCTGTTTACTATATTAGGCTACCCTCTCGCACCAGTATTGAGTTTGTTAGGTTTACCCGAAGCGAGCGCCGCAGCACCGCTTATTCTAGTGGGTTTTACCGATATGTTTTTGCCGGCATTAATAGGCGCATCAATAGAGAGCGAACTGACTCGTTTTGTAGTAGCAACAGTTTCAGTGTGTCAGCTAATTTATATGTCCGAGGTAGGCGCTATTGTGGTGAAGTCCAAAATACCACTTGGCTTTTTAGACATGGCGAGCATCTTCTTGATTCGAACCGCTATAGCATTGCCGCTCGCTGTGATTGTGGGCAACATTATCCTGTAAACGTAACTGCCGAGAATTTAACTATCTGTTATTGATCGATGCAGCGGCTACAGCAATTTAGCTGCATTTCTCCAATACTAAAGACCCTATAGAGTAACCAGCACCAAAAGAGCAAATCACCCCCTTTTCGCCAATCTGCAGGTCTTCATGATTTCGGCAAAACGCAATGATGGAGCCAGCCGAAGCGGTGTTCGCGAAACTGTCTAGCACAGTAGGAGCTTCATCTTGAGTTGTCTCTCGCCCGAGCAAGCGTTTAGTAATTAGTTGGTTCATATTTAGATTGGCTTGATGCAACCACCAGCGCCTAACGTCCCCAGTTTCCAATCCAACGCTGTCTATTTGCTCTTGTAAATGGGCAGCGGCCATCGGACACACTTCTTTGAATACACTGCGACCATTCTGATGAAAAAGATTCTCCGCCATGAAAGGATCTACATCCTCAGCGTGAGACACATAGCCAAAACCGGAACGAATATTATTTGAAAAAACAGTCTGGGATTTACAACCAAGAATTTTAAACTGATTCGCTGCGCTGGCTGTTTCTCGAGACTCTAAGACCACGGCCGTACTTACATCACCAAAAATGAAGTGGCTATCTCGGTCCTTATAATTTATTTGTGGAGAAGTCAGTTCAGGATTAATGACCAAGACTGCCCGTGCCGAACCTGCGGCAATTGCATCATGAGCACGCTGCAAAGCGAACGTCGCCGCAGAACAGGCGACCAACATATCAAATCCTGTGCCTTTTATACCTAAGGCCCCTTGCACTTCGATGGCTATCGCTGGGTAGGAACGCTCAGTATAAGCACAAGAGACAATGACCATGTCGATGTCTTCCGCTGATTTATCAGCTGATTCCATCGCCAGTGTTGCTGCATTTAGGGCCATCTCTGCTTGATGTGACAGCTCATCCTCACCCCGCCTCGCTATTTTGGGGCGCATACGATTGATGTCCAAAATACCTTCTTTTTGATAGGCATAACGGCTTTTTATACCCGATGCTTTCTCTATGAACTCGGCACTTGAAAAGGGCTTTGCGGCAATGCTTCCCTGCTCAATTTCGGTTTTATGTTCCTCATTAAAAGCAGCTGCCCACCCATTGTAGCTTTCAACCAACTCTTCATTAGAAATCGAGTGAGCCGGTGTCCAAAGGCCAACACCGCTAATAACTACTTCATTCATATGATTCACTACCTATTTATAATTGAGAGGAATTAATTCCTGTGTCTGTAAATCTAAGACTATCGTGTTTGTTCAACAATAAACCGGCGAGTATCTTCCAATAGTTTTAATCGAGATGGCTCGTTGACATACATCATATGTCCCCCTTCGTAATACTCAAACCGGAGTCGCTCCGGCTGAATGTCGTGGCGATTTAATGTGTATTCTGCGTCGAAAAAAGGCGTGACCATGTCATAGTAACCGGAGGCAACAAAAACTTTCAGCGCCGGATTTATCCGCAATGCTTGAGAGAGGTCATGGGCCGTGTTCACATATTTAGGCTCCCATGAAGAGCCGTCAGGCACAGTTCTCCAGCGCCAGTTTGGGCCAAGCTCAGAATCCGACGGGTCCATATAAAGCCGGTCCCATTCTACTTCCAAGTCACTGCCGATATACGACATTAAGGCGGACCGATAGGCACCAGATATACTGTCGCTCGCAGCATCTCGAGAGGTATTAGCCGCCACATCATCAATCTCATCGGCCTTATAGCGCGCATCTAAAGAACCAACAACTAAGCCTTGATCCCGCAGCAATTCCTTTTTAAATCTATCCCCTCGCACTCTTA
>JBGCEK010000081.1:0-16878 GCA_045106275.1 Pseudohongiellaceae bacterium | reverse complement strand
GACCGGTACCTGCGCCTATATCTTTAGTTGTAAAAAAAGGGTCGAATAATCTGGACAATGCGTTTTCATCGATACCTTCTCCATCGTCAGCGAAAAGGACATAAATATGCTCGGTGTCACAATAGGTCGTAATTTTTAGGTTTCCTCGAGAATTCATTGCTTGTGCAGCATTCATGGCTAGATTGACAAAAATTTGGCTAAGCTGTCCTGAAGAGCTATAAGTTATAGGTACATCTCCAAAATCTTTAGTTATTTCACATTTGTATTTTAGCTCGTTCGAGATTAATTTTAGCGCGTTGTTGATGACTGCGTTAACGTCGAGAAAGGATTTTTTATCAGACCCTTTGTGCGAGTAGTCTTTTAGAGTGTAAATGATATCTTCAACTCTTTCGATTCCGGTTAAGCATTCGTTTATGGAATCTATGCTGTCAGTTGCGACAAATCGAACGTCTTCTTGTTCAATAGTTAGGTTGATCTTCTGAAGCTCTAGCTTAAGATCGTTAGGTAGAGGTTGTGAGGCAAGCTCATCGGCTATGCGTAGATAGGTGCTAAGTGGTTTGGTAAGTGTCGTTAGGTAATTGAGGAGAGTTTGTAGATTACTTTTCACAAAGCCAACAGGATTATTGATTTCATGTGCTATTCCCGAAGCGAGAAGACCGATGGACGCTAGTTTCTCCTGTTGTACAAGATTGGATTTTTGTTTCTGAAGTTCTTCTAGAGCGGTACGAAGGGATTCGTTAGACTCATACAGTTCTCTAGCTCGAGACTCTAGCAGTGCTTCGGCTTTTTCCCGCGCCGCCTTTTGACGAATGTATGCTCGATGATAGTCGGCTTGATTATTCATACTATTTCTATTTCAAAGATGCAGCGTTCTGCGCCATCTAGCATGCAAGCTGTCTGGGCAATATCAACTTTGGTCTCGTAGTGCTCCGCTGCTCCTTTAATCAAGCCTTCTGCGAGATGACAAAGCTTGCGCGGTGAATGATAGTACAGCGTGAGATGGTTTTCTGTGGGTTGCTCCCATTCAATGCTGGGTAGATTTGGGTTTTGATATAACTTTCGAACTTCTTTGTGGATTACGCTCTCAATACTTTTGAGAAACTCCATTAGATCAGGCTTCTCGTCCGTGAATACGGAATGTTTGAATGCCAATGCGTGGAAAAGGTATTGTCCAAAAGCATTTACAAGGACTTCTGCAGGGGTGTTTGTCTTTTTAGAAAGCTCAGTTACCATGTCCAACAATTCTTGATCTGGAAAATCTTCTATTGAAGTATAGATACCTCCAGAATCAGGTTTAACTGATTCAAGTAGTGACTCCCACATGTCGATGCCAATCTTTTGTTCGACCATATCGTTGAACGTTGTGAATACTATGCCTTTCATATAAGCCTCATTGTGATTTCTCTGTTATCGTTCTACTATTTCGAATATGTAGAGGGCCGGTTGAACTGGAGTTCAAGCCCAGTCGTGAAAATTCAGGTTAGTTTTTAATATTATGACAAAAACAACTCAATCCATACTAATAATTGATGATGATGACTACGTGCTGAAGTCCCTCTCAAGAGTTCTGAGAAATGGAGATTTCGCAATTAGTTGCTATCACGACTCAGAAGAGGCCTTGCTACAGTGCTCCCTTAAGGAATATGACTTAGTTTTATCCGACCAAAGAATGCCAGGTATGCTAGGAACTGATTTTTTTGCTCAGTTAATGAGAGTCTATCCAGAAACTCGCCGTGTTCTTATTAGCGGCTACACCGATTTTTCAAGCGTCACAGAAGCTTTTAATAGGGGATTGATTCATAAATTTGTTGTCAAGCCATGGGACAATGATGTCCTTCGAATGCTAATTGAAGATGAGCTTAAGCTCAGACAGGAAAAGCCGACTGAATCATCCAAATTTCGGGTGCAGGGTAATGTGCAAGCTGAAGTTGCGTTTGACGCAGATGAGATTCTGGGGAATTTCCACGGCATCCTCACTTCAGACGAAGTCATGATGGAACAAATTTCGGTGATTCGACGTACCGCTAATTCTAATGCCCCGTTTTTTATAAATGGTGAAACAGGAACCGGTAAGGAAATGTTTGCTAGGGCTATTCACGCAGAAAGTGAAAGATCTGCGCAAGCGTATGTTGCGCTGAACTGTGCAAACTTGACGGAGACTTTATTAGAGTCACAGCTTTTTGGGCATGTTAAAGGTGCATTTACGGGGGCGCATAAAGACCAAATTGGCCTTCTGGAAAAAGCAGATCAGGGTACGCTTTTCCTCGACGAGGTCGTTGAAATTCCTTTGCTTCTGCAAGCAAAATTGCTGCGAGTATTGCAGGAGAGAGAATTCACTCCACTTGGAAAAAGTTCGCCGCAGTCATTTGATGTGAAAATTATTTCTGCAGCATCCACTAGTCTAGAGAAAGCAGTTAATTTAGGCCAGTTCCGAGAGGATCTGCGCTATCGGTTGGAGGTAATACCTTTGTGTTTGCCGCCGCTTCGTGAGCGCAAAGGAGATATTTCAGAACTTTTTGATTTATTGCTCTATCATCAATTCGAGCGCCACGGCATGGATTTCGTAGAAGTTGATGCCGAGGTTTACCGGTGCATCTTAGATTACGATTGGCCTGGGAATGTTCGGGAGATGGTTAATGTTTGCACTTATGTTGCAGCGCTCTCCGGACAATCAGAAGCGATAACCTTACAGTGTCTACCCCCCGCTTTATTAAGAAAAGGTCACGCCAAGTCTGCAAGTTTTTCTGGGAACGATGTCGAAAATGACCCAATGCTCAGCGCTCGGCCAACCCGGCTAGTCAGCCGTGAAGAACTTGAGCGAGCGGTTAGAGAGTTTTCAGGACATAGAGACTCTATTGCAAAGAAGTTTGGTATTAGTCGTATGACCCTGTGGCGGAAAATGAAGCAGTTTGATCTGCTAGATTAACAATTGTATTGTCTTCGATCGTTGCCTATGTTGAAGAAAAGCCGCCCCATGCTTGGGTGAGAGCAACATAGCCTCAGCTTGATGCCAGAATTGGTGATGGCTTAGCTATTCATCAAGTGCTACTTAGTAAGGTCGCTACCGGTAAAACGTCATCAGACCAACACAGAAAATATCTTAGATTAATTAGATAGAAACGGCTAAAAATTGTGCTACATTCTTTCGAAAGCTCAATTAAAGATCCCCGTTACGGCTGATGTTCCAATAAGAAGAACTAGAATGAATGAGCAACAAGCAAATGGTGTCGATTTCCACCCTAAATCCAATTTTTGGCGTCTAACTTATTGTAGTGTAGTAATTGCTACGATAGCGGCCATTAGCGGGTTGTATTTTTTCTCTCAGTATTATTCAAGCTAACCGATGCACTACTTCGACTGGATAATTGTTCTATCTTACCTTGCTTACGTAATCTGGCATGGTCTGAAACTAAGTCGCGGTGCAACGGATTCGCACAGTTTTTTTCTCGCTGGGCGAAGTCTGCCCTGGTGGGCAGTTGGCTTATCTGTGATGGCTACGCAGATGTCGGCGATTACCTTGATTGGCACAACCGGCCAGGCTTTTGAAGATGGCATGGGCTTTATTCAGTTTTATTTCGGATTGCCTGTGGCGATGATCATACTTTGTGTCACAGCAGTGCCCTTTTTCTACCGAGCCAAAGTATTTACCGCGTATGAATATCTAGAAAAGCGCTTTGACTCAAGGACGCGCACTTTAACCAGTTTCTTCTTTCTTGTATCTCGAGGCTTAGGCGTTGGAGTAATCATTGCTGCGCCTGCTGTTATTTTGTCTATCGTGCTTGGTTGGGGTGAGTTGATAACAATTTTTGTTATCGGTCTTTCAACGACGTTCTATACAATGATGGGTGGTGTACAGGCAGTCACTTGGACGGATGTAAAGCAGATGGTCATCATCATGACTGGGCTCGCGATTTGCGTGTTGGTTATATTGCGCGCCTTACCTGTAGATGTATCTCTTAATGATGCGCTGTTTGTTGCCGGGGCGGCCGGCAAGCTAGAGACCATTGATTTTAGTTTTGATCTAACTGAACGCTACACTTTCTGGTCTGGAATGATAGCCGCTATGTTTTTGTTTCTTTCCTATTTTGGCTGCGACCAAAGCCAGGTGCAACGCTACCTAACCGCGCGTTCAGAAGATGAGAGCCGCACTTCGTTACTGATGTCGGCTTTTCTTAAGATTCCCCTTCAATTTCTGATTCTATTCATTGGTGTTCTTGTTTTTGTGTTCTATCAATTTGTGCAACCACCCATGGTGTTTAACGAGCTTGCCGAACAAAGAGCGCAAGCAGCAAGTCCATTGGCCCATGAAAAAATCGAGAGCGAGTTTGCGTCTGTGCATGAAGTTAGGCGCCTTGCGGCTTTAAGTTACATCACCGCAAGAAATACTAATGAGGAGAAAGGCGCAAGGGAGCGTTACATAGGAGCAGACAAAAACTTTAGCTTTGCTCGTGAAAACGCGAAGGAATTTGTAAAACAAACCAATAAAGATGATACGTTTAATGACGTAAATTACGTGTTTCCTAGGTTTGTTTTAGAAAACATGCCTATTGGTGTAGTGGGATTGATCGTAGCGGCAATTCTTGCTGCGGCCATGTCCAGTGTTGCGGCTGAGCTGAATTCTTTAGCAACGACTTCGACAATGGATATCTATCGGCAACACATCCGGCCCAATGCAAGTGAGAAAGAGCTGCTGCAATTCGGTCGACTCGCAACAATGCTTTGGGGTGTCTTTGCATGCATTGTCGCGACATTCGCAACGAACCTAGGTTCCTTAATTGAAGTAGTGAACACCTTTGGATCGTTTTTTTATGGTTCATTGCTAGGGGTATTTGTCTTGGCATTTATGTTCCCATCGGCCAAATCTGTAGGTGCGTTCTATGGGCTTTTGTTAGGGATGGCCTCAGTTTGGATTGCCAGCTATTACACTGATATTGCGTTTCTTTGGTTTAATGTTGTGGGCTGTTTCACAACGATCGTAGTCGGTTATCTAATAAGCAGTTTTTCTAAGAAGGGGACGTAATGATCAGGTCTGCCAAATTATTGTTGTTGCCGGTTAGTTTACTTAGTTTTGCGCTAACTGCACCAGCATGGTCTCAGGTCGATGCTATTTACGACCAAGGCAACAATGCTCTAGTAAGGTTGCTCGGTCGACTGCAGACAACAGCTTCTGTTCTCCATACAGGGGCTCATCCAGACGATGAAGATTCTGCTTTGGTGGCATACCATGCCAGAGGGTTGAATGCGCGTACGGCATACTTATCTCTAACTCGTGGTTCCGGAGGTCAGAATATAATTGGCGCGGAGCAGTCAGATGCTTTAGGTATTATTCGCACGGAGGAGCTTTTACAAGCCAGGCGCTTAGACGGGGCTCAACAATTTTTCACTCGCGCTAACGACTTCGGTTTTTCTAAGTATGGAAGCGAAGCATCCCGTGTATGGCCAGAAAATGAGATACTCGAAGACATGGTGCGTAGCATTCGAGCTTTCCGTCCTGATGTTGTTGTATCCCGTTGGAATGGTAGTCCATCCGATGGGCACGGACATCACCAGTTTTCGGGTTACTTGACGCCGTTAGCGGTTAAAGCAGCGGCGGACCCAGCAAGATTCCCATCCCAGTTGGCAGAAGGGCTTCAAACCTGGCAGGTACAAAGACTCTTTTTAGGATCGAGATCCAATTCAGGTGTTGCTGAGGGTCGAGGCTTAAGCATTAACACGGGCCAATATGATCCTATTGCAGGCAAAAGCTTTTTTGAGATTGGAATGCAAGGGAGAAGCCAACAGAAGACTCAGCAGATGGGGTCTTTAGAACTACTTGGCGATCAACATTCATTCTTGCAGTTAAGTGAGACTTCATTCGATGTTTCCAATGTTCAAGACTCTGTTCTTGATGGTATCGACACAGCGATAAGTGGTCTTATTCGATACGAGAGTTCTCCTTCAGCTGACTTTATTGATCTGATAGAGAATTTAGAGAGCGTTAATCGTTCTTTGCTTGAGAATTTCGATGCTTTTGCGCCTAGTGCATTATTAGACGATCTGGCTCAAGGATACGAGCTTGCTAAGGCTGCTAGAGAGTTGGCACAAGCCGCAGACACGAGACGATTGCTTGATGAAAAGCTTGCTGAGTTTGAAGCGGCGATGGTATTGGCAGCCGGAGTGCGGATAGATGCGCTAATAGAATCTGAGACTCTTGTTCCTGGGAGCGTAACTAAAGTGGCGGTTCGCCTTTTTAACCTTGATTCCTCCCGCGTTAGTTTTCGTTCTTCCCATGTTAATGGGCCTACTACTTGGGTTGTATCTCAGATTGAACAGCAGCAGTTAGCTAACGAAATAGGTCGTCGCCGCCAGGATTCAGCTGATCACGAATCCAACTTTTTGATTGAAGTGCCCACTAATTACCCATCGACTCAGCCCTACTGGTTGGAGTCACCTCGTGAGAGCGCTGCCTACGACTGGGAAGACGCAGGCGATGCCAAAACATTGGCTTTTGCTATACCGCTGCTCAACGCTGGTGTTATTTTAGAGATCGCAGGCATAGAGATCGAAGTCGTCCGCGAAGTCCAGTTTAGAGAGTTGAATCGGATCAGAGGCGAAGTTCGGCGGCGCATAGATGTCGTTCCCAAACTATCTGTAGAGCCCGCTACGGATTTGGCCGTAATCCCAGTGTCAGATTCTTCAAAGCCAATTGAGCTATTGCTTACAGTACGAAACAACAGCAATGAAAACGTCAATGGAAGTGCTCAGTTTTCTTTGCCCCATGGCTGGACTCTTGAGCCGTCGTTTTCTGAATTTGCTTTAGAACCTGCGCCGGCAACCGCCACATTGTCCTTTAAAATTACCCTGCCCGATGACCTTGAAGCAGGCGAGTATCGATTAGTGGCGAGCGCACGAACTGGAAGCGACGTGTATCAACAATCCATGCAAAAAATAGCCTACCCTCATATTAGTAGTCATCGTGCTTATTCAGAGGCAGCCACAGAGATTGAAGTGGTAGATGTAACCGTGGCCGATGTAAACGTCGGATACATTATGGGTAGTGGGGATTTGGTCCCCGATTCTCTGCGTCGGCTCGGTGTGAATGTAGATCTGCTCTCTGATTC
Source organism: Pseudohongiellaceae bacterium (assembly GCA_045106275.1). Classification (GTDB taxonomy): domain Bacteria; phylum Pseudomonadota; class Gammaproteobacteria; order Pseudomonadales; family Pseudohongiellaceae; genus UBA9145. The sequence continues at coordinate 9,778 of JBGCEK010000081.1, read as the reverse complement.
GGAGATCACAACTGGGGATCTTTCGCACTACGACGTAATTGTTGTGGGAATACGTGCATCACAAACTCGATCAGCCTTTGTTGCGAGTAACCAAAGATTGCTCAATTATGCAGAGCAAGGTGGAACACTCATTGTTCAGTATCAACAACCAGATTTTGCACAGCAAAACCTGGCTCCGTTTCAGGTGAGTATGGAAAAGAATATTAGAGTTGTGGATGAAACCGCCGCCGTTACGATTCTTGAACCAGACCATCCTGTGTTTAGTTTTCCAAATAGAATTACAGCGGAAGATTTTGAAGGCTGGGTGCAAGAACGAAGCAATTACAATTTCACTAGTTTTGATAGTGAGCACTATGTGCCACTGACCGAGGCTCATGATGAAGGTGAAGCGGCTAGTGAGGGTGCTATGTTGTACGCTCCACTTGGTGAAGGCCATTACATTTACACAGCCTATTCCTGGTTTCGTCAATTACCGAATGGCGTAGCAGGTGCCTATAGGCTGTTTGCCAATATGTTAAGTTTGTCTGAAGCACCGAAGTAAAAAACGTTAAAGGAAAAAGATGTGAGTGAAAAGTTTCCAGCACAAGGCTATAAAGACAATGTTTTAAGTGACTGCTTCGCCGACGCGCAGCGTTATTTTCTGGATCATTATTTGGATGTTGATCGGGCCCATGTGCTTATGCTGGCTGAGCAGGGCATCATTACCCAAGCTGAATTGGGAACAATTGTTAAGGCGATACAAGATTTAGATGTGGAGACCATGCGCAGTGCTGACTATGACGGCAGTGTCGAAGATCTTTTCTTTTACATTCAGCGGGAGATAGCGACCGGTTGCGGCGACCCGGACGTAGCCGGAAAACTCCACACCGCAAGAAGTCGCAATGATATCGATGTCACTATTTACCGGCTTTTTCTTCGTAAGCAGGCTTTACAATTAATAGAATCTTGTGAGGATTTGCGTAAGGTGTTTATCAATCTGGCGGCTAAACATCACGACGCTCTGATGCCGGCCTATACACACACCCAGCCAGCGCAACCTACGACGGTAGCTCATTATATTCTAGCGATGATCGAAAACGTGAGTCGAGATATAACGCGCCTACAGCGGGCCTATGAAAACATGAACCACTGTCCACTTGGCGCTTGCGCTATTACCACCACAGGTTTTCCAATTGATCGCCATCGTGTCGCTGAGCTGCTTGGCTTTGATGGGCCTACACGGAATAGTTATGGATCAATTGCATCGGTTGACTATTTCACTGAGCTTCTTGGTGTCACGTCTACTTTACTCATTAACATTGGGAAGTTCAGTCAAGAATTTTTGTTGATGGCAATGATGGAGTTCAATGTGATTCGGCTCCCGGATGGCTATGTGCAAGCGTCTTCCATTATGCCGCAGAAACGAAATCCTGTTGCGATAGAGCATGTGCGGGCAATTGCAAGTAAAGCCCTAGGGCAGACGCTCGGCGTGTTGACCAGCGTACACAACACGCCCTTTGGTGATATTAATGATGTAGAAGATGACTTGCAGCCGCTGAATTTTGCAGCCATACGTGATGCTACTCGAGCGGTTTCTCTATTGGGACATTCACTAGGTGCTGCAGAATTTAATTTGGATTTATTAAAGGACAGGGCGGAAAGTAATTTTATAACGGTCACAGAGCTGGCTGATGTGATTGTACGAAAAGAAAAATTACCGTTCAGTGTTGCTCACAAGATAGTGGCCCTATGCGTAAAGCAGGCAACAGAAAAAAACTCGGCTATTTCTTTTAGCATGCTACAAACTGCAGCCAGACAAGAGTTAGATAGAGACCTTGAAATGCTAGAGAGTGAATTCACCAATTCCCTATCCGCTGAGAACTTCGTGGCTGTCAGAACAATTTACGGAGGTCCCTCGCCGGTTGAGACAAAGTTGGCATTAGCTGAACAGAAAAAGGCGGAAGCTCAAGGTCAAGAGTGGCTTCGAAACGCGCGGCAATTACTTAATGATGCGGAGGATAATTTGCAAACGACGATAGATCACGTGCTTAGTCACTAGCTATAAATCTAAGAGCCGCTATCCTTGGATGGGATGGCGCCCCCTATTCATCCGATCTCAATGAGCACCTCTCCCGGTGTAATCCGGTCACCTTTGGTGATGTTTACTGCCAAAATTTTTCCGCCGACATTGGCATGAATTTCAGTTTCCATTTTCATGGCTTCAGTAACTAACACTGCTTGGCCTTCCTTAACGGAATCTCCTTCAGTCACCAAAACTTCCACAACGTTGCCGGGCATGGCTGCTGTTACATGACCAGGCTCGGTAGCCTGTTTACGCTTGCTGCCTTTTTCGGCTACGTACTCATTTAAAGGTTCGAATATTATTTCTTCTGGCATGCCGTCCATGGACAAATAAATTTTTCGACGTCCGCCTCCGGATTCCCCAACACCGGTGATTGCAACATCATAGGATTCGCCGTGAACATCAAGCTTAAATTCGGTCGCCATTGCAGCTTTTGGCTTTTCAGCACTCTCCACCGGTGTCAATGTCTCTGGTTCTAATGTGCCATCTGCTCGCTGTTGCAAGTACTCCCGACCAAGGTCGGGAAACATAGCGAAGGTCAGCACATCTTCATCATTAAGCGCCAGGTCTCCTATTTCCGAGCGAAGTTTTTTCAGCTCGGGACTTAAAGAATCCGCAGGGCGCTCATCACTATAAGACTCTGTGCCTATCGCTTTGTTTCTTAATTCTTCATTGACTGCCGCAGGGGGACGGCCGTAACCACCGCGGAGATAAAGCTTCACTTCGTTAGTAATTGATTTGTAGCGCTCTCCTGATAACACATTGTAAACCGCTTGAGTGCCAACGATTTGCGAAGTAGGGGTGACTAAAGGTGGGAATCCCAAGTCTTCTCTAACACGGGGTATTTCATCAAACACCTGACGAATACGGTCTAGAGCATTTTGCTCTTTCAGTTGATTCGCAAGGTTTGACATCATGCCGCCCGGAACCTGATTAATTTGCACCGAAACATCTTCACGGGTGAATTCGCTTTCAAACTGATGGTATTTCTTGCGTATCTCGCGGAAATAGTCAGCAACAGCCGAAATTTTATTCAGATCCAGTCCAGAGTCATATTGGGTGTCTTTTAAGGCAGCCACTTGGGTTTCGGTAGCAGGGTGGGAGGTGCCACCTGCAAACGATGAAATCGCTGTATCAATTCGGTCAACGCCAGCTTCTATCGCTTTTAACTGACACAGCGGTGCTAAGCCAGAAGTAGAATGGCTGTGTAACGCCACTTCCAATGGCACGGCGTCTTTGATGGCGCTAACAAGCTCGTATGTGCCATAGGGGGTCAGGAGTCCCGCCATATCCTTGATCGCTATTGAATCAGCACCCATGTCTTGTAATTGCTTGGCTTGTTGAACGTAAAGTTCAGGAGTGTGAACTGGGCTTGTGGTATAGCAGATTGTTCCTTGTGCGTGCTTGCCAGTTTTCTTAACCGCTTTCATTGCGGTCTCAATATTGCGTAAATCATTCAGAGCATCAAAAACTCGGAACACGTCAATCCCGTTGGCGGCAGACTTTTCAACAAAGGCATCAACAACATCGTCAGCATAGTGGCGATAGCCCAGCAGATTTTGGCCACGAAGTAGCATCTGTAGACGAGTATTGGGCAGTGCTTCGCGCAGTTTCTGTAAGCGCTCCCAAGGGTCTTCTTTTAGAAAGCGAATGCAGGCATCGAATGTGGCACCACCCCAGACTTCCAGGGACCAATAACCAATATCATCGAGTTGTTCACAAATAGGCAGCATGTCTTCTGTGCGCATTCGAGTAGCGATCAGAGACTGATGAGCATCCCGCAGGATGACATCGGTAAATTGGATGGGTTTAGATGTGGTCATGCTTTAATCTCTCCTGCAGAGTGTTTTGCCCTACCAGCCTGAATAAGCGGCTACAGCGGCAGCTAAAGCCAGTGCGACTTCGCTAGGGTGGCGTTTGTCGGAGTATTCCAACAGCTCTGGATGTTCGATAACAAAACTGGTGTCGAATTCCTTTTCTTTAAAAGCGTCATGGCTAAGGATCTGCCTATAGTAAGCTGCTGTCGTCCGTATGCCATGCAAGCGCATATCGTCGATAGCCCGTTCGGCTCTGGCTATGACTTCTTCCCATGTCAGCGCCCAAACAACCAGTTTTAAGCACATGGAGTCAAAATAGGGAGGGATTTCATAGCCGGTGTAAATAGCAGTGTCTACCCGAACCCCAGGGCCACCAGGTGCGTAATAGTGTGTTATGCGACCAAATGAAGGTAAAAAATCATTTTTGGGATCTTCCGCATTAATCCGCATTTGGATTGCATAGCCGCGATAGCTAATCTCGTCTTGCTGATAACTGAGTTCTTCACCTTGGGCGATACGAATTTGTTCTCGCACAATGTCCACACCGGTGATTTGTTCGGTGATGGTATGTTCCACCTGTATTCGAGTGTTCATTTCCATGAAGTAAATATCTTCGCCGCTGAGGAGAAACTCAACGGTGCCGGCGCTGACATACCCAACCGATTGGGCAGCAGTTGCGGCTAGTTCGCCGAATCGTTGGCGCTGCTGTTCTGAAATCTGTGGGCTGGGGGCAATTTCGATGAGTTTTTGATTGCGGCGTTGAATCGAGCAATCTCGCTCGTAGAGGTGAATAACATTGCCATGGGAATCCCCCAAGACTTGGACTTCGATATGCTTCGGGTTAATGATGCACTTTTCTAAAAATACCTCCGCAGACCCAAAGGCTTTCGTGGCTTCAGAAATTACCCGGGGATATTGGCTGATCAGTTCGGCTTTGTTATCGCAGCGACGAATGCCCCTGCCGCCACCGCCTGACGTGGCTTTGATCATTACTGGGTAACCAATTCGTTCAGCTTCGCTAATAGCTTCATCTATATCAGCAAGGTTTCCTTCCGAGCCAGGTGTGACGGGGACACCCGCCGCCATCATGGCCGCTCTCGCTTGAGTTTTATCACCCATTTGCTGAATGACTTTGGATGAGGGGCCAATAAACGCAATTCCTTTTTCTTCGCAAAGTCGAGCCAGTTCTGGGTTTTCTGACAGAAAGCCGTAGCCGGGATGAAGCGCATCACACCCTGTTTCTACGGCCAAATTTACGATGCGGGCGGGATGCAGATAGCCTGCTAGAGGGTCTTCACCTAAGGAGTAAGATTCATCAGCGCGTTTGACAAACAAACCGTAGCGGTCTGCCTCTGTATAAATAGCCACTGAACGGATGCCGATTTCTGCGCAGGCTCGAACTATTCGTAAGGCAATTTCACCGCGATTTGCGATGAGCAATTTTTTTATGGTTTGCTTGCTCATGTCGCTACTGTCCATGTTGTTTTTATTTATCGCCCCAATGTCAGACTGGAAGGGCTCTTTGAGCTATTAGAATTCTGATTCTATCGAAAGCACGGTCAATTCGCGATGGTCATGATTGGAAAATGACTAGCTTGTCGACAAAAAGCCTGTAGCTGGGGTTGAGTGCCTGTTAAATACGGTATCGCTCTTCAAATAGCCGCTCAGGTCAAATTTTTGCCTTGCTAATAGGATCATAGCGAGGACAAAATGAGCAAAATTCGGTTAAACTTGGCAGAACAGCGAGCGTATCGTTGCACTGCCCCAAGGAATAAAATTGTGAACATGCTTGAGAAAATTGGCGAAAGCAGGAAATTTTGGCTTGCCGGTATCATCTACCTTGTTTCGATGGAAGCCATTGCTCTTTATTACCAGTATGGCCCCGGGGAATGGTATCCCTGTGCGCTGTGTGTGCAGGTAAGAGCATGGGTATTGGGGGCTATTTTATTTTCGGTGCTCGGGTTTGTGATGGTTAAACATTTCTGGTGGCGCTGGCTTTCATTAAATTTCGCAATTGTTCTTATCGCAGGTGCGTTATACACAAGCTATTACGCGTTTGGGGTCGAGCAAGGAACCGTGATCTCTAGCTGTGGAATGGGCGCGGGCTTCCCGGAGTTTATGCCACTTGATCAGTGGATTCCTTTCTTTTTTGAAGCGCAGGGGATGTGTGGTCAATCCCCCTCCATGCCTCTGGGCTTATCAATGGTTGAAGCCCTGTTGGTAACCCTATCAATGCCATTGCTAGTGTTAGTTGCCGTGTGGGTTGCTCATACCAGAAAAATTTTCTCCGGTAACGTATAGCTAGCCCGTTTGCGCTAGAGTTTTGCTGCTTTTCGTTTGGCTTGCTTGTAGGCTCTTTCAACCGAGTTGTCATGAGATTTTTCTAAAGCCGGGTAGATAGCCATTGCCGAGGCCAACGCTTCCTCATAACCCGGCAGTCCATAAAACTGTGAATGCATATATACCGAGTAATCTTTTAAGCGAGAGAAAGACAAGGATGAACTTTCTCTAATAAAATCCCAGCCTCCGATTGCGGTTACCGCACCTAGTTCCTTTGATTTTCGCTTTGCGAATCCGCCCACCAAACTTCCAAATGGAACTTTCGTTGCCAGAGCATTGACGGCTTTGTCGCTAGCCATTTCAGCGATTTGTGCACCGGCGGCGGCGTTTAAGGATTTTTCAGCCCAAGGGGTAGGATTGCCTGCTTCGTCAAAGGTAGTAGAAATTTCTCGGTGTTGTCATAGGATGGCTCCGTAACTTCTAGCTCTATTGTTCCTGCATCTAGAAGCGCCTGCACTTCCGCATATTTATCGATCACCTGATTAATCTGTCCTAGGATGACCTGAGCTTTAACTATGCTGGCCATGTCTACGGCAAGGGCGGGTATATTGAAAGCGAGTAATGCAGCTGCGACGACGAAACTAAGTATCTTTTTCATGAGTGTCTAATTCTTCTTTTTGTGGGTGAGGTCTGTTGAGCTTCGAAATATACAAGTCAATACCAAAGAAGTACCTCCCCTGAACAGGGGGTACGCTTAAAGTCTAAGGCGTTTTTTTAAGGCAAAGAAAAGCGCTAAGCTTAGAGGAGAAAACTCATAAAATTAGGAGTTATTGTGGTTTTTGAACTGGTCTTGTGAGGCCGGTTAATTCCGGTCAGGTTGCGGGGTAAAGATACGGCCATCCTCAAAGGTGATTTCTTGCAAATACAGAGTGAAATCGCGCCGGCCTTTGCGACCGCTCGCAGTAACATGAGATCCGATGACAAGCGTCTCCATTGAGACGCCGCCCCTTTCAAGTGTGGTTTTTCCTGTGGTTTCTATTAGCCAAAACGTTTCTTCGCCTGCTGCATCGGTAGATTTTATTAATACCGACGCGTGAGGGTTTTGAAAGCGTACCCGCTCAATAACACCGTCAACGGATATGATTTCCTGTGTGAAGTTAGCGTTAGTTGAATGATGTGCATTTGTGAGCAAGGGCATCCATAGAATACTGGTAAGAATAAGTAAGCGTTTCATGTGAGTTTGCTCTTAGTTGTTATTGAGTTCATTAAACCAATCATAATCGGCTTCGGTGCAGCCATAAATAACGAATGCCTCTGTTTCAGCACGGCGCAGAAAGTATTCCAGCACAATCGGTTTCTCGTACAAAGAATCATCAATATAAGTGTGGGTGATATGAAGCACATCGTCTATTACTTTGAATTCTTCAGTAGTTACTGTGCCGGTACCCTGAGGAATGCCTCTTGATGTGCGGATATAACCCGGAGAATGATTTCTAGAGTGGATTACTAATTCATCGCCTTGAATTTTAGCAATTGACGAACCCATTTCTGCGAAATAAGTGCCGCTGAGGTTTTTTGTGCTGGGTAGATCAGGGAATTCTGACTCACCAGCAACAGGGATAGTCCGCCTAAGATCAAACAGTTCATAGCTAATAGAAACGACTGAATCGGCTATCTCAATACGGGTTCTGGAACCGGGATTCGCCCAAACTCGGGAGACTGACGCGGGAATGCAAGCGAGGCTGGGGTCATCGTTTAAGAGGTCATATTCTGTTTGCAGGCGAAGCCCTTCCGCTGTCAAAAGAATTTCACTTTCAGTGCCAGGACCGTTTAGTTCCCAAAGGCCTGACACATCGGCAGTGGCGGCTAAGCTAGCTTCCAAAAAAATCAAAAGAGTGAAAAATTTACTGTAGTTTGAGCTCATAATTACTCGCTTCTTTGTCTAGAATCCCGCTATTTAGCCTTTTCAAATCAATTTTTGGATAGGGTAGTTAATCAACTGATTCATTGTAAGCACAACAGGCGTATTTAACCAAATAGTGAGGTTATTCCTGTGGTTCGCATCCATGCGTTGCTGCTCATGTGCAATCCCCGCTAAATTTTCAGAGCCCAAATTACAACTTTAGTTTAGTTCTAAATAGTGTGAATCCAGTTTACTATGACCAGAATGCTGATGAAATTTAATAGACGTCTCTAATTTCAGCAAGCTAGTGACAGAAACATTGAGAATAAAAGTAAAACGGTTAAGACGGGGCTCAGCATTTACTCAAACAAATTGACCAAACTGCAGTGGATTCTTATTGTCTGCATGATGGCACACAGCGCGGCAGCCCAAGTAGCTGTTGATCCTATTGAAGTGGGTGAAATTAGCTACTCTATGTCTTTAGGCAAGTATGTTGTGAAAGCCGTATCTTCAGAAAAACAAACGCTGGAATTTAATAGCAATCCAGAAGAGTTTATTGTCGAACAACTGTTACCCAGTCTGGAATTTGAAGCTGATCCGTCAGAGTCAGCTCTAGAATGGACTAGAAACACAACATCAGACGTCGAGATTCTTTCATTTTCTGGTTCTTCTTGGCTTTATCTAGAATTAATCAATGTTGAACCAGTCAGCAAGCAATTTCTTTTAGCAATTGAAAACGTGCAGGCGTCATCGTGGGCAGTTCTAGACCCAGAAGGCATAGTAACGCTGACACTAGCGAGCGTGGCGAAACCATTGTTGGGTAGGACAGTTTTTGATGAAGCTTTTGTTATTCCCTTAACTCTAGCGCCGAACGAAAAAACAAGAGTGGTCATCTCTAACTACGCACTAACACCTTCAAATGTGGTTGGTTTAGATCTGTGGGCTCCAGAAAGTTTTCGCGAAGCTCGAACAAAGTCACACCTCGTCCAAGGCGCTTACTTTGGCTTTTTGTTATTTCTCAGCCTTTTTTGCCTGTGGTTATCTATTTTGCAAAAACAGATTGTGTATCTCTATGCTGCCGCATACCAGCTAAGCATCGGCGTTTTGATTGCACTTATGACAGGTCTAGCTGAAATAATTTTCTTTCCGGTTAGGGTCGGCTTAGTGTTTCCAGTCTATGTTTCTACATTCATGCTTACCGGTGTGTTTGCAAGTTTGTTCAGTGTGAAGTTTTTAGACATCAAAAATACTAATCGTCGGCTCTATAATTTTTGGCGAGGATATATTGGTTTTGGTTTTGTTCTTGTGCCATTTTTCTTCTACTTAGGTTTGCCCGATCGTTTTCTATTTGGCAGAAACATAATGATCGGTTTAGGTTTCATAGCTTTAGTAGTGGGTCAATTTCTGTATTTGTATGCACTTTACATATGTCGAGGCCGTTCCAAAATAATGGTGGTTTGGTTCATTACAATCGTTCTGCAATATTGGGTGATTGTGGCTTTTCAGGCTCTGAATTCAACTGGTTTTGGGGCAGAGGAGGAGTTTCGATACCTAATTCAATTGGTTACCGTCCTAGAGGGTAGTGTCCTATGCGTAATGCTTAGTGCTCTCTATCGGAATGAGCAAGCCCTTGCCACTGTTGCCCAAGAAGAAGCCTTGCTGAACCTTCGGATTGCTAACGATGTGCAGCGCAGCAAAGCGGAGTTTATTTCAATG
>JBGCEK010000080.1:0-29798 GCA_045106275.1 Pseudohongiellaceae bacterium | reverse complement strand
CGACTGCCGTTATCCATGTGCCGAACTCGCTAATCAGACGTGGTTTCTAACGAATCTAGCATACCCAGCAAAAGAGGCCAAAAATGAGAGCACGTTCACCTTTCTTAGGGACTTTAGTGCGTTTGGCTAATGTATTTGTTGGAATGAGAAAATTGGGTTTGGTGTTTAAAAGCCTGCTGTTTGGATGTCGGCATCTTCTAGCTTTGACACTTTGGGCGGCAGGCACAGTTTGATTTTAAGATGGCACTAGAGCAAGTTGGTGTGCCCCGGACAAGGTATTAGCGAGAAATAAAAATGGGTCTTACTTCGAAGGGAGTAGAACTATCGACCTGAATAGAGACTTCCACCGAGCCAATGTCTGGAGAACCGATACCTTCAAGCCGGTAAATATTTGGAACTGTTTCCCCGTCTGGGGTTTTCATTGGCTGATCAAATTTATAATCGTGAGTGTCACCGTGGATCAGTAACACCGGCTTGGCGAACAAAGCAGCACCGCGCCTCAGGGTTTCAAGAAAACCAGCATAAGGACCTACGGGGTATTTTTTGGCGCGCCTAGGGCTCATGCCAAATGGGTTGCCGTGGACGGCGACTACGAGTGCTTCGCTGTCTTTAGCCTTTGCAAACGCATCTTCAAGCCAACTGATACTCGCGCCAATTCTGCGTATAACTTCCGCATCATCCGCGTCTCCCCTAGATTTAAATCCGCTGAAGCCGTTGTCTGAACCCAATACGTGCAAAGCAACAAAACTAGTGCTGCCATTTTTCCAGAACTGATGTTCCGGAAAATCACTCCATGATTGCTGTGCAGCCTGGGACTCCAATGTTATCGACTTGGTTCCAAGACTTTGTCCGACCTCGGGGTACGCGATTCGGCGAAGGAATTCCAATCTTTCCAGTGGCGAATATCTGCCGGCTCGGCGCCTGTGGCAGTCAGTCCAATCGTTGTCGCCCGGAATGAAAATCACCGGCAATTGAATGTCATCGATGGCCTGAATTCGACTGGACAACATTTCATCCGTACAAGGTGCGGAGCCTGCTTTTATGTCTCCGAGATGAATAAGGAAATCCGGTGCTGCATCTTCTATTGATCTTACCAATAGTGGAAATTGTGCCAGAGCTTTGTCGCCGTAGGGCACGTCACCTACAACTGCAAAAGTTGATTCTGCATGCAAAGCGGCACTGCTAAAAAAGCCAGTAGAAAAAACAAAGGCAATTTTTAAAACCGATGACAGCGTGATTTTCATAGCGCTCCTACAATTTCTATCGGACTGCATTGAACTGAATGACACAAGCCCCCTGCGAAGTGCTGACGCGATTGTCTAATCGCGATTTGCTTTCTTAGCAGGTTTCTTTCGTGGCTTACCTTTGTCTTTGGGGCTGGCTTTGCTCTTAGACTTAGGTTTTGAGCGACGTGGTTTATCGCTATTGCCGTCACTGTCAGATTTCTGGATCCGGGGACGCTTAGGGACAAATTCGCCTCCTTCCTCGTTAGCATCGAAGCGGGAAATTTTTAATGCCTGACCGGCAACCCACACTTTTTTGAGGCCGTTGAATACTTCACTCGGCATATCTTTGGGAAGATCCACGGTGCTATGAGCATCAAAGATAGAAATCCTGCCAATGTGTTTGCTGTCCAACCCCACTTCATTGCTAATAGCGCCAACTATGTTGCCAGGCATCACTTTGTGAATATGGCCTACCTCGATTCTAAATCTCTCTAAGCCCTGATCAGGAGGCCCATCACGGCGAGGAGGCTTTGCTCTTTCTCTCGAGTTACGACTTTTTCTGTCTTTACCTTTGTCTTTTCCACGGTCTGAATTTTCCCATGCAGCTTTAGACTTGGGCATAGGTTTGTGAGTCAACAGAAGGGGTGAGTCTCCCTGAACAAGCTTGGCTAAAGCAGCGGCAATATCTTGAGTGGGTATATTCGTTTCTGCTTGATATTGGGCGATCAGTTCGCTGAATACCGACAGGTCATCTGAGGCCAAAGTGTCAGTGATTGATTTCTTAAACTGTTCAATACGTTTGTCATTGATCAGATCTGTGGAGGGCAGCTCCATCATCTCAATTTTCTTTTTGGTTGCTCTTTCAATCGCGCTCAACATTCGTTTTTCACGCGGTGCGATAAACAAGATGGCATCACCGGTTCTGCCAGCGCGCCCTGTTCGGCCTATACGGTGGATGTAAGCTTCGGTGTCATGGGGAACATCGTAGTTCACCACGTGGCTGATGCGATCTACATCTAGACCGCGGGCCGCCACATCGGTTGCTACAAGGATGTCCAGTTTCCCTTTTTTCAACTGTTCGATGGTTCTCTCTCGTTGATTTTGGGCAATGTCTCCGTTTAACGCAGTGGCAGCGAATCCTCGAGCCGATAGTCTTTCCGCCAATTCTACGGTAATAATTCGGGTGCGCACGAAAATGATCATGCCATCGAAATCTTCAGCCTCAAGAATGCGAGTGAGAGCATCCAGCTTGTTCATTCCGCTGACAGGCCAAAATCGCTGGCGGATTTTTTCGGCGGTAGCGGTTTTCATCTTGATAGTCACTTGAGCGGGATCGTTCAAGTGCTGATTAGCTATTCGCCTCACCTGCTGAGGCATCGTTGCGGAAAAGAGAGCAATTTGCCGGTCTTTAGGCGTTTGCTCCAGAATCCATTCCACATCGTCAATAAAACCCATGCGGAGCATTTCATCGGCCTCATCGAGAACCAAGGCGCTGAGTTTATTCAGCTTTAATGTTCCCTTGCGCATGTGATCCATAACTCTTCCGGGCGTGCCCACAACTACGTGAACGCCCCGCCGCAGCGCTCTAATCTGGCCGCTGTAATCCTGTCCTCCGTAGATTGGCAGTACGTGGAATCCCTTCAGATGACTGGCATAGCGTTGAAATGCTTCTGCTACCTGTATGGCCAATTCCCGAGTTGGTGCTAGCACAAGGACCTGAGGGTCTTTCTGTTTAAGGTCTAGATTGGAGAGTAAGGGCAGGGCAAAGGCAGCCGTTTTACCGGTACCGGTCTGGGCTTGTCCCAACACGTCTCGGCCTTGGATTATGAGCGGAATAGTCTCAGCTTGTATGGGTGAGGGAGTTTCGTATCCCACCTCATTGAGCGCTTTCAAAATGGGCTGCGCTAGGTCTAAATCACTAAATTGAACTGTTGTGTCGCTAGTCATCATTGATGCCTTTTGAGTAGCTTCACATCAGTCAGCTACGGGTTAATCAGGGTCATTCGCCCAGAATAGATGAGGCCTTAAACGCTAGGTTTTAGGCGCCAACTGCCGAATGAGGGCTTTAGACCGAGTGTCGGGATTTGCAGGGTGCGCAAGCATAGAGACAATTGCTTTGCTTGTCTATGTAGTCGGCAGATTCTTTCAATAAGATAGGCTAGTATAACCTCCTTGAATCCACAAACTAGTTGATTGCCTGCCATTGTCCCGTTTGATTGATAATTTTGACGAAAGTGCGCGCTTGAAGGTCGCTGAAAAAGACACTGTGTCAGGCTGGTCTGTGGGTATGGTTATATTTGGAATCTGCCTTACTTTGCCCAGTCTTTATACTGGGGCTTTGGCTGCTCAAAATTTAGGAGCGGTCGGCACAGCTAAGGCAATAGGTATTGCCAGTCTGGTGTTAGCCTCAATGTCAATTCCGGCTGCAATAGTCGGTGCGGAAACCAGGCTCAGCAGCTATTTGCTGATTGAGTTTGTTTTTGGGCGCAAGGGGGCTGATTTTGTAAACGGGTTACTGGGCTTAACCTTGCTGGGATGGTTCGCGGTAACCGCAGGGTTTTTTGGTCAAACCTTGCACATTGCGTTTACTGAGTTGTTCGAAGTCTCTCTTCCGGTTTGGTCGCTCACTTTGATTTCAAGTTTGCTGATCATGCTGACTACGCTGTTTGGCTTTAAGGCGATTGATCGCTTGTCAATGTTTGCAGTGCCACTGCTAGTGTTGTTTTTAATTTATGTGGCGAATCTAGCACTCCAAATTCAGGGTTTCGACTCACTTCTTAGGATAGAGCCTCAAGACCCAGATTATTTTTCAACAGCAGTCGCAACAATTATTGGCAGTCTCATCGTTGGCGTTGTTCTAATGCCAGACCTCTCCCGCTACGCCCGATCGTTAAAAGATTGCATTACAGCCTCCATTCTGGGAAACGGGTTAGGCAATGCGTTTTCCATGTTAATTGCAGTGACCCCTGCTTTGGCTACGGGATTTGTTGATCCGATGACATACATGATTTCCTTGGGTGTGCTGGGCAGCGCGTTGGTTATTTTAGTATTCGCCACCTGGACTACAAACAGTGTTAATTTGTATAGCACCACCCTAGCAGCAGCCGTGATAGTGCCCAAGGTGAAAGAATGGAAGCTGATGTTAGGCTGCGGTGTTTTTGGAACCGGTGTGGCGGTTCTGGGTTTGGCGGACTATTTTATTACCTTTTTGGAATTGCTCGGAGTGATCGTACCTCCCATTGCCGGAATTTACTTGGCTGATTATTTTATCCTCAAACGTCAGCGCTTCGTTTTAGAGGATCTCGATCAAGTGGCAGACTTTGATAGAGCAGCGTTAGTCGCTTGGGTTATTGCAACGGTCGTGTCTGCTTATTGCTTCTGGGTCGAGTTTTCAGCAACGGCAATTGTTAGTTTGGATTCTTTGCTAGTAACCATTCCAATCTATTTAGTATGTACTAAGATTTGGCCGGTCCAATTTCTACGAACAGCCCCTGAGGGTGAAGTGGTATGAAGATGAAAATAGGCGTAGATGTTGGTGGAACTCATACTGACGCCGTAGTGATGCATGAAGGTGAAATACTTGCCAGTCATAAAGCTCTAACCAGCAGTGATGTGAAGCAAGGCATCACGGAGGCACTGGATGCGGTGTTGTCTGCAGCGAGCTTAGCGCCAGATGAAATAAGCGCCGTAATGATAGGCACAACCCATTTTACGAATGCAGTTATTGAACGTAAGCAGTTGACGGAAACCGCGATAATTCGCGCTTGTCTACCTACCGGTTCAGGCATTCCTCCCTTGTGTGATTGGCCCCAGGACATTGCGAAAGTTCTGGGCGGTCATGGGTACACGGTGAAGGGAGGCCACACGTTTGATGGCCGAGAAATTCATTCAATTGATGAAGCGGAAATTCTAAAGATAGCTGCTGATCTTCGGACGAAGGGTATTGAATCTGTGGCTATCGCGTCGGCCTTCTCGCCTGCTAACAGTGCCCATGAATTCCATATCGCTAAATTGCTTCGGGCCAAAATTCCCAATGTGAATATAACCCTGAGTCACCAAATTGGGCGCTTAGGGATTTTAGAAAGGGAAAATGCTGCGCTTCTGAATGCGGCACTGGGTAGGCTTGCAGAAAGCGTTGTGTCTAGCATGCAGTCTGCATTAAAAGAAAGAAATCTGACCTGTCCTTTTTTCGTGAGTCAGAATGACGGCACTTTAATGGCCGCTGATTTTATTGCTCGCTACCCCGCACTCACTTTTGCGAGCGGGCCCACTAACTCCTTGAGGGGCGCGGCGGCGTTAAGCAAGTTAGACAACGCAATCGTTGTGGATATCGGTGGCACAACCTCTGACGTTGGTGTCCTTGCCAATGGTTTCCCAAGGGAGAGCAACAGCTTTATAGATGTTGGCGGTGTGAGAACTAACTTTAGAATGCCGGACATCATGGCTATTGGCCTCGGTGGCGGAAGTTTAGTGAGTGGCGATGGTGAGGTAGTAGGCCCTGAATCAGTGGGTCATCGACTGGTGACGGAAGGGTTAGTGTTTGGTGGCCCACGCTTAACGGCCACCGATGTGGTTGTAGCTTCAGGGAAACAACATATCGGTGATCCTTTGGCTGTCGACAGCTTAACTGGATCAATGGTGCGGCGGGCAACACAAACCATGCATCAAATGATCGATGATGCCATCGACAAAATGCGACCCAGTGATGAACCTGTGCCAGTTATCTTGGTTGGCGGTGGTTCGATTTTAGTCACTGAGTCATTGACAACCGCCTCAGAAATAATTTGTCCAGAACATGCAGAAGTTGCGAATGCTATCGGTGCCGCTATTGCTCAAGTGGGCGGTGAGGTGGAATCAATAGTGAGTTATAGCAGTGTAACAAGGGAAAGCGCGATTGAGGCGATCACGGAACAGGCGCGAGCGAAAGCAGTTCTGGCCGGAGCAAAAAAGACAAGTCTTCGAGTGCTAGACATAGAAGAAACTCCAATGAGTTATATGGATGACAACGCGGTTCGGCTGAGAGTCAAAGTCATTGGTGAATTGGCCATGGGAGAGTAAGTATGAAAGAAATCGGTGCTGAACATATTAAGGATCTGTGTGCCGGTGCTGCGTTTTTAGCAACCGGCGGTGGCGGTGACCCCTACGTTTCTCAACTGATAGCGCAGCGGCTATTAGAGAAATACGGACCGGCGACTTTACTGCCTGTTGCAGAGGTCCCAGATCATTTTAATATCATTAGTATAGGCATGGTGGGGGCGCCCACCGTAACGCTAGAGCAGCTACCTACGGAGCAGGAAGCTGTGCAAGCCTTCGACGCTTATCAGGCGCTAACTGGCAAAAAAATAGATGCGGTCATTCCCTTTGAAGTTGGCGGAGGTAATAGCACTATCCCGTTAACTGTCGCAGCCATGCGAGGTGTTCCGTGTATTGACGGGGATGGGATGGGTAGGGCGCTGCCGGAAGCTCAAATGATGACCTTTCCCATTTATGGAGTCCATCCGACACCGGCGGTGCTTGTTGATGCATGGGGCAATCAAGCGGTTCTTTATTCCAATGATGCGGCTACTTTTGAGCGTCACGTCCGAGCAATGGCGGTTACTATGGGAGGCATGATTAGCTCTGCTGAGCATGGCATGACCGGTCTGCAAGCGCGCCAAGCCGCCATTCCAAACACCATTAGTTTCGCCGTTGAGTTAGGTCGCTTACTGCGCCGTCATGATGGCTTGGTGGATGTTATTGAGAAGGATTTGATGGGTCTTTTTCAGCCAACCGAGTATGGGCAAGTTAAGCGGCTTTACGCTGGCAAGGTGGTGGACAGTGAACGCAAAATAATAGGCGGGTATGATGTAGGCTCGGCCACAATACAAAGTTTCGATCCCCATGTTTTGCCAATGACGTTGCTTATTAAGAATGAATACTTAGTCGCTAGAGTGGGTGACTCTGTAGTTGCCACTGTGCCTGATTTGATTTGCATTGTTGAGCAGGAAACCAGTCGTCCATTAAATGCGGAAAGGATGAGATACGGGCAACGGGTGGTTGTCTATGGGGTCGGTTGCAGTAGCCACTATCGATCCGAGGAAGCCCTCAAAGTAACTTGCCCTCGAGCATTCGGCTTTGATCTCGACTACATTCCAATCGAGCAGTTGAGCACTGGCACATAAATTCACCAAAGTTCAAATTCTAGCTATTTAAATGCCGCGAATACGCTACCCCTAAGGTATACTTCGGCGCGATGAGCAGCGCCGAACAGATCCTTCAGTCCGTCTTCGGATTTCCTTCTTTTAGAGAGCCTCAAGATCAAATCATCAATACTGTAATTGGTGGTGATGATGCATTGGTGCTTATGCCAACCGGCGGCGGCAAGTCACTGTGTTATCAAATACCAGCGCTTGCACGAAAAGGCTGCGGCATCGTAATTTCACCGTTGATCGCTTTGATGCAGGATCAAGTCAGTGCCATGCGTCTGCTTGGTGTCAAAGCGAACTTTCTGAATTCTACTCTTTCATCTGACGAAGTGAACTCAATAGAGCAGTCTCTGTTAGCGGGAGAATTGGATCTTTTGTACATTGCCCCTGAAAGGCTCAATCAAGCCCGCACTATCAAGCTGTTACAGCGTGCTGAAATTGCTCTTTTCGCAATTGATGAAGCCCATTGTGTTTCTCAATGGGGACATGATTTTCGGGCTGATTACCTGCAATTGAGTTTGTTGCATGAAATTTTTCCGCAGATTCCTAGAGTTGCATTGACAGCGACAGCCGATGAAAGAACCCGTGGAGAAATAATTTCCCGGCTCCAATTGGAGCAGGCCAATCAATATATCGCGGGTTTTGATCGGCCGAACATTCGCTACCGTATCACTCTTAAACACAGTGCTAAGCAGCAATTTTTAAAGTTTTTAAAGCAAGAACATGCCCAAGATGCTGGCATTGTCTATTGCCTATCACGGAAGAAGACAGAGGAAATCGCTAGCTGGCTGCAAGGGCTGGGTTTCAAAGCGCTTCCCTATCATGCGGGACTTCCTTCACACATGCGTGCAGAGCATCAGTCGAGGTTTCTAAGAGAAGAAGGCATTATTATTGTCGCGACTATTGCATTCGGTATGGGTATCGATAAACCAGACGTACGCTTTGTTGCGCACCTGGATTTGCCCAAAACTGTTGAGTCTTATTACCAGGAAACAGGCAGGGCAGGAAGAGATGGTATGCCTGCGTCGGCATGGATGGTTTATGGTTTGCAAGACGTTATCAAACTTCGACAAATGATGGCGGAATCCCAAGGTAGCGAAGAGCATAAAAGAGCAGAGCAACATCGGTTAAATGCCATGTTAGGTCTTTGTGAAATTACCAGCTGCCGTCGCCAAGCATTGATGAATTACTTTGGCGAATCGTTGCAAAACCCCTGTGGAAATTGTGATACCTGTTTAGAGGCTCCGAAAACGTGGGACGGCACAGAGGCTTCTCGTAAAGCGCTGAGTGTTGCCTATCGCACTGAACAGCGGTTTGGGGTTAATCATTTGATTGATGTTTTGCGTGGCGGTAACACCGATAAAATATTCCAATTTGGGCATCAACATTTATCGTCTTACGGTATCGGTAAAGATCTGGATAATAATCAGTGGCGCTCAGTTTTTCGGCAGCTAGTGGCCCGAGGTTTTCTAAGTGTGGATCTTGAGCGATATGGTGCGCTGCGTCTGGAAGAAGCCTGTCGGCCTTTACTACGTGGTGAGGAAACTATCGAACTGCGATTGGATATTAAGCAGAAAACTGTCAAGCAATTAACTAAAACTCCATTGAGCGATGACATTGATGTAGGGCTATGGGAGGCTCTTAGGGAATGTCGCCGGGAGTTTGCAGAAGAACTCGGTGTGCCACCCTACATGATTTTCCACGACAGTTCCCTGCAAGAAATGTGTCAATCGATTCCTAGAGACATGGATGAATTCGGGTTAATCAGTGGTGTGGGTGAGCGCAAGCTGCAGAAATATGGGCCAGCCTTTGTGCGCGTCATAGCAGATCATTTGGCGTCTTAGCCGCCCAGTCGTTTGTCAAAAGTACTTCAGTTTCCTAACAACCACTGTGTTGGTACACTACTGGTTTACTCGGCGCCGGATTTACGTTTCGGAATGCTTAAGGACTAGAAATGACCATACCAGACTCTTCCTCGAATGCGGTAGTTGCCGCACTATATCAATTTGCAGATTTTCCCGATTTCGCTTCAAAGCGTGAACCACTTTATCAAGTGATGCTCAAAAACAATGTGCGAGGTACTCTTTTGCTCGCCAGCGAGGGTATTAATGGCACGATTGCCGGCACGCGGCAGGGTATAGACGAAGTTCTCGATTGGCTGCGACAAGATTCTCGGTTCCACGCAATCGAAGCTAAAGAATCTTATGTCGATGAAATTCCTTTTTACCGAACGAAGGTAAAGTTGAAAAAAGAAATAGTCACAATGGGTGTTGAAGGAATAGATCCAAAGCACATTGTGGGGACCTATGTGGAGCCTAAGCAGTGGAACGACTTGCTAGACGATCCTGATGTTGTGTTGATCGATACCAGAAACCAATATGAAGTAGAGATTGGTACGTTCGAAAATGCGGTTAACCCTTCGACCACTTCGTTTAGAGAATTCCCAGACTATGTGAAGGAAAATTTGGACCCTGCTAAGACTAAAAAAGTTGCTATGTTTTGCACCGGTGGTATTCGATGTGAGAAATCGACTGCCTATTTGAAACAACAAGGATTTGAAGAGGTCTATCATCTTAAAGGTGGGATTTTAAAATACTTGGAAGAAGTACCTAGAGAAACTAGTAAATGGAAGGGAGAGTGTTTCGTTTTTGATAACAGAGTAACGGTGAATCATGATCTGGAACAGGGTCACTATGACCAATGCCATGCTTGCCGAATGCCTATTACTGAACAGGACAAGCAACACGAAAACTATAAGCCGGGTGTCAGTTGCCATTACTGTTATGACAGTCATAGCACTCAGCAGTTAGAGCGTTACAATGAAAGAGAAAAGCAAATGGAGCTTGCCAAGAAAAGAGGGGAGGCGCATATAGGTCAGCCAATGACTGAAACTATTAAGCAAAGACGCCAAGAAAAATTGGACTATAAGAAATCCCAACGACAAGGCGGAAAATAGACTCACCGCTACGGTTTAAACAATCACAATAGAAGATGATAGATGAATAAAACAGAGCTACCCATGAGTCCTTTTGGAAATTTTCTTGGTATACGCATCGATGAATATGGTGAGGGTGTAGCTCAATGCAGTTTGGATCTACAGCAACACCATATGAATGCTGGGGGACGCGTTCACGGCGGTGTTTTAACCTCTCTCGCGGATACTGCTGCGGGTGTAGCAGTCCGCTCAGTAAGGCCAATCGGCAAGTTGTCAGCGACTACTGATTTGAGTATCGCGTTCATACGCCCTCCATTAGGAGACAGTTTGGTGGCGAATGCCAAAGTTTTGCATGCAGGGAGTCGTCTTTTTAGAACCGAAATTTCAATTCATTGCGAAGAAAAACTCATTGCCAAAACCACTGCTACGTTTATGATTGTTAATGGCTCGAAAAGCTGACCTTTGTCGTTGCTAGTTTAGATGGGCAATGGTTGGCGCCAGCGTGCCTGTGTTAGGATTTCACCCTAAGGTCCGATTTTTAACGAGTGCATGCTATAAGATATTCACGGGTTAGAAGATTCACAAAATACGAAGGGAATGGATTATGAAAAACGAAAAAGCCAAGCATAACCTTGCGAGTACCAACGTAAAATCTGGGCGTCGGGAGTTTCTGAAGACAGCCACGGGCGCCGCGGCTTTCATGATTGTTCCTCGCCATGTTCTAGGCGGGCCGGCCTATGTGGCGCCTAGTGACAAAATTAATATTGCGGCGGTTGGCGCTGGCGGCAAAGGTCGCTCGGATATTCGATCGGTTTCTCATGAAAACATCTATGCCATTTGTGATATTGACGACAATCGTCTCTCCGATACTTTAAATCAGGAGTGGGCTGCTTCCTTTAAAGACAAGACAAAAACATACCGCGATTATCGTGAGATGCTGGAGAATGAGCCGGAAATTGATGCGGTTCTGATTAGCACCCCAGATCATATGCACACGCCGATAGCCAGCCATGCAATGAATCTAGGCAAGCATTTATACGTGCAAAAGCCTCTGACCCATACGGTGGCCGAGGCTCGCTATATGGCTCGACGAGCGAGAGAAACCAATGTGGTTACCCAGATGGGTAATCAGGGGCACGCTGAAGAGGGCGCCAGACTTATCAACGAATTGGTAGCGGACGGGGCTTTGGGTACAGTGCGAGAGGTGCATTGCTGGACCAATAGACCAGTGTGGCCTCAGGGTATCGCAAGACCCGAAGGCGAAGATGCAGTGCCCAACACTATGGATTGGAATCTGTGGCTCGGGGCAGCGCCTTCAAGACCTTTTTTGGAACGACGTTATCATTGGTTTAACTGGCGCGGCTGGTTAGATTTTGGTACTGGTGTCGTGGGCGATATGGGAGCGCATATTATTGATCACCCTTACTGGGCGCTTGATCTTGATCTTCCTACGCACATTTCTGCTAGTTCGAGTCGATTCGGTCGAGAAATGGAAACATATCCTATCGCCTCAAAAATCCATTTTGAGTTTGCTGCAAACGCTAATCGGCCAGGAGTCAAAATGACTTGGTATGACGGCGGGCTGATGCCAGAAAGGCCTGAACTTATTGAAAACGGGCGGCAGATGGGGGACAACGATGGCGGAGTATTGATCGTCGGTGATAAAAACACGCTGATGCACGGAGTTTACGGGCGTAATCCGCGCTTAATTCCCGAATCCCGTCATGCAGAATATCCAACCCCGAATAAAACGTTAGATCGTTCTCCTGGTATCTATCAAGAATGGCTGGATGCGATCAAGGACAGAAGTAAGCAAACTACGTCTAATTTTGATTACGCGGCTAAGCTTACTGAAACAATGCTGTTAGGGAATGTGGCGACAGCTAGAGCCGGCGAAAATAAAGTGCTCGAATACGATGCACAAAATATGCGTTTTACCAATGACGACGGTGCCAATGCCTATTTAGATAAGCAATATCGTGAAGGGTTTGGGCTCGTCTAACCAGCTTTTTTGAGGGCGCAGGTTTAAATCTGTCAAATCCTGTAATTCTTCCTCCTTGTTGGTAAACCATTGGCTTCGAGGCGCGTTATTCTCGGTACAGGGGATGGACAAACACGCACGGGTAAGGCTCCATCGCCGGTTTTAGACTGGGAGAGAAGATATGCTTTTAGAGTTGCGCGCTCTTTTAGAGGAGTCACAAGTCTCGAGATCCGTGTTGGGGCGGGTTTTTCTTTTTTCCTTTCTATTTGCAGGTCAGAGTTTTGGGCAGCTTCCAGAGCTGTCCAGCCCAACTTCACTGTCGGGTGCAGCAACTACCGCGAGATTCTTTGCCGGTGCATCAATTGACGGAGGCAACAACTACGTAGACTCTGTTGCAGATTCCGCGGCAGTAGATATTTCTGCGGAAATTCACGTTGAAGCAAGCCATGTGGGCTTGGTCGGCAATCTCTATCTTCTCATTGTGTCGGGAAACGATACATTTTTCCGAGATAGCTCAGGCGCATTTGTTCTCTGGGATGGGTCGGTCGAAAGCCTATCTCCAGCGACTAAGGGGGCGCAGCTTCAAGCGATTGAGACTATTGGGGTTGTCGAGGGCTTCACCTTTGATGATGTAAATGTAACTAGCACAACCTTGGAGTTTTTCTTTGCGTATTCCCAAGAAAACAACTTGGGAGAGCTTTACTTCAATGGTCTTCCTTTACGCATTGCAATCGAAGGACCGCAATCTGCGAGTCAGACACTATTTTTTGATAGCATTTCAAACAACATCGTTCAGGGTAAATGTATTTTTTGTCACACCGACTCTGGTGTAGCGTCCAGCAGTGCTCTGCATTTTGAAGCAGCCGCTGCCACTGACTTTCAAAATTCTAACTACAATGCCCTAATTAACTACATACAGTCTTCGCCAAATGGCGAACAGCGCATACTGGCAAAACCGCAAGGTCTAGATAATCACGGAGGGGCTGTTGTCCTGCCTCTGGGTTCCCAAGATTTTTTACTCTGGCAAACCTTTGTGGAGGCGTCGAAAGCAGACATTGCAGCAGCAGGAAACGATCAAGCGAGTAGTGCCGCTGAGCTTTTTGACAAGGTAGAATTGTTGAGCGCTTCTAGTACTTTGCGTAAAGCCAGTCTCTTGTTTTCAGGTACACTGCCATCGGCTGACGAGCTGGCAGCAGTCGCAACCGGCAGTGATAGCGATCTTAAAAATGCGATTCGAAAGACTATGAGTGGCGATGGATTTAGTCAGTTTCTTCTGGAAAGTGCGAATAACCAGTTGCTAACTGACGGGTTAGCAGGGTCGCTTTTTGATATTGTGGACCGCAAATACTACCCTAATTCAGAGATTTATTTTTCGAACCCAACGCTTAGAGATCGCGCGAAACTAATAAGTTCCGCCATCACCGAAGAGCCGCTTAGGCTAATCGAACACGTAGTCGTCAACGAAAAACCTTACAGAGAAATATTGACTGCTGACTACATAATGATGAATCCGTATTCTGCGGAAATTTACAACAACTCATTGGAATTTGCGAATGCCGAAAACTACGATGACTGGGTCCCAGCGCAAATCACCGACTATTTTCGCTGCCAAAACTGTGACAGGCAAGACTCGGACAATATATATGATATTGCCACTGAATATCCTCACGCTGGTTTGCTCAATTCCCCCGCTTTTCTTTCTCGCTATCAATCAACGGAAACGAATAGAAACAGAGCCAGAGCCCGTTGGGCCTACTACTATTTTCTGGGGGTGGATATTGAAGGAATATCGGAAAGAACGACTGATGAGTCTGCCTTGCAAGATGAGAACAACCCTACCCTCAACAATATCAACTGTATCGTATGCCACAATATAATGGACCCAGTGGCAGGCGCGTTTCAAAATTACAGTGACAGAGGGTTTTATAGAAATAAACCAGGTGGTTTAGATTCGCTGCCATTTTCCTATAAGCGAGATAGGCAAAGTGGCTATCAATCCGGCGATACTTGGTTTTCAGATATGTTGATGCCAGGGTTCGGGGCAGAGCTTGCTCCAAGTTCAGAAAACTCTTTGCAATGGCTAGCGCAGGAATTCGTGGAAGATAGCCGCTTTGGAATGGGGACTGTTAATTTTTGGTACCCTGCCGTGATTGGTAGAGAGCCTTATCCCGCCCCTGAAAACCCTGAAGATTTATACTTTTCGTCGAAACTTGCTGCTTATAATGCTGAGCAATCGATGATGACTGATACGGCTTCGACGTTCTTGAGCGGAGCAGAAGGTAACGGCGTTCAAAACTTGAAAGACCTTCTTGTAAGTCTCGCTATGAGCGTTCAATTCAGAGCTTTGTCAGTGTCTGAATCAAATCAGGTTCAAGAGTTTGAGCTGGCTGACATCGGCTTTGGCGGATTGCTCACTCCAGAGCAGCTGAATAGAAAAGTAAATAATTTGATGGGTTTTGATTGGAGCTATGGCAGTGCCAACGCCCTTCAAGAGGTGTATGGCTTGATCTACGGCGGAATCGACTCGCTGGGCATCACAACGAGGGCTACTGAGTTAACCGCACTGATGAGTACGGTAGTGACTACTTTTGCTAACGAGGCGTCTTGCTCAATCGTTAATAATGATTTCGCCAAACCTCAAGCTCAGCGGTTACTCTTCCCCTATGTTGAACTGTCCAGTTTACCGGCTAACTCGGAAGCGGTGATTAGAACCAACATCCAGCATTTACATCAACGCTTGCTGGGTGAAACTCTGGCGCTGGATTCTCTAGAGGTTTCTGCTACGTATGAGTTGTTTAGCTTAATCCACGGGGCGCGGATCGCGAACAATAAAGCACCTTCGGTGACAAGTGCTAGCGAGCTGTGCATTTTTGAAAATGTGGAGAATCCCATTACCAGTGACCCAAATCAAACCCTGAGAAGCTGGTCAGCGGTGATCAATTACTTGATGCGGGATTTTCGGTTTATACACGAATAATAGTTTGGGTAGCTGCTGATTATGGAGTATTTAGAAGTGGCCATATGCGGGAAAAGAGCAGGAGTTAACTAATGGATAGGCGAGCATTTACCAAGCTGTTAGGTATGGCAGGCCTCACTGCCACCGCACCGCTGAGTTTAACGCCTGCAAAAGCGGCAGAGCCTTATACAGGCAAGTTCTATATCTCCTTGGCCGCATTAGGAGGATGGGACGTCACTAGTTTTTGCGACCCCAAAACCAATGTGGCAGGCGAGCGGACTATCAACTCTTGGGCTTTAACTGACGATATTCAGCAAGCCGGTAATATTTCCTTCGCGCCAGTTGCCAGCAACACAGAGTTTTTTAATCGGTTTTATAAAGACATGTTAGTGGTCAACGGAATCGACACCCAAACCAATTCCCATGACGATGGGCAAAGGCACACGTGGAGCGGGCGTATAGGCTTTGGCTATCCGACTTTTGGTGCTATTGCAGCCTCTTCAATTGCCCCATCTCTGCCTCTGGCCCTCGTTCATGATGCGGGTCACAGCGAAACGGCAGGATTAACTCGGTTTTCTCGATTGCAAAACCCAGAGATACTAAGAAACCTAGTTAATGACAATGCTGTCATCGCTGGAAACAACACGTTCGGTTTATATGATCAAACTGAGCTCGATTTAATCACCCAATATCAATCCGCTCGACTGAGTCGAATGCAGTCTGCTTCTGATTTATTGCCGCGCCATCTAAAAAATGTGAATAATTTAATCTTGGCTAATAGTAGCAGAGAGGATTTAGCGGCCTTTTCCAATTTGTTGCCAGAGAATTTTGAGCAAGACAATGACTTTAGAGCAGCCCAGTTAGCATTAACCGCTTACCAATCTGGTTTATGCGTTTCTGCTCAACTTGGCTTCAGCGGTTTCGATACGCATCAAAACCATGACGAAACCCATTTCGTTTCTCTCGCTAAGTTAACCGATTTGATTAGCTTTATTTTTGACACGGCCGAGCAGAAAGGCTTTGCCGATAAAATCGTCTTAACTGTTGGCTCCGACTTCGGCAGAACACCTTACTACAATGCCGGAGCCGGGAAAGATCATTGGCCCATTGGCAGTGCGCTTTTTATAAGCCAGGGGGCAGCTTGGGGGAATCAAGTGGTTGGTGCCACAGACGAAGGGCACAACGCGTTAAATATTAATCCTTCAACGTTGCAGGTTGACGATTCGTCCGCCGGCGTTAGATTAGAGCCAAAGCACTTGCAGCAAACCATGCGAGAAGTCGCCGGGCTCCATGATTCTACTATTGCAAATTCGTTCCCTTTAGAAGTAGACGGGCTTAGCTTGTTGGCAAATTCGGCTTAAAATTCGCTTGATACTCCCCTTCAAAACCGTTTTAAGCGGCAGCTTTGTTCGATCGTCCATGCTTAGGCGCACATCGTCCATCCCCTGAAATGATTTAGCTTGAGCAAGGTCTTTTTCCCCATGGCTGCTGTGAATGGCGCCCTAAAAAATTAGTAAGTAACCAATGAGGAAAAGAAATGAAAAACAAAATGACCAGCACAATCACTTTAATGTTCCTAATGGCTATTCTGGGAGGCTATTCCTATGCTCAAGCGGAGACTGTGAGTGGTGAGTGGGTGAAGAAGGAGCGAAAAATTTCGGGCATGTGGACGATCGAAGACCGAGTTGACGGGGCTTACTTAGTCCTTGATGAAAACTTTAAAACAAGAAAAGCACCCGATTTAAAATTTATTCTCAGCAATCAGTCCATTGATTCGGTCACTAGCAAGAATGCAATGGAAGGCGCCCAAGTAGTGGCTCTGCTTCAGTCAACGCGGGGCGAGCAAAGCTATAAGCTGCCAGACAATTATACTGATTTCTCTACGCTACTTCTGCACTGTGAGCAGTATTCAAAACTTTGGGGCGGCACTTCGCTATAGAGGTTTTTCTGGGAAGGGAGTTTCTGTTCAGCCTTTTGCATTGACGTGCACTAACTGAAGAAACCAATGGATAAAAAAAGGGAGCACTAAGTGCTCCCTTTTTGTTGTTGCATTACCGGTTAATGGTAAACCACTCCCGGTGATAACTTCAGATTAGAAGTTGATGTTTACACGGCCGTACAAGAACTGACCTTCAAAGCCCCAAGGAGCAGAACCGGCGAATCTGTTACCAGAACCGATAGTGCCGTCAAGGTTGTCAACATCATCAGGCGCGTCTTGATCAAACGCGTTCTGTGCACCAAGAATGAAAGTGTAGTTATCATTCCATGTGTATGCTGCTTCTAAGTCGAATATCCACTCACCGTCGTAGCAACCGTCTCGGTTGATTGCGCAGTTAAGTGAGTATCCAGTTCCGTTTGCACCACGAGCAGTTGTATCGCCGCTGAAACCAGCTGAAACCCAATCGTCGTAGAAGCTAGCACGTGCTAGGAAGCGGAAGTCACCCAAAAAGTGGTTGTACGTAAATACGCCACGATTTTCTGGGTTGAAGTTTTCAAGGTTTACCACTCGGTTACGATCAACCTCTTGGCCTGCATCATCAACTTCAGTTTGGATAAATGTCCATGCTGCGTTTAGAACACCGTTACCAGCATCACCAAAGTCAGCGCTGTATGACGCAACAATCTCTACACCTTCAGTAGTGGTGTTGAAATCATTGGTATAGAACGATACTGAACTCAGGTCAGACGCACCCGGTACACCAAGCTCTTGCAAGCAAGAAGCGAGGTTGCCAACTGGGTTTGCAATGGCGCCTGGGCAGTTTTGGCCGGCGGGCACTGGCAATCCAGCGATATTAATAGTACCAGTTTGCGAGATGCGGTTTTCAAGCTCGATGTTGAAGTAGTCAACAGTCACGTTCAAGCTATCCGTAACATCCCATACAAAACCTGCTGAAAAGTTTGATGAATCTTCCGCATCAAGCGCTTCTGCACCCAAGAACTGGGCAATTGGGTTAGTTGGTGGGATTTGACCACGTTGCTGAAGTTCACCATCTACAGTAATCGTAGAAAGCTTGGTTACGTTTTCTTGACCAGGAGTCGGAGCACGGAAACCAGTGTTGTATGATGAACGAACAGTCAATGCATCGTTTATACGATAGCGACCAGAGATCTTATAGTTAAGTACGTCGCCAAATGTGTTGAAGTCTTCATAACGTATAGCAATTCCCGCTGTGAAGGCATCAGTAATATCAGCTTCTGCATCACCGTAGATTGCGATGTTCTTACGAGTCCAAAGGCCAGCTTGTTCAGGGCTGAAGCCGGCGAAACCGTGTGAACCAATGCTTAGGTTAGGCAGAGGGGTTACACCGTCGCTGTAAGTGTTTGAGCCATTTACGTTTTGGAATGCATAATCACCTGCTTCCCAAGAAGCAACTTCACCAGTGATTGTTTCAAACGTTTCATTACGCCATTCACCACCGAAACCAATGCTTAGGTCAGACGCGAAGCTATCAACAGGCACTGTGTAAACGAAGTCAGCGTTGAAGTTTGTTTCAGACTGAATATTGCTGCCTAGTTCAAACTGCTGCTGAAGAACGCCGTTAACAATTCCGTCTGGTCCATTTGATGGGTTCCAAGAATTGCTGATGCGGAAATCAACCGCGTTACGACCGTAGCTACCGCTGAAGTCATACGAAAAGTTTGGTGTGAACTGACCGCGGATACCAGCTACGATGCTCGCATCTTTAAGGCCCGCACCAAACGATGGTGTGTAACCACCGGGTAAGATCTGGTTAAGCACAAAGCAATTGCCAGGAAGTGCAGCAAGCGCCGCTTCGTCAGCTGCAACAGCTGCTGCGTCAAGAGGCACACCGTTGCCACCAGAACCTGGAGAGGTTAGGGCTGGGCAGTTAGATGTTACGCCAGTCTGACCGCGGGCTATGTTTGTATCCACAACAGCTCTTGTTGAACCGTTTGTGTATACACCGCCACGAGAGTTTGGATTACGGTAGAAGAAACCACCGTCGGTTTCACGCTGGCCGAAGTTACCAAACGCATAGACTTCTTGAGTATCTGAAAGCTCGATGCCTGAGTTAAAGAAGATGTTCCAGTTTTCACTTGTCTCTGGAGCACCCCAAACTTGGGCAGGGTCTTGCACGTTGGCACGCTGTGCAGCGTTGCCGTTGGCGATCAAGTTGGCAGCATCAGTACGCTGAAGCGAGCGGCTAGTGGCTTCTTGCTCCATGGCTGACGCAGTTACGTTGATGAACCCGTCATCCCCTAGAGGAAGACCAAAGTTAACCATGATCTGTTGAAGCTCACCGTCACCTTCGCCGAACTCACCCACACGAGCGTCCATTGAGAAGCCGTCTGCATCGTCTTTAAGTACGAAGTTCATCACACCGGCAATGGCGTCAGAACCATACTGGGCCGCCGCACCGTCACGAAGAATTTCAACCTGTTTGAATGCAAGTACCGGGATTGCTGAGATATCAGCACCTTGAGATCCCGCTGCAAGAGAGCCACCAAGCTCGGCGATAACGCCTGAACGGTGACGACGCTTGCCGTTTACGAGTACAAGGATGTTATCAGGTGGCAGGCCGCGTAGATTCGCAGGTCTTACGATCGTGGCCGCATCTGAAATGGCGTTACGTTGCACGTTGTATGAAGGCACTGAAGTTCTCAGCATTTCATCCAAGTCAGCGAAACCCATGTTAACGAATTCTTCACCAGCGATTACATCTACTGGTACTGATGAATCGGATGCAGATCGCTGTGGACGACGCGAGCCGATCGTTACAATTTCTTCAACATCTGCTTGTTGTCCATAAGCAACTGGAGCAAAGCCCGCAGGTGCTAGGAGACCAAGCGCAATGGCAGTTGGGAGAACCCGTTTTGCCAAATTAGGTCGTTTAAACATTTACTTCCCCTTTTCGTATATAAAGATTTAGAGCCTTTTAAATGAGCCCGTTTTCTTAGCGAGATCGCTGAGGTCATCAGGTATCAAGTACATGACACCCTCTGGATCTACGATCATCCCCCAAGGATAAAAGTCACAAGGGTAAAAGTCCACAGCTAAGGCCCAGAAATAGGGCATTTAAGCGCCCAATTTCGGTCAAATGATCGATTAATGGCTAGAATCAAGGCTGATAGCGGGGCGTGTGCGATATCTGGGGGCAATTCTTGCTGTGAATCAGTGCTTAAAATAGGAAAAAGCCGGCCAACAGGCTTTTTCCAGTGCATTTTTTGAACCGAAAGGGGGCTAGGAATTTCGCGGGTTTGCTGTGTTGTACCAATTTAAACTAACTGACGGTACAAAACTCTAGTTATCATTTGCTATTGCTTTGCAGGCTAATTCGCTGCTTTGCTTCCAGTTCCTGCAATTCTTTGCCACAGTGAATCTACTGAATCAACAATGGATTTAGCTGTATACAGAAATGAAAGCTTGATTCTTTCCCCGGCGCTCAGCTGTTTAAACGCATCACCTCGATTCTTCCATTTTCTGGCAAAACGATTTTGATTGAACCGATTGGCAAATCGACTCGAGAGCTTGGCAAGAAAGCAAGCCGCGAGAAAAAGAAACAAAATGCCCGGTATAATGGGTAGTACCAGTCCTATCACCCCAAGAACTAGGCAAATTCCCGTTAAAGTGATGAGTATCGCTTTGCGGATGAACTGGCCAATACCTGATTTCGCTTGGGCTTGTTTTTTACTCATTGCAGAATACCTCTACTTAAAATTTGGTGGTTCCTGAATTGCTTCAATAATTATTTGCAGCTTTTGTGCCAGAATTTAAGGCATTGAATTTAAACAATTTATTTCAAATAAGGGAGGAGCAATAACTATGAGGGTGGTGAAATGTGCTAAACCTTGGGAGGAAACGCCACAGAGCTTTTAGTTCAAAACTGAAAACTCTGTGGGGCTGTAGGGGCTACTTTATCAGGCTAAAGCCAATGCCATTTGAGAGGATTAAGGGCGTTCTATAGACCAAGTTGCTCTTTCGGCACTTGTCATATTGTGCATGCCAGCCGCGGGCGCCGCCTCCAATGTGAACCAGTAGAAATCTGGATTAACGCCAATTGCTGTGTAGTAATCTAAGTAAGACTGATGCTGCGGGTCACTGCGAGGCAGACTTGATCCCTCCAGGTTGCCCGATGCCCAAGAGTGCACGCCGACAAAAGAGTTGCTGCCTAGCCTTCTTACCACGCCCGCTAGGAAAAAATCCGTTGCGCCTGAGGAGACTTCGCCATTATCTGGAACACAGGTTGCGAAACCAGCTTCATACACAAGTTTTGAGGCCTCTAAGTTTGCATCATCATCATCTGAGCCTGGCCCGTTCGCCATCACGATAGTTTTGACTTCCGGGTTGTTGTTAATCAAATCCCTTACTTTCTGAGGAGTTGAGCTATCAATTACCCCTCTGAATATTGCCCTGTTACCGTCTACGGTGAAGGTTAGTGGTGTTTCCGCAGAAGAAGTATCAAAGGTCCCAGCACAGGCAGTTTCCACTTCGGCGACGGTGACCATCTTCGCCCCAAAAGAAGCAGCGGCTTGAGGTATGGTAAAAGTCGCTACGTTTGAAAATACTGTGGACGGACCTGCCGGTGTGTAGGGCTGTACCGCCACATAAAAAGAAGACCCGGCGGGTAATGGAGCAGAAACGCTTGTTTGTGCACCAAGATTTATGCTCGCAATAGGCGCTTGTGCTGGAAAAGGAGCATAAAACAAGTTGTAACCGCTAGCGCCTGCAAAAGCCGTCCAGCTAATGGTGACAGTTGTCCCGTTCACTGCTGTCGTAAGAACAGGTGCGACGTTTTCTATCTCAAGCGTTGTGAAGCTCGCATCTGAGGCATGCTGCTGGATAAAACTAGCAAGGGCAGAAACATCGGCGTATACCCCAGGTGCTTCAGGGTCTCCGCATGCTGGGCCGCCTGCGCCGCCAAAGCTGGATAGGCCTACCTGAACGTAAGAGTTGCCTTTTGCGATTGTTAGTGGCCCCCCACTGTCACCTTGGCAGGTATCGGTTGTGTCAGTCGCGGTTACGCCGCCAGCACAGATCATGTTGCCAGTAATAGAGCTGCCGTAGACATCGGCACACGCTGCATTGCTGACTATTTTCTGGGTTGCCGTGAGTAGAATTGGAGAGGGGTTTATAGACACTTGATTGTCATTCGGGTCGATGCCAGTTGTGCCCCAGCCCATGATTCGCGCCATGGTGTCTGCTGGGACTTTTGGAGCATCCCCCGAAAGCAGCTGAACCGCTTGTAAGTCCACTGCCGCAGTAAGCTCAATCAAAGCTATATCGAAATCATCGCTGTTGGGGCTGGTAGCGCGATCTGGCATGTAGCTAGGATGGACAATGATTTGGCCGATTTGCCCCACAATTGCATTTGCATCCAGTGTCGTAGAGGAATCAGAATTGAGTACAATTGTGGAATTGGCAGCGGCTGGAATATCAATCTGATCGCCTGCATCGTTAGTAAAACAGTGAGCAGCAGTTAGAATCCAAGTGGGTGAAATCAGACTGCCACCGCAAAACTGATCGCCGCTGGAGGTTCTTAAAAAAACCATCCATGGGTAAGTAGAGGTGGAACCAGCCGTGCCGTTTATAATTTCTGAGGATTCAGAGGTTTCGATGCCAACTGTGTTTTTTGCTTGTCCGTGACTTAAGGCAGGAAGCAGGTTAACAAGTGTGGCTATTAGAGCCAATTTTAAAAATTTAGAGTTCATTCGAGATTTCCGTGGGTCAAAATTTAAGAAGACTAGAGTTGCTTTGCACAAAGAGGAAAAAAGGTTGCTGTAATTTGTTTTTTTCATTCTGAGAAAGACGTTTTCGCTGGTTTTTAGCAACGTAAGCGATGAATCCTATAGCTCTTGAACTTGTCTTGCAACCAATCTAAGCCATGATAGACTCAAGCTCAAGTGCGCTAGTTTAGTGCGTTAAGAATAAGCCGTTTGAGTATAGTACATGCCTTCAAATTTCAGTTCCCGTCGATCCTTTTTAAAAAAATCCACCGCATTGGCCAAGGGCTCTTTTATTGCGCTCACCGTGCCAACAATTGTTGCTGCTTGTCGTCAGGCAGAAAAGACCCAGTCGGCAGCGACCCCTCAACTAAGCACCCTATCTGACATCGAAGGTAGAGAGATAAAGGCAATAGCCGCACGCATTATCCCCACTGATGAGACCCCAGGTGCTAATGAGGCCGGAGTGATTTACTTTATTGATGCCGTGTTGGGCGATAATCGGGAGGATGAATATGGACGGGTTCGGGTAGCGCTGAGAGAAATTCAAGCGAGCAGTGCATTGAAATTTGGTGCAAGTTATTTTTACGAGTTATCTGAGCAGCAGCAAGACGCAGTGCTTACCGAAATGGAATCCACGCCATTTTTCGCCACCATGCGCTATTTGACGATTGCTGGTATGTTTTCTCTGCCTGAATATGGAGGGAATAAAGATAAGATCGGCTATCAGCTCATCGGCTTCAATGACGTTCATGCCTGGGCAGCGCCCTATGGCTACTACGATGCAGACTACGCTGAGAAGGGAGAATAAACATGGCTCAGGCACCTTTTCCAACTCGTGAAGCGGTCGATTTTGTAGTCATTGGCTCAGGCGCAGCCGGTGGCATTATGGCAAAAGAACTGTCTACCGCTGGTTTTTCGGTGGTCGTTCTAGAACAAGGACCTCATCTAAAAGCGGCAGATTTTAAGCATGATGAATGGGGCTACGACCACAATGAAGATTTAACCTGGGGCGCACGCCAGGGTCATCCCCAGACTTTCCGTAAATCCGAAGCTGAGGTTGCGCAGCCCAGTCCTCGCGCAGCACTTGGCTACGCCCATAACGTGGGCGGCAGTAGCGTTCACTTTTCAGGGAATTTCTGGCGCCTTCGGGAAATTGATTTTATCGAAGCCAGTGTGAAAGGCACTATCGCAGGAACTAATTTCACCGATTGGCCAATCACTTATGCTGACCTTGAACCCTATTATACGAAGGTAGACTGGGAGATCGGTGTGTCTGGCCTACAGGGCCCTTGGGATCCGCCCCGTTCACGGGAATACCCTTGCCGTCCTATGCCAGTGAAATCTCCCGGTGTACTGCTAGAAAGAGCGGGCAAGCAGCTAGGCTTAAATCCCTATCCCGCGCCAGTTGCCATTTTATCAGAGCCACTTAATGGACGACCCGGATGCATTCACTGTGGGTTTTGCAATGGCTTTGGCTGTGAGGTAAACGCTAAGTCTTCTTCTATGACAGCAATGATTCCTTTGGCGTTGGCATCGGGAAACTGCGAGCTGAGAACCGGTTGCACAGTTCATCGAGTGGATACTGATGAATCTGGCAATGCCACCGATGTGGTTTACTGGGACGAGGCGGGCGTGGAGCATGCCCAGCGTGCTCGAGCAGTAGTGATGAGCGCAAATGGGGCTGAAACACCGAGGCTACTATTATTGTCAGAGTCTGCACAGCACCCAGATGGATTAGCGAATTCCAGTGGATACGTTGGCAAGAACTTAATGTTTAACGGTTATTCCAGCGTAGCAGGGTTATTTGAACACCCAGTCAATGGACACAAGAGTATTCCCGCAACCCGAGTGATTCACGATTTTTATGAGTTAAGCAGTGATCTTGGTTTTTACGGTGGAGGTGGGATTGATTCACGTCATCTCTCTCGCGGCACGCCTATGGGCTTTGCGATGAACGGTGGCGTTTTTGGTGGGCCTACTTGGGGCAGCGAATTCAAACGGAATTTAGCCCATGAGTTCACCCATTCGGCCGCATTTGATGGTCATACTACTTCGCTGCCCCAGGCGAGCAATAATGTGAGTCTTGACCCTGATATGGCAGATAAATGGGGAAGGCCGGCTCTTCGTTGCACCTACATGGATCATCCAGACGACATTTCAACGATGAAATTTTTCTATGAAAAAACCTTAGAGTTGATGGAAGCAGCGGGGGCCAGCAATGTGTCAGGGTTTTACCCAGAGAATGGTCAAAACGGTAATGTGCACTTGCTAGGAACCTGCCGCATGGGCGATGACCCGCAAACCTCTGTAGTGGACAAATTCAACCGTTCCCACGATGTGCCAAATCTTTTTATGGTTGATGGCAGCAGTATGGTCACCTCCGGGAGAGGTCAGCCAACCATGACAATTATGGCGCTGGCGTTTCGGGCCGCTGACAATATTATTCAGGCCGCTAATCGCGGCGAGATTTAAGCTGGTTATTGATCGGCCGCGCTTCTAACACTGGCATAAATGCTAGAGCTGCCGTCTTTGAGCATTAACAGCACGTCGTAAGGTGTAAAGCGGTTGCCCATTTCCATGCCGGGTCCTCCTATGGGCATACCAGGGACGGTCAAGCCCAACGCATTGGCAGGTGGATTCGCTAGAAACTGATCGATGAATTTTGCTGGGATATGGCCTTCAAAAAGGTAGCCTTCTGGCGTTACCGCAGTGTGGCAAGAAGCCCATTCTGGTTTTATCCCTAACTCTTGCTTCACTTTGTCTAAATCATTTGGATGAAACACTTTAGACTGGTAGCTGTGCTCTTCCATATGGGCGATCCAGCCCACACAGCAGCCGCAGGACTCGCTTTTGTAGACATTCAATACCACGTCATCAAGCGACTGGGCGCTTAGCATAGGTGCTAAGAGCAGAGATATAAAACCAAGTAAGTGAGTAAAAAAACTCTTGCGGAGCATGCTGTGACTTTCCAAGATATCGAATTTCATGAGATCTCCCTTTGTTTCTCAGCCCACAATTTGTGACAACAGTTAAGTGCTGGGCTAAATAGGTAAAAAGTGTAAGTTGTCTGGCGCTATTATTCTACTGAATTAGTCGAAAAGCCGGCTCTGGGCTTGGAACAAGTTAGACCATTCCTCTGAGCTCAGCCCAAGATGGCGCCTCCAATCACTTATCCGTTGGGGAATTTGACCGAGGGAAGTGAATGCAGGTGCGAGCGGGGCAGGCCAGTTAGATGCGAACAGCAGCTGCTGGATATCCAATTGTCTTATTCTATTTAGGAGTAACTCGTTGCGTTCGCCCGCTAAGCGTATCTCGCTAGG
Organism: Pseudohongiellaceae bacterium; assembly: GCA_045106275.1. Taxonomy (GTDB): domain Bacteria; phylum Pseudomonadota; class Gammaproteobacteria; order Pseudomonadales; family Pseudohongiellaceae; genus UBA9145. The sequence continues at coordinate 3,512 of JBGCEK010000080.1, read as the reverse complement.
AGACATGCTGTTGTATTCCATGCTGATCGTATCTGCTAAGTCGAATTGCAGGCGACTGGGCTCCAACCGACCGTCTTCAAAGGCTTCTAAGAATTCCCCCATGACTCTGTCGGCAGCGTAATCGTACACGCCATTGCTTCCTAATTGGGTAATGTGCATATCAAGGGAGGGAGCTTCACTAAGTACATTGTCAATTAGCAGCTTTACGTCAACAGATCCATAGGTTTCATTTCGAGTTCGAATCTGCATTAGCACTGGAAACTCCAGCACCTCTAAAAATTGGAAGAGCTCTTTTAGTTTGCTGATGTGTCGGCTGCTTCTAAGATTAATTCCGGAACTGTAAAAATTAAGATACAACGCTTTCAGTTCCAATCGTTGCGCGCACCTCTGGGCCTCGTCCAGCGCGAAATCCGATAGAGGATTGAGCGAGCAAACACCCGTTAATCGGCGAGGGTTCACGGCGACTTGCTGAGCTAAGAAATCATTCTCTCTTTTAACTAGGGATTGCTCGCCGCTTGGGTTTAACTCGGGCGCACTGAACAAGTAAGCTGAAGAAATAACGAGTGCTTTTTGTATGCTTGCTTGGTCGAGAGCGTTTAATGCCTGCCCTGCTGTAACTGGGTCTCCTTTAGAGTTTCTATTGCTTGAACGGGGGTTGGGACTGGCGCGATTCAATAGTAGAGAAACATCCGCCGCTGCCTGAGAACGCAGGCTTAAGAAATGGTCCGCAACAGGCGCAGTCAGCTCGGCCGAGTGTGCAGTGTTGGCCCCTAGCAAACACGCGAAAAGTGGAATGAGGGTAAACAGCTTGCGCATAAATAGAATTTGCTCTTAGCGGGATATGCCTAAAGGAGCAGCATAGTGAGTCGTAGCAGCAATGTCGAGACTAGAGCATTGAATAGGAGCGATTTCCAATTGAGTTAAATGACCTTTTCACCTATCATGCGGCGGTCTTCGAAAGGGTCTAAACCGCAATTATCTTCTGCTTGTATTGCTTCGTTGGCTGAACGCCAGCAATTTTCGATTCGACTTCACTCGCCCTGATTATGGGGTTCTGGTTTTTTGCCTAGGCTACTTGCCTGCATAGGCTTGGTGTTTTCCGTGTTCTTAACTCAACTTTTAACGCGCCTACATTTTAATAAGCACACGCTAGTGGAGCTTATGCGCATCGCGCTGCCGATGGTGGTTTCCCAGGGCACCTTCGCGGTGATGATTTTCACTGACCGCTATTTTATGTCCCAAATCGATCCTATCCACATGGCAGCAGCATTGGGTGGCGGAGTGGCGGCTTACTTTTCCTTCTGTTTCTTCTCTGGTGTGCTGTCCTATTCCAATGCTATGGCGGCTCAGTACTTGGGGGCGGGCGAGAAAGCAAAATGCCCGAAGGTGGTGACTGCAGGAATGATCATGATTGCCATGAGTATTCCAATACTGGCCTTGGTGACTTATTCCGTCGCGGGCATATTCGCTACCATGGGACATCAGCCAGAACAGGTAGAATTGGAACGCACTTACTATATTTTGCTCATGCTCGGTGCGGTAGTGACCTTAGCTAAAATTTGTCTGTCTTCTTACTTTGCGGGCATTGGTCGTTCGAAAGTAGTGATGATCTGTGATGTGTGCGGATTAATTGTAAACGTGCCGCTTTGCTATGCCATGGTCTTTGGTGAGTTTGGTTTTCCGGAGATGGGTATAGCGGGTGCTGCAGTGTCCACGATTATTGCCACAGGGTTCGCCCTACTGCTTTTCCTTGTTTATTATTTTCTCAAGGAACACCGGCAAACGTTTCATGTTTTAGATTCCTTTACTGTGGATTGGGGAATTCTGAAGCGATTCACTCGCTTAGGGTTTCCTTCTGGTTTGGAGCTGTTTCTAAACGTGGCGGCGTTTAATTTGTTTCTGTTGATGTTTCAGTCATACGGCGTTGTGCAGGGAGCGTCTGCCGCAATCGTGTTCAATTGGGATGTGCTGTCGTTTATTCCAATGATGGGATTAAACATTGGAGTGATTAGCCTGATAGGCCGGTTTGTGGGAGCCCGAGACATGGAAAGAACCAATGAGGTCATCTCAGCAGGTTTTATTCTAGGGTTATCTTACAGTGCAGTATTAGCACTTTTGTACATCACTTTTCGCTATGCGTTAGTTAATGTGTTTGAGCCGCCCAATAGCGATTTTTCTGAAATTAGAGAGTTGTCGGCGTTCATGATGATTGGTCTATCTAGCTATGCAATGGCCGATGCCATTATTCTTGTTTCCGGCGGGGTTTTGCGTGGTGCAGGCGACACCCGCTGGCTGATGATTGCTTCAGTGTCTCTGCATTGGGCAATGCTAGTAGCCCAGTATTTTATCATCAACGTATTCGAGTATGGTCCGAGGGCTTCTTGGATGGCTTTTGTGGTGATGATCTTACTGATTGCAGTAGTTTATGGTCTGAGGCTTTGGCACGGTAAGTGGCGAGACCCAGAAGCGCTAAATAGAGTAATGGCCGAATAAGATGGTTGAGAGGCCTCGGATAAAATCCAAAATCATTACTCCGAGACCTTCTTTCTTCTCTGCTATTTAAGGAAGGGCGATGATCCACGTTGCAATTCGCTCAAGCCGTGTTTCGAATAAATTCAGATCCCGGTTGTAAACGTCGCAAAATACGTGAAACAGGACTGAGCCATTGCTTGCATTGGTGAGGTTTTGATTCATCCGGAAGCGGCGATTTCCATTAACTGTCTCTAGCTCTTCAACAGCTGAGCTGGGCAATTGATCAAATCGGCAAACTGCGTCATACACACCTGGTTCAGACACAACTAGTCTGCGGACAATTTCTCTTGAGGTAGTCGTCAAATCACTGTCGTCGAAAATCTGTTGTTTATTGCTTACAAAATTTAGCAGCGCGTCGGACTGATAACCCGCCCGAGCATAGTTTCGCGAAACTGCGCTATTTACGCTGAACAATGCAGGGCTGACTTGCAGGTTAGCAGTCATCGCAATAGTAAAATAAGTGTCTCTAAAAATAGCAGCATCGGAATCTAATTGAGCAGAGGACGTGGTGTAAGTGGCACTTGTGCCGTCGTTTGACAGTATCAAAGAATCGAGACAGCTCGTCGGCATCTCGGTTAACGCCCGCAGGTTTTCACCAAGGGTAAAACTGCTGCCAGCACTTTTTAAATTAATAGAATAAGCAGGCGCGAGCCCCGCTACCTGACCACCGCTGGAATTAGCGACGCGAACGCAAGGTACCCGCAGTGTCGCATCATCTGTGTCGTAAATGCTCCGGCGAAGTCCAGTCCAATCGTCAGAACTTTGAGCAGAGGCGGTGAATGAGAGGAAAACGCCAAGGCAGCACAAAAGAGACTGGCTGAAGCTTGCTCGCCAATAAAGAGTTCGTCTGGTTCTTTTTTTCAATGAAATACCTTTAGGTCAGTATAAAGAGACAGGGATGTTAATTTCTGTGCGCTCTGCAATGTTAGCTTACCACTCCAGTATTGATAACTCTTTATGAACTCAAACTGAATTTTAAA
>JBGCEK010000079.1:0-17651 GCA_045106275.1 Pseudohongiellaceae bacterium | reverse complement strand
GAAGCGAATGACTCAACCTATTGGCTATTCATTGAACTGCTGTGGCGAGAATACTTTAATTGGTCAGCATTAAAAAACGGAGCGAAGCTGTTTAGCTTTAAAGGCAGTGCTAAGGCCGCACCACTTACCGCTCTTTATCCTGAACGGTTTCAAAAATGGTGCTACGGAAACACACCTTATCCTCTGGTTAATGCTTGCATGCAACAGCTTGCAAAAACAGGCTATTTGTCCAATCGCGGACGCCAGATTGCGGCCAGCTGTTTGGTCAATGAACTGGACCTAGACTGGCGACACGGAGCGGCTTGGTTCGAACATCAGTTGGTGGATTATGATGTGGCGGTGAACTGGGGTAATTGGCAGTATATTGCGGGAGTCGGTGCAGACCCGCGAGGTGGTCGGCACTTCAATCTTGAAAAACAAACTGAGCTGTTCGATGCCGATAGCAGCTTTCGTAATCGCTGGGTAGAAACGCCGGGAGACAACATGCTTGATTCTCGGGATGCCGCGGATTGGCCAATCGCTTAACTAGTTGTCATTCGCAGAATCTATTCTGAAAAGCAGTAATGTAAAATTGAATACACCTACTGCGATGCCTAATAATACACCTAGGGCAAACGTCATTTCATGATAGGGATTCACATTAAGCACACTGCCGGCAAGTGCAATAAAGATCAGTACTGCCACAACAGTCATCAGCTTTTGACTTAACAGCTGTTCTACATTCTTAGACCGCTTCACATAAGCGGTAAACGCGAGTAAGTGCAGCGCTAGAACCGCGCCGTTTGAAATTCTCCACAGCAGGTTATCGTTGGGCAAGACAATTAAAAGAGTTGCTGCAAGGAGGGAGCCGCTCAGTGCTATAGCGCTGGGTTCTGTGAGGGCGAGCAGTCTAACCCGCTCTTCGTGTTTCCAGTCACCTTTTGCTCGGCGTCCAAGCACTGTGACGATACCGCTGAATCCGATTAATGCCACAGCGATCTCGGCGATAGTAAACAAATAGTCTTCTGTCATAAAAAGTGCTCTTGTCTTTAGAGTTTAGCGGCCATGAAGTAGTTGTGTTCGGCTTAGCTCATGCCGATTCCATCAGTGGCTCGCACAGGGACATTCTCAATGTCGGCGCCTTCGAGGCAGTATACGTTAACGCCGTAAAAATCCGGTGCAACTTTTTTCCGGTGGAACGGATAGATACCGCACACACTACAAAAATAGTGTTTAGCTGTGTTGGTGTGAAACTGATACATCGAAAGCTGATCTTCCCCAGTCACAAGTTCAAATTTTTCTTCATGAACCTTAACCATCAATGCATTTTTCCTACGGCAAATTGAACAATCACATGTGGTTAGCTCTGGAAAATTCGTCGTTACCTTGAACTGAATCGCGCCACAGTGACAACTGCCTTCAAATTGTTTCTCTTTTCGTGTCGACATTTTATTCGGTGTCCATTGGGAGTAATTTTTGATTAGACCTGTGTTTGCGCGGCATCAATGTCTTCTCGATTTTACTGTTCAGTCTTTGGAAGCCCTAGGTTTCCAAGAGAATAGTAAGCCCCATAGTGGGCCAAAGATGAACCAAAGAAATGCGGTACTGAAAGGAAGTTGCAGCCATACCTCTAGTTCTTCTGTTTTAGTTTGATCATTAACCAACAAAATGGCCAAGTAGGCTAATGAAACAGTAATAGCACAGCCCATTACACAGCGACCAAATAATTTCATCTCACGCTTTAATAATGGCAGGCCGTGGCTCGGGGCTTCTGCCTCAGCTGGACCGTTAGCAAAGCGGCGCGCAAAAGCTCTGTCTGCCCAATTGATCGTCATTTTTCCAAACGACAGGGTGAAACCGAGGTAAGCAGCGGCCAATCCGTGGGCAAAGGTTGCGACCGAACCCGCGCGAAGATCAATGACTGTCGCACCTAAAAGAACGAGATCAATCAGTGGAATGGAGTATAAAAGGATGCGACTGAGTTTCTCCCATTTCAGAATATATCGGCTTGCTAAACCCGCCACCAGGAAAACCCAGAAAGCGATTTCACAAAAAATAATTGTGAAAACTAGTAGCTCACTACTCACTATTTTTGCGTCTCCCTATTAGACATCTCAGAGACATCGGGATCTTTTGTCGCAGTCACTTCAGCTACTCAAAAATGTTGCGATTGCAGGCAGCCACGCAACTCTGGCGAAACCCCAAGTCGCGACTATCAGCAAAATAGAAGCGCTGATCATGGTGAAAGATGCTGCATTACGCAGTCTAGCACTGCTCTGCTGCGAACGGGACCTCACCATTAACTCTACGATTATGAGGTTTGGGATATAAAAAAAGAACGCCATTAGATGATCAAACCAGCCGTCAAACTCATCCGTGTGGCCTGCCCAATCGGTAAGAATTAGCCAAAGACCATAGTCCATTCTATACAGCCACGAGCCGATCGCGAGCGCGTAAAGCCGCCAAGCCCAGGCTTGATGGTCAAGTAGGTTCCTAGCCATGGCATAGCGAACTGTCTGAAGGGCGGCGAGCAACATGAGAATTCCATACAAGCCAAACCCAACGTCCATAACCAAACCGCCAACCGTGCCTTTAATAGCGATAAAAGACAGCCCGCCCACAGAGACTATGATGGATAGCAAAACGTAGAAACGTCCTATCCAGTGGTGAAGCCTTGGATAAGAACTGCGAATTGCGCCAATCATTTGAACAGCTCCAAGCACCAGAATAATCCCGCCGGCCGCAAAATGCAGGCCTATCCCAACAGAAGCGTTAGGCTGATCTGGATCATAGATTTCTGGCAGAACATTGTTCCATCTCAACAGGTCATCTTGAAAAAATGCGGCGGCGTAGTTGGCCAGGATATAGAGGCCGAACAGGAGTGAACTTGCCCATACAGTTAGAAGCAGGGCTCGGCTTGAAGCACGAAAAATGGCGATGCTGTTTGGAATCATGGAAGAGTTTACCAAGTGCATTGTTATTGCTTACTTTAAAACACATTTACCAGACAAAGAAATAGTTAGCGTTGGGCTGCGTTGCAATTTTTCATTTCTGTGATTCGATCTCCCCAGTTGTTTGATTACTGCTTTTAAAACTGCTTAATCCTGGATTTGCCGAGATTTCATTGGTTCACTTATCCACAGTATCTTGATTGAATGACCCGAGTATTGTTGTGAATTCGAATCCTTCTTCTTCACTGGGTGGAGCGAAATGCATAGTCACTTTTTCAAAGACTTCGGGAGTATCGAATTGAGCTCTGTCCGGTTGTTCCACGCGCCTTTTAGCAATTTGACTTAAGCAGCGAGTATTTTCTACGTTGAGGAAGTAGAACTTGTAGGGTGCGCCAGTTTCTTCTAGCAGCTGCTTAAACCACAGTCGCTGATTTACCGTGTTGGCTGGAAAGTCCATGACTACGTCTGTTCCAGTTTCTAGCAAGTTGCGTACAAGAGTCTCTATTAGGGGTTTTAGTCGTTTTGAATAGTGTAGGTAGTCTTCGACGTCTTTTATCTCCGACGGATAGAGTGTTGCAAGCCAGTGATCTTCTGAGAATAGAATTCCGTTTCTATCCTTGGATACTTTTTCAGAAGCAGTGGATTTCCCAGCTCCCATCTTTCCGCAAAAAAATATCAATGTGCCTTTTGTCATGACTGATCCATTGTGAAATGGTCGGGAATTAGCAGCAGAGCTTTCTAAGTTTTTCAATTCTTGAAAGCTAGGCCTGTCTATCTACAATGGTTCTCAAAGAGAATGAATTAAGATCCAAATTGAACTTATTAGAATGGTTGTTAGTGTTGCAATCATGCCGCCCACGCGAAATACCATGGGTGCGATTTCTGTCAAACCAAGATAATGTGCCACACGCCCAATTACTAATGCTGAACAAAGTGTATGCAGCCAGATTGAGGGCGCGCCAATCAATTCCATGGTAATCAGTAAAAAAAGTGCCATGGGCACTGTTTCGATAAAATTGGCTTGGCCGCGAATTCTTCTCAGTAACTCTGGGTCATCGCCGTTGCCAAGAGAAACTCTAGACTTAACCCGGTAGAGGCCAACACGCAGTGTCATGGGAGCGAACACAAGACCTAGGATGGCGATGTAAATGGGGGTAACAGAGAGAGAATTAAGTAATTCCATGATTTTTCCTTTCGGTAGTTAGAGTTCAATCTAACAGTGTCGTTCGTTTATTTCAAAATCGTAACGGACGTTTACCGCAACGCCGGGAAGATCCTGTTATTTATCAGCAGTCTCTTCGATCATGAGCAGGTTGCCACAGCCATCTTCAAACATATTTTGGAGTCCCCATTCAGGTTTGTCTAAGTCTGGGCGGAGTTTGACCCCAGCCTGTTTTAAGCGTTCTATTTCCTTTTCCACATTGTTAGCGCCTAAGACGGTGAGAGGTAAGTTTGAATCAAATGCAGATTTTTGAAATTGCTCATAAAAAGAGCCTTGGCAGGGCTCTAACAATATTGAAGTCCCGGACGTGTCTTCTGGTGCTACAACGATAGCCAAACTAGTGGCGGGGTCGAATTCTTTGGTCGTAAAACCTAGCTTTGACGTATAAATCTCGTGAGCCAATATAGGGTCTTGAACCGGTATGCTCATCAGTGAAATCTTCATGGTCTGGTGCTTCCTACTTTGCGGATACTGAATAAATTTCTGTTAGCTTTCTGAATTACTTCTCAGGCCAAGAATTACAGCGGTGAGTATAAGGCCAGCACCAGAGACACGCTCTATCCAGTTTCTGAAGCTAATGCTGATCTTCTGTGCAATCCAGCTCGCTCCTTTCCCGTAACTCGCCAGAAACAACCCGTCCACAACAATGTACGTGGAACCAAGGATAAAAATTTGAACGAATACCGGAGCTTGCGCGTTTATGAACTGTGGAAACAGGGCGGCAAAAAATACCACGGCCTTTGGATTAGCTGCAGAGGTTACAAAACCACGAAACCAGAGACTTTTGAGTGACGCGGCGGCGGAAGGTTGGTGCATGTTCTGTTGACGGTATGAGGCTATGATCGTCTTAAGTCCGACCCACAGCAAATACGCTACTCCGAGCCATTTGATAATCGCGAACCCATATTGGCTCGACATTAACGCCGCTGCTAAGCCAAATCCCGCCAGTAGAATCTGAATGACATTAGCAGTGAGATCTCCCGCTGCTGTGGCAAGAGATTTGCTAAAGCCGTTGCTCATGCTCACAGAAATCATAAGCAGGTGACTTGGCCCTGGGCTGCTCATAAAAAGTAAGATAGTTCCAACGTACAAAAGCCAAGTATCCAAAGTCATGATTTGCTCCCAATAGGTCTAGCCATTATCGTAGAATTTAATACATCTGAGCCTACATGTAGATCTGGCCCTTTTCCAATAACCTCAAAACCTAGTTTGTCATAAAATGACTGTGCGCGATAATTGAGATTAGAAACGCAGAGCCATAACCAAGATCGATTAGCATTAACCGTCGATTGAACCGCATTTTCATAAAGAAGCTTTCCAAGGCCGGTACCGTAGTGGTCAGACAAGATATAAATTTGCTTGAGTTCGGAACTCTGTCCATCTAGTTCAATTGGGCAATTGCAATGGCGTAAAATATAGAATCCAGAGGGCTCTTCATTTTCTGTTGCTATGATGCATTCTGAATTTGCATCACCAAGAATCTCGCTTGCTTGCTCTTCAGTAAAATTGGCGTTGCAGTATGTTTGGATATTCTGCTGGCTGTGTTCGGAGGTGTAGGCTTGGATAAATGACTCTTTCCATAGTTTTACAAGTATGTTTTTTGATTCCAGACCTGCAATAGTAAGAGTCCTCATAGTCCTACCTTAGTGAGTTTCGACCTGCTGAGACTACTCAGTTTGATCCAATAGTTGCTCTACACAAGAGCGTATTGTCTGTTTCAAGATCGTTAGACCAAAGCAGCTTGGCATCACTTGCCCAATCAATCCCGTCATACCCGCCTTTGGGGCCAATTGATGAAGCGCTGTGCACAATCGCGTTCGGCCAGGCTGAGTCATCGAACTCCGGCGATTTCCAGTTAAGAGGTTCGTCCACAGAGCGAAAGTTGCATGCTCCTTCGCCGGCTACAGGGTCAGTTGATGATTCGCAAGACTTATCCAAAGGGGCCTCATGAATCACTAAGCATTTCCAGTTTTGGTCTGAATAGGCAACTAAGTCATTAGTCGCTGTATCGACTAGCTGCGCTATAAACCCGCCATCCCCCATTTGCTGGTTTCTAGCTCCAATGTATTCCAGTCCAGTATCATTTTCTTTGAAATCTTTGAAAACGAAGTTTAATTGCAATGGGTAGTCGGCGTTGAATGTGAAGGATTCAGCGTTAAAAGAGCGTTCAGTGGTAATAGAAACAGAATCCTCTATGACGAGCTCTTCACCCAAATACATTGCAAACCAATTGTCCGCCCACACGTCAGCCTTTAAAGAAACTGCCCCAGCTCTCTCAATAGTTGAGACAGTAACTTGAGACCCGTTATTTGGACCGCAGCCCGCAAGGAGGATTGTCAGTAGTAGTATTTTTCTCATTTTGACCTCAGTTAAGTAGTGGCGCCTATCGCGGTGTGATTAGTGATCAAGAGGCATGCCGTGACTCAATTTTCGCTGCCGTTTATGATCCGTTAGTCTGCGCTTTCCAGCACTCGTTCTCCGGATACCGCTTTGCTCTCATGAGGCCAATAGTGTCTCTGAATCTAATAGAGTAATTTTGGCGCTCATTCTCCTAAAAATCCCTACCTAGATTTAAATGCAAAATCATTCTAACCTGACCCAGCAAGCCCTGCATGTCATTTTCGTTAATGAGACTGCATTCATATTGTTTTTACGCCAATCTCCCAGAGTTTATGTTGAGTCTCCAAAAAGATTCGTATTGGATTAGTCTCAATTAAGTCAGTACTGTGGTCGTTTTTCCGAGATTTATTAGCCTATTCAATCGTTAAATCGGTGCGTTTGCTGTTTTGCTTTTTCAGTAGCCTATTATGAAAAATACTCAGAGCCGAGCAGGTTATCAATAGCAAGGTATTGGAGATAAGCAGCTAATCGGTATAAGTGTAGCTAGCATCACCGTAGCAATAGTTACTGGCAGCTCAGTTTCCTTTTTGATTGATTGTTATATTTCGCCATCACTGAACCGGACTTCCCAATCGCATCAGTTCATCAACGTAGCTTACATAATCCGTGTTTAAGGCGGGCTTCAATTGTTCCCATCTGGGTTTGGCAGGCTCCATAGTTTGCAAAAAAACAATAAGAGGTGTGAGCACAGAATCAAGGCTTTGCTGGTCAATAAGTTTATTTTGATATTGCTTAAAAGCCATATCCCCATGGCGAATACTCAAAGTGATAAAGGTCACTATCCTCTGCCGTTCGATACTATTGTTTGGTGATTCCCGATTCAGCATTCTGCTATATAGATCGGCAAACTCGGGGTCCTGAATTATTAGAGTGTTCATGGATTCAATCTGAGCGATCAGATTTTGGTACGTTGTAGCTTCTAGCGCACGAGTATTCATTGCGGTTTCTTCTGAGCTTTGCTGGATCTGGAAACCAACAAAAATTAGAGATAAAACTACGGCAATACCGCTTGTGATTTCAGCTACTAGGGCCCATCTCTGTAAATTTTCATTGTTCATTTATTTCGGGTTTCACATTGCTTTAATTTGAGCTTACAGGACGGGTAGGAAGAAAACACAACGCCCGCAATAAAAGAGCAAGCTTAGCTACTTCTTTCTTGATTTATTTCTTTTTTTCCAAGCCATTTGTACATAACTAGTGCATCAACGAAGCCGAGGCTTGGGTGGTCAAAAGCGTTTGGCAACCTACCAACTATTTCGAACCCAAGCTTATTCCAAAGACGAACCGCTCCTTCGTTTGAAGCAGCAACAAAATTGAACTGCATAGCTTTGTAACCTAGTTCCTTGGCGATTTTTTGAGAATGCTCGCACATTGCCGTAGCGAGCCCTCTGCCTCTTGCTTTGGATGAAACCATGTAACCACAATTACATACATGATTTCCCGGCCCTGAATGATTTGTAACGACGTAATAAGTGCCTAGAATTTCTCCATCTTCCTCGAACACGAATGTCTTCCGAGGGTAGTCCATCCATAGCTTAAAGGCGTCATTTTTTGTGATGTTTCTGTCATAAGCATAGGTTTCCCCTGCCGAAACAATTTCTTCAAAAATTGGCCATATCAAATCGAAATCGTGCTCTGTTGCTTCTCGGATTTCCATATCTTACTGCTGCACTAGAAACATAACGGTCTTCATAATAGAAGTGTGGGTAGCACTATTCCTTTTGGGTTTGATCGTTGTGGGTCAACCTAACCTGATTCTTCAGCATTTCGACAGAACCTGACTATCTAAATATTCACCGAATTCTCCTGCATAACTTTCTTCATTTTCTTCAAAAAATCGAATGTATCCAGGTGAGCATGACAAATTTACGAAGTAGGGCTCAAAGGCCAGCCATTGGGAGGTGCTTACGCCGCCAAGATCTCTACTGAGGAAAAGATATTCCCAGATTCCAAGTCTAGGATATATGAAATGAGTAAATCTAGACCATTCTTCTTTTGTAAGGGCATCTGGATCTTCTTTGCCTACAGAAACAATGTTGTGCAGCTCGCTGCTCTGTGCTACTGCTAGATCTAAGGAGATTAGTTTACTCAGTGTGTCTTGATAGGAAGATAGCTGCAGAGCAGTTGTGTTTTGATTAAGCTCTAGGCCTACATAAGCAAGAGATACCACAATTACAAAGGAAGCAATTATTTCAGCTACATTCGCCCATTCAGATAACTTAAGCCTCATTTGTTACTACCCTTGAAAAATTTGAAACACATAACGCCTTTAATAATGCGAGCAGCCGTGAAGCACTGCTGCCTTGCGAAATTGATTGCTGTGTTCGATTGTCCCTCATCTCAAAATTATTGCTAACTTCCCTACTGATTAAGAAAACGGGAAATTGTTTCTATTACATGATCGGTTCTTTCCTGAAGATCTGACCACTGGTCACTTGAAAGCTCGATCCAATAATACCGCTCGGCAATGGTGTTCGCGAGCTTACGGTTAGCTCGAATCATTGTCGTTGCACCAAAGTCTATTGCTCCCCGTGTTCTTCGACCTACAAGTATGTGCTGGATATCGTTAACTTCAGCTATTGCAGGGAAGAAATGATTGACTGCAAACTGGCGGGAGTCTCTCTCTGATTCGTTTGCGTTTCTATAACGCCCATCCCAGTTCCTAATGCTTATGATGATATCAGTGTCTTCGATAATCTCGATACGGCCAGAGCGAACGAGACTGTCAAACACCGGTGTTTCTAATTCAAGAGTTGGATATTGTAATATGTTAGAAAGGTCTCTATTTGAAACTGGAGCAAATTCTCGACCTTCTTGTATAGCAGTATCGAGAACATTGCTTACGTTGAGAGAAGAAGCTTCAATTCTTCTGCGAAATGAAGTTTCAAGCATATTTCGCTGAATTAGATCACGATTGGACGAAAACTCATCAAGTAGGCGAGTCAGTTCTTCGTGTTCGATTCGGCGTTCTTGTCTCTCTTCCCACCAGGCTTGAATTCCGAATGCTAAAAGAATTGATACAATGATAGCAAAGCCGTCTGCAAATGCTCTTGGCCAATGTATATTATGAAAACCAGTCATTAATCACCAATGCCAATGTTTGTCGGGACTAGCGTTCAGAAATACAAGAAACATAACACCCCCAAATATGCGTAGCGTGTCAGCCCTGTCATTGGTTGATTTGACTGTCATGTGCAGTATCTTTCGCCACAAGTGTTTTTATTGCGCTAACAACAACCCAGCCGAATATGATCCAGTCAAAAATAAGTAACCAAACTGGTGCTGTGCCATTCAAAAACCCCAATAGAACGGCACCGGGGATTAGGAATCCAGGTAGCAATGACAGGGCAGCACTTGCTTTAGCCCATTTTTTAAAGGCAACCGAAAGAGCAAGCAGAATAACTACAGCGATAACAGGTAACGCCACTAGTACGCCAAATAGGAAAAATTGTGAAACTAGTGCGACAATCATCAGAATTGCCACTGATCGTAGTACTAGGGGTAAATATAAGTAGTTTCTCATAATTTAGAGTTTAACTCAGAGTGCGCATAATGGCCTTAATAGTAAGAGCAGTCACTACGCCCTGTTTTCTTTCTGGTTTATTTTTATGTGTCGTTTGCACTTTGGGCCTTCTTAAGTTCTTTGTCTACGAAGCCTTGCCACTCAAGTGGCCAGTATCCCTTAATCCCCCCCCAAGCATGGGGAACCCAGTTTTGCTTAAGAAGATTGGAAAAGCCTACGAGTAATTGATCGTGCGGCAATTCTAGACCTCCGGTAGAAGATTGCTCTATAAATAGATCCCAAGCAGTAAGAAAGCTCATCAAATGATTCTGAAGCACCTCTTGCTCCCACTTCTCTAGATCTTCTCCGTCTTTCGCTCTAGTTAGAACCCGTGCCAATTCCGGAGAAGTAGATACGGAGTTGGAGACTCCGTTAAATAGCTGGCTTGCATCACTATATGAATTGAGATGCATTGCACGCTTCACTTGCTTAATTTGTGTGGCGAGGTATAGCAGGCTCGCAACGACTCCGATAGCTGCGAGTAACTCTGCAATAGCACTAATAGCATCCCAATCCATGCACTTACTCTCCCAGCGCCTCATTGTTGATTTTTCGTTATCTGTCACACGCGCTAATCAGTAAGTCGAAGACACTACTGAATAGTGTCTAACACTAATTCTACCTAAGCAACAAAATCCGGTGGAAAACTGTCTCGAGAAAATTCCCACCAGCCGTGGCCAACCGGGTCTAGAGAATCTATTCCATCGCGTGCTTTAACAAGTATCTTGGCCACATCTTGTTTCATTACTTGATACATTGAGAATTTCCAGCACCACTTCACGTATTGGTAGGTACGAGTCAAGGTACACATCCCGCACAAAACTGTCTTGTAACGATTCTTTGACATTGTCTCGGCTAATTTTCCAAAACTCTTCATCAAGAAGCCCCTGTTGGTATTGGAAATACAAATTATCTGCCTGATAAAGCCCCAACTGTATGTTATAGATATTTGCCCACACTTGTTTGGCCGAGGCGTCAGAAACTGTTACTTGGCGCTCATACTCTTCATTCCACCATGACGGGCGTTCACCGAATTCCCAGCGTATTTCCAGAGCTGACATTAATGCCTCGCTCTCAAGTCGCGTTCGCAGGTCGGATTTTATCGATTCGGCGCGGTTAGCATACTGTTCGGATAATGCGACTTCTGCTTCAAAATTGAGCTGCATGCCGACAAAAACTAAAGACAAAACTATCCCCATTACACCTATGATTTCAATTAGGAGTTTTTGTTTTTCATTCATTCTAAAGAATTCTCGTTAAACGGTTTGTAGAAAGTCGTTTTTATTATCAAAGCACGTAGCCCGTGTACTTAGTGTGAATGGTATCTCTATTTTCTTTTTTTAGTTGATGGTTACTTGCCACTTTGGACCCGCTTATGAGCAAAATATATCGATGCTACAGAACCAAATATCATTAGAAAAAACATGCCGCCTATAATGATTTGGCCTTGCCATGGGTCAACGGCATAAGGCGGTGCTGGGATTTCAGTAGAACTTAAATCCTCCAACAATCTGGTAACACTCTGTACCGAAGTTGAGAATCTAAAAATAAACAGTACTGCCGCAAATCCATAAATGGTCAACACTAGATTGCTGAAAGACTTCGATATCCGATCAAAAGCAAAAAAGGCAGCAGCTAAAAACGCGAATGTAATAGTCAGCCAGAACTCAAAAGCGGCGTTGTAAGCCGCCACTAACTGTAGGTTCAATTCATAGTACTCGGCAGCGCTCAAAGTTTCATTTCCATTTTGTTGCGGCGGTCTTGAAAGTAACTGCATACGTTACGGTTTAATGGCAGGCGCAGAACGCGCGTCCATCTTGATTTTATTATTATGTGCTTTCATTTTGGCTTTGAATGCGTGTTTCGCGCAGGAAGTAGATACATACTGCCATGCCAGCTAGAGTGATGCCTATACCGATCATGGACCAAGGCGTAAACCACATGCGTGCGCGTATGAAGTTAGGGTACTCTTGCACGATGGATTCTATGGACTGTAGATGTGTTATTGCAACCATTGCGAAAGATATCGACCAAGCTAGGTATAAAAATGAAAGCAATACTGTTTGTGTGCCGGTGAGTTTGGTGCCGACAACATATATGGCAGTCAAATAGGCGAATGTCAGTGTGATATATATTGCAAAGCCGCTCATTCCATTCGTCGCGTGCAAATTTAGTGCTTCTACAACATCTATCTCGGTCACAACAGGCCTCTCGAATTTGGACTTCGGAAAAATACCCGGCGCCCTCTGAGTACATAACGGTTTTGTTAGTAGTAAAGTGCGAAGCACTTTTCCTTTTTGATTTGATTGTATGGTCTCATTTCCCTGTTCTTGATTGTAAATTTCGAATAAACGAAAAACGCCAGAGATGCCAAATATGTAACCGGCACTAACACCGCCGCTATAATGATATCTCCTGATATAGATACAATCGGAGACCATGTGAAATCAAACTCACTTCCCTGCATTTTTGTAACAAATCCACTGATCTGTATATTGCTATTTATGGTAACGCTACCTATCCAATAATACGCCAAGGAATACAACAAAATCAGAAGCCCTGAAACTACTTTGTTAAGACTTTTTGCTACAAGGTGACTAGAAGGAAGAAATGCTGAAACCAAAGAAAACAATACGCTCACGAGCATAAACGAAGTGTTTATGTATTCATTAGCAATCAGTAGATAGTCAGCTTCCGTCATGCAGTAACCCTCTCAGCGCACATTGCTCCGGTAACAATGGGCAGTGCGCCAGCCTTGTCTCTTATTTAATCTCATTGTTATGTATCGGTCTCATTGTCATCATCGCCTGTTTTAAGAGCGGGAACAAAAACTGAGTAAGCCGCCGAGCCAGCGCCAAGCAGAACAATTAGTCTGCGTATCCAGATCGATTTCTCTACATTCTCTGGCAATGGAAAGCCACTACCTAGCGCATCAAGACTAGACGTTATAAATCTAACTTGATCTGCAAAGTTTTGGTAACGCATCAAGAAAAGAGCAACTGCGCCGGCATATAGTACTGAAATTATGATTCTTGGGCCGAGCTTTAATCTTTCTCCTGCGAAGTATCCAACCAATATCACGCCGAATGAAGCTGTAATGAAAAACTCAAATTCTTGTGAGATTGCCGCGGCAGTCTCTCTTAAAAGCGATGCAAGCTCATATTCCGTCATCCATAATCTCTCTTAGCACACATAATGCTTTAATTTATAGGAGCAGCCGTGAAACGCTGCCTCCTTTTTGATTTTATTGCTATGCGGCTGACTCATGTTCGATATCCCAGCCTAGGAACACCAAAACAGCAGGGTGGCAGCCCTGTCCTGTATTGACTTGTTTGTTATATGTCGTTACGCTTATGTACGGTTTTACGTACATGTACAGGATTCTAACAATGGACAGCATAAGTTATACCTCAGCTCGAAGCAACTTGGCGAAAACTATGGACCATGTTTGTGATGACCATGCGCCTGTTGCCATTACTAGAAAAGGACAAGGAGCCGTAGTTATGATGTCGATGGACGACTTTAAGGCCCTTGAAGAAACGGCTTATCTTCTCAGGAGTCCAAAAAACGTGCGGCGTCTTGTTGAGGCCATATCTGAGCTTGAAAGCGGAAAGGGTACAGAAAGAGAACTTGTTGAATGAAACTGATTTTTGCTGAATCTGCATGGGAAGATTACCTATACTGGCAGAAGCAAGATAAAAAAATGGTCAACCGGATCAACACGCTTATCAAAGACATTAAGCGAACCCCTTTTGAAGGAATCGGCAAGCCCGAGCCGTTGAAACATGCTCTTTCTGGATATTGGTCGCGAAGGATAAACGATGCTCATCGTATTGTTTACTCTGTAAAGAATGACTCAATATTCATCGCTCAACTTCGATATCACTATTAGTACACATAACGCCCTTAATAATAGGAACAGGGCGTTGCCCTGATTGCTTTTTGATCTGATTGTTATGTTCCGTGTGCACTAATTTTCGAGTTGGGCGAGAGCGGCATCAATCTCGTTTTGAAACTCAATGTTGTAATCATCTTTAAAACTGTCCCAAAACCAACGGCCACCTGGGCTATCAAGCAAACGGATCGAAACATTACGCATTCCCGACCATTGCGTGCTCACACCACGAACATGAGATTCGTATACTAGTTGTGCATTTGAGACGCCAGCACCCACAAAGAGTCGGTAGCGAAACTGCTCGCTTTCGTTAAGGGAAAGAGGATCTTCGTTTCCTCGAATATAGATAGTTGCCAGTTCTGAGTTATTTGCTAGTGCCATCCTGAGATTGTTTGACTCTGTATTGATCGCTTCGTTGTTCGAAGTTTCCACGGCTTTTGTATTGAGTCTACTTTGATGAGTATTCTGTCTAACTTGGTATGCAACATAAAACAAAGAAGCTATTACTCCAAGTGCTCCAATAACTTCGCCAATCGCGCTTATGGCTTCCCAATTCATTTTTGTTTTCCCCGGTTGCAGATAGTCAGGCTAGGAACATAGCGCTGTTAGTAATGGGCGCAGTCTGTGGAGCGCGGTTTGCGATAGAATGGCGTAGCCATTCGCAAACCGTGCGGAGCAGGCTGTGTCCTTTATTGACTTAATTGTTATGTGCCGATTGGCACAAACTACAATTTTTCAGTATTGGTCCTAATTTCACGTCTAAATAGATACGTCGTATCTTTCCAGCAGCCAAACGTGTCAGTTATTTTGTGCGATTCCAACATTCTTGCGAGTGTCATACGCGAAGTAAAAGGATGCCAGTATACCTCCGATTGAGATTACTGTTCCAATGTAAAACCAAGGCAACTGCCAAAGACTTGAGGGTATGAAATCTGGAAACTGGGACACAAGCTTCTCAATTGAAGCTATATGAGTTATTGCCACAAGAGTGAATGAGAGCGACCAGAAAAAATACAGAAATGAAATGATCGACGCCTGCAGCTTAGAAAGCTGTGCACCCGTTACATAAAACGCCGTAAGATATGAAAATGTTAGCGTTAGATAGATCGCCCATGCATTCATTGCGTTGTCCGCAAAAAGATTCAATTGTTCAAGTACTTCAGATTCTGTCATCAGGCTTTAACTCACGGACTTAAACGATATTGTTTGCAACGACTAGGCACATAACGCCTTTAATAATAGGAGCAGTCGCGAAGCACTGCTTCCTTTTTGTAACGGGCAGCCTTGTAGCGAAGCCACGCTTAAGGCTGTCCAGCCCGAAGGGCGTCCGTTCATGAACTTGTTATGTGTATCTTGCTTCAGGCCATGCATGTTATTTTTCTCGCCGGTGCGTCAATGTAAAAATGATGCTTAGTAGCCAACAAAAGACTAGCAACAATGAATTATACACGGGCATATATGGAACGAGAGTGTGCTCTACCATTGCATCAGGATATGCTTGGGAAAAACTTTCGGCTACCTCTACGATATTTGATACCGCGACATGGGAAGCTAAAGCTGGAATTGCTATAAATAAAGTGTAGCTAAGAGTTAGTAGCATCAAATATTGTTTGGATAGCTCTTTTCCTACTGTGTAGATCGCTAAAATATAAGCGGAAAATATTGCGACAAAAAACTGAGCCTGAATGCTCCCCTCTTCTCTGAGACTCGACAATAGAATCAAATATTCATTTTCAGTCATAATGCTAGCCTCAATCTCTCATATGCTTAAACGATGAATACACATAACGCCCTTAATAATAGGAGCAGGGCGTAGCCCTGATTCCTTTTTGGTTTGATTGTTATGTGCCGCCTTCACTACTGCTGGTCGCTTTTTGATAGTAGAAGAATGCTATGCATCCGAAGTAGCCTCCTATAGTTATCAAATTCTGTACGACGCTTTGAATCTGCACTGTCCATAGCGGAACATTACCAAACCAGACATTACCATCTGGATTTGAGCTTTGGATATTCAGAATAACTTCATATACATTCGATAAGTCAGTTCTCAGAAAATTGACTTGAATGACAAGCATCACTGACGAGAGCGTAAAAAGCGCGACAACAATAGTCGCCAGAACTCTATTTAGTCTATCTGCAGCGAAATAACTCATAACTAAAAATGCAGATAAAATACTAATGTATCCAAATAGCACTTGAACTAGATTGCTGAAAATCTCATTGAATATAGAAATCGCTTCATATTCAGTCATGTAGTGATCCTAAAGTGCACATAACGCCCTTAATAATAAGAGCAGCCGCGTAGCGCTGCTTCTTTTTTGATTTGATTGTTATGTTCCGTGACTGGCTAGGTTGGTCTCTTGCCAGGGGCGAATATGCTTGAGTTCCGCAGCCAATTCCTCTGCGGCAATCTCAGTATCATATGCTGCCTGAGCGCGTAACCAGTAACCATTGGACAAGCCAAAGAATTTGCAGAGCCGTAGATCGGTATCTGCGGTCACAGACCGCTTTCCAAGAACTATGGCCCCCACTCGTTGGGCTGGCACTTCTATTTCCTTAGCCAGGCGGTATTGGGAGATACCCATTGGATCCAAGAACTCTTCTTTCAAGAGTTCACCTGGCGAAACTGGCTGTAGTTTTCTCATAAAATCGCCTCCTAGTGATAATCCACTATCTCTACATCTGTGGCTCCCGCCTTACTCCAGCGGAAACAAATTCTATACTGATCATTAATTCTAATGCTGTGCTGCCCTTTACGATTACCTTTCAATGCTTCAAGACGATTCCCTGGCGGGACTCTCAGATCAGCTAGAATTTCAGCAACCTGCAACTGTCTTATCTTTCGAAGGGCGATTCGCTCGAAATTGACGAACCTTCGAACTCGGCGGCCTTTGGACAGCGCCTCAGTGTCAGGACATTTGAAAGATACAATCATTCTAAGATAGTAACGCTATGCAATACTAACGTCAAGCGTTACTAATTGTTGCCAGCTCTCTAGCGACGAAGGAACATAACGCCGTTAATAATAGGAGCAGCCGTGAAACGCTGCTTCCTTTTTGATTTGTTTGTTATGTTTCGCTTTCACTATTAGTAGTTACCGAATGTGGCAGTATGCACTATATATTAGCTCTTTCGTAACCTAGCCATTCCTTGAACCCGATACTATAACACTCTAAACATTTTGCTATTGTTTCTCCAAAAAACTCAGATATAGTCATAGATCTACGAATTCTCGCTTGTAGTATTGCAGCTTGCTCTGAAGATAATTCGCCGCTTTGCGCGAGGTTGTATTGAATTTCAAACATTCTCAATACATAGGTTGCATGTGCGTCAAGTTTAAACAGTTCCTCTTCAGTTAAATCTTCACCAGTACTTTCTTTGACTATTAATTCAACTAAGCCATCAACCTCAAAAAGGCTGGATCGCGCTGTTGCGCCTAATCTAATAGACTCTTGTTGATAGGTTCTCTCAATTGCTTTGGTATTAGATCTTACCTCAATAGTTAGAACTATTAAGGTCACGATTACCGCGAATGCTGATGTGATCTCTGCGACAGTTCCCCATTCTGCTAGTTTCATTCGATGCCCTGTTTGATCACTATCTTGCATTATCTATTTAAGCCCGTATTTGCCAGTTAATACT
>JBGCEK010000078.1:0-7651 GCA_045106275.1 Pseudohongiellaceae bacterium | reverse complement strand
ATTCAAAATGGCGGCAACTCCCCAAATGCTCGTACGATTGTTGCCCGGCCACTTATTCCAAAAGTTCCTGAGTTACAAGAGCTAACGATGACTTCGACCACGGGCAAACCTAGTTCGACGAAAATAAAAGCAAATTTGGTCACACGCAAAATAGGCCAAAACGAAACCCAATGCGGCCCTAGAAACGATTACATTATCCACACGGATTTCACAACTTTCAGACATCGGGATCTGTTCGATATTAGTTATTACTCCAGCAATCTAAGAGCCACGCAAACTCAAACGCTTGGGCTGGCTTTTGACGTGACTTTTGGCGAAGAAGATATTGGCAATGCTGTTAATTTCTCAATCTATCAGGTGAACGATGCAGGCAAAGTGCTTAAAGCAGAAAGACTGGAGACTCCAAACTGGAGTGAGTTGATAGAGAACACTAACCCGTTTATTGCCCGTGGCGTTGCGAAGGTTGGAACTCATGAAGCAAAAGTTGTTGGGCTGACAGATTTTCGAAGCCGAACTGATGCAGGGATGGCAGGAAGTTTAGGTGTAGTACTACGTTATGAAAGCACTGGGCTGGATGGAGTCACGCATGAATACATCTCTGAACCAGTGATTTACAGTATCCAAGCAGAGTTTCAGAAGCTCGACGCAAGCGGCACTGCCTTGCCAGACAATGCAGTCCAGTGGTCCTGTTTTCGTGACACGAGAACTGGGTTGATTTGGGAAGGCAAAACCCAGGACGGAGGGCTACATGATGCCAAGCACACCTACAGTCAATACAGCTCTGACTCACTGAAAAGCCAGATTGGTGACCCAGCGTTAGAAAACGGAGGTAAATGTTCCGACTCAGCTAACTGTGATACCGAAAAATTTGCACAGCAGGTGAACGCAGCTGGTTTATGTGGCGCTAATGATTGGCGACTACCTACTCTAGAAGAATTGAAAACCCTGAATGCTAAAACGGCAGTAAGACCTCCTTTCTATGCCCACCGCTATCTAGAAATCGCAGACTCCACCTGGACCTCAACTCTTCATGACGGCAACTATGCGTTTTACCAAGTGATGTGGGGGTGGTCTGAAAACTTTAGGAGGACGTCAACCGGTCAACCCGCACCGCTGTCTACGCCAGCCTCTAGTGCGTTAAAAGTGATACTGGTAAGAGAGCCTTAAAAATAGTGTCAACGATAAGCTCAGAAGCTGCGGCATTGGTCATAGGGAATTGGTTATAGGGTATTGGTCATAGGGAATTGATACCAGAGACAATCCACGACACCACTCAATGCGCCAACAATCGATCCGAGCTATCCCACGAACCGACAAGAGTGCAGTAGCGAGGTATGCGCAAGTTCACACCGCTTTTTGGGTGCGCAGGCAGCCTTTTGTTCGGCTATGAGAATTTCAAGGTCGCGCTTTAAACTAGCTTATCTTTAAGTGCTTTCGTTTTTGGATAGTCCGCAATTCTTAAGGTGCCAGCGCAAAGTATCAATTCGATCCTGACCAAAAAATGGCTCTTCTTCGAATATCATCGTCGGCACTCCCCACCCACCTGCTGCATCTAGTTGAATTTGGTTGTTTTCAATTTCAGCTTCACAGTTTTTGGTTTGAATGTTGTTTTCCATGACCGAAAGTGAAAGACCAGCTCTATTCGCGGCTTCGGCAAGATGAGTACCTAAATGCCAATCTTGCTGACCTCCAAATAAAAGATGGGACACTTCATAAGCAAATTCGATACCACGACCTTGGTGCTGGGCTTCCACTCCAAGATAGCTTAAACGGCGGATGTGCGGTTGCTCTTCGGCGATTTGAAGGCTATCCATATCTTGTACTATTGGATCGGGGGAGGGCCATTGATCGGCCATGCCTAGAAAACGTGCTCTTCGCGCCCAGTCCATGACTATATAGCGAGTGCGCATTGCATTGCTTTCAGTAAACAGCATTTCTGGCGCTCGAATGGCAATTGGAAAAACCACTTTAAGGTTCACTTTAACTGCAAAATCTTGCTTAAGCTTCAATAAATTTGGTGTTACAAGATAAGAGTAAGGGCTGCGGAACGACCAATAGACATCGACTTCTTTCATTGCTACCTCGGAAATATAAGGCTTAGGAAACGCTTGGATTACTAACAGTAATAATAGTAATAGTTTTGTCTATAAAACTCTATTGGTGTATCTCGATTAAGCCTCAGAAACAATAACTTACTAGAGCCCACAGTCGCGACAGGCGAAAAGAATGCAGAATCGTTCTTGTACGAATTTCACTTAACCAATGATTTCTTGGAATAAAAGGGGCAGATTATTTTCATCGACACTGGCTCCTAGGAAAACGAATAATAAATCTAATCCCATTTTTTGCCATGTTTCTAATTAATCGACTAACTGGCACCCTTTAGTCAGTATGAATATCCTGATCTCGAAACCCTAAGAAATACAAAACGCCATCTAGACCCAGCGTTGAGATCGAATGTTTGGCACTTTCTTTAACAATCGATTTTGCCCGAAATGCAATGCCTAAACCCGCTTCGGATAACATGGGTAGGTCATTTGCACCGTCACCCACTGCGATTGTTTGTTCCAACCGAATACCTTCTTGCTTTGCTAACTTTTTCAGCAGTGTCGCTTTCATGGGCCCGTCTACGATGTCACCCTTAACTTCACCGGTAACTAATCCATCAACAATAGGTAGCTCATTTGCAAACACATAATCAATGCCTAGCTTATCTTGCAAGTACTTCCCAAAATAATTGAAGCCACCGGAAAGAATGGCAGTTTTATAACCGTAAGCTTTTAACGTTGTTATTAATCGCTCTGCGCCTTCTGTAATGGGCAAATTTTTGGCAATTTCAGCCAAAACAGATTCATCCAAACCTTTTAGTAAAGCCATACGTTTTCTGAAGCTTTGTTGGAAATCCAGCTTTCCTTCCATCGCTTCTGTCGTGATTTTGGCAACTTGTTCGCCCACACCTGCAGCTTTAGCTAGCTCATCGATAACTTCGGCTTCAATCAAAGTTGAGTCCATATCAAAACAAACTAAACGTCTGTTTCGAAGGTACACCGTATCAGCTTGAAACCCAACATCCACATCCAGTTCGGAACTAATTTTCAAAAATCGTCTTCGTAATTCATCCATACATTGAGGTTTGCCTCGAAGCGTTAACTCTATGCAGGCTTTATCATTTTTTAAATCCACGGACTGGGATACGCGCCCAGTGAGCCGCGTAATGTTCTGAATATTCAAGCCTTGTTCTGACACTGCGCGGGACACATGAGCCAGGTGCTCTGCTGAGATACGGCGTGCCAGCAGTGTCAGCACAAAGCGGTCTTTACCTTGCTGCACAACCCAGTCGCCATAAGACTTATCGCTGACAGGTGTGAAACGTAAATGAATATTCTTCTGATGAGCTTGATAGAGTAATTCTTTTAACATCTCGGCGTTATCTGCGCCCTCAGGGAGCTGAACTAGCATGCCTAACGACACTTGGTCGTGAATTACCGATTGCCCGATATCCAGAAGTGTAACTTTTGAATCCGCTAAAATTTGGCTCAGTGTGGCGGTCAAACCTACCTGATCTTGACCACTCACTTTTAGCATCAATATAGTACTCAATCTACTCTCCGTGTTTGTATTTCGTAAGCAAGCCGATTACTTGCTTATTGTTTCAAGATTATTCAGGGTGTTGAATGTTTTCAAGTCTGGCGTTTAACCTGCCAAAATGCCTGTCGGATACAGTTTACCATTCTCGTAATCTAGACGGTCTTAAAGCAATGTGTGTATTCATCTATGAATGCACTCTTCGGGCGTAGCTGAAAAAAATTATCAGTCACGTGAGTTCTTACCCTTTGGTCTGCTCTAAAAATTCGCGGCGCAGTTCGTAAATGATCCCAAACAAGTTCGTAGCATTATTACATCGATATTACTAGTCATAGTGGCTGTAGCATTCTTTGCTGTTAATGCCATAGAACCCGTTTTTATTGATAGCGAGTACTATGATATGCCATCAGAATATGCTGGCCTTACACCTTCTTTTAGCCGCTTTCCCGACGGCCCTAAAAATTATTTACACCCAAGAAGGTGCTCCTGAAAACAAGACTGCAGAGCAAGTGGAGGAAATTCTTCGAAAGTCTTTTTCCATTATTGAGGGAATCGCTGACATCAAGTTCGAATACTTGGGCTGTTCCGCAAATCCCGAAGAAGACGGGGCTAACCTTATTGCGGTGGTGGGATGGATTACCGGCGACGAAACAGCCCTGACATTTGCAGCCCCCAGAGCTACGCAGGACCCAGATGCGATTAGCCTCCGAGGCTGGGTAGCCTATACTCACGGTAGCATTGTTTACAACCCTATTTATGAACTGCCAAAAGTTTCCACTACCGTGCACGAGCTGATGCATGATTTGGGATTGGGTCATTCTAATGATCCTGTTTCGAGCATGAGACCTTTTGAGAGTCGTTGGAATCTGCCAACTCAAGACGACATTGATGTTTTGCAAGCTATGTATGGGCCGCCAGATGTGCTCAACATTCTACGCTATTCAATCAACTTGGAAACTACCACGGCCACAGACACTTTCGCAGTTAACATAGCAAATTCGCAGATTTTCTTGGGTAATGACCCAGCAGATGGGCTCTCTCCACACACAGCTATTCAGCGTTTAACAGCAGAGGCTCCTTATACTTCCTATCTGCACCTTTCCCTAGCTCACGCCGGTACCACTTCAGTCCCAGCGGTGAGCATTTATCTTACCGACCCTAACGGCCGCGCTAGTGTCCGCAACTCTGAGGAATTAGGCCTGAGCAATAGCAGTGGTTTTTTATTTGTTGAGCTGGCAAGTAATTTGGCCACAATTACGGGGGATTGGACTATCACGATTGGCAACGCTGGCCGCCAGTTAGGCGTTTTTACCTTGCCAGTGGATCCAATTCCAGATTCCGACAATAAAACCCCTATGGCGGCTCTCACTAAAACAAGAATCGGCAATAACCAGTTTACATTGGCTGTCTCGGCACCGGATCCAGAGGGTGATGCTATTTCCTATCGCTGGTATGTAACAGGCCAAGATGAGCTCATCGATGCGGCATCATCATTGAACTTGATGGCGCAGGACTCACGGCCTATTCAAGCCATTGTTGGCATAAAAGATGCGGGAATTAAGCGAACAAACGACCAGCCGGAGGACGTTGGCTTTGGCGTGTTATTTAGCCGCTATATCGTGACGCCGGCAGCTGAAAATACCGCCACCTTTTTTCCAACAGAGAAACTGCCGCATATACTAAGCTTAGACGCCGGTGGCGTGCTGGTGTCTGCAAACTTTAAGTTTACAGTGTTGCCATGAGTAGTTTCTAAACTCCTTGAATTTGATGTATTGCCAAAATTTAATGGCAGCGTTAGTGCGACTACTGATCGAAATACCGGCATAATGAAAGTGCGAAGTATCATGGTTTAAGATAATGTAGCTAAACAAACAATCTCGAATGTAACTTTGAAGTTTGATCCTTCTTCTCAGCAAATTAAATTCGGCTTGTAATAGCGAAAGGCTTGAGTGAAACAACGCTCTCGCCTTTTTCATTTGCCTAACTTGTCTGTAACGACTAGACAATAGATTGTGCGGGATGAAATAGCTAACTTGCCAATACCGATAAATATTAATATCAATGAATACAACCCTTCTGGGAATAAGTATGCAATTAACTATAGATGAAGCTTTGAAACACGGTGTTGAAGCCCATAAAGAAGGGAAAATACAAGAAGCTGATAGGATCTACACCGCGATTTTACAAGTAGCTCCAACCCACCCTGATGTTAACCACAACATGGGAGTTCTAGCGGTTAGTATAGGAAAAATTCAGGAAGCATTACCATTTTTTAAGACTGCGCTAGAAGCCAATGATAGCATCGATCAATTCTGGTTAAGCTACAGTGACGCGCTTGGTAGGCTGAACCGAATGAAAGACCTTAAAGCTCTGATAGCTCGTGCTGTGCAAGCCGGCATCTCTGCATCGACGTTGCAATTAATGGAGCAAAGTCTGCCTAAGCATGAGCTAGCCTCTCCAAGTACAGACAGAGTGCAAGCAGACAGTTATGAGAACAAAGAACCTCCGCTAGAACAATTGCAGCACATCTTTACCCTTTATAGCAAAAGCCAATTTCACCAAGCCATTGGTCACGCCCAAGCGCTGTTAAAACAATTTCCAGATTCTGCGCATCTCTATAATTTAATCGGATCTGCTCATGCGAGCATCGGGAGTTATGACGAAGCACTAGTGCAATTTGAAAGAGCTATTGCGCTCAACCCCAAAGATGCCAGTGCCCATAATAATATGGGGCTAGCACTGCAAAACAAAGGGGAGAATCACGCTGCTATTAGGAGCTTCAATCAAGTTTTATGTTACCAGCCAAGGCAAGCAGAAACCCTCAGTAATCTGGCTAACTCTCTTAAGGAAATCGGCGACATTCAAGATGCAATAGAAAATTACAATAAAGCATTGGAGATCAGGCCTCAATTTTCTGTCGCTGCCACTAACTTGAAAAGTCTAGAAATACAGCTTTTGAAAACTCATTTCAAGATTAGCGGCACTAATACTGAAGAACTAGGTTTAGAAAGTTTGCTCGAAAAAGACCCTAAATATCAGGTTTATCAAGCCATTTCCGATTTTCTGGCGGGAAACTTTACTAGCTGTAGTAGTCATATAAATAACTGTGTAAATCTAGTAACGACATCGAAAGCCGCGCCATTAACACCAAAGGATGGGATGTTCTGTCAGGCATACTGCACTTTTCTTTCTCAGTTAATCAACATCAATCCAGTCAATCAAAACAGTAAATCGCAATTTATCTACCATATCGGCGAAAGCCACTGTTTGAGCTATGCTCATTCCAACATCGAGATAGCGAGTAAGATATACACTGTTTCACCCATGATCACACTTGGCGCAAAAGCACACCATTTTTCAGTTCAAGAGCAAAATAGCTATAAGGCAATCACATTGCAGAACCTCAGCGCAATGCCACAGAGTTCCATAGTTTTTGTTTCATTCGGCGAAATTGATTGTCGAGCCGAAGAAGGAATTATTCTGGCGTCTAAAAAAACGGGGAGAGAAATGTCAGATATCGTGAATCAAACTGTGACGAGATTTGTCAAATGGTTGGTTCAGGCGAATGAAACCAATCAGCACATTTACTACTTCTTTAACGTTCCAGCGCCAGTATATAGCAACACCCATTCAACAGAATCCAATGCAGAAATTGCAGGAGTGGTAGAACTATTTAATTCTAAACTGAAAACTGAATTGCTGTTCAATAATATTGGAATGATTGATGTTTATAAGCATACAAAAAATGAAAATGGGTTTTCCAATAAAAAATATCATTGTGATAGCCGACACTTGGATGTTCGTATTTTGGAGCTTATACAGGGCCAGCTTTGAATTTCGGGCTGGTATTGAGAAGTTACCTTGCCAATACCCCTGCAACTTATCCACTTGGTCAGCCTAATTGAAAATTGGTATGAGTAAATCAGGCTACCCTGAAGTACCGCCAGCCGATTAATAATTACTTACCCAAATCAGGATAGAGCTTATCTTTACAACCTGGGCAAATCGAATGGGTAAATTCCACATCAGCCCTTTCTTCAACATAGGCCTCCACCCGCTGCCACAT
>JBGCEK010000077.1:0-49929 GCA_045106275.1 Pseudohongiellaceae bacterium | reverse complement strand
GCCGAAAACCCTAGCAGTCAAAGGGATCTAAAAAAGATTCAGGCACAGTTTAACCAATGGCAGCAAGAGACTGGGCTGCCTTATAGCCATCTAAGTCGAATCCTGGCTTGTTCGGTTGGTGAAAATTATTTGTAGTACTCTCGCCTTGGCTCCAAAGATAACTTGATATTGAAATCGCAAGGGTCGAGCTGAGAGGCGAACACTTGTCATCCTAAAAAGGCTTTCTTTAGGAATGGCCAGTATGCCAAATAATGCGGGTGATTCCATGACTACAGCATTAATCTAACTATGGAGAATTAAGTCGATGAAACATTTCTTGTTAATACTGCCACTTTATTTGTTAGCTTCGTTCTCTTACGGTCAAGAGATGCCTGAGGTGCCCGGTACTTGGGATGGGCATGTTAAGGGGATCGGAGGGATTTTCTTCAAGGTTGAAGATCCTGCGAAAGTGACCCAATGGTATCAAGATCATTTTGGAATCCCTGCAGTGGAACCTGGGTTTGCTCATTTCTTCTGGCGTGACTATTTACAATCAAATAGAACCAATCGCACGGTCTGGTCGCCATTCCCTATGAATAGCGAGCTGCTAGAGAACCCTAAGCAACAGTTTATGATTAATTATATTGTGGATGATTTAGACACAATGCTGGCTGAGCTAAAAGCGTCGGGAATAGAGCAGGTGGGGGAGACTGAGGATTATCCCTATGGCCGTTTCGCTTGGATTATTGATGTAGAAGGAAACAAAGTTGAACTTTGGGAGGCCGTTGTTTTAGAGGATTAAGTGCTAAGCCACAAAAAAGCTGAAAAACCCGCTCAATCTCTTTGCTTTTTTCAACTTTACGGCAGTATTATGGAACAAGTTATTTTCGGTCCGCCGAACCGTCTTGTGCGCGCCACACGGTCACGGCATTTTGATCTCTATCATTACTGAATGGGTACTATGCAATGACAATCACTCGTCGCCGCTTTATACAGCAAGTCGGTATCGGCACAGCCGCCGGTCTATTTACTGGCACTAGCCTGATTAGCCAAGCAGTCTTTGGTCAAACCCGAGACGCCGCTTCGGCGGGTGTTTTCGATGGGGGCATCATTCAGCTCAATCAAAACGAAAGCGCTCGTGGGCCTGGACCGAATACCATGAAGGCTATCCACGGGGCGATTAGCAAAAGAGTCGGCCGTGGGTATGATCCTGACTATTTCGGCGAGCTAAAAGCAAGCCTCTCAGAACATTTTGATGTGGGACTCGACCATATTTTGATGTCCACAGGATCCTCGCCAATTTTAGAAGGCTCAGCCCGTGCCTTTTGCACAGCGGAAAAGCCGTTGGTAACGGCAGCGCCTTCATTCACAACGTCTGAACGCATGGCCAGGCAAATTGGTGCGGCGGTCAAAGTACTCCCTTTAAACGGTGATCTTCAGCTTGATCTGGATGCAATGGTTGCCGCGTCCGATGGCGCTGGGATGGTTTATCTGTGTAATCCAAATAATCCCACAGGAACCGTTCATGGTCCTGCAGCCATTGAAACCGCGATCCGAGATATATTAAAACAGTCTCCCGATACGATGATCTTAGTCGACGAGGCCTATATCGATTACGTTGATCCTTCTGTTATGAAAACCGCGCTACCTTTGGCGAAAGAGTTTCCCAACGTCATCATCGCTAGAACTTTTTCAAAAGCCCATGGAATGGCGGGTTTACGAGTTGGTTACGGATTAGCCCATCCAAAGACGCTGGAGGCGATTAGCAATGCTTGGGGTATGGGCGATGTGAATATGATTGGCGCAATCGCTGCCCTAACAGCGTTTGAAGACACGGATCATATTGCATGGGAGAGGCAAGAAAATGCTGAAGTGAGAGCGTTCACAGTGGCTGCCCTGAATGAGATGGGTTTTCATGTGCCGGAGTCTCACACCAATCACATCTTTCCGAACTTAAAGCGACCCGCAAGCATTGTTCGAGCCGCCTGTATCGAGAATAAGATTGCAGTCGGAAGAGATTTCCCGCCACTTCAAAATAGCCACTGTCGAATTTCACTCGGAAGCAGAGAAGAAATGAAGCAAGCAGTTGCTGTATTTCGTAAAGTGTTGGGCTAAGAAACATCTATTGCTGGCGCTTCAGATAAGTTGCTGGTGAGAGTTGAATGTCACATTTAAGATAGTCCAAGCGAGGATAGCTATAGAGCATAACTACCTGATGTTGCGCCAGTGTAAGTGTATTATTGACTAGTTGTATAAAAAGTCTCTCTGATGTTACTGCTGCAAGGTTAAAACTTTACCTCAAAAAATAACTATAAGCATAGCTAATGCAAACTTAATGAGGAGAGAACGATGTCAAAGAACGTCGCATTTGATAGACGAAGTTTTATAAAGAGCGCAGGTATGACCGCGCTTGCTGGCGCTTCTGGCGCTATTGCCACGGGCGTTAGCGCTCAATCCACTTCCCGAATGAACAATGGCATGTTTGATTTTGATACGGTCTACAACCGTGTTGGAAGCAATTGTTCCCGTTGGGATACCCCTTCAAAACGCTACGCAGCTGGAAAGATAAAGCATGCGATGGGCGTAGCTACGATGGACTTCGAAGCGGCCCCTTGTATCACAGACGCATTGATGGAACGTGTCCAACATCATAACTGGGGTTACATGAGCAGCACGGATTCTCTTCGCGATGCGATTGTAAACTGGAACGGTGAGCGACATGGACTTGATCTGGATCCAGAATCGGTTGTGGTATCCGACGGTGTTTATCCGGGTGTAATCGCAGCCTTAAGGAGCTTTGCTCCGAAGGGCACTAAGGTCTTAATGCTCACCCCAACCTATGATGGCTTCCCCTACCATTGCCGTCACACTCAAGTCATTCAGACCCAGAGTGAGATGATATTCAAAAATGGAACTTACGAAATTGATTGGGCTGATCTCGAGTCGAAAATGACACCAGATACCCATGCCATGATTGTTTGTAATCCCCAAAACCCAACGGGTAATGTTTGGTCTGAAGAAGATCTTTTGCGCATAGGGCGCCTCTGTCTCGAAAATCAAATTGTGGTTTTGTCTGATGAGATTCATTCTGACATCGTCAGAGAGGGGCATAACTATGTGCCGTTTGCGAGTCTGCCCGACAAAGCTGTTGTGGATAACAGCATTACTTTTAACGCTGTGAGCAAAACATTCAATCTTGCAGGAATGAAGAATGCGTATTTTTTCACGACTAACCCCGTCTTACTAGGCAGAATTAAACAACACCACCGCGGCGATTTGAGTACCTTAGGTGTTGTTGCCAACGAAGCGGCTTACCGACACGGCGCCGGCTGGTTCGACCAAGTGAAACCCTATTTGGATAACAATCACAAAATTGTAGCCAATGCCGTCGAAAAAATACCAGGTCTCAGTGTGACTAAGGCCCAGGGCACTTACCTATCTTGGTTAGATTTTACTCCTGTGCTTGAGGCTATTAATGCCAAAGAAATGGCCATTAGTCACGGCAAATCAAGTCCTGAGCACTATTTTCAAGATTGGTTGGTTGAGCACTCAGGCGTCTATTTAAATCCGGGTTCGAACTATGGCAGCGGTGGCGAAGGGCATATGAGAATGAACTTAGGATCTTCCCGTTTTGTTGTAGAAGCAGCCATGGAAAGTATGGCTGCAGCCATAGCAAAGGTATAGCCCACTGGGCGGTTCGGGCAAAAGATCAAGAAGTGATTTTTTGTCCGAACAGCTCCCTATCTGCCCTGCGATGAGGCACCACATGCTTAAGTGCGGTATATTCCGAGCTAAGACAATTGTGGAGAAAATCATGAAACGCACAGCTTTGGTATTTACCGCTCTCACTTTGCTGACGCCTCCGCTGGCCCAAGCGCAGCAAGAAGAGAACTACGACTACTGGCAACCTCAACGAGCGATGGTGAGAAGAGGCCAGCAGGCTGTTTTTATGTGCAATGGACTGTTTACTGGTGGGCGTACTTTGGAGCAAGTTTTTGCTCAAGAACTGGCGTTTTTGCCTGACCCCATTGGCACCCCAGACGGCGGTGACTATACCGTTGATCGTGAGAGGCGCGCAGTAGAGGTTGGCGAACCGGGCGCAGTTCCAACAATGCGAGCAGTATTCCGAGAGGGTATTGGTTGTGTAATTCTGCCGCCTGACCAAACTCTCGAAGATACAGACCAACTACCAGAGCTAACCCTTGCCATGCCATCCGGCGACCCAGCTGACATTCCGTGGCCACAGGGCGATCTTGTTGATTCTAAATCACTGCCGTCCAATGTAGATGAACAAGCCCTTTTGGCCGCTTCTGATTGGGCATTTGACAGAGATACGCCAGAACAAGATACCTTGAGCCTTCTGGTGGTTTATAAAGGCGAGATCATTCACGAGCGTTATGCCCCGGGTATAGAAATGACTACCCGAACTCGGACCTGGTCTACTGCGAAGAGCATCGCGTCGGCATTAATTGGGATGCTGGTTGATGATGGACGATTGGCCTTAGATGAGCCGTTGGGGTTCGATTGGTATCCAGAGAATCGCTCTTCTGAAACTGATCCTAGGCAAAATATTACCCTACGCCACGTGCTAAACATGTCCAGTGGATTAGAGACTATAGATAACCGTGGAATGGAATACGCGACCGGTTCGGGACTATCCTATTGGGCAGGTGCTAGCTCGGTAGCCGGTGCTCGGAGCCGTGCACTGATTCGCGAGCCAGGCAGCTATTGGGACTACGAGAACTACGACACACTGCTGGGTGTCTATGCCATGAAGCGGGCATTGGGGGGCGAAAAAGCGTATGCGGAGTTTCCCCGCAAGGCCTTGCTGGACAAGATTGGCATGCGCAATACATTAGTCAGTACCGATCGTTTTGGGGACTTTATTCTTAGCAGTCAGGTTTACACCAATGCCCGAGACTTGGCGCGCTTCGGTTTGCTGTACTTAAATGGCGGCATCTGGAACGGTGAGCGCCTTTTATCTGAAGAATGGATTGAGTTTAGCCATACTCCAGCGCCGGCTACCGTCGGGCGCGGAAGTCACTACGGGGGGCAATTTTGGTTAGTTCCTGAGGGCAGAGATGATGTGCCAAAGGATGCCTATTCTACCAACGGCAATCGAGGGCAATACACAATCATCGTTCCTTCTGAAGATTTAGTCGTAGTTCGGCGTGGTCTTGACTACGGTCGCCAAGGGTTTAGTAATTGGGATCTTACTCGCGAAGTTCTGAAGGCAATTAACTAAATCTATACATCAATACAACTCGAATCATTGTTATGGGCTTGGCTATAGACTTGCTAAGCTCATACTTTTATTCTGCTCTTTTACTCTCCACTAATAACCAATACAAAGGGGTCTTCCATGATTTCACGACGAATTCTTTTGCCAGCTATTGGGCTCTGTGTGCCCGTGTTACTAGCTGCTTGTTCAGCACCAGATAATACCGTGTCAGCAGCACCGGCTGTTTCCAGTTCAACTATGACTGCGGGTAATCCCATATCAGGTGAGGGCCTTCCAAACCCAGCGCCCACTGTTTTAGCAAATTGGGGTGATTTGCCTGCTGGTCGCGAGTGGGGTTCCACCGCCGGAGTGGATATTGACCCAATAGACGGCAATGTTTGGGCCTATGAGCGATGCGGTGCTAGTAGTTTTGGCAGCGGTGTTCCAATTAACTGTGATAACAACCCGGTCGATCCAATCTTTAAATTTGATCGCAACACAGGAGAGGTATTAGCTAACTTTGGCGGCGGTGTAATGGTGACACCACATGGCATTCATGTAGACGCTGAAGGTAATGTCTGGGTTACTGACTTTGCTGGCAATGCGGCAGGAACTAAAGGGCATCAAGTGCATAAGTTTAGCCCTAGCGGCGAATTGTTGATGAGTTTAGGAACTGCTGGTCAGGCTGGAAGCGGACCTAATCAGTTTAACCAGCCCAATGATGTGATCACAGCACCTGATGGCAGTATCTTCGTTGCTGACGGACATGGAGGACAGGGCATGATCAGTATGGATGCTATGGCCGAAGGTCGAGCAGCCGGTGCTACCGGCAGAATTATTAAGTTTTCAGCGGACGGCACGCGTTTGAAAGAATGGGGGCAAATTGGTGTTCGCCACGGCGAATTCAGAACACCACATGCTCTAGATTTCGATTCCCAAGGGCGTTTATGGGTTGCTGATCGCGGCAATCATAGAATAGAAATTTTTGATCAAGAGGGAAACTATCTGGATTCCCGATATATGTATGGCCGTATCAGCGGATTGTTTATTACCGACGCTGACACCGTTTATGCGATCGATTCCGAGTCAGGTCCAACTAATCATGTTGGCTGGCGTAACGGAGTAAGAATAGGGCACGTTGATCATGACCATATAGATGCATTTATCCCCCCATTTGAAAGAGAAGAGCGCGTCTATCAGGGTACCGCAGGCGAAGGGGTGGCAGTGGATGCTGATGGCAATGTTTTTGCGGCAGAGGGGCCAAACTCATTAAGCTGGGCTGGCGGCGCAATCACAAAGTATGAAGCACCCTAGTATTTAGCTGAAACTATGCAAAGCCCCGAGTACGGGTTAACTGTTTGAAAATTAAAGCGGCTGGGACTGATCCTCAACTTAACTGTGGAGCAGTTTCAGTCTAGTTCAGCCAGCGCCTTGTGAATGTCGCTTACAACCACTGAGCCTTCCCCCACGGCGGAAGCCACTCTTTTTACTGAACCAATTCTTACATCCCCTACCGCATAGATGCGTGGCCAGCTTGTTTCATAGCGAGTTGGCATTCTTTCCATTTGCCACCCTGCGCGAACCAAATCTATATTGTCTAAATCCGCATCGGTCTTAACAAAACCCTTCTTGTCACAGCTTAAATTTTGAGGCAGCCATTCTTTAAAAGGAGCTGCACCAATAAACAAAAAGGCAAAGGAAATTGCGATACGTTGCAATTCGCCACTTTGACTATTTTTAAACGTAATCGCTGTTAGTCTGTCTTCGTCTTTCCCCGCTAGCTCCAAACCATGCAGTTGCTCAATTGCACTATTCGCATGAAGATAGATATTCGGGGTTTCCTCTAGTCGGCGCACTAAATACTCTGACATGGTTTATCGAATGTCGCCCCGCCAGTAAACAACATGCACTGCTTTAGCTGTCTTACTCAAGAACAGAGCACCTTGGCCAGCTGAATTACCGGCTCCTACTACTGCGACTTCCGAGCCGCTGCAAAGCTGAGCTTCCATTATAGTTGCGCCGTAATAAATTCCACGGCTTTCAAAGTTGTCTAAGTTGGGAATAGGTAAACGGCGATATTGCGCGCCGCTTGCGATGACAACCGCCTTGCACTTAAGTTGTCTCCCGTCGTTCAGGGTGATGCAATAACTCCCGTCATCTTCCTTCGCCAATCCTTTGGCTTTAACAGGGGTAGCTAGCCTTACGCCAAATTTCTGTGCCTGCACGGAGGCCCTCTCCGCGAGTTCTCTTCCAGATACTCCCAAAGGAAATCCCAGATAATTTTCAATTTTTGAGGAAGTGCCTGCTTGTCCGCCGGGACCTTCGGAGTACAACGGGAAGCTGATCTGGGCTAATCCCGCGAGCTTTCATAATTTGAATTGCCAGCTTTTCAGTCTGCGGGCTGAGCCACGAATGTGGGACGCTGTGTTTTGCTAGCAAGTCTCGTGCTGCGAAGACAGTCCTATCTTGGGCTTCACCAATGACTATGACGGTGCCGTGCTGATTCTCTTGAGCGAAAGCCCTCCTTGCAGTGAGAGTACGGACAAAGATGTCAGAAAGCTCAGAGTTTTCAACTAATAGCCGTTGGAAATCTCCGTGCTTGATATGAAGAACTTCGCCATTCTCGCCCATTGAAACACAGGCAAGAGAAGCCTGGCCGGTGAGAACACCGATGTCGCCGGCAAACTGACCTGCTTCCATCCAACCAACGCGATAGGGTTCGCCAGTGGTAGCAATATTGATGTCCACTTGGCCAGATAAAACGACTAGACAGTCGATTCGTTTGTCACCTTCATTGACGAGAAGGTCTCCTTTTTCGTGCTTTTGAGCGGCCCGTACACTCTTAGTTGTGCAAGCTGAAGTTCTGAGAAGGTGTAATTGATATCAGTTGAGGTTGAGGTCATCGTTTTTCGTTTATAGACTGCGCTATTGGGCTATGACTGAATGAAAAGCAAGAGCGTCAGCTTAGGGACAAAAACTTTGAAAAGAAAGACGCTTTAACCGAAAGAAGTGTCTACAGGGCCAAGTGAGGAATCAGCTGTTGATGGCGCTCCTCGAAAGGATTTACTCCTTATAATGAGAGAGGCAAGAGCCGCTGTTAAACCACCGTACCCTTCGTGCTAGACTGTCGTCTTTTAAACAAGCACTCTTACTAGGCAGTTTGCATTTAGAGCTCACGTCTAATGAGGCGTAAAAGGGATTTTTTTATGGAATTTGAAACTCTTGTTCGGACTCGCCGCTCTGTTCGCGGTTACAAACCGGACCCTGTGCCTAGAAAAGTCCTCGAAGAAATATTTGAAGTGGCAAAAGGGGCTCCTTCTTCGATGAACACTCAGCCGTGGCATCTTCACGTGGTGACTGGCGAGCCCTTGGACAGAATTAGAAAGGGTAACACTGAACGTATGTTGGCGGGAGTTAAACCCACTCGCGACTTCCCCACCAATGAAGGCTACGTGGGAGTGTATAGAGATCGCCAAGTAGGCATTGCTAAACAGCTGTTTGCGGCTATGGATATTGCCCGTGATGACAAGGAAAAACGTCAGGATTGGGTTATGCGCGGGTTCCGCCAGTTCGATGCGCCAGTCTCAATCGTGCTTACTTATGACAAAATTCTGGAGCCAGCGGCAATTGCTCAGTTTGATCTAGGTGCCATTTGTCACGCAATCGTATTGGCTGCTTGGGAAAGAGGGCTGGGTTCTGTTATTAACGGTCAAGGTGTTATGCAAACGCCGGTGGTTCGAGAACATGCGAATATTCCCGAAGACCAAAATATACTCACCTGTATCGCCATGGGATATCCCAACGACGACTTTGTTGCGAACAGTGTAAAATCAACGAGGGCGCCGCTTGAAGATTTTGTACACTTTGTTGGTTTTGATGATTAAGTGATTGAAGGCGAGGTTGCGAGAGCGGCTCAATGAAGCGGCTCTTGCAACCTCAAAATCTTTGCTGCTAGCTATTTTCCCGCGCCCCGTTTAATACCCTAGTCGACGCTATCTAAAGCGGAAATTTCTTCCTCGCTCAAGCCAAACTTCGTAAGCACTTCGTTTGTATCTTGTCCTAAATTAGGGGCAGCTGTGGCTGGAATTTTATCAGCCCCTTCGACTGTAAACGGGCTGTTAATGGTTTTCATCGGTCCGTATTCGGGATGGTTGAAAGGCACCACAATGTCATTGTCTTCTTTTTGTTGATCGTTGGCTGCCTCTTCGTAGTTTGATACCACCGTGTGGGGAACGTCCGCTTTTTCCAGTTTTTGAGTGACCTCGGCAATGTCAAAAGTGCCTATGGTATCGGTCAGTTCCTTAATAAGGGTTGGCATGTTAGCGATGCGGGATTCATTGTTACAGAAGCGACTATCCTGAGGTAAGTCATCTCTCCCAATCGCATGGCAAAAAGGCTGCCAGTTTTTTTCTGTGTTGACCATGCTCATTTTTAACAGGCGGTTATCCGCGGTAGGGTAGTGCAGAGAAATAAAGTTATAGGCGTTGTCTCTTGGCCGTTTCTCTCTGAAAGTCGCACCTGCTAGCTGGGCTTGCAACATAACCGCATTGGACCATGCGCCATTAGCTAAAAGCGAAGTGGAAACTTTGCAGCCTTTACCTGTTTTATCGCGCTGATAAAGTCCAGTCATAATGGCTGCAAAAAGTGCCATGCCGCTGGGATGGTCTCCAGAACCATAGGGAAACTGAGCCAGCCAACCCTCAAAAGGAAACACTTGGTGCTCGATACCAGACCTAGACCAGTAAGAGACAGTGTCATAGCCTGGCTTATGAGCCTCTCGGCCTTTCTCCCCGAAGCCGGTGGCCAATGCATACACTAAATTGGGATTGAGAGCATGTAGGGTTTCGTAATCCAGTTTCAGTTTTTCTAACGCTTTCAGTCGATAATTAGTTATCAGTACATCAGCATCGGCGACAATTTTGCAGAATGCGGCATAGGCTTTAGGGTTTTTTAAATCCAATACCACACTTTTTTTATTTCGGTTATCCACTTGGAATGCATAGGCCATGTCCGACACTGGCAAGCCATTAATTTTATGCCATTGGCGATTTAAATCACCGGTGACAGGAGGTTCAATCTTAATAACTTCTGCACCAAAATCAGCCAAAAGCACGGATGCGGAGGGAGCAAGAATCATTGAAGCGATTTCAACGACTCGTAGTTCGCTGAACAATGAAGTAGGGCTAAATGCCATAGTAAAAGTGTGCCTTTGTAATCGTTAACGAGTCATTGCTACCGGACCGTTGTTAATAGATAGCCCAGTTCGTCACCCTGCTAACACTGTTTTAAGCCCTTCGAGGGATATATTCATGCCGTGCTCAACTACCGGTGCATATTCATCCGGTTGAATCTCTGTAGTCCAAGTGAAAAGACAGCTGTCTCCCTCTTGGGAAAGTTGGATGGT
Organism: Pseudohongiellaceae bacterium; assembly: GCA_045106275.1. Classification (GTDB taxonomy): domain Bacteria; phylum Pseudomonadota; class Gammaproteobacteria; order Pseudomonadales; family Pseudohongiellaceae; genus UBA9145. The sequence goes on along the minus strand of JBGCEK010000077.1, from coordinate 39,325 downwards.
TGCCAAGTGGTGCTCAATGCCGGACGGGGTTTTTATCGCAGAGTATTGCAGGCGATGTTTTACAGCATCGCAGACTAAAATACGTTCTTGAACTTCACCAACGCCTTCCATAGAGAATGACCGCACGCCGTCTAGCAATGAAATTTCATTAACAGAAGGAACCCAATCTGATCTCGTGACATCACCGATAACAGCCCAAACTGCTTCTACGCTGTACGGGAGTGTTTGTTCTAGCTCTATTTTTACCATGCTGATTGCTCTCCAACTAAATAACTTAGGCTATTGTAACTCAGCGGAAATAAACCTGTTGATAGCCGCTTCTAAAGCACTTAATGGCAGTGCGCCGTTGCCAAGCACCGCATCATGGAAGCGTCTAATATCAAATTTTCTGCCCAGTTCTGCCTCAGCTTTGGCTCTCAATTCTACAATTTTAATCTCGCCGAGTTTATAGGCAAGTGCCTGCGCTGGCCATGAAATATAGCGATCAACCTCGGCTCTCACATTAGCCTCGCTCAGTGAAGTGTTGCTGCTGAGGTATTCCAAGGCGCGGTCTCTACTCCATGCTTTCGAATGAATCCCAGTATCGATTACCAAGCGACAGGCACGCCACATTTCATAACTTAAGCGGCCAAAATGATCATAAGGCGTCTCATATACATCCATTTCTATTCCGAGCTTTTCCGCGTATAAACCCCAGCCTTCGCCGAATGCACTGAAGTTCAATTGCTTGCGAAAATCCGGTAAGCCTTCTAGTTCTCGTGCGATAGCGTTCTGTTGGTGATGTCCAGGCACGGCTTCGTGCAGAGTCAGAGCGGTAAGCTCGTACAAAGGTCGCTGGTCTAACGCAAAAGTGTTGACCCAATATGCGCCGCCTCGAATCCCGCCAATTGGCGCTGAATTATAGGAGGCGGTAGTGTAGTTGGGAGCGATTTCATCGGGCACCGGAACCACACCGTAGGGGACACGCGGGAGCAATCCAAAAAACTCGGGCATGCGATAATCGATCTTTTTAGCGACATAGGCCGCTTCTTTTAACAATTCCTCTTTTGAGTTTGCGTAGAACTGAGGGTCAGTGCGAAGAAACTCTGTGAACTCTTCGAAGCCGCCCTCAAAATTTAGGTTTGCAATAAGAAGATCCATTTCATTTCGGATTCTGGCGACTTCTGCCAAGCCGATTTCATGAATATCATCAGCCGTCACGTCGCTAAGCGTTGTGTACCGCTTGATCTGATGAGCATAATATTGACTGCCTCCCTCGAGCTGAGAAATTCCTACACTGTCACTACTGGCTGGGTAGTATTCATTATCTAAAAATTCCGCCAACTCCCGGAATGCTGGTATGGCAAACTCACGAATCGCTTTCCTGCCTTCTATGATTAGTTGCTCTTGTTGACCCTCGCTCAATTCGTCACTCAATTTTTCAAACGGTTCGAAGAGGCTGCTTTGGTCTGGATCGTCATAAACCTGAGCTTGCACTGTTGGCAGGACGCCGGCGATGACAATTTTAGGCAGCACTAGGCCACTGCGAATTCCTTCACGCATATTGTCCATGTTTTCTTGAAAATAACGCGGGAACTCTTGCAGGCGGGAAATATATGCCTGATAGTCTTCCATGCTATTCATCTGCACACCAAAGCTTGCTCTTAAAGCGCGGGTAAAAAAACCAGAAAAAGTATTAAAAGGCAGCTGGTCAGTATTGAGCTGTTGGCCTTCGATTGAAATAGCGAGAATCCAATTGAGTAAATCTAAATTGACTTGATTGGCTTCACTCAGGCCAGTGCGATCAATGTTGGTGAGCTGGGCTAGATACTGCTGTTCTGTCCGTAGGCGGCGCGCTTTATCCACAGGTGAAGCTTGGGGCAGCAGGTGATTAAATTGGCTAAGGCCGGCGTAGGTTGCGGTAATCGGGTTTTCTCGAAGCCTATAGTCCCAATAGTCATCCATCAGTTTTTCTAGGGTGATATCGTCCACCGTCTGACCCCAAGAATTTTGCAGGCTGACAAGGCTGACAAGGCAGACAAGTACTAAAGTAGACAGGGGTTTTGCTCGCCAACAAGGGTGTTTGGCTCTGGTGGGAAAGGGGTTCAACGATGCGGCTCCTAATGATTTCTTGTTGCTTAGACTATCAAATTTCAGAAAATTTAGCCCAGCTGCAATTTATTGCTAACGACAAAGTGCAGTTTCTGTCTGCCCTGTGATAAATTGTCCCTCTGTCGGAATCGCTGTAGGTTAGATTCACGGCGCCTTTTTGTCATAAGGTTTGCACCATGCGATTACTTTACCGAACTTCTCTCACCCTTCTTACCAAACGTCTAGAGTTCCTGAACATCTCGAGAGGGTTCTTGTGTTTGGCTCTTGGTCTGCTGTGTACACCCAGCTACGGACAAAATGAGCTGCGTGTTCAAGCGAATCAATATCAGGCGCAAATTGATTCGCTCGGTGGCAACTATGAAAATGGCAGCAGTGAGGTTTTTTTGTCTCTTGCTGGTGTGCAGATGCAGTTGGGTGACTACGAGCAGGCTAACCACAATTTTCGCGAGGCAATTCAAAGTCTGCGGGTGACTCAGGGTTTGTATTCAGAAGGTCAGCTCGCCATCGTCAAACGTTTTAACGAAGCTCTGCGCCAGCAGCAGAATTGGGAGCAGCTAGACAGCAATCTGCATTTAGCGAAACACATGGCGAGTAAATTATTTGACCAACAAGACTCACGCTATGTGGAAACAGCGATAGACCTAGCCACTTGGAAAATAAAAGCCTACCAAGCCGCTATTTATCGAGCGGGTGATGATCGCTCGGTTCAGGAAGCCGCAAAGATTTACGAAAATTTAATACAGGCTTTACCTGAAGGCCAACCTGATTCTGATGCAAAACGTGCAGACTATTTTGCTGCTCAAGGCTTGGCTTACTATTATTCAGCTCAATATGTTGCTGACTTAGATCTGGATGAATTTAAGGCCAATGTGCCGGCAACAGGCGCACAGCTACAATGCTATCCTTTGGTTATGTCTGCCGATGGCCCGCAGCCGGTGCGAAGTGCTTGTCAAGGTGCGGACGCTTCTGACCCTGAAATTTTCGCTGCTCAGCAGCGAGCGAAGAATGACACGGTACGCCGCCATATCGCTTCCATGCGCCGCAGTTTTGCGCTTGCCGTGGACACTTTGGAAAAACAAGCCAGTGTAAGCCCCCATGTAATGGCCAATGCTATTTTAAGACTCGGAGATGCAGGGCTCCTAGCGCAAGATTATGTCAGAGCCAATACTCAGTATGCTAAAGCGTGGGAGTTATTGAGCGTCGATGGCGAGTCTCAAGCACTTAGAGATCAGCTTATGGGTTCTCCTGTTCAAGTCATGCAGGATGTGCTGGATGACTATTTCGTGAGTGAGCTTGGCGGGAATAATGCGTTTCATGGCACCATTTCGTTTGAGGTTTCCTCTCGGGGCGAGATTCGGGATATCGGAATCAAAGGTAGTGATGCAGATTTAGTGAAGGAAAATCTCGGGGCCATCGCTATCAAACTAGACCAAACTGCCTTTAGGCCAAAAATTGAACTGGGTAAACCTGTGTCTAGCCGCCTCGTCTTGGATGTATCCCAGCTTTGATTTTGGGGCATATAGCCCCATCTAAAGGCTCCCTTAAATCACGGCTGCTTCTAGTCAAGGTCGCCTCATGCTGCGACTTCTCCCGATTACGCTCTTCATGCCAGTCCTTACATAAAGAAATATCTAACCGCCATGGCTATTAGCATTGCGATCATCAGAGCTGGCATAAAGCGGGTGATCTTACTCAGCTCTTCGTCGGATTTTTCAGTGCTGTATTTTTCAATTAAAGGTATGCCGATAACGAGAGTAGCAAATAGAAGTCCAAGAATAATTACAATCACAGGCATAGTCGAATTCTCATGTAAGGCAAAGCGGGCCTCATAGCGTGTTTGAAACTGTGATTGTAACCAATTAAAGGCGGTGCCTCTAATCACTTGGTCGCTGTCAAACGGGTGTCCTACCATTAGAATTTAACAAGCATTTACTCGTCCATTTTGGCGGAGTTTTCTGATTCTTTGCCCTTTAGTGTTCAAAAACCCCGCGAACGGGGGATGGTTTTTAATGTTCAGTAGAGGATAACTATGCTCTTTTTATAAAATGAGGGCGAAGTATCGAGCTGGAAAAAACGCTTCTTCTGCGCTCAAACACCCGATATCAGCTATGCAATGGCAGTAAGAACCATTTTTCACCGGACAGGTGTTCGCTTCTTGCGTTGAAACGCCCGATTGTTAGGAAAACCGTGGCCTTCGCCTTGCAAAATTTGATGATGTGTATAAAGTTAGTGGTTAAAAGTAGAAATAAAATCGTACTTGTTTGAGTTCACCGCCAAACTTAGTTTGGATTTACCGGCCTAATCAATAGGCCGCGTTGGCAAGAACGGTCTCCAAATAATAAAAACGGATCTGACTATGGGGAAATCTCGTCTCTCTTTGCTGCCAATTTTCTGTATTGGCATTCAATTTTCGGCATTCGCAGCTGAAGACAGCGCACCTCCTGTGGCTGAAATGGATAGCCTAATCGCCGCCGGTCAATATGAGCAGGCGTTTGATTTAGGTAAGACGCAGCTCGAGAAATGGGAAGGTGATGAATCCTTCGACTTTCTTTACGGCTTAGCTGCGCTTGAAGCTGACCAGCCCAATGAGGCTGTGTTCGCGCTTGAACGGGCCGCAGCCGTTAGCACAGATTCAGTGCTTCGAGGTCGAGCTCGATTAGAATTAGCCCGTGCCTATTTTGTAACCAACAACCTTTCGGCCTCAGAAAATTTGTTCAATGCAGTGTTGGAGGACAATCCTCCTGAGAACGTTCGCCAGAATATCCAAGCATTTTTGTTGTTGATTGAGACTCGTCAAGAAGCGAGAGATGCCAATTTCAGTTGGACTCTTTCTTCATCTGTAGGCTCTGATGACAATATAAACAGTGCTACCAATAACAGTTTAATTGATACCCCGCTGATTGGCTTGATAGAGCTTGATCCTGACGGTCAGGAAACCGATGACAATTTTGTTAATTCATCATTGGTTATGGCGTACACCTATCCCTTGGATCGAAATCGGTCCTTCGATGCCCAAATCAATTACACGAATCTAAACAACTTTAGTACTGATCAGTTTGATATTGACAGTCTTCGTGGCGCGCTCAGCTACAGCTGGGGCAGCCAAGTAAATCGTTTTACTCATGGCCTGTCACTGTCGCAGGTTAGCTTAGACGGAGAGGGGTTTCAGGATGCTGTTGCCTTGAACTCGTCATGGCAAAGAACGGGCTCCAACGGATGGTATCAATCTCTGGCTGCTTCTTATTCCCAAATTAGGTTTGATACTGGCACCGGTCAAGAGCTGAATGACTTGAGAGATGTTGATCAAGTGCTGCTAACCGCTGGACTGACTAAAATAGCAGGTGCGTTTACCCACTCTGTAAATCTTTATCATGCTGACGAAGATCCTGAAAACCCCAATGGTGGTTCTCATAATGGACGTAAGTTTACTGGACTAGCTTATAGCATGCTGTATCGATTGAATGGACAACACACGCCTTTCCTGAGAATTAGTGCACAAGACGTAGAACATGACAGCGAACATCCGGTGTTTTTTAACACAACCCGAAGTGATGACAATCAATCGGCGACACTGGGCTGGTTCTGGCAAGTCAACCGTAAATTCTTGGTAACAGGCGACGCGAGCTACACGGACAACTCAAGCAATATTGAATTGTTTGATTTTTCTCGATTACGTTTGCAAGCGGGATTCAGATACAGATTTTAAAGACAAATATGAGTTGGCACGACTTAAGCCTATTTATCGAGCACAGTTATGATTAAAAAAACAAAAAATACTTTTGAACGTCTCTGCTACTACTTCATGTTGCTTTGCATCGCGCTAAATTCGCCGGCTACTTATGCGGCGGAAGAAAGTGCGTCCGATCCCGTTGGTCGAGTGGTTGTTGTTCGAGGCCAAGTGAGTGCAACCAATAGCGCGGGTGGTACGCGTTCTTTGAATCGCGGCGCCGAGCTTCGATTGGGCGACATAATCGAAACGGATCCAGCAGCATTTGCTCAAATCAGAATGACCGATTCTGCCATCGTATCTCTCAAGGAATCTACGCGGTTTGAAATAGTTGATTATAGCTTCGAAAACGATCAGCAAAATGACCGAATCAATATGCGCCTCATTGAGGGTGGTTTCAGAACCATTACTGGCACAATTGGTAGCCAGAATCGAGAGGCTTACAATGTTGAAACCGAGTTTGCCAATATCGGTATTCGCGGCACCGACCATGAAGGTGTGGTTGATCTTAATGGGTTATTTGTGGGTGTCTATGACGGCGCCACGAACATCAATAATGGTGGTGGAGAATTAGGTTTAGGGGTAGGCGGTGATTACGATTATGCGGTTGTTCGAGACCCTAATTTGCCACCTGTTGGATTGTTACTTCCACCCCAGCCATTAGGTGATATTCCAGTTCTTTCTGTGCCGGAACCTGAGCAAGAGGAGGAATCAGAAGCTCAAGGAGCCGATGGCGCTGGCGGCGGTACTACTGCAGATGATGGTGATGGGGCCGATGGAAATAATGATCCCGCTGCCGATGATACGCCACCGCCTGAAGATAATGCTAATGGCGATGCTGCCGCCGACTCAGACGCTGGAGATACAGACGCTGGAGATGACAGTGCTGGAGGACAAGGAGACGGCTCTGCCGCTGAAGCTGGCATTGCCGTTGCCTCACTAGATGAAAATACCCTAGAGCCCCCAGCAGCCACTATTCAGGAAACAGAGGCTGCGACCGGAGTTGCAGCGACAGGAACGCAGCTTGCTGAGGAAACAAGCCCGCCACCTATTAACCCTAATGAGACAACCGGTGACGGTCGGCTAGACTGCACCCTCAATACGTCAAACCCGGCCTGTCGACCTATTGACGACCGGCCTAACGACAGTGAACCAGAACCAGAGCCTGAACCTGAGCCAGAGCCCGAACCAGAACCAGAGCCGGAACCTGAGCCAGAACCAGAACCAGAACCAGAACCTGAGCCGGAGCCCGAGCCGGAGCCAGAACCGGAGCCAGAACCTGAGCCGGAGCCAGAACCTGAACCGGAGCCAGAACCTGAACCGGAGCCAGAACCTGAGCCGGAGCCAGAACCTGAGCCGGAGCCAGAACCTGAGCCGGAGCCAGAACCTGAGCCCGAACCAGAACCTGAGCCAGAACCAGAACCAGAACCAGAACCGGAACCGGAACCGGAACCAGAGCCTGAGCCGGAACCAGAACCTGAGGTTGTTCTATCGGATACAGATATAGAATCTTTGAATCGTCGTGCCACAGCGACTATTCCTGCGAGCGGAGCAAATCGTCGTTTGGTTTCAGGCGTTAGCAGTACATCAGAGGCTGGCCTGTTTGCGGAAAGTTCTACACCAGGTCAATTCGACTCGACCACTCAATTTGTATTGAGGCGGGGCGATGCTCCCGTTACGGGCGCGGAGTCTAATGTGGGTGGATTCCAGCTTGAATGGAGCGCTTGGGAAGCAACCGAAGAAACTCCTGTTACCTTGTTCACCAATCTGGAGGATCCGTCCGCTCGCTCTCTTATAACGGCGCCTATCGTTTTGATTAATAGCACGCCTGGGGATATATCAAGTCTAACAACCACTAAGCGATTTGCGTCGATCGGTGATCACTTAATTCGTGCATCGGGCTTTGACGATAACACTATCGGTTCGGTCACCGGTGGTTTTACAGTCGATCTCGCCAACGGTCTTTTGTCTGAGGGCAAAGTTGAAATCTGCATAGGCACGACATCATGTGATGTGAGCGGCCTTGGTAGCAATTACTGGGAGATCTCTTTAGCAGGTTCCGTAAGCGGATCTACCACAACAGAATCCACTCAAGTTGATCCAGCCATTGCAGGTTCAGTCAATGCTGTCAGAACCGAGTATACTGGTGAATTCTTGGGCGCCGCTGCGGAAGGGTTTGTTCTTTCATTCGCGTCGACTGGTGCATCGGGCACCGGCTCGAGTGAAGCGCTTGCCAATACGCTTTCGTCTCCCAACCGATTCGTTAACGGTGCGGTTCTTTTTAATAACCCAACCACCTATGTATTTAGCAATGCGGATGTTGCAGCCATTAACCGTTTAGGCTTTGTTCTGTTTACTCCTGCATCGTCAGGCACTGTTCCCACTAGTTCCACCGATGGGTTTTTCTTCGGTGGAGCGAAAGATGTGAGTGCTGCTAATCCAGCGTTTACTAATACGGTTGACAGTTTTACTGAGACTCAAGTCAATTCAAAATATGCAGCAGTCTTGAGAGATCAGGCCACTGTGCAAACACTGCAAAACGATGTGGGCGGTTTTGATTTAGACTGGGGGTTGTGGACTTCTGCCAGCGGTAGCTCGGCAACCTTACACACAGACACCTTAGATGCATCTATATCTGAAAACGCGCTAGGTAATATAGTCTTCGCGTCAGCAGCGCCGACAGACATTGCCAATTATACGGGGTCTTCTCGTTTTATTGTCACCGAGCAGCTGGTAGCCAATGTACCAAATGGCCAAGAGGCAGAAGTACAAGGGGCCTTTAACTTAGATTTAGCCAATGCAGTGTTAAATGATCTGAGAATCGAAGTGTGTCTTGGCACTTCCGGTTGTAACACTGAATCCACGGTTTGGAGTAGCAACGCTGTTTCAAACATTGGTTTTGCGGTGGCGCAGGGCAACAGCTTCACAGCGAACTTAACGGGCAGTGTTGAGGTGGCTGATTCAGATTCAACGGGCACCTTTAACGGTGCCTTCCAAGGAGTATTTGTAGGCAACAGCACATCCAATATCGGCTTTGCTGCTGGTTTTCGTTTTAGGGAGAATGCAGGTTCCTTCGGAGGAGTTTTTGGAAGTAATCCAGGATTCTTAGATGGCGCTGCATTATTCACACCTACAGACACTGCTGTGACATCTGGAGTTACTGCCGCCGAGCTAGCCACGGTAACCCGAGTCGGAGCTTTTGTGGGCACGGACAATTCGCTTCGTACAGGCAGTGCGAGCCCTTTCTCACTTACCAATGCTCTATACGTAGACAAAGTCAGCGCCAGTGGATTGCCTGTTACATTCAATTCTGATTTTGAATATTTGAAACTCTCTGGTGCTACTCCTAATAATTTGCAAACCAACGTAGGCGGCTTTGATTTGCAGTGGGGCCTTTGGGCTGATCCTACGGGTGGGCTGTTGAACGCAAAACGGTTCCGAGTTGGCCTAGGTGATCGAACGATTGAAAATATCACTGAGTCGATAGTTGCCATATCGGCGAACGTGTCAGATATAAGTTCACAAACAGGAAGTCATTCTTTCGATTCTGTTAGTAGCCATTTACTATCAATAAGTGGTTTTGAATCGAATACTCTTGGTGCAATTAGCGGTTCCTTCTCGGTAGATTTTGGTACTGGTTCAGTTACCTCAGGTATTGTGAACATGTGTATTGGGGTGGATAGTTGCACTACCAGCGGATTTGGAGAAGATTTCTGGCGAGTGTCATTTAGCGGCAATTTGTCCGGCAACAGCCTCACATCAAAAACTACGTTACCTGTTTCAACTACAAATGGTGTAACAGCGATTCTCTCTGATTCCGTAGGTTATTTCGTAGGCTCTGAAGCTGAAGGATTTGTGCTGACATTTAAATCGAGTCGAGGTGTTGGCACAGATGCTTCGTCGGCCGCTTCTAATGCGTTGAACAGTGCTGATCGATTCGTCAATGGCGCTGTCCTGTTTGGTGGTTCTGCTGATTCTACTGAGGTGCTTGCGGGCGCAAATGCATCTAGCAGCTCAGCAACAGATAACAATACTACCGTCGATACTGCTACTAGTGGGGGGACGACAACCAACAGCGACAATGGTTCAACTACCTCTTCGACTGCAGGAACTACATCAACGATAACATCCAACGGCAACACCGTTACAACGACGGTCGTGAATGGTGTAACTACCGTCACTACTACCTTGGCCAGTGGTGCTGTTACGACTGTTATAACGGATGCTAACGGTAATGTTACAACTACAACAACCGCTGCCACTTTGACTATTCCTGAATCTTCAATTGCCAGCTATGGAGTGACTTGGGGTGCTTGGGATAATCCGGTCTCGGAAAACTTTGTATCTGTAACTCGCGTTAGTGATGACTTAACCACTTTGAGCACTCAGGATTACATTGCTAATGTAAATCCAACTGAGGTGGCCAATATGACCGGGTCAGCCTCTTACGAGTCAACGCTTGCCTCATCCTTTATTGGTAGCGGCAACGCCGGTGATGTATCGCAAGTGATTGCTGGAATGGGCGTAGACTTCGATACAGGCAGCATCACTGATGGCAGCTTACTCGTTGAGGTAGGTGAGAGTCAGGTTTGGGATCTAGGTTTTGAAGGCTCCATTAATGGAGGCGCTGTAGATCTTAATATGACAAACGGTCAACTCTCGGTGTTCGGCGGTGTCATAAGCAATAGCATTGAAGCCGACTTAGGTGGTGTGTTCACCGGCACCAATGCAGACGCTTTTGTGGGAGGGTTTGATCTTCTGGATCAAGTGAACTCTCTTAATCAAGTGAATGGAATCTATACAATAGAACGCTAACAAGGTAGTTCTCTCTGCTCCTTTTTCCGGGGCAGAGTGGACGGTGTGAGGAGATGTTGACTGTGACTAAGTTATCCCCGGCAAAGTGGCTTACCATCGTCTTTGGCTTATTGTTAGTTGCATACATTGGCTCTGTTGTATGGTTCGAAGCAAGGCTTGGCTATAATCAGCCTGAGAATAACTCCACGATAGTCATTGCAACATTTGACAGCGACGGAACTCGAAATGAACGAGTGGTCCGCCTCACTGTGCTGGACGGCAAAAACTACATTGCTGCGAATCACTGGCCTCGTGCATGGTACTCCCAAGCACTTAGCAACCCCAAAATGGAAGTTAAGATGGGGGATGAGTTCGAGCCTTATTTGGCTGTGCCATTGGAAGGCGATGAACTGGCGTTTGTTAAAGAGGGCTATCAGGTGAGCTTTAACTTTAGATTCAGAACAGGCTTTCCCCCCAGAAGATTTCTACGAATCGACCCTGTTTGATTGGTGGTTTAGATATAAAATATCGTCGCTTGCTATCCGATCTTCCACTTTTCTAACTCGTTTCTTTTTGGGTTAGAGTCTCCCAAATACCTAAGTAGTCTTCATATGATTGTCAGCCTTTCCCGCTTAATCTGCTTGACAATTTTGCTTTCAACTTTGTTTGAATTTGATGCGGCTTGGGCATCTGATGAAAACCAAAACCTCATCGAGTTTGCGCGGATGGACCCTATGGTGGTTCGCATGGGTGGTGAAACGTTTAAGTATCAGGTGAAGGTTACTGATTCTTCGATAACGCAAATTGAGCTGCTTGAAGACTCTCCTCTCTGTGTATTCGCTTACAGCAGTTTTGGCATTAACTTTGATACAACATCAATAATTCTTAAGGATGATGGGCTTAATGGCGATTCATTAGCGGGCGATGGGATACTCACGTTTACTGGCCTTTCAGTGCCGGATGTAAGCACCAGCTACAATGCCATATGGAACACTCAGTCTGTCGCTGAGACATGGAATTCCTCTAGAGAGCAGCAAGTACGAATTAGCTATTCAAATGGCACTCAGCTTGAAACGTCACTCCACATTGATGTGCCTTGCGGCGCTATTAGCGGCAACGTTCCTATACCGCAAATTACTGAGTTAAACGGCGACGATCGTGCCACCGCAAATGTGCTCAGCTTAACATTGCCAGAGACCGCGTTACCCTACCCTTATTACAGGGATTCTGGTCGTCGCTACAGTCACGAAGTCATCATCGAAAAAGTCGTTTCTTATTTGAAAGGAGAATACGATTGGCTTGTGATTCAAGATTTTGGCGGAGAAAGCAACGTCTTCTATTCGAGAAGCAGGCCGTGGGTTGGTGTGAGCGAATTTCCATTCCAGCCCTCCGGAGGAGCGCCCCAATGGCTTCTTGGTATTATGCATGATCAAAACGGTTGGGCCAGCGCCCTAGGAAATGCCCAAGGAAGCCAGCCCTTTGGCGGAGACTACAATACAACCAATCATGAATTGTTACATAGCTGGGCTTCGTTCTTGCCCAGTGAACTATCGATCAGTGACGGTTCCGGCCACTATGGCGTCGTCATCGAAGAGACCTCTTGCATGAATGGGAATGGTATCCATACCTACTCTTCCTATGACTATAACCAAGAGACAGGGGAGATGAGAGTTCCTTTGGCAGGAAGGGAATTGTTTTGCAATACCCTAGAGCTTTATCTCATGGGCCTACTTCCTAGTGCGGAGGTTAAACCTATCACTGTGGGAGTCAATCCAGGCCAATCAACATTAGAAGGATCAAACTTTGTATTTCCGGTTGAAGGGGTTCGTGAAGTCAAAGTGGACGATATTATTGCCTTGATAGGAGAAAGAGAGCCGCTTCCAGTTGAACCCAAGCCAGAATTTAAGGCGGTGATGGTTTTAGTTCACGATAGAAAGCTGACAGACACGGAACTTGCACTTTTTGACTACCGAATGAAAGACATGGCACGGGCTAGGTCGCAACACGGTAAAACTTTCCAAGAAGTAGTATTCGATCGAGCCACGTTGAGTACGAAGATTGATCTTAATGTGGCAACCCCTGAAATCGACTTAGAGTGGCCTTCAGTATTTAATGGCCAAGCGCCGCGACCGGCCCTAAACCTGTCACTCAATAACATTGGCTACTTTAATGCTGCGGATCAAACTCTTTACACCTGTCTGAAAATTCTAAATAACGCAGTGGCTTCTTCGCTCAATGGAGTTGAAAAATTTGATGTGGCTTTTGGAGTGAGTACCTCAGCTGATAGCGATATTCGGCTAGTTAGAACGAGGCCGTTTAACCTGCAAGCGGCGCTTACCGATTCGGGAGAAACACCTTCCTGTAGTGGATCGTTTGATGTTGCACTGGGTCGTTATGAAGACGTTATCCAACTCGGTGAGCAAACGCTCTCGCTTGTCTTGGGTCTTGTAGAAGGCAGTAATCTAGAATTAAAGCTGCTTAGTGCTACTGAGCTCTAATTTGAGTTAGCAACCCAGTCTTTGCTTTTTAAATCCCAATTACGTGCAAGATAGATAAAAGGTGTGTCCACGGCGGCAATAATTATTTTGAAAAAATATTTGGCCAGTGCCAGCTGCATTGCTGTGACGAAATCTACCACACCCCACCAAACTACAACCCCGTAAATGACAGTGTCAATTGCTTGAGATGCCATAGTAGATACATTGTTTCTTAGCCACAAATGGCGTCCGTTGGTTTTTTCTTTAATGAAATGAAAGACCCACACATCAAAGCGCTGGCTAATAAGATAAGCAAGCAAGGACCCCAATACAAAGCGCGGTGTGAAATCAAATAGAGTTGTGGTTGCCTCGTGCACGCTCAGGGCGAAGCCTGCTGTGTCGGGATTAGTGGAGGGGAGGTACAGTAGGCTGAGACTTATCATTACGATAATAACAACGCTGACTGTGAATCCAATCATTACTGCCCGAGTCGCTTCGGCTTTACCATAGCGTTCACTCAATAGATCAGTGGCAAAGTAAATGCTTGAATAGAGTATGACCCCCATACTTGTTTGCAAACCAAAAATTTCTGTAAGTTTTGGTCCTTGCAAATTTGCTAAAAGCAGACTGATTATTATGCTGGCATAAAGCCCTTGTCGGCCAAAAAGTCGAAACAAAAGGATAGCGAAGCTAAGATCGACTGCAATGGTTGTGAACCAAAGCAGCTCTTGGTTTTGCTGAAATAGATCAGTGAGCATAGAGGCTACATATCAACGATTGACTAAAGGTGAATGCAAGATCACCAGACTACTGGAACTTTCTGTTTAGTGGAAGAGTTAGAGGAATGAGAAAGCAGAGTGCTAACTACTCGTCTGTGTATTTAACTTCCAGACGTTTGAGTAAGTATATCGAAAGTGAAATCGCCAATGCGCTCAAGCCAAACATACCTATGATTGACACCCACAGTGGAGGAGGGGAAACGATTACGGCCAGCGGACCTTCGTTGATGGGTATAGGTAGTAGGCCTTTGAGGTAGAACATTATACTGAATAGTTTAAGCGCAGGAGGGAGAATAAAATGAATAGCCTCCCATGCGGCGATGATAAGAATTGGCAGGAAAGGGTTTCTCATAAGCAGGCCGGTTGCCATGAATATTGAACCGTAGCCCATGCAAGCGAGCAGGGTTATTCCCAGATAGCGTCCAAGGTGTTGATAGACTATGCCGCTGCTCATGTCCGAAATTAGTTGTTCCATACCATAGGGCAAATACAGCAACAAAAAACTTAGAACGATACTCAAGCTGAAAAGTAGGCAGCCTGCACAGAGTCCAGCCAAGTACTTCGCCAGAACAATAATTTCTCTGCGCACTGGGGCCAGTAAATAGTAGTGCATGCTCCGGTCAAGGATTTCACCGCGGAAAAGGTTGGTGAATATAGCCGCGCAGCCAAAGAAAATGACACCCCCTAAAATGAGAGAGGAGAAAGTGAAACCATAGAGCTCTCGTGCGTTTTCAATCGCATTAAGAGAAGGTTCTCCTTCTTCGATGGAATCTACAGCGGCGATAAAAAAGATCAAGATTGGCATCAACGCCAGCGCATAGCTGCTTATCGCTCGTTTAGAAAATAGCGCTTTGCTGAACTCAATTTTAAACACAGCACTAAGCTGATTTGACCAAAGTGCAGGGCTGGGCTGATTTAATGGAGCTTTGGGCCCAGCGGTAAAAACAGTTCCAGTATTCATGTGTTCACCTGATGTTCAACGATTAGGTGTTGATAAACAGCTTCGACAGTTTCATCGGCGGGGCCGATCGAGTCGATCTGCCAGCAATGGTCAGTTACCTGTTTGTTGAAGGCGAGAAAAAAAGCATCGGCATCACTTGATCGAACAAACAAGCCTTGGCCGTCATAGTGAAGCTGAGCTTCAACTACATTTTCTAGATCGAAGACTGCCGCAGCAATTTGTTTAGCATGTGAGCTGCGGATAAAAATTTTCATGGGTTCACCGGTTTCACTCTGTATTTTGCTGAGATCACCTTCGGCAACCAAGTAACCGCTATTGAGTAATACCACTCGGTCTGAGATTAAATCCACTTCATGGAGAATTTGGCTTGAGATAACCACCACCTTGCCGTCATCTGCGAATTCTTGGAACAACGCGATCACTTGCGCTCTGGCCATCGGGTCAAGACCGTTGAGAGGCTCATCTAAAATAAGTACATCTGGCTGATGGGCAATGGCTTGACCCAATTTAATACGTTGTCGCATGCCTTTGCTGTAAGCATCCACCGGCCGCATCGCCGCTTGCACTAAATTTACCTGTTGCAGAGCTTGGGCGGTTAATTCTTTAGCGGTAGCTTTGTCGTAACCGTGGATGAGCAGAGTATTTCTAATAAAGTCATAACCAGTAATGCCCACCGGAAAGGAATCATACTGGGTGCAGTAGCCTAGCTGGCGGTAGAACGCTTCAGGGTTCTTAGGCGTGGTGCCCATGATTGTCATGGAGCCACGGGTAGGTTGATTAATGCCAGCCAATAGGTTCATTAACGTAGATTTTCCCGCACCGTTAGGTCCCACCAAACCGGTAATGCCTGCTTCAATAGTCAGGTTAATCCGGTTCACACCCAGTACATCCCCATAAAACTTAGACAGGTCTTGAAGTACGATTTGTCTTGGCGTCTTTGTCATGAAACAACCTGAAATGCGCGTATTCGACGGCTAAGAAGAAATAGAGAGACACTGGCAAGTGTGAGCAATTGAACCAAGGCTATCCATAATGGCATATCTGGATAGGTGATCACCATGTCACTTGAGGCGTCGAAAGTGTTTGCTACTAGGACTTGCAACGCTGCATTGATGTTGACTAAATGTCCGCTCATGCCGCCAAATATTTCTTGAATGACTTCTCCCAAAATTGAACTGATGGCAATAATGCTAAAGAAAACGATTCGTGCGACTGTCTTCCACTTAACGAAAGCAGAGATCGCAAAGGCCAAAAGGCTCAGAACTATTATCCAAGACAGTGAGGTGATCATGGATGCCAACGGCAAATGCCAATTTTGTGCTAACCAGCCGTCACTGGCTAAGAACGCTTGCAGGACAAAGATAACGAGGGCGGGTATCCAGCTAATCAGTGAGCCTAAAACAAGTAGAACTAACATCTTGCCAGCGATGTAGTTCGTCTTGCTGATTGAGCGAGAAAGGATGAGCGGCATGGCATTGTTTCGAAGATCGGGCGATATCATGGTGGGCCCCACCGCTAATACCAAGAAAAACAGGATAGTGTTCTGAGGTAGCTGCATGACTGCCGCCACTAAAGAGCCGTCAATGGGAGCAAGTTCACTCAGTACTATTTCTAGCTGCACTAGTAAATCGAGGTTGTGATAAACATAGAGCGTGCAAATCAGCGACAGGGGAAACAGCAAAGTGGCGACAAAAAAAGCGGCAAATAATCTCGACTTAAATACATCAGCCATGGCATAGCGGAAAATAACAAGGGTTCTATCAATGTTGCCGGATAACTCTCCGCTATAGCCTTGATAGGCTTTTTGAAAAATTGCCATTTAGCTAGCCTCCTGCTGAGGCGCACTAGCCTTTTCGTTTAGGGTCAGCTTGTCACTGTCTGCATCCATGGCCCGCAGGAAAATATCCTCCAGTGAATCTCGCTTGAAATCCAAATTGCGAATCTGTACTTCCATTCTTTGAGCCAACCCATAAAGCTGGCTTATCTCAACGTCATCTGGGGTGATTACCCGAAGGCGCCTTCGATTGGGCGAAGCAACTTCACAGCCAAGAGCGCGAAGGCCCTTCACGAATTCTTCTTGATCCCCGCGAATTTGCAACAGCAAAAATTTTCGGTTACTGCGGCGTTCTTCTTCAAGATTGCAGTACTTGGCGATTTTGCCTGATTTCAGAACCAACACTTCATCACACACAGATTCGATATCTTGGAGTAAGTGGGAGGCGATAATAATATTGGTGTCGCCGGAATCTCTGATTTCGCGGATTAGCTGTAACATGCGCGCGCGAGCTGGCGGGTCTAGACCGTTGGTTGGTTCATCTAAGTAGAGTAGCTTTGGCCCATGGACGATTGCTTGAGCTAACTTAACCAGCTGTTTCATCCCTAACGAATAAGAGTCTACGCTCCGGTAGCGGGCTTCGCCCAAGCCCACATAAAAAAACACTTAGTGTGATCTTTCCAGAGCCACTTTCGGACTAAGGCCCGAGAGTTCAGCCATCATTCGAACAAAGCGAATGCCTGTCATCCCTGCGATGAACGAATCTCTTTCGGGCATATAGCCAACCATGCCGCGCACTTCTTGACTCGCCGAACTCATGTTATGGCCAAGTATGCTTGCTGTACCAGAAGTTGGCTGAATGAACCCTAGTAGGGTGTTAAGCAGAGTGGTCTTGCCTGCTCCGTTTGGGCCAAGCAGTCCAATGCAGCGGCCTTGCATGGACGCAGACAGATTATCCAAGACGGGGCGGTCATAGCTGACAGAGAGCTGGTCCAGTTCGACAACACTGCGCGCCGTAAATGCTGACGCGCTGTCTTTGCCATCAAGGGGCGCAGCAGCCCCTATAGCATTTGCTGCGCTGCTGCTTCCCTTATTAGAAGAGTCCACTGTCAAAATCTGTCCTTGTCTTGCCCGCGCTGTGAGTGCTTTATTTCTCTACTGTATCACTCTCAGAGGCTGACTCCAGCAAAGGCCGTAAGACGGCGAGCTGAGAAAGCAGCTGAGTTGGCAGTTGAGCGCTGCCGCTGTGGGCAAAATGGATAGCATCCGGCAAAGCCAAAAGACTCGTCATGGAAGCACCAGTTTCAGAGTCCAATGCAGCAACAGCAACCTGTTGATCTTCTGTCATATCAGCTGGCAGAGATTGAATAATGTCATCGAACAGTTCACCGAAGCGATTAAAGAGAATAGCGGAGAAATCAAGGTAGCCATCTCTTGCCAGTAACTCGCGAAACTCCTCATCAGTTTGCAGGCCCGAGCCAGACTCATAGTAGCTAATAGCTCGATCGACCAATCCATCGTTAGGGGCGGCAACAAGATAGCCATCTACATAAGCGTAGTGAAACGATGCGGATTCAAAGGTGAAATCAATATCCTCACTGGGCTGTATGTTTGCATCCAACAACACCCAATAGCTGTCGTAACCGTCTATGCTCATTGCTATGAGCTCAATGGATGCTTCGATGCCTTGTTCAATGGCGTATTCATTGAACCGCGCCACTGACCATTCTATGCTTTCTTGCAGGATAGTTTGATCGTAGGCTTCGACGACAACTTTCCAAGCAGGTGTTGGTAACGCGGGCCCATCAAGACCCAGCGCCATCTCGCCACCTAAAATGCCAATCACGTTATAGAACAATTCCAATTCTGCATGGGCATCAAAATCATCTGGCAGTTCAATGGGGCCTAAGTCATTCAAAATTGCTTCAGGTTCTTTGATTAACATGGCAGCGGCAAAAGTAGTATCAGTGGAGAAAAATTCCAATGATCCCATAGGGCCAGGATTAGCAAGCCAAGCCATTGCGCCTTCTCTCTCTCCTTCAAAGAAAATGTCTGCAGTAAGCGTGGTGCTTCCATTTTGCTCTTGGTGTTGAGCAATCAAGTACTTGGCATTGTGTAGACCGGCTTGTGCCAACTCTTCGCTTGCCTGTGCAATTTCAGCAGCGGTCTCTGGCGCGGAAAAAAGCTGAGGAATATCGACTGCACCCACTAGCTCAGTGCCTTGCTGATAAGAAGCCTGCAGAATTTCATGCAAAGGAGTGTCTACGAAGGCGCTGTTGCCACTTTGCAGTGTGGCAAACATATCCTGCATCATCTCCTCGCCAATTGTAGCAACCAGCAGGTCATCAACCAGCAAGATTGAAAGTTCGTTTGGCGCTGCGTCTGCTGGGTTCTCAATAATTCTAATTTCAAAATCTGTGTCTACATTTTCAGCAGCAAGAACGTCTTGAAGTCGCTGAACCTGCACGTCAAATGCGGTTCTAAAAGACTCTGCATCGACCTCTGACAATACTAGGGGTACCATATCAGTCTGCTCGCTGACCGCGGCCAAAGCAAACACGGTTTCATCACCAAGCGTGGCACCAATTTGACCCAACCAAGACATGATCTCATCTAAGTACTGTGCTTCAGAGCCGCTTTCAAACTCGTTCCACATCTCACCCAACAGTTCGCTGCCTTGCATGCGAGCTCGAATGACCTCGTAGACTTCGGCAGCTTTTTCAGGCGCGTTAGGCACAGCAACATACATGGCAGTGTCAGCTGGAACAATATCCAGTAAGCGAGTTGAGTAACGAGGCTGAGTATCCAACACTTCTCGTAAATCCTGCTGCAAATCGGCGATTTCTTGCATCATCGCTACGTATTCATCAGCATCCTTACTCCAAGCGATCTCATCAGCAACGCTAAGGGCAAGAGACTCTCGACGAGAATCCATGATTTGTCCGGGTTCAATACTGGAGGTATTACCTTGTAAAAGAACGTTAACCGATCCTTCAATAACGGCAACTCTAGAGCCTTTAGCGCCGTGGGCAACTTCAAAAATGGTGCCGGTGACAGAGACCATGAATTCGTCCGTGAACACGTCCAAGGTGCCAGACCCTTGTGGAGAGGCAGCAACTAAGATACGTCCCCGAGAGACATCAATACGGTTGCCAGAGCCACGCCGAGTCATGCTCAATTCAGAGCGCTCATCGACTTCAATTTGTGATCCATCATCTAGAGTGATCAGGGCGGAGCTGCCGCTGCCTGAGCGAATCCGCTGCAGACCATTGATCCAGGTTCCCGGTTCCAGAGCTACTAAACCGCCGTCAACTAATTGATAAAGTTCGCCATCAATTTCATCGACTTGGGCAACTTGAGTTTGATTGAAAGAAGGTAGGTCAGGAAGAGTAATAAATAAAGCGATAGCAACAGCGGCGACAGTTGCAGCGGCGGCAAACCAACGCAGTTTATTGGGTTTACGAACACCTAGCCCCGCTAACGCTTCCCTATCAGCGCCTCGGGCTTCTCTCAAGGCTCGCCTAAGCGGCAATGATTGACGCCTTTCCTCTTCAAACAAAAGGGCTTGCTTGGGTGATAGCTGGTTGGCCAAATAGGCAGGTATAGCCGAAATATAATCCTCTATTGAATCCCAATTTTCCGCGGCAGAGGAGTCCAAGGTGTTCGGCGAGTTTGAAACGATTTCTTGAGGGCCTCGATGGCTGGCTAGCGCAGCCTCAACTCTTGCTCGAGCGTCACCGCGTTCAGCGGCAGAAAGCGTATCTGCTTTGATCGCAGCGATAGCCTCATCGAGTGTCTCATTTTTAACTGTGTCGTCTTTCATCGGTTTTCTCCTTCGAGTTCACCAAGAGTATGTTGAAGTTGGGCGCGGGCTTTATGGAAAGCAACCGCGACGCTATTAGGAGAAGTATCCAGCAATGCTGCTATTTCAATATTGCTGAAATCCTCAAACATGCGCAGGGCAAACACCTCAGCTGCACGTTGATCTAGAGCTAATAGCGCTAGGCGTAGATGCCGGCGTTGCTCTGATTGGAGAGCATCACCTTCGGCAGCGCCGTGACTGGATGGGAGTGTTTCTTCATTGATTGATTCGGTTGGGTTCCGGCGCCGGGACCGCAATAAATCAAGGCTGGCATTGATCGCCGACTTGCACAGATAAGCACCGGTATTGTCTGCAGACAACGCCTGATCTTGGCGCTTTAAAAGGCGCAGAAAGACGCTCTGCAGCACGTCCTCAGCATCCTGCAAATTGCCAGTTACTCGATAAGCTGCCAGCAGGACCTTCTCTTGATGATTATTGAAAAGCTCATCAAAGTTAGCTGGCCTGCGGGCTTCGCCCTTGTCTGTTTTGGTATTCAATGTAATTGCTAAGTCTCCCATAATATAAAAGACGATAGAGCAGGGAGATTATTAACAGAAAACTGGAAAAAAATCTGATGTTTGGGTTTTACGGCCCTAAAGTCATGAATTTTAGAGAGAAGTTTTGAAATCGAGCTTGCGCCAATGTGGATTGCCGGTCATGCTCTTTCTAATCTGATTATAAGAGCTAACATTGCCATGAAAATACTAACCCCACTCGTTGCTACGGCCTTTACTGTCTCTGCGCTAGCTTCGCTATCCGTGTTCGCGCAAGAGAGAACCCACATTAATCCTAACCACCCTTCTCAAGAAGGTGTGTCTCCGTTTAGCGGTGCGGTCCTAGCGGACAATACCCTTTATATTTCTGGGACTCTGGGCTTGAATGAAGATCGGCAAGTTCCGTCTGACCCAGCGATCGAAGCGCGCAATGTATTAAATGGTATCAAAGGCCAACTTGAAGATGCAGGCATGACGATGGATGACCTAACCTATGTTCAAATTTTCTGCTCTGATTTGTCGCTCTATGAAGTGTTCAACGATGTGTACCGCACTTACTTTTCCGAAGAATTTCCTGCCCGAGCGTTCATTGGCGCCGGCAGTTTACTGTTTGGCGCCCACTTTGAAATCCAAGCGATAGCTGTGAAACGCTAGTATGAAGACTGTATTCCTTGCATCATTGAAAGCAGGGATGAATTATTAGATGATCGAATTGTTAGCGAGCCACGCTCTATGAATCATAGTTCAGGCAATCAGTTTCGAGCGAAGCTGATTTCAACCGAAGCGGAAAAAGTGACGCTGGAACCCTTAAATGGTGAGTTGAATTTGGGTGACGCACTGATTTTCTGCAACAGCGGCGAATTACACTCAGTACAAAGTGTGCAGTCTTTTGAAGGTCAGTTATCGGTTTCTCTGGACGCCGCCCTAAGCCGGTCAGATCTTTCCGTTGCTGAAATAGTCGCAAATGCAGACAGTCGTCCCGACGCGGTTGATCAATTCGAAGCTCAAGTTCATTGGTTGGCCGAGCAAAAGATGCTGCCGGGTCGCCAGTACTTATTAGACTGTGCAGGGCAGCTTGCCGATGCAACCATTAGCAAACTAAAGTACCGAGTTGATGAAGGTAGTGAAGAAAAAATAGCGGCCGATAGTGTTTCTCAATTCCAAACTTTTGTGGGTAACTTCGCCCTTAATCGCAGTATTGCGATTGATCCTGATACCACCGAGCTTAATACGTCGCGGTTTTTGTTAAGAAATGAGAGTGGCGAGGTTCTAGCCAAAGGGAACATCCGCCATAGCCTGCGCCGTGCTAGTAATGTGCATTGGCAGGCTGTGTCGGTTGATAAATCTGCCCGTTCTAAGCTCAAAAATCAAAAACCCAAAATAGTATGGCTCACTGGGCTTTCCGCTTCCGGTAAATCTACCATTGCCAATGTGGTGGAGAAGAAACTCCTAGCAATGGGAAAGCACGCTTACTTGCTCGACGGAGACAATGTTCGGCATGGGCTCAATAAAGACCTAGGATTCACTGATGCTGACAGGGTCGAAAACATTCGTCGTATCGCAGAAACGAGCAAGCTGATGCTTGATGCTGGGTTGATAGTTATCGCTAGTTTTATCTCGCCTTTTGATGCTGAGCGGCAAATGGCTCGTTCTCTTTTTACTACCGGAGAGTTCATCGAAGTCCATGTAGATGCAAGCTTAGCGCTGTGTGAACAGCGCGACCCCAAAGGGCTGTATAAAAAAGTGCGGCAAGGATTAATTCAAAACTTTACTGGTTTTGATAGCCCCTACGAAAAACCTAATAATCCAGAGATTAGGATTGATACAGCGGTGAACTCAGCAGAAGAAGCTGGCACCCAAATCGTTGAATATCTGCTAGGAAAATAGCTGCAAAGATAAGTCTAAAGCGTGGATGTGTGACGGTATTAGTGTGCTGTCTCTTTCTGAGGCCGTCGCCCGCCGGGAGCGGGCGCCGAGCCCACAAGGACGTGTTCACGGCGAGTCTCAGAAAGAGACAGCATAGTCTTGTTAGCTCAATAACGAGATCAAGCAGCGATTGTTTTTAAGTGCTTTTGTCTTAGGTTTTAGCGTGCAAAAACTGCATGTACATTTCAAATTGAGCGAGTAGATCCCCCGTAAGCTGTTCGCTGCTATAGCCTGCCACGTCATAGTCCTGGGGACCCTCGGCTAAATGAACCTCGGCGCGCCAGTAAGTTTTTTCGTTGTCTCGCTTTGGCAGCTTTGGAAAAGCTACAGAGGGAATACCATATTCCCGTAGACGTATTTCATACTTAAAGCCAGCACCTGCTCCATGATCTATGACAAGTCGAATCATGGCGTTACTTTCTTCTATGGTGGGTTCCAGTTGGGTTTTATCAATCTGAGCGGATACGGCTTCCATGGCAGGTCGCACTGTACTGTCGATAAATTCTCGAACATCTTGCTGGCAGTGGTCGCCGGTGAGTGCGCGCAGTCGTTGCTGCCAGTCTTTGGCAGAAGGAGATTGGGGAACTGGAACTTGGAACGATCGATTAGGCCTCTTTATACGGTCGGACTGCAAGCCTTTATAGAGCCCCAGACACATTAGCAGCATGACAAACGCAAAGGGTAAGGCGCTGCTAATTGCAGCAGTTTGCAACGCTGCTAAGCCGCCAGCAAGCAGCAAGGCTGCAGCGACAGCTCCTTCGGTGACCGCCCAGAAAATCCGTTGCCACACAGGTGGGTCTTCATTGCCGCCAGAGGTAATAATATCAATCACCAAAGAACCGGAATCGGATGACGTAACAAAGAATGTGATGATCAACAGCGTAGCTACCAGCGACATTACGTTTGACCATGGTAGTTGTTCTAGCATGACAAATAGAGCGGTGGGTGAGTCTTCCAGCGCTACAGTGACAAGATCAATGCCGTTGCTGGCCAGCTCCATAGTGAGAGCAGTATTCCCGAAAAGAGAAAGCCAAAGGAAAGTGAAACCTGCAGGGACTAAGAGGACACCTATAATAAATTCCCGAATGGTTCTGCCTCGAGAGATACGCGCGATAAACATACCTACGAATGGGGACCAAGAAATCCACCAAGCCCAGTAGAAAAGAGTCCAATCACCCATCCATTCGATAGGCTCATAAGCGTAGATATTGAAAGTCATTTCAACCATGCTTGAAAAATAGCCGCCGATGTTTTGTAAAAACGCACCTAGGAGTGTGGCGGTGGGTCCGGCCAGCAGAATAAAGACCAGCATGACTAAAGCAAGCAGCAGGTTTAGTTCGCTGAGCCGACGTATGCCCGCATCAAGACCAGCAACAACCGATACCGTTGCCATTGCTGTGATACCTATAATTAGCAAAATCTGAACATAGGTAGACACTTCTACATCGAATAAGAAGCTTAATCCGGCATTCACCTGCATAACGCCAAGACCTAACGAAGTGGCCACACCAAACATCGTGCCCAAGACCGCGAATATGTCTACAGCGTGACCGATGGGGCCATGTATTTTATCTCCAATGAGCGGGTAGAGTGCTGAGCGGACAGCCAGCGGCAAGCCGTGCCGAAATGAAAAATAGGCCAGGGAGAGCCCCACTACAATATAGACTGACCAAGCCTGAACGCCCCAGTGAAAAAACGTGATTTCCATTGCCCGAGCGGCGGCTTCTGGCGTGCTGCCGATTCCCGTGGGTGGTTGTGCGAAGTGAGTGAGGGGTTCTGAGACGCCGAAAAAAAGAAGCCCAATACCCATGCCAGCACTGAACAACATGGCAAACCAGCTAAGGTAGCTATACTCCGGTTCAGAATCGTCAGGTCCCAGCTTAATGTTGGCAAACCGGCTAAACGCAAGATAGATGACAAAACCAAAAAAGAAGGCGATGGTGGACATGTAAAACCAACCAAAATTTACGGTTAGCCAGCGCTGAATGCCGTTAAAAGTAACTGCTGCATGTTCGCTAAAACCGGCTCCGTATACGCAGACTAAGACGATCAGCGCCGCTGAAATAAAAAACACGGGTTTGCAGACGGAATCCAGAAGTTTCGGATTCACAGGGGGAGCAGCTTGAGGCTCTGGCACCGATTCAGTCATGAGTAATTTCTCTGCAGTCTGTTTGAAGCTGCTGTTGTTTGTCTAAAAATGTTTGGCTAAATTTGTTTGACGAAAATAGTCTAACTAAAATCTTGTGTCTAATTTTTCCCGATCGATAATTCGGTAAGTTCAGCACCAAGAGTGCTAATCAAGGGTGCTAGGTGCGCTTCATACTTCTTCCACTGATCAACACCAGACCGGTTGACCGGTCTACGAACTTGCTCTGAGCTCGGCGTTCTCACATTGCGTTTAGTCTTGTGAAAATCAATACAAGCTTGTTCAAAAGGCAATTCACAAAAATCTAGCATTCGTTTTACTTGAGTGTCCAAGTCTTCAATCACGTCTTCATTATGCACGCGCAATACAAATCCCGGTAACACGCAGTCCCAGTGGTCCATCAGTCTTACATAGTCTTTGTAGTATTGCCCAATGTCCTCTAGGGAATAGCTAAACTCTTGCCCCTCGGCAAACAGCTGCTTAAATCCACTAAAGCAGCAGTCCAGCGGATTCCGTCTAGCATCAATAATTTTTGCATTTGGGAGCATTAACTTGATAAGCCCAATGTGGCGAAAATTATTGGGCATTTTGTCTATGAAATAGGGAGCCCCTTGCCGGTGTATACGCGTGTCGCTAATAAAGTCTTGGCCAAATCGGCTAAAGTCTTTTTGATCTAAGAGTTCTAAAATTCCCGGATATCCAGGTGTGGTTCCGGTCACTTTCTGTCTGCGCAGTTTTTGCGATAAAGACAAAACATTCGGTAGCTCTAGGGTGCCATCTACTTGGCTATGGCTTGAGAGGATTTGCTCAATGAGAGTGGATCCGGCTCTTGGCATGCCCAAGACAAAAATCGGCGCTGGGCTATCGTGCCCCCAGTCGCATCGGCTTTCCAGCAGTGTCTTGGTTACTGTCTGGCGTTGCAGGTCTAGCTCCTGGCTGACCTGCTCTTTGTTGTATTTACTCTGGGATTTCTTCATGGAATTGCCTTTCTCATAAAAGGCAAAAGACTGTGGGATTTCTCCTTGGTCTTCAAAGGCTTTACCTAATGCAAAGCAGACATGCACTTTTTCCATGAAGCTTAGATTGGGGTCTGCCTGCAACTGAAGCATATGCTCCATCTCATCATCGCTAAATCTATAGGTCTTTAGATTAGCGAGCGAGAAGAAAGCTTCACCGTGCCTTGGATGAGCGGCGATTGCATCTTTATAGCTTTGAATGGCATTGTCGGTATCACCTTTGGTTTTTAGTGCGTGGCCTTTGGATGTGAGTGTGATCGGATCACTAGGCAGGGTATTGAGAATGGCATCAAACTTATCGAGCGCTTGATTGAAATCCCCCGACTGCATGCATTGGACCGCATAGATAGATTGAAACTGGGGATTGTCCGGTTCCCGCTCAAGCAAGCGGGTGGCCTCTTTCATGGCGGCGGCATGTTGCTGGCGTTTCTGCAGCACTTGAATATAGTCCATGTGAACACGAGTATCCTGCGGAGCCAGCTGGTTTGCGCTTTTCAAAAGCACTTCGGCATCTTCCAAGATGCCTAGACGCATGCCGATGTCAGCCAGCAGTCTCATGGCTTCAATGTGGTGGGGAAGCTTTTTCAAAAATTGACGGCACAGATCTTCTGCCTTTAACAGCTTGCCCATGGAAATTAAATCAACGACTGCAACCAAGGGCTTAGGCAGAGCTTGTAGCTGCTTTAACTGGGTTTGTATCTGGGGAAGCCTTGAACGGTCAGCCTGTTGGTTTATGAGTTCAATGCGAGCTTTAAAACTTGCTTCTAGGGCAGGATTGTAAAAGCAGGCACGCTCGAAAGCCTGCAAGGCGCTGGGAATGTTTCCTATAGCCCGTTGGTTGTAACCTTCTTCTTGATGGGCACGGCCGTGCTCTGGCTGCAGTGCTTTAAGTCGAGCAATGGTGTCCAGTGCTGCTGAATACTGTTGGGTATAGCGCAGACAAACGGCCTGCATATACAGTGCTTCTGCGTCTTCCGAGTTTTTATTGAGAAGCTGTTCCAGTTCGTTTAGCGCAGCTGAAAACTGCCGACCTTGGATTAACTTTTGCACGCCTTCTAGATCTTGGGCAGATTTTTCCGGCGCGCTTTTTGTAGAGGATAAAGTCATAGGCACCCTCGATGGGTGCCTGATGTTAAATGACTTGAGACAACACAGAGCATGGCTAATTAGAAATCGTAAGAGACTCTAACACCACCGTTAAATGGTCTGGCATAGGTAACTCGCTGCCGGTCATAGATAAACGAGTTAGCTATTTCAGCACGCTCATCGCCGATGTTTTCAGCAAAGACATCTACCGTCCATTGATCATCACTGATGCCAGCTGTCATGCCAAACATTACCCAGCTATCCATTTTGTCACGATTGATAGTGATGATGTCGCTGTAGGCATCATCGGAATAAGTGACATGTGGCATCACATGGGCAACTCGGCCAGAGCCGATGTCCCATTCATAGCGAGCACGGAGATTGAATTGCACCTCCGGCGCGAATGCTAATGAGTCGCCTACAATGACATCATTTGTTGGTGTAATCACTTTGGTGATTTCGGTGTCCAGGAATGAGAATGCCCCAGTAACAGTCAGCCCATCTACAGAACTCGGCGCCCAAATAAAGTCACCTTCAATCCCGGATACTTCAGCATCGGCTGCATTGTCTGAGAAAAACAGATTAGTGATGCTTGGGTCAAAGATAGTGGTCTGCAAGTTCTCTATTTCTGAGAAGAAAATGGCACCGTTGAACCGCAGCTGATTATCTAAGAGATCAGTCTTCCAGCCAAATTCAAGATTGGTTAAATCATCAGTATCGATAGCAAATGGCACGGTAAACGTTCCGGCTGGGTTGGTAGCTCCACCCGGGCGATTAAGCAGTCCTGGTCTAAACCCTTCAGAGAAAGTGGCATACACTAAAGTGTTGGCGTTGGGCGTCCAATTTGCGCTGAATTTAGTGATGATGCCATCAGTTGATGCTGTGTCAGGATTTGGATTGCTGAACAAAGTATCTAGGTTGTTACCGGCATTGTTGTCGGTGGTGGCACCAAAGTTTCCAAATGAACCGGCGGCGCTGCCTTTCAGGTCTACTTCAATGTCATACCAACGAGCACCTGCAATCAAAGAGAATTGGTCGCTTAAATCAAAAGTCACTTCGCCGAAAACGCCTTGCTGCTCGTCTGTACGAACCACGTCGTTGCGGAAAATAACGCCCTCCGGCCATTGACCGGTATCGCGAACAGTGGCGCCTTGAGCAGAAAAGTTAGGACCAAAGCCTCGGGTTCCGTTGAAAGCTATTGCCTCGGTAGAGCCAGGGTATGTGAAGCTGTTCAGTTCTTGCAGCTCAAGGTCGCTGTAAAAAGCGCCAAATGTCGCACTTATAGGCCGGTCTGGGTTTGTTGCGAAGCGAATCTCGTGAGTATTGAATTCAGTTTCGGTGTCGCTGTTCACAAACAGGTTAGGTGCCTGACAAGTGCCCATGGGAGCGCCGCCCGGATAAGTTACGCTGCCATCACACACGTAGTAAGGCAGATACTGACCTACAAACAAGTAGTCGGAGTAGTCCACTAGTTGGTCGGCTTCCCTATCTGTGAAAGCGCCAGCATAAACAACTTCCAATTCACCTAGCATGCCCTTCAATGTCCAACTCGTGTTGCTGAACGTGTCTTCTAGGGAGTCTTCTTGGTAGCGCTGAATTTCAAGATCGCCCAGATCAGGGTCGGTAAAGAATACACCCTCTGTTTCTAGCTCTTGTTGGGCGTGAGCGACAGTTAAATTCCAATCCTCGTTAATTTCCCAAAGGCCACTGAGTCTAAAGCCTGAGTACGTGGCATCGTTAAAATCTTCTTCAACTCGATTACTATTGTTGGCGTCTATGAAACGTACGCCGCTGAGGTCATCGGTGGCTTGGAAGCCAGCTCGACCAGCTGCAACCGGCAGTCCGTTAGCACGCATTGTGCCTTCAGGACGAAAGCGAGCACTTTCGCTTACGCTGCGGGTTCCGGCAACATTGTCGATATAGCCGCCTTGGTTATCCACATAGACAACACCTCGAAGGGCAAACGTGTCAGTAACGGGTAAGTTAACCACGCCTTCGACGTTGTTGCTCATTTCACCGTCTTTAGTGAATGAAGTTCCAAAATTGAGCTTAGCGCTGGAGGCATTAAGATCAGGCTTGTTGGTGATAAGCCGCACTGTGCCAGCCTGTGAGCTTGCGCCAAATAAAGTGCCTTGAGGGCCTGCCAACACTTCCACCCGCTGCATGTCGGCTGCGTACACATCAAGATTTCTGCCCGGCTGTGCTAAGGGTTGTTCATCAAGATAAAGTGCAACGTTGGGTGCTAGGCCTGCAACACCTGCGGTAGTAAGGCCAGGTGTGGTGGAGGCCACTCCGCGAATGTAAATGGTGTTTTGACCTGGGCCGCTGCCGCCTGCGGTCACGTTAGGTAGCTGCAGCAAATAGTCTTCAAAATTAGCGACCCCCAGCTGATCTAGTGACTCCTCTGTGAGAGCGGAAACTGCAACAGGCACGTCCTGCATGCTTTCCTCTCTCTTAGTAGCTGTGACTAGAATCTCCTCGATTTGAGCTTGGGCAGGCAGAGCAATTGCGCTGCCTGCTATAGCGATGGCGAGGGGTAGCTGTTTTTTGCGAAACATAAATGCACCTTGTCTTTTCGGAGACAGTTTAAAATTCTGGCGAAATTATAACGTATTGAAAGTATTTTATTTGCCTTTTTTCCATTAAAGTCTGGTGTATGTGAGAAAATTCGACCCAATTATTGAATAAAATCAATTTATTACACTATATCTCCCAAACATTGTGCTGTTGCTGGCAGAGTGCGGTTTATTCTGCTGAGCAAAATTTAATTAGAAATCGAAGTAATTTAGTAAATTAGTATGACGATGAAGGCTGTTTTTCGATTTAGAATAGACCCGAGCCAGATCGAACCTTGAGTATCCCCTATGAAAGATTACGAAGAACTGTTAATTGCCCTGCGGCGAACCACGCGCGCTATAGACTTGCATTCCAAGAAGCTGCAACGAGAAACCGGCCTAACAACCTCACAGCTCTTAGTGTTGGAAGCAGCCGCCAAACTAGCGAAAGCATCGCCTAGTAATATCGCCAAAGAAGTGCAGTTGTCTCAGGCCACGGTCACCAGCTTGATCGACCGTATGGAGCGTAATCAATTGGTGCTCAGGCAAAAATCTGTCGAAGATAAGCGGGTGGTTGAAGTCATCCTCACAGACAAAGGGCGGAAGATGATAGAGCTTGCGCCTGAGCCATTGCAGGCGGGCTTTTTAAATGAGTTTCGAAAGTTAGAACGCTGGGAACAGCATCAACTTATTGGCTCCATGCAACGTATTGCGGTGATGATGGATGCAGAGGACATTGATGCGTCGCCGATACTTATTACTGGGGAATTAAGCCTGAGTGATGCATAGTCTTAATGTTGATTGTCATTTCTGATTAATGTTGTAAATACCTGAGAACAAGGAGAGCAAGATGCTCCTACAAGAACTTATTCTTTCAATCTGCGCGGTTAGGTCTGCCTACAGCAAGCGAAATTTCATGATATACCTGTGTGCTGCAGCTTGCTTGGGACAAGTGGCAATCGCACAAACTGCAAGCTACGAATTTAGTGGCAACCTAAATGATGCAAGCGGCAATTTTCCTGCCACCAATTATCTGATGCAAAATGCTGGAGTGCTCAACGATAGCACTGCGTTTCAGAATTTCACCGGCCCCAGTGTCTTTGGTCAAGACTCTGATAATCAATACGTAAGGCTCGGCAATGATGACTTTATTGGTCTTCCTGTGTCTATTCTTGACCAGTGGGATGCGAATGAAACCATTGGCATCAATTTACGTTTTAAGACTAATTTGGATGGCTCGATTGTGGGCGGAAGCCCCTGCTGCCCCAATTCAATTTTTAGAAGCATCATAGCGACACACCCAGGAGATCAGCGAGACCGGGGTATTTTCTTAGGAATTTTAAAGGTAGAAGAGCGCTATGAATTAGTGTTACTGGCCGGTGATGGCGAAACCAGAAGCAGTGGTGATTTAGGAGAAGGCTATCGCTTTTCTTTAGGGGAGGTTAAATCCAACCAATGGACTGAGGTTGACTTGGTTACTTACCTCAATTCCGACCGCCCGCGCATTGAAGCTACTTATAACGGCATCCCCAACAACATAATTTTCAGCAATGAAAACAAGCTGATCGTGGCCAAACTCATTGAACACTTGAATGCGGGCCCAGGCTACGCGCCTAATATTGGTGCCAGTAAGGCTCAATTATTCCTTGGCGGATTTCCAGCCGCAAACCCTCGCGGCGCAGATATAACCCTAGATATCGATAAACTGGTGATTGAGTTCCCTAACCAGACTGGCAGTGCGTCAGAGCTCACTTCAATACTTTCGCAGATGACACGGCTTGTTCAGGGTCAGTTATCACTTGATGAGCAAGCTCAAAAAGATATGTTGCAAACGTTCTTTACTTCTTTCGGTGGTTCATGGACGGCAGTTGAAACCGAGGCACTTGCATTTTTAACCGCCTATGAAAGTGCCAACGAACCCTTTTTTCCAGAAAGAGAGCCGGTCAATCCGAGCACTTTTTCTCCATCATCGCTTCTAGCATTTTATTTACAACAATGGATTTTCGATAACTTGTTTACTGACGCCAGCGTTAGCACGATTGCCGGAGTAAAATTTGAAGCGGGTGAACGCTTCCCTGGCAGCGTCAGCGATGCAGCGCCACGGATAACCGGCAATGTGCAGATCAACGGCAACTATAAAACTGATCCAGCTATATTGCTTAACGATCAAGCAACGGTTATCCGCCCCACTGGTTTTTATGCAGGCCCGGGCGAGCTTATTTCTATTACCGTTCCCGAGAATGCGATCACCGCAGGATTGAAAATTAGAATCGGAATTCAGCGCGGCGATATGGAGGAAACTTGGGATCGGTTCAATCGCCTGCCAAGAATTTCTAATCTCTTTTCAGTAACCAACACTACCACTCAAATAGCGAACCCTTTGGGTGGTGGCATTTACTTCGAAGTGCCTGACGGAAGTGAATTGGGAAACATCGATGTTGTCATAAATGGTGGGATAAAAATGCCCATGTTTTCCACGTTAAATCTTTCAGGGCACAGTGCAGATCTTGCTGCATTTCAAGCGGAAGTTAACAAATGGCACGTACCTTGGTTTGAGTTACATAGCGAAAGTTTTTCAGCAACTCTGCCTATGAACACAGCAAAGCTGTATACAGACCCTGCCAAGGTGCTGACCTTCTTTGATAGTGCTTTCGAGCAAGTTAATAGAATGGCAGGAAGGCCATTGAAACGATTTCGGCCTGAATGGTTAGCTTATGACCGTTGGGTTACGGTTATAAATACTGCGCTGACCGCGAGCTATCCCATCTATCCAGACAGTGAGCTAGGTGCCTTGGGGGTAGATTGGGCCGCTGACCCGTCTTATGCATCGCCTTTAATTCATCTGAAGGAAAATTTCTTCGCCAATGACGGTGACGATTTTGCTACTCGTGCATTTAGTTCTACGCTGTGGCATGAATGGGGACATCTACACAACCTGCCCACTTTAGAGTTTCAAGAACTTGAATCTAACGTTCATATGTTGGCGATGATTGTTTATAACCAAGTGATGGAAGCAGATATTGACACTGCGCTTAAATTCTCTGGTTTTCAGCAATACAGCCGCGATGATGCCGCGTTAGATACGATGATTTCTCTAAACTGGCAGCAGGGCAAGCGTTTGAGCATGAGTGCGTTTGACAATGAAGTGCGGTATCAAACGCGGAGTTGGGCTCGGCTTGTGGATATTGCGGGAATGCTTGGGTGGGATGCCGTAGGCAAGATACACGGTGCGTTTTACGACCGCGGTGTACGTGATAACAAAGCGTATAACTACGGCATAACTGACGATGACTTTATTTCCACTGCATCTGCTGCTTTGAACCTCAATTTGGCGCCAGTCTTTAAGTTTTGGGGTGTGCCACCCACAGCTGAACTTAACGCACAGCTTAAAAGCTATCCTGTGCCGGAACAGTTTGCGACGCGGCTGACCCATTACCGATCGATAGCGCCAAAAACCAAAGCTGATTTTGCTGCAGTTTCTACGAAACTTTCGCCAGTGGGAATTCCAGAGCGGTGGAACTATTTCAATGAGAATTTTGACGATGCCATGAGTAAAACGATTCTAGATCGGATAGATACTATTCAGTGTGAGTATTATCTCTGCAAGCAGTCTAATTTTCTGAATGGTGTTTTATCTGTTCCGATACTTGAACTCAACGGTAAGACCTACAGTCTGAGTTTTACGTTAGTTGATGCAGCGAGCTTGCAATTTAAGTTGACGGGTACTCAAGAACTCGCTGATTCGACTTCAGCGTCCTTGGCAACTTTTGCAAATAACGAGCTTCGCATCAACGAATTGTTTGCAAATGGATTGAAATATCAGGTCACGTTGACGCTGGTCGATGCGGACCAGCTGCTGTTCAACGTCACCGAGGCCAAATAGACCGGACGCAACCTGTAACTTATTGGCTTAGATAACGTCTCTTAATTAAAGTGAGCATAGAACCCAATTGAGAGGCAGTAGGCCATGAAAGATTTCAGCCATCAAAAGCAACGTATTCAATTTACACTTGGGGTGGCAGGGTTTGTCGCGCTGTTATTGGCGGGGGAAATTATTAAAGGCGGAGTGGTGACTCACCATCTCCTGGCCAGTGCGGACATGCCGGGAATCTCCAATTGGTGGGGCATGTTGTCAGTGCCAGCCCTAGCTTGGATACTTTTTCCTGCGAACGAATCAGCTCAATCTGAATCAACGTGGTTGGGTTTTCCAGAAGCCATGGTACTTCGTTTCATGGCCGCGATAGCCTACGGCGCGATCATGGCCGCAGGCTTCGAGTTTGGACGTGATGAGATTACGTCCAACATGCTGCTCATACTATTTCCTGTTGGAATTTTTTATCCGCTTTACCGAGGCGAACTGGTCGTGGGCTTTGTGATGGGGATGACCTATACCTTCGGCGGTGTCCTTCCTGTTGCAGCGGCAGGAGTGGTGGGAATAGCCTCATTGCTGACTCATTGGCTAGCATGCCTTGTAATGAGAAAATTTACCGCCGCTGGTTAAAAAAGACCAACCCACCTGACCTGTCATAGCGTCGCTGTTGTTAGGGCGCGCCAAGAAAATCTAGTTTGCCCAGTTCAACGCCATTGTGCCGCAGGATGTTGTAGGCCGTGGCGGCATGAAAGTACACATTAGGAAGCACAAACGACTGCAAATACACTTTGCCAGTGAATTTGAATTCTTGAGGGCCCGCTTGCAACGTCACTTCTTTTTCCTCGGTTCCTTCAATAGAGTCTGCCGACACTGAATTGAGAAACTCCAGAGTTTTGCTGATTCGTGCTTGCAGCTCTTCGAAAGTGGATTCATTGTCTTCGTAACTGGGCGCTTCGGTGCCAGACAAACGAGCAGCAGCGCCTTTGCTTACATCACAGGCAATTTGAACCTGGCTTGAGAGTGGCAACATGTTTGGAAACAGGCGCGCATTAATGATGACAGTGCTGTCAATATCATTTGCGGAGGCGTGGTCAGCGCCTTTTTGAAGGAGTGCAGACAGATTGCGTAGATTGCGACTAAGAACGGGAACAGAGCTTTCATACATTGATAACGACATGGGTTTCCTTATTAAATTGAAAAAGAAATTGAAAAATAAACTGAAACTCAAATTTAACGAGATGAGTGAATTCAAGAGAAAGACAGTACAGCTCAGGTTGATATGGGGCCAGCTGAGCTAAGATCAAGAGGGTAAAATTGTGAAGACTAGATTGCCCCAATTGAATTCATACCTTAAAGCCTCTATTCTGACATTGAGTAGCTACACTCTGGGAGGGGCTATGCCATACGAGATAATTTATAAAAAAGCTGAAGGTGTTGTGGTTACCAACTATTCAGGTGTGCTAACAGACAAGGAATTTAGAGACTGCACCGCAGAAAAATTTAGCGCCTATGAAGAAGTTAAAACCTACCGTTATTCTCTTAGTGATTTAACTGACCTTAAAAGTTTTGAAGTATCTGTAGAAGCGGTGAAAGAGAGCGCGCTGGCTTCGAAGCGCGCTCTGGAAGAGAATCCGACTGGCGTAATGGTGGTTGTGGCACCGGAGGATTTTGCGTTTGGTATGAGCCGGCTCTGGGGCGGACGGGCGGAAGACACGCTGGAAAGAGTCAAGGTCTTTCGGACTCGCGGCGAGGCCGATGAATGGATTTCCGATAAGATGAATGGGCCAAGCGAATGCAGCTAATTTGAAGTTAACTTGAAGCTAAATTAAAGTTAAATCCAAGCCAAAAATACAAAGCCATCACGCTGAGAAAAGACGCAAGAGCTGAATTTAAGGTGTCGTTGTTCTCAACTGCTTTTAATGCATAAGCGAGAATTTACCCCGCCCAAACATCCAACACATAGCGGCCTTCTTCAATTAACTGCTCTAGCCATGCTTGTCCCTGTTGTAAAGGTAAGTCGGTTTCTTCCATATAAAGCTGAATCAATGTGCTCTTTACATCCGGTTCCATCTTGGCGCCGTCGCCACAAATGTAAATGACCGCATTTTGTTGCAAGAGTGGCCAAAGGGCTGACCAGTTTTTCTTTATGCTGTCTTGCACATAAATTCGTTCATCTGTGAGTCGTGAAAACGCCGTGTGCAGCGAAACGAGGTTTTGATCCTGCGCTTGTTCCAGCTCAGTTTTATAAATGAAGTCCTGCTCCGGGTGCCGGCAGCCAAAGAATAAATGGGCTTCGCCTAAAGAGGTTCCTGCGTCTTTAAGTGCTTTACGTTCTTGTATAAACCCCACAAAAGGCGCCACTCCAGTGCCGGGGCCAATCATTAAAATCGGCGTGGCTGGGTCTTCAGGTAAGCGAAAATTATTGGTGGGCTTTTTGATTACTGCCTGCACCGTATTGCCCGCTTTGATGTCTCGCAAATAAGTTGAGCAAACCCCTTCATAGTGGCCATTGCCAGAAAACGCTGGGCCTTCCACAATCCCAACCGACATCGAGCACTGACCAGGACTGGCTTTGTTGGAGGAAGAAATAGAGTAATAGCGCGGCGACATCCACGGAATCATTTCCATATAGTTTTCGAAAGGCAATTCACAGGCTGGGAATTCTTCTAACAGATCTAAAACTGATTTGCGTTTAGTGAAAACTTCCGCTCTGTAAAGTCCATTATCAGCGGCGTTAGCCAGTGCTTCTAACTGAGCCTGCGTATTAGGACACCGAGTGTGCTTTGCCATCAGTGCAAGGTCGTTTTGGGTGGCCACTGCTTGCAGCTCTCCGTAGACTTCGGCTAAGCGCTTTACAGAAAACGTGCTTCCGCTAGGAAAAGGGCTGCGGCGTCCGCCTGCTACATCCACTTTAATATATGAATTTTCATCAAACCCAAAAAGAGTGAGGGCACGCGTAACGGTTGCGGGATTATTTTTGCCGATGACACAAAGATGATCACCGGGCTGGTAATCGATTCCCTCAGGTAATTCCACCACAACGTGGCGAGTTGATCGGCCGGATTGCTCAGTGTTTTGTAACTCTCGGTTTTCAAGCACTTTCATGGGCATGGCGCCGGCAGTGCTAGCCACAGGGTTGCCTGTAACGCTGTGAGAAACCTCTACTTGATAAAGAGGCGGCTTGTCGATGGCTATGCTGAAATCGATGCTGAGCCCAAGAGTCTTACCTATGCTTGGCCAAAGAGTGGTTAGCCATTCTTGAAACGTGCCGTCTAGCCCTTCTCTGGCATCACCTTCTACCCGCTCACTGAATCGGCTCGCTCCAAGTTCAGATAAACGGTCATCTATTAGTCTTGGAATGTCTTGGTAGGTAGACGCCCAATCACGGTTGCCGCAGCCGAACACGGAAAACTGAACACCGTTTACATCGTCTGCTTTGGCGGTTTTTATCCAATCAACAAATTTAGCCGCATTGTCTGGTGCCGCGCCGTTGTAGCTGGCAGAGGCAATAATCACCGGCCCATCGGTAGGCAGCTTGCTAGTGTATTCATCAAGAGTGGCCAAGCTGGTATCAAAGCCATTAAGGTCGCCGGCCGAGGCGATCTCGCGAGCGAGGTTTTCAGTGGAACCCAAATTGGAGCCGTAAAGCACATAAAGCTTGGTGCCGTGGCTAGGTCGCTGCACCGAAAGAGCCTCGCTGGCACTAGTGTCAGTTGCAGTATTTGCAGCGGAGGTTCGTGCGCCCCGAACTATTTCGGGCCTTGGTTTTACTTTCATGTAAAAACCGTCAGGCTTTAATGAAAGCGTTTCTTTAATCTTTAATTCATAGTTTGTGTGATCAAACAGCTGAAACCTTTGCAGGATCATTCCCAACACGAGTATCGCTTCTTGCATAGCAAACTGCCGGCCAATGCAGGCTCGTTGGCCATTGCCAAACGGTTTATAGGCATAGGCAGGCCGGGCCGCTTCTGCTTCTGGGGAGAAATTATCCGGATTAAACACTTCCGCATCCTCACCCCATACCGATTTGTCTCTGTGCAACATGGGCAGCAACACGGTGATGTAACTGCCTTTCTTTAACGGATATTTGCCTGCAACCATTTCGTCTTTAAGCGGGGCTAAGCTAAAAGCCGGTGCCGTGGGCCACAGCCTCAAAGACTCAGATAAAATGGCGCGCACATAATCCAGCTTGCCTATTTGTGCGATGGTTGGTGGTTGGGCGATATCATGACCCAGTATGTCATCGACTTCGGCGTAGGCTTTGGCGAGCACGTTCGGATTTTTGAGCAAGTAATACATGGTGAAAGACAAAAGACCGGATGTGGTCTCATGACCGGCGATCAAAAAGGTATTTATCTGGAAGCGTATGTTTTCATCAGACAAGCCTTCGCCAGTGACTTTGTCTTTGCCTGCTAGCATAAAGTTAAGCAGGTCGTTTTGGTCACCACCGCTGCGGCGACGCTCAGAGATAATGTCATCCACCAGTGTGTTCATGTACTGCACGTCTTGGTCCTGCTGCTTAAACCGAGAGCGCAAGGTGATGTCTTCAAGGGGCAGCTGCCGCTGCAGCATGCTGGTTTCAAGTGTACGGGTAAGGGCGCCAATAAACGGGTGGAAGTCTTCCCGATAAAATGAGTTAAATCTAAAATCAAATCCACATAGGCCAACAGTGTCCAAGGTTAGGCCGGTCATGTCTCTGGCCACATCTATCTCATCGTCTGCATTCAGCCGTTCCCACTTCAGCATAAGCTGTTCGGCGATATCCACCATCTGAGGCAAGTAATCAACCATCGCCTTTTGGCTAAACGTGGGCATTAAAATATTGTGGGCTTTCGACCAATTGGGTGCCGTGGTGTCGCTAGTGAACAGTCCGTCACCACCAATAGACCGCACGCGACGCAATGGCCCGCGCACAGATTTATCAAACCGGCTTTCATCGCTTAATTCTTTTACGATTTCAGGCCCTGAGGCAATAATCATGGGTTTTCCCATCATGTTCAGCCAGTAGATGGGGCCTAGCTCACGGGTAAGTTCCATAAGGCTTTGAAGTGGTGCCTTGGCATCTACTGAAAGCAAATTGCCTATAAGAGGATTGCCGGCGGGACTGGGAATAGGATGCAGAGGATTTTTCATTTTTATATAAGGTGCTCATGGAGCCAAAAACAGTGTGTAGACACCAAAATACACGAGTTTTGCGTGTTTGGGTAATAGCATGGCAATCAATGAAGCAAGGCTCAGTGAATGGCCCGTGGGCAGCTAATGCCGCTGCCCTAGTGTTAGGTTTGTGCTATCGCCCATCAGCGCGACTAAGCCGCGTTTTTGAGCAGTTGCCGTTCTCTTAACAGTAAAAAAAGTGGCACAGTCATGGCCGCAGCAATGGCAAACGTTAACACAAAGCCCACCGGCCAAAGCCATTTTGGCATGCCCAGTTTTCTGGTCTCAAGAAATGACCAAACCAAAAAGGCTGTTACCACCACGATGAGATCATTAGTAAACGACGTGGACGCTGGATTGGCATACAAGCCACTAATATAACTTTGCTCCATGGGCTGGATATTGAAGTACCAAGTAACACAAACACCGATGATGGCAAGTAAGCCATAAAAGATCTGTAGTGGGGTTGTTTTCATTGTGAGCCTCTTTTTGTTGGGCGTTAACTGAGTGGTGATAATGCGACTTGTTTAAGAGTGACACCTAAGACTTAGACCTAAGTCTTATACCAAAGACTGAACTGGGATTAAATTGAGAGTAAACGCAGAGTAACTT
>JBGCEK010000076.1:0-15566 GCA_045106275.1 Pseudohongiellaceae bacterium | reverse complement strand
AAAGTCTTCATAGTCTTCGTAGCGCAAAGCACCTTGCATAAATAGCTGATCAGTAATGTCGGCGCTGATTTCAGTGTAAACACCAAAAGACTCACGTTCGAAAGTTCCAACGAACTGCGGTGAGTTGCCAGGGAAACCGTTAGAACCAACACCAACTGCAGTGTAGACAGGATCGTTAGAATCCGCACAGTTAAGAGTAGAACCACCAGCAATGGCCGCCAAACCATTTGGTGCAGTAGTCATGTCAGCGTTACAAAGATCCCAAGGATCCTGAGCAGCATAAGGCCCTACAGCGTAAGATGCTGGATCACCTTCAACAACTTCATAAGATTCAGACATGAAGCTACCGCCGAAAGCCAAAACGGCTGGGCTCGCGAATCCGAAATCTAATTCCTTAGAGAAATCAGCTTGGAACTGAGTCTCCTCGTTAATTAGGTCACCTGGGCGGAAACTAGTCGGCGTGTTTGCCAAGCCCAGCGTATCACCTAGCGAAGGGTTCACTGTGTTGAAAAGGGTGTAACGTACCTCACTTTCACCAGTACGTGCAGTGAAGTCATAAGTCACGCCGTTATCCCATTCGCCGCGAATACCACCGACAAGTGAGAAGTCGAGAACGTTGCCATCGAACTGGGGCGTGAAACCACCTGGGAATATATCTAATGGGGTGTATATAGAGCCGTCTGGACGACGAAGATCTTCGATCACGCCGTTACCAGGGTATCGATAGAAGAAGTTGCCGTCAGTGTCTGAATCAGAAAAGTTACCATAAGCGTAGGCTTCGGTGTCGGCATCTAGCTGGTAGCCCGCATTGAAAAATACACGCTTGGCTTCTGTTTGCGGCTGGCCCCATGGCTGAACCACTTCTGAAACGCCAGCTGCGTTGGCATTACGGAAGTTGGCTTGGTAAGTGGGGTCAAGCGCGGCGGCGGCATAGCTTGCCGTGGGATCAAAGTCCGGTAGGTTTGGATCTACACACCACCAAGATTGGCAGTATTGCTCAGCGCGGACAGTTCGATCAGCCTCAACCCACTCACCGGAGATGCTGATGAAGCCATCTTCGCCAAGGGGTAGGCCGATGTTACCTTGAACCGTGGTCATGGCACCGTCACCCTCAAAGAACTCACCGCTGTCGATAGTTAGACTTCCGCCGTCTCGATTGTCATTAAGGATGAAGTTGATCACGCCGGCTATCGCGTCTGATCCGTAAAGTGCTGACGCGCCATCCCGAAGTACTTCAACGTTCTTTAACGCCGAAGCAGGAATGGTTGCAATATCTGGGCCCTGGGTGCCAGATCCGCCGATAGAAACAAGTGCAGCACGGTGGCGTCTCTTGCCATTGACTAAAACCAAGGTTTTGTCGGTGGGGAGACCACGCAATTGAGCGGGACGTATGAAAGTCGCACCATCAGAAATTGGCTGGCGGGCCACGTTGAACGATGGAACTAAAGTTTGAAGTATATTGTTGGTATCGGTGTGCGAGATGGCTTCTATATCAGCTGCGCTGAATACATCGATGGGCACGGCAGAATCGGCGACTGTACGTGGCCGACCCCGAGAACCGGTTGTAATGATTTCTTCAATATTGCCAGCCTGCTCAGCGTTTTGAGCTAGGGCTTGCATACTGAGCCCTGATCCAGCGGTAAACACTGCCACTGCGAGCAAATGCTTAGGGTGTTTTCTAAAATTCATCTAGGTACTCCTACCGTAATTTTTTGTGGGTTTTGCATTTGTACTCGGAGCAATTCCTATGCCATCTCCTACGAGTTTGGAGTAATGACGCGCTAAGCTAGCGTTAACAGGCGTTTCAAGCGCTAACGCAGGAGCAAACTAAAAAATAGGGTGAATATGAGACGGAAGAAAAGCATCAAAATAGGGATTTTTATGCCTGCGAAAGAAGCAATCGCCCATTTTTGAAGCGCGTTTCTTGATGCGTTGTTTTGGTGCAATTACTTGTTAAAGGGTTAACTGAGCAGGCAAAACTTGAAAGTGTAACGATAGGTGAGGTTTTTAATTCAAGGAAGTGGCATTTCAGGGCTG
This sequence comes from Pseudohongiellaceae bacterium, assembly GCA_045106275.1. Classification (GTDB taxonomy): domain Bacteria; phylum Pseudomonadota; class Gammaproteobacteria; order Pseudomonadales; family Pseudohongiellaceae; genus UBA9145. The sequence goes on along the minus strand of JBGCEK010000076.1, from coordinate 13,529 downwards.
TCCAATTGTCGAGCGGGAGTGAAGCTCTGCTGAGGAGTCGTTGATTGCACTTGTTCCAGCCAGAATACACCATCAAAAGGGGCACTATTGCCGCGTGTGCTGAGAAAATCTAAATCACCATCAGCATCCATGTCTCGTGCAATGAACTTATCGAACATGCCTCTCTTTCGCCGAGAGATGTCATGTCTTTGCCAGTGAGTTGCAGCATCACCAGGATTTGCAAACCAACCCATACGACCGAGAGAGTCGTTCACATCGACATCACCATCTCCGGTGCGAGGCCCCCGGCTGTAACTGCCTGCAATTACGTCTAGTTGGCTATCGTTATTGATATCCGCGACTTCTATGCCAGTGATGCTGTCAGGTAAGAAACTGCCGATAGGGTGGGAAATCCAAGTATGATCTATATTCTCAGGTTGTTCGATCCAAGCCAGTTTACCTTCTGCTGCGCCTATGATGTCGAGTCGATTGTCTCCATTTAAATCCGCATAGGCCAAATTGAACCCGCCCATGCTTGGCCCTAGTATCCCTATAGCGTGTTCGATAAAAGCTAACTCTTCGTCTTGACCAATATTTTCAAACCAAATAAGCCGGTTCTCTCCTCTACTACCTACTAGAATATCTAGGTCACCGTCACTGTCCAGATCAACGGGCTCTGCATTTTGCGGAATGCTGTACTGGCCAAGCACCAACTCTGTCCAGCTACTGCCGTTTAACGGATCGCCGCTTACTTCAAAAACAGAGACGGCGGTTGAGCGGGCAAAATCTTCTGGTCCTGGCCGCTGGGCTCCTTTATTCGCTGCGCTTATTTCGGGTATTCCATCACCGTTAAAATCAGCAAAAAATACTCGAATATAGGAGCCTGTGCCTTTTGTCATAGGTAGAATAAGTTTTTCCCAAGACTGGGTTTTACTAGCATTGCCCCCAGGGTTTTGCAGATAGATTAAGTGGGATAGCTCGGCTGCAACCACTACATCCAAAAACCCATCTAAATTAACATCGGCCACAGCCACATCTTCTGGGGCTGGTGCGTCTTGAGCTTGGGCAATGGTGATGTTTTGCCATAGGTCAGGGTCACCAGTTGCAAAGGCGATTCTCACGTGTCCAGCCAGTTCGGGCTCGAAATTTGGGTCATACTCGGATGAGTCGTATTCCGAGTCCGACTCGTGTACCGATACAACATCTTCTAATCCGTCGCCATCGATGTCTCCGAGGACAAGCCCATCACTGCCGGATAGAGCAAAGCCGGCTATGCTAGGATCATCAATAATGTGCTCGTGCCAGCTTATGAATTGTCCATCGGCAGTTTCTGCTTTACTCAGTGTCTCGCCAACCGGCGTTTGAGCCCCTAACAGTGCGGGGATGACAAATAGGAGGAGAACAAAAAGAATATTGAAGTTGCGAGGCTTGGTCATAGAAGAGAGGCTCCAGAGAATTGCTCTCAGTCTAGCAATTTGCGGCGAGGCGAAGAAGAGGAATCTGGCAAGGAAACGAACAGAGCAGGTCCTAGCTAACACTTGATATTTGGTTGTAATTCGCAGCAGGCAAGACCCAGTGTATTGATGTATTATTTCTTCAGAGGGGCTAGCTTAGCCGAGGCTTTCCTCCAGCTGGGTCAAAAATGCGTAGCGTTTACTGATCGCATAGACCATTCACTGAAAATTGAGAGTTAGAAAGCATTTAACAATGTCTGATTAGATAGGAATAGGTAATGCAAATTAAACGTGTCGTTCTACCAGAAAATAGATTAGGGCAAAGGTGTCACAGGCTGTTGGCTGGGTTCTTTTTCTTTATTGTAAATAGTGCCTTTGCGGCGGCAGGGTTAGAGTTGACTGCGCTCGACCGCTACGTTGCAGAGGCAGACCCTCATTATAAGTACGAGTTACTAGAGACTGTAGAAGAAGAGGGGTACAAGACATTTGTTCTTCAGATGACATCACAAAAGTGGCTCACTGAAAACGAAGTGAACTTGCCCATTTGGGAACATTACATGGTAGTGACGGTGCCAGAGCAGCTGCGAAGTGATATCAGCTTTTTGTACATTACGGGGGGCAGCAAAAATAACGATGCTCCTAAAACGGCGCCCGAGGGCGACATTAATCGCGCACTAGTTACTGGCACAGTCGTAACGACGCTGTATATGGTGCCCAATCAGCCGCTTGTTTTTAAAAATGATAATGGCACTGAGCGGACTGAAGATTCGATAATTGCTTATACCTGGGATAAATTTTTTAGAACAGGTGACGAGAAATGGCCACTTCGTTTGCCTATGACCAAAAGTGCGGTAAGAGCGATGGATACGGTTACCGACTTGCTGGCAACAGACGCGGCAGGTAATGCTGTGGTAGACAAATTCGTTGTAGCAGGCGGCTCAAAAAGAGGTTGGACAACATGGACCACAGCCATCGTTGACAGCAGGGTTGTTGCAATTATGCCGATAGTTATCGACATGCTGAACCTCGGTGAGTCGTTTAAACATCACTTCTCGGTTTACGGAGCTTATTCTCCAGCGGTAACCGACTATGTTTTGGCTGGAAACGTCAATTGGAATGGCACCGAACAATGGGATGCGTTGATGGACATCGTCGAACCCTATGAGTATCGAGACAGGCTCAGACTTCCTAAGTTTCTGTTGAATTCCACGGGCGACGAGTTTTTTCTGCCGGATTCTTGGCGGTTTTATTGGGAAGGGTTGGTAGGTGAGAAGCACTTACGTTACGTGCCCAATTCGAATCACAGTATGGCAAATACGGATGTGACTGAGAGCGTCGATGCTTGGTATAACTCAATCGTTCATAATGTGCCTACTCCTCGATATTCTTGGGATGTGTCAGAGGATGGGACAATTACTTTCTTTTCAACGGATAAGCCCACCGAAGTTCTTCTTTGGCAGGCTTCCAATCCAGATAGCCGAAACTTTATGCAGCCAGTGATTGGGCGCGCATATACCAGCAGCGTTCTCAATGAACTTGAACCTGGGGTATACAAGGCCAAGATCGCCCCTCCCGAAACAGGCTTTACCGCGTATTACATAGAGGCACACTATCCGAGCGGCCTGTCTGTGCCTTTAAAATTTAGCTCTGGCGTAAAAATTGTTCCCGATACCACGGATTTTCAGTGGCAAATTGCACCGGAGCGCTTACGTAGTCGTTAAGTTTTCTAAAATCTACTTGTTATAAAGCAGGGTTAGGGGCGCGCCGCATGGAACGTTTGATTCGTTTTATGCGGCGAGTTTGCCTTGCGTGAATTCAAACTCTGAACATGTCGCTTCTCAGTCTGCCAGTCCGTTCTTGCTAGTAATCCATTATCTTGTGACCGAGTTATCTTTTTAACTGATGTTTCCTACCCGTAGTGTGATTTAAATAGCGGCAGGCCTCCTCTTGCCAGATTAAACTTCCCGGTAATTAATCAGTCTTATGATAGCTGAAGCGGTTTAAGGGGAAAGAATATGGCTTTGCAGATAAAAACGTTCCTTGTTTTTTTTCTTGTGACTGTGTCTAGTTTGAGTGTTGCTCAGTCTAGCCGTTCCAGTCTTAGCAACAATGAGCTGACAATTCCGAGAATAGACGTCGAAGGGTTTGGTGCGCTGGAACTGCATTTTGCACTTGGTTTTGAAAGTGATTATTTGCTGACGCTCAAGCAAGCGAATGAAACGATTCAAAATATCGCAAACTCCGGTACATTCGATGCTGCTAGCTCGACCCTCCTTATTGATGAAGTGATGCTTGAAAGTGGAGAGCTCTTTGCTTTCGAACTCAATATAGTTCCTACCGCGAATCAAATCGTGTTTCAAATTACCAGTGCAACAAGTTTGAATTCTGATGCAACGCTCGAAGAGGCGCTCAACCCGATTCCAGAGGCCGCTCAAGCACTTTACGTTGAGCAATGTAGCACCTGCCATGGGGATGATGGTGCTGGAACATCAATTGGACCGTCTCTCACTGCCTGTGCCAATTGTGGTTCAAGCACCGGCTTGGCTAATTATATTCAAGCGACGATGCCTTTAGGGGGGGCGGGTAGCTGCGACGCCAATTGCTCTGCTCAGATGGCTGCATACATTCAAGGAGTATTTAACCGAACTAATGATGAAGTAGTAGCACAAACAGTTGGTCTGATTGAGGTGCTAGATGCAAATACAACCTTACGCCGGGTTTCTGAACAGCTACTCAGCAGAATTCCTCAATTTGAAGAAATTTCTGAGGTGTTTGACTCTGGAAATGCAGGGCTCGAATTAACGATCAATAATATGATGGAACAGCCGGAGTTTTATGATCGGCTTACGGAAATTTTTAACGACTATTTGCTCACTGACAAATACCATTCCCGCAATGGATCAGAGGCTGCGATTAATCTGCTTGGTAGTAGTGATTTTCCCAATCGTCGGTGGTTTGATCCAGGCAGTGGTGATAGGCCCGATGACTATAACGAATTACGAGCGAATACCAACAATAGTATCGCCCGAGAACCGCTTGAGCTAATTAACTATGTGGTAAAAAACAATCTGCCGTTTACTCAAATAGTGACCGCTGATTATATGATGATGTCACCGTTCTCAGCCCAGTCTTATGGAGTGGAGGGTTTGGTGTTTAAGAACCCTAACGACCCCGACGAATTTGTTCCAGCGCTAATTGAAGGCTGGCCTCATGCCGGGATATTAACGTCACCCATGTTTTTAAACCGGTATCCGACCACATCAACGAATCGAAATAGAGCCCGTTCACGAGTTGTATTCGATTTGTTCTTAGACACAGATGTGCTCGCAATAGAGGGTGTTCGACCGGGCAATGCGGTAGATATTTCTACTCCAATACCGACTATCAACAACCCCGAATGTTCCAAGTGTCACACGATACTGGATCCAGTTGCATCGCTTTTTCAAAACTGGGACTACAAAGGGCGATACCGCCCAGCGAGGCTAAGCAGAAACGGTTGGTATACCGATATGGAAGTGCGCGGCTTTGCGGGACAGGCGATGCCCCTTCAAGGAAATGTTGATAGTTCTTTGCAATGGTTAGGAGCAAAGATTGCTGCGGATCCAAAATTTCCTCGCGCTGTAACACGAATCCTGTTTGCCGGATTAACAGGCAAAGAGCCTTTAACATCACCAGATCAGAACACAGCAACTCAAACAGAGATTGATGCTTACGTTGCAGAGCGCTCTTTGTTGAATGAAATGCAAGATCACTTTGTGGCAGACAACTACAACTTGAAAACGCTCGCTAGGGAAATTCTCATGAGCCCGTTATGGCGAGCCACGGGAATAGCAGAAGGGGCGACCAGTGAAGCTCATTTAAATACAGGTTCGAGTTATCTGCTCACTCCTGAACAGCTAGATAGGAAAATAACGTCTTTGTTTGGCTTCGAATGGAGAGGCTCTTTGGATAGCTATTATAAAGACAAGGACCGTTCTTATACTTCAAAGTTAAATAATACTTATCATCAAATATACGGCGGGATCGACTCTGATAGCGTAACCACTAGGCTAAAGTCTCCAAACGGTTTAATGGGTTCTATGCAGATAAGAATGGCAAACGAATTAGCCTGTTACTCTGTATCTAGAGAATTTTGGAAACCACAAAAACAAAGGCGATTGTTTCTATTTGTAGACCATGACTCCACGCCTTACGACGAGTTGGGAAGGATCGATGAATCGGTGATGGCGCGCATTCGTCAGAATATTCAATATCTTCACACCTATCTTTTGCGGGAGCCCTTGTTAATGGATTCCGAAGAGTTTAAAGCGACCGAACAACTTTTCATGAATACCTTGAATAGAGGCCGTCAACTTATTTTGAATAGCGGTGGTGATCGATCAGATGTGAATCTACCGGATTTTTGTGACGTGACCCGTGATTTCCAAGGCAATGATCTCAGAGACGTAAACGGCGAAGACCTTCGGTTAGTGCAAGACCGACAGTATGTAATTAGAGCGTGGATGGCCGTTATTGCGTATTTAATCTCAGATTACAAATTCCTGTATAGCTAGTAACTCAATACTTTGGAGAGAACATCATGTATCGACGTCAATTTTTAAAGTACTTGGGCTCTAGCGGATTGGGACTAGCCTTGCCGGTGGAGTTGTCGCTTGCTCAGGAAGCGATGGCTAATCGGTTTTGGGTGTTAGTCAACGCCGGTGGTGGCTGGGACCCCACTTACTTTATAGACCCCAAAGGAGATAGGCCGCGACTGGATGGGCGCGGACCTGTTAACAATTATTCAACCGATGCGATCACTACTGCCGGAAACATTGTTTTTCCTTCGTCTTATCCTACGGGTATCAATCCACCAGACGCCAACTCTCCCGGGCACTTTGCAAATTTCTTTCCCAAACATGCGCAGCGGCTATTGGTAATCAATGGAATTGATACTCAAACTAATAATCATGATGCGGGTTCTCGATTTGTTTGGAGTGGGAAGATTGAAGAAGGGTATCCTAGTTTTGGTGCTTTAGCTGCTGCCGCTACAGCTCCGGCTGAGCCCCTGTCGTACATCAGCAATGGGGGTTATGATAATACGGCTTCCTTAGTTGCTCCTGCGAGAATTGGCGGCGGAGAAGTATTTCAACAGTTAGCGTATCCTAATGCCTCACGTCCCAGAGAGGAGGCTGATCGTCGTGCAGAGTTTTTCCATCCGGCAATTTATTCAGAGATAGAAACTGCGAGACAGGCACGGTTGCAGCGAAATATGGCCACCTCCACTTTACCTTTGCGTAGACAGCAGCTGGCAGAAATTATGCAGTCACGCACCGGCGATAATAACTTGAATAGGCTTGTGAAATTATTGCCTGAGCGAGTCTCCAACGGTCTGCCAGGCCAAGCAGAAGTTGCAGTGGCAGCATTTGCCAGCGGGGTTGCTGTGAGTGCGAATCTCAATATGGGCGGATTCGATACTCATGGTAATCACGATCAGAATCATGCTAATCGCCTGACTCAATTGCTATCGGGTGTGGATCATCTTTGGCAGGAAATTGAGGCCAAGGGCCTTCAAGACAGGGTGACTGTTTTGGTGGGTTCAGATTTCGGGCGAACTCCTTTTTACAATGATGGAAATGGCAAAGATCACTGGAATGTAACGAGCATGATGGCGATGGGGGCCGGTGTGCGAGGCAATCGAGTGATCGGAGGTACGGACGATCATGTGGAAGCACTAAAAATAAACCCTCAATCCTTGGCGCTTGACCCTAACGGAATTACTCTAACACCTGAACATATTCATGTGGCTCTCAGACAGTTGGCTGGGGTGAATTCAGATCTAACCGGCAGATTTGGAATTGCAGAAAATCACATTGATCTATTTGGTTAATAGCGATTGCTTTATTGGGTGTAGAGTTTGTTGTTATTCATAACCTTGATAAGTTCTGCCGGCGACATATATGCTCTACCTTCAGCGGTTGGGTTGTCAGTGTATTGAGGTCCCTGAAGACGAGCTCTCACGAAACTTGCATGAGCAAGCCTCTGCCAGCCTAGTCCGTGTTCAATTAAACGCCGGTCAGTGGCTCTCTCAAACTGAATCTTACATTGGCTCAATTGGCACAATGCATCTTGAATTATCCCGATGAAAGAGCGTTGCAAATAATAAGCGGTATGAGAAAGTTCATGACCTATTATTCCGATTTGAGCATTAAATGGTTGGTTCCTAAGTAAAAGTGCAGCCCTTGGTCCTTCGAGCTGTTTGTCTATGACAACGAGATAAGTTCTTTTTTTTGCCGAGCGGAGCATGCTGCCCCAATAAGGTCGGGACGAAAGAGGGATGCCCACGTCGTCCACTATGAATTCGATTTTGATGTCTACAAGTTCTGGGTAGTGGCTTAAGGCAATAAGCGTTTGCAATTCATACCCTGGAGGTAACTTTTTATTTCGCCCAAATTCTTTGGATAAGTCGTCTAACTGCGCCGCCTGCTCAATCTGTTTGAATTCCTTGACTACTTTTTCTTGGCCGACAGCCGTGTTTTGAAAACAGCTTGCACTGAAAAGAATTTTCACGAAAAGTAGGAATGAGTATTTAGTGAGTGAGTTCAATCGATTGTAGTAATAGAGCAAGTTGAAAGTTAAGCCGAAAAATTCAAACTGGCGTGTCATAGGTGATTTCAAAGTATGCCCCATAGTCTGCCATTTCGACTGATCTGTCAAAGCCGCCCATCGAATGATACGCCGCAGGTTAAAAAAGTAGGCTACAGTTAGGTAAGGCTTCAGATTTCTATTCGGAGTTAATAATGTCATTGTAATCCTAGTTTTGTGCTTTGGTTCAAAGCTAGGATTGTAAAACGCTGTATTATTCTACTAAGAATTCAAAAATCGCTAGTTAAACTGAGGTAGTAATCATGCCTAATGAAAGAAGAGCGTTTCCAAAAATTGCAGTTGACGGCCGTGCTAACCTATTGATCTCTGGAGCGCTGCGTCAAGGCACCCTGCGAAAAGTTTCCCCGTCAGGGATAGAAATGGAGTGCCGCCATCATTTGGTGGAACGAATGTCTCAGCACAAAAGATCTTCCGGGTTGTATCCTAATGTGGATCTGGAATTCGCTTTACCTAAGGCTGATGATGCTTTTGGCCCTGTTAGGTCATCTTGTAATGTTTCTTATTGCAGGAGGCTGAGCCAAGATACTTACCGGGTTGGATTGAATTTCGTCACTTTGACGGATGTGGATGAAAAACGTGTGTCTGACTTTATTCATCACACCTACACCGATACAAGTCCCATTTCTGCGCGGTAAGGCGCTGGGTCATCTGGGCATCGATGACCGGCGTATCCAGTGGAATTCCATATTTTTTTTGTAGCTGGGACTCTTTTCGCTAAATACGCAAGCCCTTGTCATATTAGGCCCGATTCGGTCAGTCTGTGTTTTTCATTGCCTAGTGAATCCCGTATCATTACGGTATGAAAAACATACTCAAATATTGCCTACTTTTCACCTTTTCATCCTCTCTTTTTGGCCAGACGCCGAGTACGGAGCCGTCGTTTCAGCAGTGGCTAGTTGAACTGAGAGAAGAAGCGCTAGATAGCGGGATCAGTGAATCTACCTTAGCCGCGCTAGACGCTTTACAGCCCCTCGAACGAGTGCTGGAGTTGGATAATAGTCAGCCTGAATTTGTACAAACTTTTACTCGTTACATCGGGCTGCGGATCACTGACAATCAAGTAAGTAGGGGGCAGGCTTTGCTGTCAGAGCATCAACAATTGCTCTCTGAAGTGAGAGAGCAACATGGTGTTCAGCCCCATTACTTGGCCGCTTTTTGGGCTATCGAAAGTAATTTTGGTCGGGCGACTGGAGGTTTTTCAGTGCTGCAGGCATTGGCGACCTTAGCCTATGACCCAAGGCGAGCGGAGTTTTTTCGCCGAGAACTTTTGACAGCACTTCAAATAATTGACGACGGTCACATAAGCGCTGAGCAAATGAGTGGGTCTTGGGCTGGTGCGATGGGCCAACTGCAATTCTTGCCATCTGTTTTTTACCGCTATGGCGTGGATGGGGATGGCGATGGGCGGATAGATATATGGAATAGCCTGCCTGATGTATTCCATTCTGCAGCGAATTTTTTATCAAACTCTGGCTGGCAGGGTGATGAGCGATGGGGCCGTGAAGTAATCCTCCCGGCAGATTTTGACTACGCACTGGCAGGGACTCAAACCCGGGAGTCATTGCAGAGTTGGAAACAGATGGGAGTGAAAAAAGTAGATGGCGGGCCTTTGCCTGTGGCGGACATCCAAGCCTCTGTTATATTGCCCTCTGGAGCACAAGGCCCAGCATTTCTTGGCTATTCGAATTACCGAGCGACATTAGCCTACAATCCTTCTACTTTTTATGCGTTGACGGTGGGTAATCTGGCTGACCGATTTACAGGTGGCCCAGGCATCCAGCGCATGCCGGTTAATGAGCGGGCCATGAGTCTTGAAGAAGTTCGAGAGCTTCAAGGGTTACTTAACGCCCACGGGTTCGATTCCGGAGAGCCAGATGGACGCATTGGGCGAATGACTAGAGCCGCGGTGAGAGCGTTTCAGCAAGAAAATGGCATGCCTATGGACGGTTATGCGTCTCATACTATCTTAGATGCTCTGCGGGACTAAATGCGGTTTACCGTCTTTACCTCAGAATTTGAATTAGACCAATAGTTGTTGAATTAATAAATGAATCAAATCCAAGATCAAGCGCTTATCCGCTATCGTAAAATGGCAGTTGTAACGCTAGCAGCTGTTTATTTCCTAATCTTAGTTGGAGCCACAGTCAGAGCCTCCGGCGCCGGCATGGGTTGTCCAGATTGGCCTACCTGTTTTGGGCAGTGGGTTCCTCCAACTAGTGAAGCTCAGCTACCTGCAGACTACCAGGCCGTCTACGCAGAACTGGGCTATGCCGATACGCGTTTCAATGTGGTCAAAACCTGGACTGAATATTTGAACAGATTGATTGGGGTAAGTATTGGCCTTATGATTTTTGTCACAGCCCTATTGTCTTGGAAAGTGCGCCAAGTTGACCCGACAATTATGAGAGCGAGTGTTGCGGCATTTTTGATGGTTGGTTTTCAAGGCTGGTTGGGATCAAAGGTAGTCGCGTCAAATCTGCAGCCCGGCATGATCACAGTGCATATGTTGGTGGCCTTGGCGATTGTGGCTACGTTGCTCTATGCGCTAGCCCAATCTCGACGGCGTCTCATGGAGTCCCAGCCCATTCATTGCATTGATCCGCGGTTTAGTAAATGGTTAGCAGTAGTTATCGGTATGACAGTGCTGCAAGTAGCCATGGGAACCCAGGTCCGGGAAATGACTGACATAATTAAAGAGGCGCAGGGCGAAGAGTTGCGCTCCACCTGGATTAATGCGCAACCGTGGTTTTTCTACGTCCATCGAAGTTTTTCGGCAATTGTGCTTCTGTCTAATCTCTGGCTATTGCGGATAGTCATTAGCTCTCTAGGATGGCAACACACGCTGAGTCGTTTGTGTATTTCCATGATTGTTATTATCGGTTTCTCGGTAATCTCTGGGGCCACTCTCGGTCACTTCGGAATGCCGGCGTTGGTTCAGCCAACTCATTTGCTCGCGGCTTCGCTTTTGTTTGGCATCCAATTTCTTATTTGGATGAGCTATCGCCACTCAAGATTGGGCTCCGCTCGAGACCAACAAACCCTCCAGCCAACCCTGAAGACAGAAATGGCTTAACAGGGTGGTTTGTCCCCATGACACAGTGCGAGCTGGCACTGTTATGACTGTCTTACCTAAGAGCTAAAAACGATGAGTTTGAATAAAGAATTTGATCTGATTATTTTCGGAGCTACTAGTTTTGTTGGGCAAATCGTCTGCGAATATTTGCTGGAAGAATGTAAAGAATCTGGCCTGACTTGGGCGATGGCTGCGCGCTCAGAAGCGAAGTTGGAAGAGTTGAGAGAGCAGCTAGGTGAGGACGTGCGTGACATACCCTACCTAATTGCTAACTCCTCAGATTCTCAGAGTTTGCTAGCCCTTTGTGCAAAAGCTAGTGTCATCGTTTCCACGGTTGGTCCTTATGCGCTGTATGGAGAACTCTTAGTTAAAGCCTGCGCGCAAACGGGCACCGATTACTGCGATCTGACGGGCGAAGCGCCTTGGATCAAAGCCATGCTTGAACGCTATGAATCTGAGGCAAAGGCAAGCGGCGCACGAATCGTAAATAGCTGTGGTTTTGATTCGATACCATCGGATCTAGGGGTGATGTTTCTGCAAGCCCAGTCCCAAGAGCAATTCGGTGAAATGTGTTCATCGATTAAAATGCGAGTAAAACACATGAAAGGAGGTGCCTCCGGCGGTACAGTTGCCAGTGGTATAAATATGTTTCAGGAAGCGGCTGAAAATGATGATCTGCAAAAACAAATGCAGAATCCTTATTTGCTATGCCCTCAAGGACACGACGTTGCACTCAAGCAGCGGCAGATTGAAGTAGAGTTTGACGAGGACTTTAATTCCTGGGTTGGCCCGTTCGTGATGGAGGCTATCAATACTCGCATTGTTCTGCGCTCAAATGCTATTCGCCAGCAGGGTAGCTACAGCGATATATTTAGCTATAACGAAGGAACACTAACTGGGTCAGGTTTTGGGGGTGAGAACAAGGCCAAAGCAATAGCTTTTGGCACTAAGGTCGCTCCTAGCGCGTTGTCCATTGGAGTGCTGCGAAATTTCCTAACTAAATTTGTGTTACCCAAACCAGGGCAGGGGCCCAGTAAGCAGGAGCAACTGGACGGCTTTTATGAGCTTTGGTTTTTAGGTGTGACTGAATCAGGTAAGCAACTTAAGGTCAAAGTTACTGGAGATCGCGATCCGGGTTATGGCTCGACGGCTAAGATGCTCGTTCAAGCTGCAATAAGTTTAAGTAAAGACGTTGATAAAACGCATAAGTCGGGTGGCTTTTGGACTCCGGCAACAGTCTTTGATGACAGAATCATAGACCGTTTACAGGACTTCGCAGGGATGAGATTTGAGCTTCTGAGTGAAAAACACTGATAGCACTAATCTTCTTCCCTGTCAGTTTGTAGATTAGAAATCGATTTTTGTGCCGATGTAAACAAACTCTGTTTCAGTGTCCACCAGATTTTCTGCATCCAAAAACACAAACCCAGCATCGACACGAATATTGCCTGGCAAGGCTGTCCAGCGCAGCCTAAATTCTAAATGCTGGCCTAAATAGCTGTCTGTGTCTCCGCTACTGTCTCTTTGACCGGTTCTGCCCCAACTGTCTTTTTCTTCCGCCATCCAGAAATGCCGATAATCGGCCATCAAGCTAATACCACGCCAAGGGGTCGCAGTTAGTCGGAGTCCCGGGGTTATGAGATTGCTACGATTAAAAGGCGCATACAACGCAACTGGACCGAACTCAAAAGCGGTGACTCCAAAGAGCGAATCGAAGCGACCACTTTCTTGATCAAGTGGATCTTCATCACCACTGGCATAGTTAAATTCAAAAATCGCTCTTAACCTTGATGGAACATCGAAGCTGTAGGCAAGTTCTGCTCGTTGATAAAATGCCTGGTGGTCGAGTCTAATGTCATCATTGGGGTTGCTTGACCCCCTACGAGCACCGGATTGGAAAATACTCTCAATATTAACATCCCATCTATTGGGGCCAGGGGCTGAGCGCAGACGAAAACCAAACGTATCCAGCTGTCTATTCGCAGTTTGAAGCGTGCTGGTGTCTTTTTCTCTAAGGGCCAGATAGTACGCTTCTAAGGTTAATTCTGGGGCTTCTTCGGATAAAGCAGAGGCGAGAAAACGAGGAAAACTGGCAAAGACGCCGGAATAGCGTTGGGCGGAACTGGATTTGTCGGTTTCCCGTTCATTATCCAACAGGCTTAATCTATCGCGCGGGGTTCGGCGCACTGGCTGGGTAGACAGCAGTTTAAACTCACTACCATTCGCTCTCCGGTGCGTCAGAGAAACACCGTCAAATGTGTTGATCGCGTTCCTAAATCTATTGCGAGCCACTAACGTTCTACTACCCCAATCTTGAGTGAATCGACCAACTTTTATCTCGGTGGTATTCGAAGCGCCAAATTTATAGGCTACATTGG
>JBGCEK010000075.1:0-16406 GCA_045106275.1 Pseudohongiellaceae bacterium | reverse complement strand
TATTGGGAGTTTTGAGTGGTAAGTAGAGAGTGGTTAATTAACTTGCTCGTGAGACTAGAAGAATCTAAATGCTTTATCCTCATCAATAACTGCTATAATGCGCGTAGTAATACCAGTTACGCAAATTTGCTTAACTCAAAGTCATCGTAACATCGTCGATGGTAATTAAGTTCCACTACTTCAACCCAAAATACGGCAGGCCCTTTACTGGATGCTAGCGTAATTGGGATTCATTATTTTAACTAAAGAGCTAAGAATGTCTTGTAAGAAGGTTAAACCGTTAAAATTACCCGCTCTGTTTCAGCTGGGGTTTTCAATGGTGGAGCTAACCACAGTGGTACTAGTGCTCGCGATTATCGCATCAGTCGCCCTACCTAGGTTGCTGGGAGTTGGGGATAAAGCGAAAATTGCCGCATTAGAAGCCATGGGAGCTGCGATGGCCAGCGCCGCTCAAAAGGTTTACGCCCAAGCGGTGCTTCAGGGACTACAGAACCAGGCAACGGCAGACGTGGATTTAGATGGAGACGGTGTTGGCGATGTCCTCACCCGCTACGGATATCCAGATTCAACTCGACAGACCGGCATTACCCAAGCACTGAATTCAAGCGTAGAAAGCGAATGGGCATGGTCTACAAACGGGTCTCGCTCGCAGTTTTTCATGACACTCGCAGAAATTAGCATAGGCGGTACTCCCGGTGTTTATATAAATAACACGAGGGTCACACCAACCAATTGCTACCTCACCTATTTTAGGCCGACGAACACTGGTCCTAACCCGCGAATTGAATACACAACGTCCGGCTGCTGAGTAATGCGGCGCCACTTGAAAATGCGCACCAAAATGGCCTCCTCCTAATTTGCTCCAATTTGATAATAGCCTAGGGCCTGAAGGCGCCAAAAAAATTACGATCAATTTTCAATAATGATATCATCCGGCCTGAGCGTCTGTGTGAGCAAGGAGCACACGCTGGTTCGCGCAAAAGCCGAGCCTCATAATGAGAAGCTTCGGTTCCAATACTAAAACGGGAAGTATCGCAAAATGACAACAATCAACCCCAGCAAGTCTATTCTTCTGACCTTTGTTTCATTACTTGGGCTGAGCTGCAGCACTTCAAATACACCTCTTACTGATGAAGAAATTACGCTCATGGCTCGCAATATCCATGACCGTGTGGTTACCCTTGATACACATGCAGACATTAACACTGAAAACTTTACCGCCGAAACGAACTACACACAAAACTTGGAAACCCAGGTAAATATCCCAAAAATGAATCAAGGTGGGTTAGATGTTGCCTGGCTAATTGTCTACACAGGACAGGGAGAGCTAAACGCTGCAGGCTATCAAGATGCTTACGCCAATGCGATGGATAAATTTAGCGCCATCCATCGTCTTGCTGAGGACATAGCTCCAGAGCAAATCGAAATTGCCACCTCTTCAGATGACGTAGAAAGGATTATCGCCGCTGGGAAAAAAGTGGCAATGATCGGCATTGAGAATGCCTATCCAATTGGCAAGGATCTATCTAACATTAAGAAATTTTATGACCTTGGCGGGCGTTACATGTCACTTGCTCACAATGGTCACAGCCAACTGTCGGACTCAAACACGGGCGAACGTGATGGGGACTATTTGCACGGCGGTCTGAGCGAAATGGGAAAATCCGCCATTAAGGAAATGAATCGCCTAGGGATGATGATAGACATATCACACCCCTCTAAAGAATCCATTATGCAAACATTTGAGCTCAGCCGGGCTCCGGTTATCGCGTCCCACTCTTCAGCACGAGCGTTGACCAACCATACAAGAAATTTAGATGATGAAATGCTTTTAGGATTAAAGGAGAACGGCGGCGTCATTCAAACAGTGGCATTTGGCACCTATGTTAGTGAGCTTAGACGAGCCCACTGGGAATCTGGGGGCGATTTCGCAGATGCACCTCCAGCGACTATTGCTGATTTTGTAGACCATATTGACTACCTAGTTAACCTTATTGGGATTGAACATGTAGGCATCAGTTCAGACTTTGATGGCGGCGGCGGAATCGCTGGCTGGAATGATGCTTCCGAAACTTTCAACATCACTCTTGAACTCGTTCGCCGCGGATACACAGAGGCGCAAATAGGCATGATGTGGTCCGGCAATTTGCTCAGAGTATTAGACGACGTTCAGCAAATCGCCAAGAACATTCAAAGCGAAGCGTAACGGCCAACTAAATTTTGGCGCTTCGCACTATTGAATCACTAGCTGCATGGAGAAAGGAATGAAACCAGACACACTAAAGCATGCGTTCAACAGAATTACTGCGCTTCGATTCGCTTTAACCGCATTAAGCACTTTTTTTGTAGCTGGAGTTGCAGCGAAAGACACTGTTTACTCGGTCGATCTTGCAGAGCGCCAGATGCAACAGGTTACCATTGAGGCGCGCTTTAACGATGCAACCGGAGACACTCTTGACTTCCATTTACCCGTGTGGCGCTCTGGTCTTTATTTGGTGTTAGATTTCGTTGGCACAATGTCAGGCTTAGAAGTCACCGATAGCAATGGCGTTGCTCTTCCGTTTGAGCAGACCGCCAAGTCTTCTTGGCGAGTCACAAGACCAGAATCCGACACTGGAGATGTAGTAGTACGCTATCGGCTTTACGCAGACAGTCTGTCCGATAGAACTCGACACGTAGATGCAGAGCATGCTTTTCTCAACCCTGCTGCAGTTTTCATCTACGCTGATGATTTTCGTGATGATTCGATTGAAGTCGGCATAGACCTACCTGACGATTGGAAGGCGGCCAGTGGCATGGAACAGCCAAGCCCTGGCCGTTTCGTTGCTCCCCACTACGATCGCTTAGTCGATTCACCCATTGAAATCGGTGAATTTGACTTAGTGACTTTCGACGCGGCTGGTATGACCATCGATTTTTTGATTGAAGGCACCTGGGACGGTGACGAAGAGCGCCTATCCCATGATATCGCTGCTATAGTGGAGGCATCTGCTAAAGTTTTTGAAACCGCAAACCGCCCCCTTCCGGCAGAACGCTATTTGTTTATGTTAAACAGCGGCCCAGGCCTAGGCGGTGGCACCGAATACTATAACAGCACTGTTGTGCATACCGACCCTCGGGCGTTTTGGGATGAAGAGCGCTGGCAAGGGTTCCTAGGTTTAATGGCCCACGAGTTTTTTCACACTTGGAACGTTAAGCGCTTTAGACCCGCATCTATCGACCGCTATGACTATCTTGACGTTAATTACACCGAGCTACTTTGGGTTGCTGAAGGGCTAACAAGTTACTACGACCAAGTACTTCCTGTGCGTGCTGGACTCGTGTCAGTAGAAGACTATAGAAAAGAGTTAGCTGAAACCATCGATGGCGTCGTGGACAACCCAGGCTATGGGCAAGATACACTCGCTCGTGCCAGTTTAGAGGCTTGGACCAAGGGTTATCATCGGGGCGCGGATCGGGCTGCAGATAAAGCAAATCGTACTATTTCATTTTATGCTCAAGGAGGACTACTCGGTTTGGTGCTTGATTTGGAGATCCGCCGCAGTAGTAACGGCGCGCGCAGTTTGGATACTGTGATGACTGCCCTTTACGATGATTTCCCGCTTGGGGAAGGCGGCTTTACTTATCAGGATTTTCGCGACCGCTTAAGCGCAGCCGGAGGTGATAGTCTTGCCCAGAAACTTGATGGATGGGTCTATGATACGGAACCACTGCCCGTTGCAGATGCCCTAGACTCAATTGGCTGGCTTCTAGAACGCAAGGACATTAGTGATGAACCTGTGCAGGTATCCTTAGACGTGGCCGTTCGCGGAAACCCACCGGTAGTCCGATTTCCAAGGCTAAACGGAGCCGCTTGGCAGGCCGGAGTTAACGCAGGCGACGAACTCATTGCTCTTGATGGAGTCCGAGTTGGAAGCAATTTGAACAATCTACTAAGGCGATACACCCCCGGTCAGGAGGTTACCTTGTCTTTATTTCGCGATGGGATTCTAAAACACTTAGAAGTTGTACTGAACTCGCCTCAGGCTGATCATCAAATTAACGCGGATGAGGAAGCCGAAGAACAGATACTTCAATTGCGTAAGGATTGGCTCGGCGGCGCCGAAGAGAAAACGAGCGAGGAGTAATATAAATGACGCCTTGAGCAGCGGGACTAATTCGACCCTCTGCTCAAGGCCACCTTCAATTATGGCTGATATGGCAAAGAAGAGTGATGAAGCACGATTCTCAAAGTGCCTTCCTCATCTTTCTTATATCCCCAGCTTTTGTCGACCTTTGTGACATTGCCATCTTTGTCAGTAAATGTAACCCAGCCCATCCACATGCCAACATCTCCCTGGATGAAGCTTGCTGACGTTTCAGAAACAACTGTTCGCCAACCTTTGATACCGAACCCGCCATCAAGAGGATAGTCTTCGCTGTGCCCAACAAAATATGACAGCGCCCCTTCGCGAGTGGGACGAAAAGTCTTCTCGCCACTTGCCAGTGTGGGTTTAAAAAGCACTGGGCCCAAGTTATAGCCGTAAGCTGCATCGATTGCTCCATTGGCCACTTCGCGGGCAGCGTCTATACCACCTTCTTCATAAGCCATTGACACCGCGACGAGTGCATCACCCCAAATTTTTCTAGCTTCTGTTAGTTCTTGTTCTGTAATTGCTGTGGTCATGTTCAAACTCCGTGTGTTGCACCGTGCGTGGCCCCTGTGAAACGCTAGGCCAATGATAGGTGTTATTGAGTGAATTAACCGAAGAGACTGGCCTCGGTTCCGAGTGTGCGGAAGGTAAGTGCAGCCGCCATCTGAGTCAAGAAACGAAACATCCGAAAAACCACACTAACTATTCGAAAAAACCGAATTCTTGACGGCCCCAAGTTTACTGGCACCGAAGAGCAACGCAAGTCCTTTTTTGCGTAGTGAGCTTTAGAATCAGTGAGAGTTTAAGGTCTGGCCTAATGACCTAGAATAGGCGATGAAAGAAGGGATTAGCGCGAACAACATTGAAGCCAACAAGGCACCTGCCATAAAAAGCCAGATCCCTTGAGACGTGGGCCACACGTCAATGACCAAGGAAAAAGTCTCGCTCAGCCAGCCTTTAGTAACGGCTCCCCCTACTACCACCACAAAATAGCCCGCAACTACTGCCACAGCCATCATCGTGAAAGCCTCCAGTTCGATTAGACCTACTATAAATAGTGGATTAGCACCGATTGCACGGTAAAGAGAGAGCTCTCTATTTCGCTCTCGCAAAGAAGACAGCATCATAGTACCTAACCCCAGCAATGACGCTGCCAGAACGAGAACCGATATTATCTGAAGCAAATTCTCCAAAGTACCAATTATCTGCCATAGCTCGCCTAAGGCTACCGCAGGCAAAATAGCAGTTAAGGGTTCATCCGGATAATTATTAATTGCCCGTTGCAGGCCAAACACAGCCATTGGAGAATCAAGACCAAGCAACACTGAGGTGATCTGGCTAGGTTGCAAATCCGCCAATCTCGAGTCGATAGCATTAGGAGTTAACTCGGCTACTTGAATACCATTTTGCCACCCCAAATGAATGGCTTCGACCCCTTCCAAACTGATATGAATAGTTCGGTCTACAGGCGTGCCAGTGGTTGCGAGCACACCAGAAATAGTGAACGGCAAATTTTCATGGTTCACGAAACTTGTGTTACCCACCCCGTGAGACAACACGATTTCGCCACCCACTTGATAGTTTAAGTTCGCAGCTACCTCACTGCCTATAACCGCGTGCAATGGAGAGGACGAACTAAATTGCTCACCTTCTGCAAAGCGCAGAAGTTCTCCATCCCCGTAACGGAAAAAACTAAAGTAATCGAGATTCGTACCCAGCACCCGATATCCGCGATGAGAATCGCCAAGAGAAATCGGTATGCTCCATGACACGCCTGGTCTCTGAATTATGTCTTGATAGCTTTCCCATTTAATATTATTTGTGGCGTTGCCTATGCGAAAAACCGAATACAACAAGAGGTTCACCTGACTAGTTCGAGCGCCAACCAGCAAGTCCACGCCCGAGACTGTTCTCACAAAACTGCCTTGGGCTTGTGAGCGAACGTGCTCCACTCCGATCACTATCGCCATACTCAAAGTAAGCGACATCAGCGTGAGCATGACACTGCCACGTCTACTCCAAAGGCTGCTTAATGCCACTTCAAACATAGTTGTCTTCTTTAGAATGAACCAAATTAATGTCCGCAAGGGATTGATGACTATCAAAAAAACTTGCCAAGGACTGATCATGACTGACAAACACTATTGCACAGCCTGTCACATCGCGAATTGAAAGTAGCAATTTGACAAATTGATCTCGAGCATTCGCGTCCAGTGCCGAAGTCGGCTCGTCAGCAAGAATAATTTCTGGTTGATTGATGAAAGCGCGGGCGATGGCTACCCGCTGCTGCTGGCCCACGCTCAAGCGATCAGCTTGCCTTTCAAGTAGATTGGGATGCAGCCGCAGTGCCTCGATAAGTTCTAAGGAACGAGCTTGAGTTTGCTGCCGGGATTGATTGGCAAAGCGCGCGGCAAGCCTCAAGTTTGCAGCCACACTCAAAAACGGAACTAGATTAAACTGTTGAAACACAATACCAATGTGCCGCGCTCTAAACTTGTCTAACGCTTTATTGGATAAATCAGTAAGTTCAGTGCCTAGAATATTCACACTGCCAGCTGATGCCGGCAACACTCCAGCAAGCACACTCAAAAACGTAGACTTGCCACTGCCGGAGTCACCTTGGAGGAAAACCGATTCTCCCTGTTGAACGGTGAACTGGGGTATTTGTAAAGACGTATGCAACGCTTTGGGCCAGGTGTATTCCAAATTTTTAATGCTGATAGCTTTCATTTGATGCTACTCGGCCCCATTGTTGCTTCTAAGCGCACTGATAAACCTTGAACGTGGTGTGTTATGGCTCTAGTCTTCTGTCTTTACAAATTCTAATGAATTGCTGAAAATACAGACATTAAAGGCGGAATCATCAATGCGCAAGCTATTCATTTTTTTCGGTTTACTACTGCCCTTTGGGTTGCAACTCTCCTACGCTCAGAATCAAGGAGAGTTTCGTGAAATCGAATGGAGAGAACTATTCAGCCAAGCTGACCTAGAATCCATTCTTAACCCGCCAGAAATAATTCACGAAGGCAACGGTTGGGAAGAGCAACTTCAGGCCAGCGAGGAAGGTGAAGCTTATTTAAATGCACTGGAATCTGTAGATATCAACCCTGAACTAATCGATAAGAACGTCCTCATCCCCGGGTTCATCGTTCCACTGGCCTATAATGCAAAGCGCCGTGTAACTGAATTCTTCTTGGTTCCTTTTTTTGGCGCTTGCATTCACCTTCCCCCGCCACCGCCAAACCAAATTATTTATGTGTCTTATGATCGGGGAGTTGAATTAAATAATTTTTATGATGCCTATTCCGTTCACGGCTTACTGACCAGTGACATCGTAAGCAACGACACAGCCACCTCAGCATATCGTATGGAAGCCGCGGGCGTTTCAATTTATTCCTACTAACTTACATTGCAGGCGAGTGATTCTATTTTAAAAGCAGAACCGTAGAAGCTGTTGTTAACTTGGTTATACCTGCTGCATCGTCTCGTGACCAATGGGTAACAAGCTGCTGTAGATTTGGGAAATACGAGAAAGCTGCTATCTCATACTCAGCGGGCACTTCGCCTGAGCAGTTAAAAAGATACTGCACACGAAAAACTCCGTGAGCATCGCTATCTGATTCTTCACTATGACTATCATGGTCGTGAGCCTCTGCGCCATGGCCTGCGTGCACATGACTGGAAGCGGAGAACGAGGGTATTTCCAGAGATTCTATCTCCATTGAGCATTCTGTCAATTGACTGCTCATTAGCCACTGAATAGATTCAAGCTGTTCTATTACACTAGCAAGAAGCGACCATTCATTTGAGGATTCAGGCATGCGCTCAAACCCCAGCAGGTTTGCAGCAGGACTAACAAATTCAATAGAGAGAGTGTGCCCTTGGGCGGCCAAATTGAGTTCAGCCTCATCCTGCATATGGACCTCTTGTGCCCAAAGCAACTGACTAGCCAACAAAAGCGAAATCAGTGAACCAGAAAAAGCGAGATTAAATAGCATAGAGCGTTCCCTTTAAAAACTACAGAGATGCGTATAGATGGTAACAATACTTCTAGCCATTCGCGAACGACCGCACACTCAATAGTCACCCACTTTTAAAACTGTGCTCGCGAAAAGTTCTCACCGACTAACCCAGACTAGTCATCAAGCGTTACTTGCCTTGCCTTACCTCACTTCAATCCATCTCTGAACTGCCGCACCCTTTCTGATATATTCCCTCTTCTTTGCATCAGTTCAATTGTTTGGAACACACATGCTTTTAGAGAATTGGCCAAACCCTATCCGCAAATTGCTACTGTGGATACTAGGCATTCAATGGGCCCACCGGCTTCTCATTCGACTGTCCATAGATAACCCTTCTAAACTCATTTTGCTGGAACGGATTTTTCAGCGCAATCGGTTTGATATTCAAGTTAGCGCCGACGATAAAATACCCAACAATCAAAACACCATTTTTGTAAGCAATCACCCTCACGGCCTGTTTGATGGCTTAGTATTAATCTGGCTGGGATGTAAACATGGCCATGATTGCCGCGCTATCGGCCGTCACTTCCTGTCTGTTTTTGAACCCATTAAAGATTGGTTTTTACTGGTAAAAATAGATTCCAACCGCAAAACTAGCGTAGCCAGTAGCGTAAGGAAACAGGCTACGCATTTTCTTAATGAGGGCGGCAGTTTAGCGATCACAGCAGCCGGGAGAGTGAGTGTCTCTCGCCCTATTTGGGCACCAGCGCAGGACTTAGCTTGGAAGACAGGAGCTGTAAAGCTGAGCCAGGCTACCGGCTCGCCAATTGTGTTGGTCTATATCGATGTTAAGCATTCAATTGTCAGGCAGCTAGCACAGCGCATACACGGAGTTGCTCGCGCCTTAATTCAGGTTTGGGGTTTTAGATTTGGGCGGTCGCAAAAATTGCACGTCTATGTACTGGACGTTATAGCACCCGAGCAGCTCCCGGCAGGCAGCGCCCAAGAACAAACTCACTGGCTGCAGACACGGTTCGACTTGCTGTCAAAGCAGCGCCACTCGGACCCAATACAAGTTCAATCTAAACACAGTTAACAGCAGGATTAGCAGACCGCTTTGACCAGAAAGTTGCCAAGGCCAATCCGCTGACTAAATGCCAGACTCCCCAAAAAGCAGTAATGATCATCATCCCGCCTAGCTCTGGATAAAAGTTGAAAACGATTAGTAGACCGAGACCAGAATTCTGGATTCCAACCTCAAGAGTCACCGCCCGCATTTGAGAAGGTTCCAGTCCTGCTAATCTGGAAGAAAAGTAACCAATCAATAAAGCAATGGCATTGTGAAGAACTACCAGCCCCACAAAGAACTGGGCGTAGTCTATGAAAAGAGCTCCGTTGGCACTGAAGGCAACCACAACAAAGACTAAAAACAACAGCATAGACAACCAGCGAAATGGCTTATCCAAGTTATTGGCTAACTGCTCAAAACGTTGTCTTATGATCATTCCGGCAATTAGCGGGAGTATAAGCACTATCAGTATTAGCTTCATCACCTCTGCTGGAGCAACTGCAATGTTAGACAGCAATGCGCTAGTTTCTGGGTTTAGGCTTCCATAGAACGCGAAGTTAAGAGGCGTCATGAACAATGCAGCCACTGTTGAAGCACCCGTCATTGAAACTGAGGTGGCCAAATGCCCTCGTGCTAACCAAGTCATGATGTTAGAAAAACTGCCGCCAGGACAAGATGCAACCAAAATCATCCCCAATGCTATAGAAGCATCAATTTTAAGAATTTTGGTTAGCAGAAAAGTGACGAAAGGAAGAATCAAAAACTGGCAAAGCAGCCCGATAAGAGGTGCCTTTGGGGAGCTCCGTAAAAATTTAAAATCTTCCCATTTTATGGAGAGCGACGCGCCAAACATCATCAGCGCCAATAAAAAATTCAGCAAGAGAAATGAATCAGGATTGAAGCTTACAGTGAGAGAATCTAGCAATATTGTTGGCTCTATGAATACTGATAGCTTTGGGCTGTGAGGCCTACGTAGTTACATCGTGAATGCCCAGCATAGATACTAGCTAATCTATGTCCCCAGATGCATTGATAGTATGCCCAACCTTCATTTCGTTGCTAAGCACACTGAGGAAAAACTGAGTGTGCGGAGATTTTAGACCTTCTGAAGCGGCGAGAGCAAGATGTTAAGTTAATTCTACAGATTCCACTGGGAGCAGCCCAATTAAACCGCTAATGTAAAACACAAAGAATTAGAAGCGACAAATAGTAATACCGATAGTCTAGGGTTAGACAAGAAAAACGGAACTGGTACAACACAGACTAAGAGTCCGAGTATTACATCTATGGTGGCTCACTTCATTTCAATAGCATTGTTGAGAGTTTTATGAATGTAAGGCGTGGCAAGGCACAAGATTTCCTATAGCTTTTTCTTTTACCCTTAATTGCCCTCCTTTACGTTTGCTGGGGGATTGAAGCCTGAAATAGAATGATGGCTTTTAATTCATCGAGACGCTAATGAAGTTCACCAAGCAGCAAGGATTTACCTTAATCGAGTTAATGATTGTCGTCGCCATCATTGGCATATTAGCCGCTGTCGCCTTACCCGCTTATAGCACTTATACGCAGCGAGCTAGATTCACCGAAATTATAAACGCCACTTCAACCCTCAAAACTACGATAGAGCTTTGTTTTCAAATGCAAGGGCAAACAATGCTGGCTTGCGATGATGGAACTACAGGTAATGGCAGCCAAACTAATCCTTCGGTGCTAAGCGTGAGGAACACTGCGGTTAACGCCCCATTAGTCGGAGATCTAGATGTGGTGGTCTACCACGCTGGACATATTGGTATTAATGTAACCGCAGTGGCGAGTCTGGATAGCCGGAACTATCAGCTTAAAGGTGAGCCTGGTAACGGTTCAATCAATTGGTCTTTCGACCCGGACAACTCCGATTGTGATCAAGCAGGACTTTGCTAGTCCGATAGTGGTAAGCGCACCCGCCAAACATCATCGGCGCCTATATAAAATTCAGCAAGAGAAACGAATCGGGGTTGAAGCTTATGATGAGAGAATCTAGCAATATTGTTGACACTATGAACACTGATAGCTTTGGACTTGGAGGCCCGAGAAGTGACATCGTGAATGCACAGCACAGAGACTAGTTAGTCTATGTTCCCAGCGACACTAACAGTATGCCCAACCTTCATTTCGTTAAGAAGCACATTGAGGAACAACCAAGCGCCAATTAATTCTAGGCCTTCTTCTGCGGCGACAGCGAGCGCGTAGACTAGAGAATCAGAATCTAAATCCTCTGAGAGCAACTCCACAAGCAGAGCCCCCGAAAAATACAAAGAACCAGAGACGATGAATAGTAGCGCCAATCGTTTAGGAATAGACAGGAGAAATGGCACAAAGAGAACACCGACAAACAGCACGGCTATTGCACCTAAAATAGCCCAATTCATTTCAATTGCCGTATTCAGCGTTTCATGAATGCCTGCGACTTCGTCAACTGCTAGCAACAAAAACCCGGCCGCTAGGAGACTCCAATAAGCTCGCTTAACGACTTCTTTTTGAGTCGCATACAAATAAAGAAAAAAGGCATTATTGGTAAGTAGAAAACTGGAATACCAGGTTGGAATATTGTTTTCTTCATCAAGATCAAACAATTGCCGAAGCAACCATGGCAACTCGTCAACCTGATAATGGTAAAAGTAGAGACCTAAATGAATTGCAACTAACACCAAGGCTAGCGAGAGTATCGTGACACTATAGTCCCGTACGGAAACATCGAGAGAAAATCTGGTTTCAGTCATGACACAAATCAAGTCCGTTATACACACATACGAAAACAACTAGCTCTAAACGCATTTAACTAAAATGTCGCGTCATTGGCCTAAGAATATCTGAAACAGGGAATAAAGCACACTTCGCCCTGATTCGAAAAAGCCACGACAAATAAATTATCGTGGCTTCTTCAGACTACAAGCAGCTTGCTCGCTTATAGGGTTGGATCAACCGGATCATTATCTGCAGAACAGATCACATAGGCTAGAAAACCTGAACCGACGGTGCCTCCACCTGAGTAATCAGCTCGCACCTGCCAGCCGGTCGGTGGAGCAACTCCAACAGGAGCATTTGTGACGATTGATACCGGATCCCTAGCTGGAGCGAAAGAGAACCCGCCGCCTGTCGCTAGAGTTCCTGCTGGGCAAGTTGCGGTCGCTGTGTAAACCCCTGGCTCTCCGCCGTATTGTGTCACTGGGCTTTGGTAAACACTTGCGTCGCCGTAGGCAGCAGCGCCATCAACACCGTCTATACCGTCTTTGCCATCAACTCCGTCTTTACCATCGATACCATCCTTGCCGTCGACACCATCTTTACCGTCAACGCCATTCTTACCATCGACGCCATCAGCTCCCGCTGGGCCAGCAGGACCTGCGGGGCCAGCCGGTCCTGCCGGGCCTTCTGGTCCTGGAATCGGGTCACCGCCTTCTTTTTCTGATTTGTCACTCTTATCACTTTTGCCGCTTTTATCACTCTTGCCGCTCTTATCACTCTTGCCGCTCTTATCGCTGTAGTAGCTTTTATTTCCCTTATTGCCTTTCTTACCGGCGAAAGATGGTCCAGCAACTGCAAGCGACATAGTCGCGATCAGAAACGTGATGATGAATTTCATCGACATTTTCATTGGTGATTCCCCTTAACGGTTATTGAAATTGGTTTATTATGTGACTTGGTTCACAGATTAGAGCATTGATAGCAAATCAAAATTTCCGTGTAAAGTGACCAAGGCCGCCTAACCCATAAAGCCACCCATTTCTTCCCTATCTTGACCCTTTTTACACAAAGTTCGTGGGCTTGAACCCCTTCTAAAAACTTCCGCCAAGAACATAGTTAACCGGATTGAAACCGGTACGAAATAGAACTCAAGCCAATCAGCACGGGGTTTCTGTAAGAAATTCCTAGGCTGACTCTAACGAATCTAGGGTTCTTGCATAAGCTGCTCACCGTCAGGTTCATCTGGTCGGTCGTGATCTTGAGGAGCAAGACCAATATCATGATAACCATGCTCATATCTCTCTAACCTAAGGTTTTTGTTCCGCAACTTCATGGCATCGTGCACTTTGATAGACAAAGGAAGTAGTGGGTCTTCTGCACCTGCCATAATCAAAACCGACACTTCGCTGTTTGAGATATTGTACTAATGCTGCCAAAAGGTGCCGGAGGGATTAATTTTTGACCAGACTTAGGGTTTTTGCTTACTTGGACTAGAGTGGTTTCAGCAAAGGGAGCTTGCTATGCCACGACGACCGCGCATGTATCTGCCTGGATACCCGTATCACATAGTCCAACGAGGCAATAATCGAGAGCTGTGCTTCTTCGAAGAGGAAAATTACGCCGAATACCTTAACCTGTTAATCGACGTCCTTCCACGCTACGGGAACGCGCTACACGCCTATTGCTTGATGAGTAATCACGTGCATCTTTTAATAACTCCTTCAGCTGCGGACGGTATCTCTTCGCTAATGCGAGTTGTCGCCAGCCGCTATGCCACCTATATGAATAATCGGTACTCACGGTCTGGAACGCTCTGGGAAGGCCGCCACAAAGCCAGTGCCGTTGATTCAGAGGTCTATTTGCTCAAGTGCTATCGATATATCGAGCTGAATCCGGTTGCGGCCGGTATGGTCAAGCGACCGGAGGAGTACTGCTGGAGTAGCTACGGCGTTAACGCCTGGGGTGACTCCAACCCGGCGATTACTCCGCATCCGTGCTACGAAGAGCTTGCCGCAGGACAGGCCGAGCGATTGAAAGCCTATCGGGAGTTGTTTGCCGAATCATTGTCGGAGACGGATCTCAACGATTTCCGACGAGCAGCACACTATTCGATGCCGATCGGTTCCTCACGCTTCGTTGCTCAGCTCGAAGAAAAGCTTGGGAGGGCGATAGGACAAGCGCAGCCAGGGCGACCGCGCCAGAGAGGTGGTTAAAAATTAACCCCTCCGGCACCTTTAGGCACCTTTAGTCCTTGTTAACTTATTATCTTATCAGTGTCCCCTGTATTGCTGACGAAGCACCAAGGCCTCAATGTTAGCAGAGCATTATTGACTGGCGTGGTCAAAACCAGCAGGAAATGGGCAAATTTTGAGCATCATTTATAGCGAAAGGAGCAAGGGAGCACATACACTTCTTCGCACTCAAGTCTAATCATTTAGAGCTGAACCGCGAATCTCACTGGAACTGAGCCAGGAACCAGATTCATGGAGATGTTTTCTACTGAAGAAGTGCTTCCGTTATTCGAGATTATGACCCTAGGCATGATCAATTCACCGGTATTCAAATCAAGTGCCGCGCCAGCACTGCCTGAGGATCCAGACAATGGCGCATATTCAAGCAGTTTGAATGTGGCATTAGGCAACGCAGTGAGCTTTAGGTTTACAGAAAGAAGTTGCCCTCCCACATTCAAAGTTGGCAGATGGAGAATTTTCTCCTGCAAATAATAAGTCGGCATGTTTTCTTCGGCAGGAAGAACAATGTAGCGACTCAACAAAGCACCGAAACCACTATTATCCAACCCATCACCAGTTCTCTTTATACCGCTATCTTGAACAGTAGCAAAGGCAAGCACCGGATTTGGATTTTGCGCTGTAATAGTTATCGAAGATGAGGCATTTTTAGTTTCGCCTTCACCTGGGATGTGCCAACTATACATGATGTCATCCCCTTCCGGGTCTGTTGCCGAAACCTCAAAATTGAACTGATCATTACCGATCGATTTAGTGGTAAGTGTTGCCGTAGGGTTTCTATTGTGGGTCTGAGGGATTACATCGACTGGCAGAGTGAATTCAGCCAATTCGCGGCCGTCTGAGGCGACGGTAATTTTCCAATCTCCAGAAATAGCGGACATAATTTCGTAGCTCTCAATCAGTGCAGCGTATTCGCCGTCCTGCGCGCCGACTTGCAAACCATCTATTAAGTTTGTGTGGCCATTGCTATCCGTTAGGTATATGTCTATTTTCGTGTCTGCAGTGGCACCGGAAAACGAGAGATTCAAATAGACCGACTCAAAATTGTCTTTGCATGCTGTTAATCTTTCTATAGTTGATGATTCGCCGAAAAAACCTTCCTCGTCGACACAATTATCTAGTTCGAATCTAGAGTTCGCTGTATCGATCTGTATTCCGTGATCTGTGCTGGGTGTATCCAAGTTAAAAGTAAATTCTGGAGCCTTGAAAACATCCGGTTGTCCATACATAGCTTGCAGTGCAGCGATGTCGTCCGCTTGAGGCAGATTGAAGCGACTTAATTCGGGGCGCATAATTGATACTGGGTCGTCAGAATGGCTTAATCCTAGAAGATGCAGAATTTCATGGATTGTTACAGATAGTAAAGGGTCTCCCTTAGTCGTATTGAAGAGCACACTTCCACGATTATAAGGAGCGTAGCCGTACTTTTTGAGCAGAGCAGGATCTTGTGATGCCTCGCCCCCTGCTGCTGCAAGCACCCCACTATCCTCGCTGAACCAATAAATTTCGACTAGATCATCTGCAAAGCCTAGCTCGCTGGTATCGGGCCCTTCCAGAAATTGAAATTCAAGATCGGCAATGCCCTCAAGAATCGCAAAAGCAGTCTTTAGTGTTCCAACCACTTCCTCCTCGGTAGTACCGTCTGGAGCACCGGTATGGTGGTACTGTAGCTTCAAAACCCCGTCAGGAAAAATTCCAAATTCTGATGCAAAGCCGACAAATTCATCTTGCTCTGAAGAGTAAATTCCCCCATCAATGGTCCCTTTTTCAATTGCAAAAGCAGAATAACCGGATATGGTTGTTGTTAGTATGCAGACTAAAGAACTTAGAAGTGTCTTGGATTTACTCATCGAAAATGATCTCTTCTTGTAATTGGACTTTACTTTTTTGGGCGAGACTCCAAAAACTGAAATTCATGTACTCGTAATCAATCTTCAGCTGGTTTCACTTTCGTAATCACAAAGGAAATAGACAATACTAAGGCTGCTTTAGAGTGATGTTAATACTAGTACCTTTTTACTTATTCCAACAGAATTAACTCAGATATCATAAAGAGGGTCGCGCTGGTCTTGACTCACTAGCTGCTTAAGGTACGCGGCATGGGTCAATTCCAGTCAATACTTCTAACGCTCAAGTGAAAATGAATCCGTCCCCTTTATTTCTCTTTATTTACTTGGTGACAGTCTTACGAATTCGGCATCGGAATATCTACTTGCTAACTTATTATCTTATCAGTGCCGCCAATATTCTGTATTCGAGACTTGCTTAG
>JBGCEK010000074.1:0-14020 GCA_045106275.1 Pseudohongiellaceae bacterium | reverse complement strand
CTTCTACGGCGACAAATTAGGACTTGCTGAAGGCAGAAGCTCTGAGCAATGGATAGACTTCAACCTATTTGGTCATCAACTGGTCACTCATTGTAATCCTGACATCGGCAAAGATGGCAAGGTGCCCAGCATAGCCAATGGGGTTGACGGTCATGGGGTGCCAGTTCCCCATTTTGGTGTTGTGCTGGAAATGGATGATTGGAAGGAGCTAGCCGAAAAAGCCAGAACGATCATCGATCAGTTTGTTATTGAGCCCTATATAAGATTTGAAGGAGAGCCCGGCGAACAAGCCACTATGTTCTTCACTGATCCTTCCGGCAACGCTCTTGAATTTAAATCCTTCAACGATATTGAAGGGCAGCTTTTCGCGAAATAGACCACACTATGAAGCCTTGTAACCAATGCGGAAAGTGCTGCATCAACTATAGTCATGGTGGTTTATCAGCCACAGCTGATGAAATTGAGTATTGGGAGGTATTTCGACCTGACATTGCTCGTTACGTGGGCAATGGCGAAATATGGAAAGACCCTAGCTCTGGCGAACTGTTGACTCTTTGTCCTTGGCTGCGTAAAGCAGAGCATACTGAACTGTATAGCTGCGACATTTACCAAGACCGGCCCGATGATTGCAAAGCCTATCCTGTTAACATCCAACAAATGATCGGTGACGAGTGCGAGATGCTGGACCCAGAGGACATCAGTTCTCCAAAGCTCGGCGCCTCGCGATTGAAAGTCATCATGAGCGACAGCTGGTCTTCATTGCGCGACAATTAACCAGTAGACTTAGGCTTATCGATTTATTGACTACGGAAGCCACATGCAAGATTCGGAAGCTCTGTCCTCCCCCCTCGCTCGTCACCGGCGCAAATTAATAGGCTTCGCTGCCGCGATCACGTTGTATGCCCTCATGGGCTTCATACTTTTGCCGTGGATTGCTGAGCGCCAGCTTGTGGGAATTACGAGTGATCGTTTAGAACTTTCCACCTCTGTGGAGTCCATTTACTTTAACCCGTTTACGTTTTACTTAGCGTTGGACAACCTTCAGATTGAGGATGACGGCGCCCGCTTGCTTGACCTTTCTCACTTGCACACTAATCTCCAAGCCAGCCGGTTTTTCTTATTGAAAGTACAGCTTTCAGAACTGGTCGTCAGCGATGTGAATCTTAATTTGCACCGATCCACTGAAACTGAAAACACCCTCTCCCGTCTGGCGAATCGCTGGGCGCAATCAAGCACGGCTGTGGCGACTACCGAAATTGAAACTGAAGACCCTGAAAGCTCAGCTCTTTTCCCTCTGGAGGTCATTAACTCCAACCTATCTAATATTGAGATTAACCTCAGGGATAGCAGCTTGCCGACGGATTTTTCGTCTGCGGTGGTCATTGATCAAATTCAAATAGACAATTTATCGACACTAGAAGAGGCAATCGGACAACACACCATTGAGGTTAGCCTAGAGCAACAGGGGCAAATGAGCCTAGACGGACAGTTCAGCATCAATCCACTGAAACTGTCTGGCAATGTGGCGTTACAAGATTTTCCTTTAACCATGGTTTCCCGATACGCACAGGACAGCCTGCCACTGGGTCTCGACAGTGGTCAGTTTACGGTTTCTATAAACTATGATGCGGATCTGTCAGCGGATGCTCCCGATGTTCGCTTAGACGATGTCACTGCGAGTATCGACTCTCTGGTTATAGTAGAGGACGGACAACAAACCCCTCTTTTGGAACTCAATCAACTTCTCTTGACCGGCGGCGTCATTGAGCTTCCGGAAAACACTGTCGTGCTGCCGAGTCTCGCGTTAAATGCCTTGTCTCTGTCAGCAGATATCAATAGGCAAAAAGAGATGAACCTATCTCGACTTGCTAACGCTTTTGGCACATTGGCAGCTGCATCCGACAGTAGTAATGAGGAAGCCACGGCTCAGTCTTCAGGCACCGAGCCTACTCCTTGGCGAGTAGAGCTGACCCAGTTTGATATAAGCGATTCTTCGGCATCCTTTAAAGACGAATCCCTAGAGCAACCGTTTGCCATCAACACCCGCATTAATGGCAACATCAGCAATCTTAGTAACGAAGCTAACCGCCTTATCCCAATGAATTTTGAGTTCGGTTTGAATACAGGTGGCACACTCGCCGTCCTCGGCGAAGTGGGGTTGTTACCCGCCATCAATTTAAGTGCAACGGCTGAAGCGAGGGATTTAGATCTCACTGCCGTGCAGCCTTATATTAATGAGTTTGCCTATGTTGCAGTTGAACAAGGCACACTGAATGTAAGCTCCAGAGTTGCAAGTAACCCCGCACAGCCTTTTGAGGTTTCCGGCAGCGTCGCTGTATCTGAGTTCAGTGCTATCGACTCTCAATTAGAAGAAACTCTTATCGCATTTGGTGAACTAGCTATCGACTCGGCAACCTACTCCGTATCCGCCAATGCAGCTGAGATATCAGAAATATCCCTTGAGTCACTCTTTGCCCGCGTCATCATCAATGAAGATGGCTCAAGCAATATTGGCCGCAGTATAAAGCCTGCCACTAGCCAAGACTCGCAGCCCACTGCGGAACCGGCGGTGGATACAACCTCAGCAGACAACGAACAGACTCAGCCGTTAGCCATCACGGTAGGACAAGTTAAGGTAAGCAATGGTTCGGCCAATTTCACAGACAAAGACCTACCCATTGTTTTTAATGCAAACATTGCGAACCTCTCTGGCCTAGCCGAAGGGTTTTCCAACAACACCGACCAAGCCACAAACGTCAATCTTGAAGGAGAAGTAGACGACTACGGCTTAGTGCAAATCAGCAGTGCGCTTAAACCGTTTGCGCTAACTGAACAAACTGTTCTTGATGTTGACTTCACAAACATTCAAATGCCAGCGATGACTCCCTATGTTATAAAATTCGCAGGACGAGAAATATTAGAAGGCAATGTTGACTTAAGCCTTAACTATGATGTGCGTGAGGGTTCGTTAGAAGCCAATAACCAGTTGGTTTTGAGTGACCTCAAACTAGGCGTAAGAGTTGAGCACCCTGATGCGATGGATCTGCCCCTAGACCTGGCCATCGCTCTACTTAAAGATAGCAATGGCGTTATCGATCTAGAAGTTCCAATCGCTGGTGATGTTGATGACCCAGAGTTTGACTTTGGCCCTGCCATAAGACGGGCACTTCGAAACGTTTTGACTAATATTGTTGCCGCTCCGTTTCGATTGCTAGGTAGTTTAGTGGGTTCAAGTGATAACGAGCTAGATCATATTCGTTTTCTGCCTGGTCGAAGCGATATCGCCGCCCCTGAGCGACAAGTGTTAGTCCAGCTTAGCGAAGCATTGAAACTTAGACCACAGCTGGCTCTGGAAATTTCGCCGGTGACATCTTTAGATGATCCTCTTGCGCTTAAGACTTCTGCGGTTAATCTTAAAATCGAAGAAGCACTAACGCTTGCCGGGGATTCTACCGAGTCATTAGTCAGCCGACGGCGTGATATTTTGGAACGCTTTTACACAGACTCGTCTGCGACCCCAACTCTTGCAGAGATCGCTTCGAACCATGAACAACCCACCCAAGAAGGGCAAGCTCCCGCACTAGATGTGATTGCTTACAATGCGGCCCTATTGCAACGATTGATAGAACAAGAAACAGTGAGCACCGATGCGCTGGAAGCGTTGGCTCAGGCGCGGGCCACTGCCGCATCTAATTTTCTAATAGAAGAAGCTGGAGTTTCGGTCAGCCAGATACAAATTACAGATTTAAGTGAAAGCGAACTGGATGACAACGGCTGGCTGACCATGGCTTTTGAACTCACCAGCACAAACTAGACCCTCTTGGGAAATCAGTTTTAGACTTTTCACTCAACTGGAATCACATAATTGTTTGATTAAAAACACCGTGACGAGCTTTTGAATTTTACTATGAATAACGATTTACTTTTTACCCCGCTTACTCTGCCAAACGGCGCTGTTCTTCCAAACAGACTGTGCAAAGCAGCTATGGAAGAAAATTTGTCGATTGAAGGGCAGTTGCCAGGAGAGCAACTAAATACTCTTTATAGCCGCTGGGCCGAAGGTGGCGTGGGCTTGCAGTTAACAGGCAATGTGATGGTGGCACCTGACGCCTTAACTGGCCCCGGCGGTGTGGTTTTACAAGACGATCGTCACTTGGATCATTTCAAAACGTGGGCCGAGGCAGGCAAAGCTGGGGGAGCGCATTTTTGGATGCAGATAAATCATCCGGGGCGGCAGGTATACGCAGCCATGGGTGAGCAGGCGGTCGGCCCCTCTAACATACCTGTTAACCTGCCCGGCTTTGAAAAACTGCTGGCCAAGCCCAGAGCACTTTCGGGCAATGAAGTGAAGTCGCTTGTTGGCCGGTTTGCAACAACCGCTGCATTAGCCGAAAAGGCAGGGTTCACGGGAGTACAGATTCACGCTGCACACGGCTATTTAATTAGCCAATTTCTGTCACCGCTGGTCAACAATCGAGAAGATGAATGGGGTGGGAGTTTAGAAAACCGCGCTCGATTCCTTCTGGAAGTGCTAAAGGCGATTAAGGCAGTGGTATCTCCTTCTTTCTGTATATCGGTAAAACTGAACTCAGCCGATTTTCAAAAAGGCGGTTTTGAACTAAACGATGCAAAATGGGTTGCGCTGGAACTGGAAAAAATTGGTTTGGATCTTTTAGAAATGTCCGGCGGCA
Organism: Pseudohongiellaceae bacterium; assembly: GCA_045106275.1. Taxonomy (GTDB): domain Bacteria; phylum Pseudomonadota; class Gammaproteobacteria; order Pseudomonadales; family Pseudohongiellaceae; genus UBA9145. The sequence continues at coordinate 9,329 of JBGCEK010000074.1, read as the reverse complement.
GTTACGAAAGCCCTGTTATGACAGGAACCACTGACCATACCAGCACCTCCAAAAGAGAAGCCTATTTTGTGGGCTTTGCGCGAGAAATTGCCGCGGTGGTTTCGGTGCCCATCATGGTGACCGGTGGAATTTTTAGCCCGGAAACAGCCTTACATGCGTTAACCGAAGACAAGGCAGGCTTCGGGGTAAAAGTTCTTGGCTTAGGCAGAGGCTTGGCTTTTGATCCAGACTTACCGAATTTGTGGAAAGCGCAGCAATCCACGTCGGTTCAACTTCCAAAGATAAACTGGTCATCAAAAACTCTGGCCAGCCTGGGGCTTATGTCAGTGTCTAAAGCTCAACTTAAAAGATTGGCTGCAGGAAAACCACCGAAACCAAACCTTTCACCCGCCTTTGCAACGTTGAGTGATCAGCTAAAGACTCGCATTCAAACTCGGCGTTATCGGCGCTGGCGTGACGGGACAACCTCTTAGCCAATAAGATCGTACTATCGAGAAAGTAACTTACTCGACGAAAGCGCGCTCTATAACGTACTCGGCTTTAATGCCTTGGCGAGACTCTTTAAATCCCCAGCCATCGATGATGGCACAAGTGTCTTTCAGCATGCTGGGGCTGCCACACAGCATAAACCTGTCATGCTCTGGATCGGGCATCGGCAAACCAATGTCTTGAAAAAGTTTGCCAGAAGTCATTAGGTCAGTTAACCGTCCCTGATTTCGAAAATCCTCCCGAGTAACCGTTGGGTAGTAGATGAGTTGCTTGCTCACTTCTTCGCCGAAAAACTCGTTTTTAGGCAGTACCTTTTCAATCAAGTCTTGATAGGCAAGTTCAGATACAACTCTAACCCCGTGGGTGCAAATCACGTTGTCATAACGCTCATACACCTCGGGATCTTGGATAATGCTGATGAACGGAGCCAAACCTGTGCCTGTTGCGATCAAATACAAATTGCGGCCCGGGAGAAGGTGGTCCACCACCAACGTGCCAGTGGGCTTGCTGGAGACAAACAGTTCATCGCCTACTTTTATGTTTTGCAGTCTGGACGTTAAGGGGCCGTCTTGAACCTTAATGCTGAAAAACTCCAGCTCTTCATCATAATTAGGGCTAGCGATGCTGTAGGCCCGCATTAATGGCTTGCCGTCCACTTCCATGCCGATCATCACGAAATGTCCATTCTCAAAGCGCAGAGACTGATCTCGTGTGGTTTTAAAGCTGAATAGAGTGTCGTTCCAGTGGTGAACTTGGGTGACACTTTGGGTGGACATCTTGGCCACGACTAACTCCTAGGATGAATTTGGCGCGAAGTTTACGCGGGATGGCTATTATCTGTAAAATTGATATTATTTATATCAATTATCTATTTTATAGATATATAACGAATTGGCGAAGCAATGAAATTCACCCTAAAGCAAATGCAGGTTTTCTTAGCGGTAGCGGCGCATCAAAACGTGAGCCATGCGGCCAATGAACTGGCCATGTCTCAATCGGCCGCCAGTACCGCCCTTAAACAGTTAGAACACCGGTTTGAGGTGAGCCTGTTTGACCGCATTGGCAAGAGGCTGCAGCTTAATGAGCAAGGCCAGCTGATTAGGCCCAAAGTAGCGGCTCTTATCTCTCAGGCAATCGAACTTGAGAACACCCTATCTCTGGACGCCGAGGTTGGCGACTTAAAAGTAGGTGCCACACTTACCATCGGTAACTATCTGGCCATCGGTATTATGGCAAGGTTCATGCAGGAACACAGCGATGCCAATGTTCAACTCACGGTGGAAAATACCGCAGCGATTGTTCAAAAAGTGAAACGCTTTGAGTTAGATATCGGCCTCATTGAAGGCGAACTGCAAGAGCCGGATCTTGAGGCTTTTTATTGGCGAGAGGACGAGCTTGCTCTTTTTTGCTCGCCTGATCATCCCTACGCTAAAAAGAAAAAGCTCAGCGATCAAGATCTAATGGCCGCACAATGGGTGATTCGTGAAAAAGGTTCTGGCACCAGACAGGCTTTTGATCGAGCCATGACAGGCATTCTTTCCAATTTGGACCTACGCTTGGAACTACAGCACACGGAAGGCATCAAGCGCTCCGTTGAAGCCGGGCTGGGTATTGGTTGCTTATCTAAGATAACCCTTGCCGAGGCATTCAAACGTGGTAGTTTGGTGCCACTATATGCGCCAGGGCGTAACTGGACTCGCAAGTTTTACTTTATACTGCACCGTCAGAAGTTTCTTAGTAGCGGCGTTGAAAGCTGGATGAAATACTGCCGAGAAACTTGAGGGTAAGCGGCAACAAACACAGGCTCTTTAAAAGCAACTCTTTTAGGCATAGGTTTTTAATACGTGGTTCTTAAAAATAGCCGCCTTGCCACGTCGCCCCAAAGAGAATCGATAAGTCAGAGTGTTCGGTGTGGTTAGTTACTAGGAATTGATGTGAAGTACAGCGAAGTATTTTCTGAGTCAGCGGTAAAGCACAGAGTGCTGCTGGCGATAGTTTCTGCCTTAGTTGCGGCGCTGCTGGCAACCGGCGCGTTTAACTTAAGCTTCAACACATCTTTCACTGCGTTATTAGCAACCAGTGACCCCTACCTTGAAGAGTTCAATGAGCTGGATGATGCCTTCCCTAATCAGCTAGTTGTCACCTACGTGTTTATAGCCGACAAGGGCGCGACGGTTTTTACTCAAAAGATACTTGGCGCCATAGCTTCACTTAAGGATGAGTACACGGCCATTCCCTTTGCCGAACGCGTCACCACCTTGGTGGATTTTTACTCGCCAGAAACACAGAAGCGCCTGTTTACAAAATCCTTAGACCGTTACAGCGATGAAGAGCTTGCCGAGCTGGCTATTAGCGCCAAGGAAGACCGGTTGTTGACCAACAACCTGCTATCTAGAGACGCATCCATTAGCTTTGCCACCATTACCTTAGATGCAAGGGGAGCAACCTCCGCTGAGAGAATCGACATAGCCAATGCGGCCAACTCCCTGCGGGACAAACTGCGGCAGGACAACCCTGAGCTCACCATTCTGGTGAATAGCGATGTGCTTTTAGAGCAGTCTAGCCAGCAAGCGATGGTGGATGATTTAACCACCCTGCTGCCGTTCGTTATTTTGGTTTGCGTGCTAACTATCTGCTATTGCTTTCGCTCTGTGGTTTTAGGGTTTTGTATTTTGACCCACGTACTGTTTACCGTGGCGTGCACCGTTGGAACTTTAGGGCTTTTGGGCTTTGCATTTAACAGCATCTCCATTATTGCGCCATTGGTTGTGGTCATCATTGCTGTTGCTAATTCAGTGCATATTATTTCTATTTATCAGCAGGCCATTAGCAAAGGCCAAAGTAAAGTAGATGGCATGCGAGAAAGCATTGGCCACAATTTTAAACCCGTGACCCTTGCCGCGATTACCACGGCGATTGGTTTTTCCTCGTTAAACATGTGTTCGTCACCGGCGATTCAAGACTTTGGCCAAATTGTTGCCATAGGCATCGTGTTTGCCTACCTGCTTACGCTCACCCTTGTGCCCGCTTTGCTGGTTTGGTTTGCCGGTGCTCGCTCACTTGGAAAATCAGATCGGCCTTTTTTGCAAGACAGCCTAGAGAAAGTAAGCCGCTTTACTCAGAAAAATGACCGTCCTATATTTTGGTCCTGCACTGCCTTAGCGGTAATTACTTTTTTACTGCTGCCCCTAAACGAAACAGACTTTAATCGAATTGATTTCATTGCCGGCGATGGTGAGCTAAGTGAGTATTACGATGTAATCAACGAGCGAATGAACCGCGGCCCTGCCCTCACCTACGGTATCAAAACAGGAGAGCGAGACAGCGCAATACAACCGGAGCTTTTAAAGCGCTTAGATGGTTTTACTCAATGGCTGGTTGCCCAAGACGAAATTGAATCGGCAACAAGCATTGTGGACGTGGTGAAAACCATCAACCGATATCTACGCCAGAACCGAGAGGAAGAATATAGAATTCCCGATTCGGCCAACACAGTGGGCAATCATCTTGCCGGCTATGAGCTTGCCCAAACTGAAGATTTTCCTTTGTTGGGTTTTATCAATGAAGACTTCTCACTGATCAATCTTTTTATTAACGTGCAGCCCACCAGCAACCAACAGCTGTTAGATTTGGATAAAAGAATCACCAATAAGTTCGCTGAAGACTTCCCCGAACTCACCCTGCTGCACGGCAGCGGCATACTGCTTTTTTCGCGGATGGATGAGCTAGTTACCATTGAGCTTTTGCAAGGTTACTCAGTGAGCCTTGCACTGATTACTCTTTGTCTTGTGATTGGGCTGGGCAGTTTTTACTTTGGCATCTTGAGTGTGCTCCCCAATCTTTTGCCCGCCACTATCGTGTTCGGCATATGGGCCGTCTTCGTGGGGCAACTAGACCCATTTGTGATGATGCTGTTTAGCATTAGCATCGGCTTGGTGGTGGATGACACAGTACACTTGCTAAGCCATTACTTGGACAAGCGCAAAGCCGGTGGCGGCAAAGATGAGTCAATCGACTATTCCATAAAAACCGCAGGTCCGGCCTTGTCCGTAACTACCCTCGTGCTGGCCCTAGGCACGACAATCTTGATAGGCGCCAATACCATCTACTTTCAACAAGCGGCGAAGCTGCTGGTGCCGATTGTGGTACTGGCGTTGGCATTAGACCTGCTTTATTTGCCGACAATCTTAAGGCGGTTTGATAATCAGTTTTCGAAGTCCGCCTAGAATAAATAGCAACAAAGTGCAGAAACCCTAAGTCTATCCGTTTTTCTCTTTTTCAGAATATGTTCTTGGGTCGACAAAATATCCAGAAGTTCCCCTTTCTAGATTCACGCGCATGCGCGTATAGCCGCACTTGCTAGAAGAACGCATATCCAGAATTAACCCACGCAATTTGTTAGATAGTTCTTTTAATGCAGAAGACTGAGGCATACACTGAGAATCTAAATCAAAAGGATATGGGGAAATTCTTCATATACAAATGTTATGTGTCTCGATTCTCTAAGGTTAAAGTGAAGTTATGGAGATAGTAGAAATTATTGAACTCGGAAGAGAATATATTGTGGCAGGGCTCGAAGCTATGTCACTCTATTTGACCATTATTTCAGGCTATCTTATCGTTTCCTATACGATCGGCAATAACCTTTCAATTTTTCAAGTCATTGTGGTCACCGGACTTTTTTTGGCATTTTCCTTTTTCTTCGCCCTTGGAACGTATTCGTTTTTCATGCTGGCTCATGGTGTGTATCTAGAATTAGGCCCTGACGTATATGATGGCGAAACAAGGATACAAGCGTTTTGGATAGGCACAGCACAGCTACTTGGAGTCTTTGCAGCGTTAGCATTCATGTATGATGCACGCAAAAGTGAGGCCGACACATAACAATCAAATCAACAAGGAAGCAGCGCTTCGCGTCTGCTCTTATTATTAAGGGCGTTATAGAGCCTAGTTGCTGTGGCTAGACGCCAACCTTCTTGAAGTACCAGCAAAGACCGAAGATGAGCCCAGATTTTTAGCGATAGGAGTTATTGATCGAAAGCATTGGTCCGCTGTCATCACATACCGAAATGATGTAATCCGCCTTATATCTGTCCGTCGATCTCGCGGCGAGGAAGTGAAACTGTATGAAAGCTAAGAAATTTGATACCGACTTTAACTCCGGGAAGAACATATCGGATTCTCTAGATTTATCTAAAATTAGGCGACCGAATCAGGAGCCGCGCAGAGTGAACGTCGACTTCCCTACATGGATGATTGACTCTCTTGATAAAGAAGCTACGCGCTTAGGTGTTACCCGCCAGTCAATTATTAAAGTCTGGTTAGCTGAGCGTCTAGAGAGTGCGGCTCAATAACAAACAAACCAAAAAGGAAGCGCTCCGCTCTCCTATTGTTAAGGGCGTTATGTTCCTCGAGGCTTGCATTGGTACTAGTTAGTGGTACCATTCATGAATGAAGCGCAAGCATCAGAAGACCTTGGAGAAAATCTACAGCCGTCCTGTAAGCGGCAATGTATTCTGGTCTGATATCGAGCAACTTTTTAAAGCACTTGGTGCTGATGTATCTGAAAGATCGGGCTCAAGAATTGCTGTAGTTCTTTTTGCTGAAGTGCGCGTATTTCACAGACCACACCCTTCTCCGAACACAGATAAAGGAGCAATCGCTAGTATTCGGAAATGGTTTGAAGAACATGAGGTAACCCCATGAACATTATGGAGCTCGACGGATATAAGGCAAAAATCGAATATGATGCTGAATTAGATCAGTTTCGTGGAGAAATACTCGGCCTCAATGGCAGTGCTGACTTTTATGGCAAGAGCGCAGCAGCATTACGAAAGGAGTTTAAACTCTCATTAGCTGTCTATCTGGAAGTATGCGCGGAGAAGGGAATCAGTCCGTCTAAAGAGTTTTCTGGAAAATTTAACCTACGAATATCTCCTAGTTTACACAGTGAGATCGCAGCGAGAGCTATAGGAGAAGACAAGAGCATTAATCAATGGGTCTCAGAAACGCTTAAGAATTCCGTTAGCCCATAAATCGGAACATAACAATGAGGTCAAAAAGGAAAAATTACTGCGTAATTTCCCGATTACCAAAAGCGTTATGTGTGCGCACATCGAGAAGATCGTAGATTAGGTGAAAAGGACTACTTGACGTGATTGACAGCCTTACTCAATTCGAGCTCTGGGAACTACTGTTTCTCGCTCGCAACGCTTTAACTACGGACTTGGCGTTCATAACTAGCATTGTATCTGCATATTTGATCGTCGCTTATATGGTTGCAGAGAAGTTAACAAAGTTCCAATTGATAACGATCACTTCACTCTATAGCGCCATGTTCTTTTTCAATTGCTGGGGTTTTTTTGGCACTGCAAGGCTTTTCTTCGGCGTCAACAATGCGATTGGAAACGACGTAAGCATCGGTCTCGCATTACCGATTACAGCCATACTGTTCCTTGCTTGGGCTGTTTCTATCGGCTTCATGATGCAACAGCGGAGTTCTAAATGACAAACGACTCAACGAGGAAAATGGCGATGTCGCTTCTTTTTTATACGGGCGTTTTGCCGTAGGAGAGCAAAGAACATGACTCTTTCAGATTTAGCAAATGTAGGTGAGACACTCGGTGGCCTTGCGGTACTCGTTTCTATTGTCTATCTGATTCTGGAGGTGCGAAGAAACACACGGACGGCTAGGAGCGCAGCCGCTTGGAACGCGACAGTGACCCTCGCAGAACTCTGCGAGGGACTCTCTCACAACCGCGAGCTATCGGCGCTGATCGTTCGATCCCTCGATGAAGATGCTTGCTCTGAAGATCTAACGCCCGAGGAATTTGCGGAGTTCCTCATGTTCTTTCGGGGCGTTTTTTTCAAATACGAAGCGCAGTGGTATCTATGGAAAGAAGGCACCCTCACGGATGAAATGTGGGAGAATCGGAGGAGCTGGGCCAAGAGCTTCGTTTTACGTCCGGTACCTGCGAGTTTTTGGGCCATAGAGAAGAAACACCATCAGTTCTCAGCTGGATTTGTTGACTCGATTGATTCGGCCACTGCGACGAGCGATCTCGAGGTCCGAGTATGAACATCGCAGTACGAGTGGCGTTGTTGCCCCGTAACAAGGCCAGGGGTTTTTTAGATAGGACCGACACATAACAATCAAGTCAATAAAGGATGCAGCTACGCAGCACCCATTACTACGAGCGTTATGTTTCTACCCTGGCTCACTGCAGCATTGAGAACTACCAAGAGTTGAGATCATGAAAGAGAAAAAATACGAAGCTGCTATAGAAACGCACAAGTTCTACGATTCAATCATAAGGGTCGGAGTAATTTGATTCTGTAGTGCGACAGATCTCATCAAAGTACTCCGAACCCTTTGATTGTTACCTAGCTCAAAACTGAGCGATCAAACGATGTGAGAGAAAATATGGACACAAGGACTTATGACAGCCGAAATTATTAGCGCGATATCCGAAGTAGTTGCCGCAATAGCAGTTGTTCTTTCGCTGATCTATCTGGCCAAACAGGTCAAGCAAGCGAACAGTCTAGCAAAAGGGCAAACGCGTCAGCGTATGGTTGAGCAAGCACAAGAAGAAGTTTATAAAGGTTTTATTGAAGAGCCTTCAATATTCAAGAGTATGTACAAGTCTGAGCCACTTACAGAAGTGGAGTGGATACAGCTAACAGGGTGGTTGCTTGCGGCAATGCGACAACGTGAGTTTGAATGGTTTCAGATGCAGGATGGCAATATTGATGAAAAACTTTGGGATGCGTACAAGCGGGTTATTACAATTCACTTGGGAACCCCGAGAGTGCGCAAATGGTGGGATACAAACGGCCATTTTCCTTTTGACAAATCATTTTGTGCTATGGTTTCAGAGCTATTAGATGAGCACGGCGAAACGTCATATTTCGAAGATTTTAAAAGCTTTATTAACCTTGACTCTACCTGAACAACCGATCCGTCCACCTCAATGCTCCCATGCGTTGAAGCTACTAAAGCACTGCCCACATAGAAGGCTTCGGTCATGATGGGCTCGGCAGCGGTGATCTTGCTGGTCATACTCTTAGAACGCCTTTGTTGAGAGTTTCTTTATATAAACTTCAGGTTTTTGGTGAGTAAAAAATACATACTACGGCTTGTTGAGACTATCTCAACTTCAAAACTCCAACGGAGTTTTCGCCAGAACGCTGGGTATAATTTTTGAAATCTGGGCTGAATATAAGGGAGTTAGTAAATGATATCAATTAGTAATAAATTCTCAGTAGTTGTGCTATCTGCCATTGTTTTGTTGGCCTTTAGTAGCTGTGTAACTCAACCGAAATCGATAGAGGAGTATTTTACCCAGCTAAACTCCAGAGGTTATTCGGGTGCGATTCTGGTTGCCAGGGATGGAACTACGCTAACCCAACAGGCTTTTGGCTATGCCTCGTGTGATCAAACTACCCGCAACACCATCGACACGGTTTTCTCTATCGGTTCTATCACCAAAGATTTCACCCGGGCTGCTATTGCTCAGTTAGATGCGGAAGGGAAAATCAAACTAGACCATGCCATCTCTAGCTACTTAACTACAGTACCAAACGACAAAGCAGGAATTACTGTGGAACAACTATTGGACCACCGTTCAGGTTTGCGTACCTATCATGAAACTCAAAATATTGGCGACTTTGAGAGTCAAACCAAAGAACAGGCTTTATCTGAGATATTCAGGGGGTCACTTTTGTTTAGGCCCGGTTCTCGGGAGAACTATTCCAACAGCGGCTATACAGTGTTAGCTGCAATCATTGAGGCAGTTTCCGGGCAAAGCTATGTTGATTACATAAGGGAAAATCTGTTGATT
>JBGCEK010000073.1:0-6834 GCA_045106275.1 Pseudohongiellaceae bacterium | reverse complement strand
CTACAGCAGGTTAGAAACCCGCTAAAACAAACAACACCCAAATAATGCTCAAAATTAACAACTACTAGATTTTGGTTCTACTTCACCCTAATGGACTCCGTAAAACCTAAGCTTAAATTTATAAATAAATTAACGCAGTTGCTCACCTTGAAAGACTTCTTCGTCACCAGAAAATCCGGCAATCCCGAAGCTAAGTTTAATTGATATCAAACCTTCCTCAGCAAGCACCCACCTCTATTACTTGATTCGAATTTTTAAAGAACTTTGCCTGGTGCCATCGACACAAGGGAGGCGTATTATACGTGCAGATTGCCTTTTGGCAAGTACATTTCTGCCAAATTTGAAAACTATTTTCAATTTCGCACAAAACTTAAGCAATACGCCGGTTTTAGGGGCTTGCAGAACCCCCAGGCTTTACACTAATTTGATTAAATGGAAGAGTTTTTTGCCTCTTCTCACCACAAAGTAGCGATCCTGTAGCGCAGCAGCTGATGAGAACGTGAAATCAACACCGTTGACCACCTCTCCATTAACGCTAACAGCATTGTTTCCAATAAATTCACGAGCCATCTTATTAGACTTGGCGAGACCCGTTTTCACTAATGCCGCTACCACTTGGGCGTCCTCGCTTGCGCCATTGATCTCTGAACAAGGCAAACCATCCAACTCGAGCTGCTCCAGATCGCCAAGGGTCAAACTGCCAATGTTGCCAGAGAATAGGGCCTCGCTAATTCTTACTGCCCCTTCCAAGCCTGCAGCACCATGCACAAGCTCTGTTACTTGCTTAGCTAGAATCCCTTGAGCCTCGGGCTTCGCCTGTGCCGCTTCGTCGCTTCGCTGAATTTCATCAATTTCTGACACATCCAAAAAAGTGAAGTACTTAAGAAACTTATATACATCAGCATCAGCGGTATTTAGCCAAAATTGATAGAACGCATAGGGTGAGGTTTTTGTTGGGCTGATCCAAATCGTTCCTGACTCTGTTTTACCAAACTTGGAACCATCAGACTTGGTAACCAAAGGCAATGTGGCACCAAAGACTTGAGCGTTATTCATCCGCCGGGTGAGATCAATACCCCCCGTAATATTGCCCCATTGGTCACTCCCGCCAATTTGTAGCGTACAGCCGTACTGTTTATTCAATTGAGCAAAATCATAAGATTGCAGAATCATATAGCTGAATTCAGTAAAAGAAATGCCTTCACCTTCTCTCTCAATTCGCTGCTTTACCGACTCTTTCTGCACCATAGCGTTGATCGAGAAGTGTTTGCCAACATCTCTAAGAAAACCCAGCACATCGTAATCTCGAGTCCAATCTAGATTATTCACAAGCTGAGCTTTATTACTGCCATGGTCAAAATCGAGAAATTGGCTTAGCTGCGGCTTTAGGCGCTCCACCCATTCACTTACCACGTCGGTGGAATTCAAAGACCTCTCGGCAGATTTAAAACTAGGGTCGCCAATCATCCCAGTAGCACCACCCACCAGAGCGATAGGCGTGTGACCCGCCATTTGAAATCGCTTTAACGCCAACAGCGGCACCAGACTTCCGATGTGCAAGCTCTCAGCAGTAGGATCAAAACCACAGTAGAGTGTTTGACTGCCACTGGCTAAATGATTCACCAAATCATCACCGCCCGCTAGCTGTGAAATCAGCTCCCGTTGTTGGAGATCTTCAATGATATTGCTGCTGTTATTGGTCATTATGTAACCCTTACTACAGGTGATTGGATTGCTAATTACTTCACAAATTCAAGATAGTTACCCACTTTGCCGACCAACACAGAAGAATAGTTAGTTCGAGACGTGGTAAAAAGAGCGCAGATTCTACACGAGAACCACGACTTGTAGTCAAAAATTGAACTAAAAAAGCAACTAGGAATCATAGTAGCTGTTGTTATAATCGCGCGCTGGCCAACAACAAATACTTCTAAGTTCCGCCTAAGAATAAAATTATGAGTAGCATTAACGTCATCAAACAGTTCATAGAAAATCACTACCCCAAAAATCATCTAAAAATAGCCGGGGCTCTTGCCGGATTGTTTTTGGTAGTGTTGCTAATTCCGAGTGAAGAAGGAACGACAACTGTCACCTCTACCGGAAACATTTCAATACCGGTGGAAATTGGCCTGCCGGCAGCTACAACGACAGAGCCTACTGAGCTTGCTCAAACGCTGGCGTTTTCTGACTTTGTCGTTGAGACAAGCAGCCCAACGGAACCGCTTGCCGACACTTTAGATACGAACTCTCTCACTTTTTCTGAAGCCCAGAGTCCTTGGCAAAATATCGAAGTTCAGCAAGGGGATAGCCTGTCGGCGATCTTCACCAAAGTGGGACTTTCCAATCAAGACTTGTTTCGCGTTCTAAACAGCAGCGATGAAGCCAAGGTTCTAGATCGCCTGTACCCCGGCTACAAACTGGATTTTATGATTCCCGATGCCGGCGAACTGGAGCAGTTACGGGTTCTAAAATCTCCGCTAGAAGGCTTTTTGTTTACCCGCGCCAACAGTAGCTATCAAGTAGAACCTATTCTCAAGGAAGCACAAGTTCAGCAGTCCTTTAAGGTCGGCACTATCTCAGACAGCCTTTTCATGGCAGGCCAAAGGGAAGAAATACCCGCCTTACATATCATGGAAATGGCGAACATTTTTGGCGGTGTCATCGACTTCATCCTCGACCCTCGCCAAGGTGATCAATTCAGCATACTTTATGAAGAAGAGTATTTGGATGGTGAATTCATAGGCAACGGCCAGATTCTTGCCACTCAGTACATCAACCAAGGCAAGACTTATACCGCAGTTCGCTACATCAACGAAGAAGGTGAAATCGGCTACTACAACCCGGAGGGTGAAAGCATGCGCAAGGCTTTCTTACGCAGCCCTTTAGATGTGTTCCGCATCTCTTCAAACTTTAACCCGAGAAGACGTCACCCCATTTTGAACACCATTCGTGCTCATAAAGGCACGGACTATGCGGCCCCCCGAGGCACGCCGATTCGCGCCACAAGCGACGGTAAAATAAGCCGCGCGTCCCGCTATGGCTCGTTTGGAAATCTTGTGGTTATCGAGCACAGCGGAGGCTTCGAAACTAAGTACGCCCACCTCTCAAAATATGGCAAAGGTATCAAGCGAGGAGTTAGAGTGCGCCAAGGCGACATCATTGGATACGTTGGCTCAACTGGCGGTGCAACTGGCCCTCACCTGCATTATGAATTTCTCATGAGCGGGGTTCACAAAAACCCACGAACGATAATCGACAAACTACCTAAAGCGGAATCAATCGATGGTGCCGAAATGGACCGCTTTAAATCGCAAACGAGTGAACTCACCAAAAGCTTTAATGAAATGAACAACAACCGCATGCTGACTCTTAATCTTCCGAGCGCCGACTAAGCCAATCATGGCGAAGGCGGAACTGTATGTAGGGCTAATATCAGGCACCAGTGTAGACGGGGTCGATTGTGCGCTGGTGGATTTCGCCGGCGATAGCCCTAAAGTAGTTAGCACTCACTTTCAAGAAACTCCAGAAGATTTAAGAGAGTTAGTGCTTAGAGCTTGTAGCGGAGACACTATTTCCCCTGCCACTTTAGGCAGCCTCGATCACCAAATTGGCCATTTTTTTGCAACCGGCACCCAAGCCCTGTTGGACCAAGAAGGAGTTTCAGCCAGCGAGATTATCGCCCTGGGTAGTCACGGCCAAACTGTCTGGCATCAACCTTCTGGTGAGCATCCGTTTACCCTTCAGCTAGGTGACCCAAACATCATCGCGTTCGACACCGGAATAGTTACCATCGCTGATTTTCGTCGTATGGACATGGCGGCTGGTGGGCAAGGCGCTCCATTGGCGCCTCTTCTGCACCAGGCAGTGTTTTATTCAGAGGCTGAAGATCGGGCGGTAGTCAATATCGGCGGCATCTCGAACATCACTTGCTTACCCACCAGCGGCAGCAGCCTTGCCTTTGATACAGGCCCTGGCAACGTTTTAATGGATTATTGGATTAATAAACATCAGGGGCACCGCTATGACAGCAAGGGTGATTGGGCCAAGTCAGGTCAGGCTCAGTCCGCCCTCATTAACCACCTGCTTGATGAACCTTACTTAAAAGCTCCCTACCCTAAAAGCACGGGCAGAGAGTTGTTTAATGGCAATTGGTTAGAGTCCAAGCTCGCGCAGTTCAGCGCGCTCTCTCCAGCGGATGTCCAGGCCAGCCTTGTGGAATTTACCGCCCGCTCGATTGCAACGTCAATTTTGGAGCTGATGACTCCTTCCGCACTGTATGTTTGCGGCGGCGGCGCTCACAACAAGGTGCTTATGGCGGCACTATCAGCCCATCTGGACGACTGTAAGGTGACTTCAACGGAGTTGCTTTCTATTCACCCTGACTGGGTAGAAGCAGTGGCCTTTGCATGGATGGCAAAGGAGACCCTCGCAGGCCGGAAAATCGATACACGACCTTTCACGGGTGCAGCACGGCCAGTGACATTAGGCGGCTTGTATACCCCCTAAATAAACGAAATCTGAGTTGTTATAGCGAAACGGATTAGTTATCGGATTAGATAGAGAAGGAAGAGCCGCAACCGCAAGTGGTGCTGGCCATAGGATTGTTTACAACAAAACGAGAGCCTTCCAAACCTTCCATATAGTCGACTTTTGCACCCACCAAATATTGATAGCTCAAAGGATCAATTAGTAGCGTGGCCCCTTTGTTTTCTACAACGGTGTCATCGTCATTGACTTCTTCGTCGAATGAAAAACCATACTGAAATCCAGAACAGCCGCCGCCCGTCACAAATACTCGAAGTTTTAGCTGATTGTTACCTTCTTCGGTAATCAGACTTTGAACTTTGTTGGCAGCGGTATCGGTCAGCGACATGATGACCGGAGCATGTGATTGAACTACTGACATAAACACCCTTTAAAAACAGAACGTCGGCAAGAGCAAGCATAGAGCCGAGCGCTATTATGACTAAACCCGACTAAATCAGTCAAGTATTACCATTCTATGGGACGGAAACTCTAAGCCGGAGGTTATGTTTCAGAGAATCCGGCGTTCTCAAACGGCAAAGCCTTTTTCTCAGCAGCTTTGGGTTCAGCAGCAATTCGCTGGGGCTCTGTCTGAGTAGCACGAATATGCATAAGATTTCCGTTCACTTCAGACCCCATCACCATTTCAATCAGACTATAGTAAACGTTGCCCACAACAGTAGCTTTAGCAGCCAATTCGATGTGCTTCGATGATCTAACATCTCCCTGAATTAAGCCGTTAATAACGGCAGACGGCACACAGATCTCTCCTTCTACTGTGCCATGTTCAGCAACCCGAATAAGCGCATCGGAATCATCTTCGGCAAAGATATTGCCTTTAACCTTGCCTTCAATAAGCAATTCGCCACTGAAGTGAATATCACCCACAATCTCTGTTGATCGAGAGATAAGTGTATGAGTTAAACCACCGGTCATTTTAGGTGGCTCTGGTGTCTTGTTAAACATTACTTTTTCCTCTGTTATTCGCCTTCCACGACCCAGCTAAAGTCTTGGTTTATCCTTTTCTCGACAGGCTCACTAGATACTGCCGCTATTTGAACCCGCTCGGGTGAAAAACCTTGAGGCAACGTTAACGACCCCTCAATGTTTTGAAAATACTTAAAGCGCAGGAGAATATCTAACTCCTCCTGTTCTTGCGACAATTGCCGCAAGGGTAAGATCATTTGCTGTTCCCCTTGGCTGCCTACAAGGTTCACATTCACTGAACCGATCAAATAGCTGTCGCCATCTGCATCCAGCTGACGTAACACCAGCTTATAGCTATAGACACCAGACTCAGCGGTTGTAGCTATGTCTAACTGACTGATTACCAAGCCCGTCTCACCGGTTTCATCGGATACAACCTGCCGGTAGTACACAATATCCTGCTCTAACTGAGCCACTCGCTCACGCAAGCTCATTATCGTAGCCTGTACTTCCTCTGTGGCTCGCTTATCCAGAACAGATGAACGATCAAGGATAGCAATCTGCCGTCGGAGCTCTGAATTCTCGGATTCATAGCGTTGTAGCTCTTGGCTTAAGACTTCTCTATCGGCAAGCTCCCCTTGCTGAGTTTCTTGGCTCGCGTAGAAGCTGTATAAAAATCCTGCAGCTGCGCTTGCACTGACGCCAATAAACAAAATCAAAGCAACAAAAATACGCCGAGCCGGCCGATAAGGGACGACAATCATGCGTTCTTGCTTACTGCCTTTAACAACGTTTGGCAATACGATCTCCAAATAAGGATGGTCAATCCTGATGAGCACTAATGACCTTCAAGCCAATAATGAACTCGGACCTAAGGATTTATTGCTATCCCATTTAACCCTTTGGTTTCTGCCAAGCCAAACAAAATATTCATATTCTGAATAGCTTGTCCGGCAGCTCCCTTCACTAAATTGTCTTCTGCGCTCAGCACTATCACCGTTTCAGTCGCGGCTGAATATCCGACCGAAATTGCACAACGATTGGTTCCCCGCACATCGCGCGTAGCGGGCAATGTCCCCTGAGGCAGAACATCAACAAAAGCCTCGCTAGCATAACGGTCTTCAAAAATTGATTGCAACTGTTCTATTGTGACCGTGCTATCACATTTTAACGGCGCATAGAGGGTAGCAAGAATACCTCTCACCATTGGCGTTAAGTGCGGGACAAACGTTAACCCGATGGCCTGCTCAGTTGCCGCTTGCAAGCCTTGGCATATTTCTGGGTGATGGCGGTGGCCAGCAAGTCCATAGGCCCTTATTGACTCAGTGGTTTCACAGAGCAAATACTCTTCGGCTGCCTTGCGCCCTGCCCCACTGACACCAG
>JBGCEK010000072.1:0-3116 GCA_045106275.1 Pseudohongiellaceae bacterium | reverse complement strand
AGAAACCGTGGTCTGTCCCAAGATTTCTATTTATCTACTCCCACCCTCGGCGACTGCTATAGTAGCTTTTTATGCCAGTTATGCTGTTGGAATAGCAGGCATCAGCGTATTGTTCTCACAGGGTTTTAATTTAACTTTCTGCACCTCCATGAACACATCACATTCCAATAAGATCACCCCGGATGATCTGTACAGCGACTACGCCACCGAAAAAGTACCCGAGTCGAAGACCATGGGCGGTTGGGGTATCGGTATGGTGAACGGTGCCTTGGCATTTGCGGTTCCTGGTTTGATTACAGGTTTGGAGTTGGGTGGCGCTCTGAGCTTTTCAAATGCGCTCTGGGCGTATTTCTTTGGTGGCTTTTTTCTGGCGGTGCTGGGCTCCGTCACGGGTTTAGTGGGGCGTTTTAACCGGCTCTCATCGTGCATGACTATGAAGTTTGTTTTTGGCGTGAAAGGCTCCAGTTTGCTGAATCTTGCGTTTGCCTTGTCTCTATTGGGCTGGTTCGGCGTTAATATGGACTTGTTTAGCTCAATTGTTCAAAGCTACGCGCAGGAGCTTGGCATGGGTTCTCCAGGCCTATGGCAGATTGAATTTGTTGCTGGCGTGGTGATGACGCTTACGACTATTTGCGGTTTCAGGATTATCGAAAAGCTATCGAGCTTGCTTGTGCCAGTAATGGTGTTGGTAATTTTGTATCTGTTGTTCCAAAGCCTATCCATTGATTCTTCGTTGCCGGCGATGCAAGCGTCGACTGAAGCGCTTTCTGTGGGAGAGGCTATTTCCGCTGTGGTCGGAAGTTTTATTGTCAGCGTTGTACTGATGCCCGATTTTACGCGCTTCGCCAGAAGTAGTGGTGATGCGCTTATTAGCTCATTTTTTCCTTATCTGGTGTTGTGTACGTTTGTGTATGTAGTGGCGACCATTGCCGGGGCGGCTGTGCAGAGCACTGATGTGGTTGAAGTGTTCTTGTTGTTAGGCCTGGGTAGTTTTGGATTGATGCTTATGTGCGTGTCTAGCTGGCTCACCAATGTGGTCAATCTATACAGTTCCTCATTAGCCGCCAACTCAGTGTTTTCGAATATTAAGGAATGGCATTTAATCAGTATTCTGGGTGTGCTGGGAACGGCAGTTGCCTCTCTTAATTTGCTGGATCGTTTTATTGAGTTTTTGTTTGGCCTGGCGATAATTTTTACGCCGGTGGCCGCAATTTATATTGTGGACTTCTTTGTGCTTAGAAATAAACGTTGCTACGAACTGGACGAGTTAGATCAAGTGCCAGCGATTGTTTGGCCCGCTGTTATGGCTTGGTTGTTTGGGGTTCTGGTGTCACTGGCAACCAGCACAGAATTTTTCTTCATCAGTGGCGTTCAGGCCGTTGATGGTTTGCTGGCTACCGCTGTTATGTATTTTCTATTCAGTCGCCATAAAAGAGTGTGACCGTGGCAAAAGTACTGAGATTGCACGCATTCAAAGACTATGGTGACGTCAGTGGCATCGCGCTTGATGATGTAGACGTTCCAGAGCCGCAAGATAAAGAAGTTCGAATAAAGGTTGATGCCTTTTCATTGAACTACGGTGACTTTGAGCTTTTTTCCAACAATTATATGTTCAGCATGGATCTTCCTGCCCGCTTTGGCGATGAGTGTGCAGGTACAGTGGATGCAATTGGTAGCGGCGTAACCGCATTCAAAGTAGGCGATCGTGTAAGCACGATTCCCTGGATGAATGTTGGTTACGGCGTGGATGGCGAGTTTGCGATTGTACCGGAAGACTTTGTAGCGCTGTCGCCTTCGAATCTTAGCTCGGAAGAGGCGTGTTGTATTTGGGTAGCTTATTTAACCGCCTACTACGCGCTGTTTGAAATTTCAAAAGTCAGTGCTGATGACTACGTGTTGATTACGGCCGCCAGCAGCAGTGCCGGCATGGCTGCGATGGAGTTGTGTCGCATGGTAGGCGCAAAAACGATTGGCACCAGTAGAACCAACAAGAACAGGGATTTCTTATTGAGCATTGGATTCGACCATGTGATCGCTCAGTCTGACAATGACATGTCCGAAAGCATCATGGCGTTTACGGCAGGGCAGGGCGCAAGAATTATCTACGACCCTATCGGTGGCAAGATAGTTCAAGACTACGCAAACGGCCTGGCTCAAAATGCCATTATATTTTTATACGGTGGCATGGACCAAAACCCCACTATTCTTCCCGAAATTGAAATGACCCAGAAAGCGGCGTGCTTGCGGCCATTCTCTGTTTACAATCATGTGTATCAACGTGAATCAAGAGAACGCGGAATCACATTTGTGCGTGAAGCGCTTGAGCGCGGTGATATCAAAGCCTACGTAGAAAAAACATACCCAATTGAAGACTTTGCATCAGCGTTTAAGGATCAACTTGCCTCGTCCACACGACGTGGAAAAATGGTGGTTACTACTGAAGGTAGAGGCTAGCAGCTCGCGCGAATTGATTTTGAGGTGAATTGTGGGGTCAGATCAGACGTTCCCCACTTGTTTTTGGTTCAGCTCATCTGCGCCATCAGCTCGTCAAACGACCAGTGCGCCGCCATACTGGTGATCAGGCCTTCGTCATTAACATGGTACACAGCGAGCATATCGCATTCTGTGTGCTTACCATTTATTGGTTCTTTACTGCGCGCCACCTGCGCAACACAGCAGCAATAATCACCACTGGTCCAACGTTTGGTCGCAGTAATCTCCACATTGGAAGGGCCGATCACCGCGTCCCAGAAGGCCTCAATCGCAGCTATGCCTTGATGGCCTTTCCCGGTGGGGTCCATTGGCGAGAGGCCTACGGGGTCGGCAACCACCGCGTCCTCAGTGTAAAGAGCCAACCACTCTTCCTTGTTACCCTCCTGGGCGTGTTTGATGGACTTCATGTTGGCTTGCACAGCCAAGTGTGTTTGTTCAGTCATAACTTTAATCCTCGCGTTACTTCTCACGCTTTTTTAGCCTATCCGGGGAAAGTATACCGGTTAACGCGCCGTTAAAAGGTCGACATGAATAGCGAGTAATGCTGTGACGGCTAACTATTCGAAAAGTACAGCTGGGCTGCCGTATTCGTAATAACCTAGCGGGCCTGCCATCAGTCCATC
>JBGCEK010000071.1:0-29518 GCA_045106275.1 Pseudohongiellaceae bacterium | reverse complement strand
CCCCTTTGATTATAGCAGAGCTAGAGCAGTCAAAAGAACGTTTAGACCAACAACTCGAAAATCTATCTAGACTACGTGAAGTTTTTGGGGAATTAGGGGAGCCAATCCCTGAGCCTGAATTGAATCACCTTTTAGTCGAATCGGTCAGAGTCATTATTACAGTAACGAATAGAAGCTCTTTTGATACGGTGATTTCAGCAGAGGTTTTACCTGATTTCGCAAACGCCGCGTTGATAGAACAACTACGTACATGGTTAAAAGGTGTTTCTGCATTAGAACGTTTAACAAGAGACGATTTAGCGTTTCGGGATAATGTCATGCTACCGTATTACAATGCATCTCTCTCCTCAGCAGCAATGTTCACTGCATATCAAAACGAATACCTTGGGGACTATCAGCTTGCTCCCAGTCAGTTTGATTTAAATAACTTTGAAAGACTGAAGAGTGATGCCGAGTTAGAGAACATCATAGCAAGCAAGCAGACGACACTGATATTACAAATAGGAAGGATAGACTACTTAATAAAAAACACACAAGACATTGTTAGAGCGATTGAAGTGACGACTGCTTCATAAAGTACGCCATGATAAGAATAAGTCGAATTAACGCTATATAAAGCCATGGATTCAAAGGTGTCAGAGTAATTGAGTTACTAACGGATCAAACTACTCTGGCCCCCTTTTAGACATCTTATCCATCAGGATGCACAACATAAACCTGAGTAAGCGTCACCTCAACAACTCCAGATATAGCCGCATTCACACCAGCCTCATCTGGAAACCCATCCGCCAAACGCTTCAGCGCAGCGTACTCCGATGCCGATGAACTCTGTCCATAGTTCTGATGATGCATAGCCCAGTTAGTTCTAAAGCGGTGATTGAACTGCTCGACATCAACATATCCTGCCATCAGGCCTTGTGCCTTCTTCGGTGTTAGCGTCAGCTGCAGCTGAAGATCCTTGAAGATGTGGTAACCATCACTGACCCCAGGTTGTGACCACGGAATTTTTGCCTGAACAATCGGTTCAGTAGTTAGCACGCCATCAACGATCTTGCCTTTAGCCTCATTTACGAAGCTCTGGCCCCAGCGGGCATCGACCCGTTGTGTGCCGCCTGCAATAAAACCTTCGCCCGTCGCGTCAGTGAAGAGCTTATCGAGACCTCGGTAAGTGGTCACAGTAACATCGTCATCATTAACGAGATCATCCACACCCGATAGCTCTATCATATAGCGGTTGTAACCATTGTTAATCATGAAATCGTTTTCGAAAAACCAATAGGGGCCGTCTTTGCGGTAGCCGGCGATACAGCCGAGCGCGCGGTTTAGCTGGTTATCTATTCCCTCTTCACCGGCTGGGTTTTTGAAATCATTGGCGCTTACTTCGCCGTCAAGGTTCAGGCCGGGGGCTACGTCTCCCTGGGCTTCGTAAAAAGGTAAGGACTCGTAGATGTCTTCCATCGCTGCATTGGTGTGGTATTGATAGCCCTCAATCTTTAGCCGGGTATCAAGCACTGTTCGCTCTGGGTTGTCACCGTTTGGACCACCTTCTGGAAACTGTTTTGCAAACAGGTCACGGGAGCCTCGGCTGTTCATGCCGTCAGGGCACTCTGTCTTGGCCTCGGTTTCATGGATTGCCCAATGTCTTTCTGTTAGCACGTAGCCGATGCGGCCGTCTTTGAGATGGGGAGCGGACGGCTGTGCTATAGACACACTGGCAGCTGCCAGCGTAGCGCTGATAAGTGAGATAGTGCACAGTTGCCGTGCTTTGATTACAGTCTTAATTGGTGACATGAATAGTCTCTTTTCTTTTTATTGTGCTTTCTAGCTTTTTATTACGCGTTAGTGCTTTCTAGTTAACTTTCCCGCTCTTGATTTCGCTTTCTCGTTCTTTTTTAGTTTTCTCGCTTTGCGCTCTTTCCGTTCGCGAATTGCGGTGTTTTACACCTCAGCGGCGAAACTGTAGATTTTGATAAACGTCTCTTAAAACAAACGCTCTGAAGCCATTACGGCGACCTAGGTACTCGCCAAAGCCATCGCCCTTTGTTGTGCCGGGCTCACTATCACCGGAGTAGGTGTATACCGGTCTTTGGTTGTAAGCCCAAACATGCAGCGCACTCTCATCAGTCGCCGCGGCGCTATCATTCGCTGCGGCACCCTCTTCTATTTTCCTTCCTGTGTTCGGATCAATCAGCATCACAGTCCAAAGGCTGCTCTCACTTTTAGCATCGGCGTCCGCGACAATATAGGGAAACGTTTCACGGCACACTTGCACGTCACCGTTGCCGCAGATGGCCAGACGATATTCCTGCGCCGCGTCTGGGTGATCGCAAGCAAGCTGGGCGATGGAATCATCACGGCAATTATAAAGATAAACCGTTCGACCACGGCTGTCCGCTAGAACTTGGCCGCCAAAGGCCGCATCTTGCACCGTGAATTCATCGGGCGGAGTTACTGCCCGCTGGGTGTAGACATTGCTCCAACCGGGCACATCGCTGCCGTCGAAGCTGCGAGCTCGGGTGTCAAAGTTATGGGTATAAAGGGGCTTGGATCGATACGCCCATTGATTAATGCCCGTGGGATGTTTGATGATTGTCCAGTCGCCGCTGTCTGCTGAAACTTGCGGTGCACGAATGGGTGTCCATTTTTTTAAACAGCCGCCAACACAGTTTGAGGTGTTAGGCTCGTCTTCATCCCAGCTGTAGATCGAGAAGTCATCATCATTCACCAGCAGTCGTCCTGTGCTACTGGTAAGCACTTTAAATCCTGGTGGGATATCCAGTAGCGGCGCCGCTGGCACACGAACGACTCCGCCATCACCGCCTGATCTTATCTTGGTGCCACCCAGTACGTCCCCCGCCTTTTGATCAAGATGGGAGGTGTACAAAGGAAAACCATCATAGGCCCATTGCTTTGAACCATCGGCTCGCTCCGTAAGGCTCCACTTGCCCATCTCCACCGCATCGCTAGAGGCCAGCACCGGCGGCCAAACTTGGGAGCAGCTCACGCCCTCTTCCGCATAAGGCAAAATCAACCCTGCCGGGTACGGGCTCATGAAACCTACTTCAGTACGAAGCACCTCGTCCGTGCAATTAGACGGGCCGTCTTTTCTGTCGCCGGTCGAACCGTTTCGCAGGGCAATCAGTGGCCATGTATACAATGTGCGCCCGTTAGCATCAGCGTACACCGGGCCATCCAAGGCAGTGGCCACCACCTGAATGCCTTGCGGCAATTCTTCTTCAAAGTAGGCTTCGGTTTCCCCGCTGTCCGCTGATTGCCAATACATTGTTTCACTTGGCGGTTCGGCAACCGCGTTTGCTACGGTTATCGCAGACGCAATGGCTGCAACAAAAACTAAGATAAGAAAATTATTTAAATGCTTACTACTGGGTTTCATAAAATGCTCAGATGGCTCACGCGCTTATCGCCTGCTAATCGCCACTTGGATATCCAAATTTACGCAAGTACATCATTAATCACTTCGGAGGACTCGTTGCTTAGCGTTCCCCACGATGGCGTGTCTACTCCCATGGTTTTCAGTGCGGTATAACCCACCTGAGACACCGAGCCTCCTTTTAAGTCGATATGGTTACCAGTAGTTATTTTGCCACCTGCGCCGCCGGCCAAGAATACCGACATGCCCTCAACGGAATGAGTGCGAGCGTAGCCTACGTCTGTGGTACCAAGAATCAACACATTGTCCAACAGTGTGCCATCGCCTTCGGGAACGTTTTTGAACACTTCGACAAAATCAACCCAAGACTCCATTGCACGCCGGGTAAAGTAAGACGCGTTCTCTTGATAGCCGAGCTCTTCATGAACCGGTTCTTCGTGGGTGCAGGTATGGTGAGGCTTGTCATAGCCCGGTCTGATAGTGGACGCAAACGCTGCCGAATAGGTCATGTTGAACACACGGGTTTGATCGCAGGCAACGGCCATAGCCATCAGCTCGGCCATCATTTGATGGCGAAGCTTTATTGATTCTGTTGATTGATCCATGGCCACATCAACCGGCGCCTGTCCGGGAGGTAAGCAACTTGCAATGGGCTCAGGCTTGGTGAGACGTTGGTCAAACTGACGCTCTAGTTGACGCAAACCGGTAAAGTACTGATCAAGCCGCTCCCGGTCTGAGGTGCCTACGGTCTTCCTCAGTGACGCCTCTTGGTCCATGATGCCGGAGAGAACGCTTCGGCGAGCGATTACTTGTGGATCCTGAGCGAACTCGTCGGCATTGGGGTTTTGAAAATCGATCCCAAACAAGCGTTTATAAAAGGCTAGGGGCGACCATTCTGGGGCATTGGGTGTGGACGCGTTGTAGTAACTGTAAGTGTCGCGCGCGTCGGCAGTGGCCGTTGCGGTTAGGTTGTTAAAACGCGTGGCGCCGCCAATCTGCTTGGCGATTGTAAGGTCGATAGTCTCTGATGGACCAGTGCCAGCAGCCGGTGCAATACCCGTTCTGGATACTACCCAGCCGGTGTAATGATTTCGGTTTGGAGACGCGTCGGGAAAGGCATTGCCGTTTGTGAATAGATTGACGTCGTTTTGAATGGGTGCCCAAGAGGCCAGCTCTTCAGGCAAGTCATAGTTTCGCCCGGTTTGCTGTGGCACAAACAGCTTGCCGGTGCCGCCAAGGCCGTAGCCCCAGGTTCCGAATCGCACGGGCATCGGTGCCCCCTGCGCCAGTGCAGTGCCACTGTCGTTTAGAAAGTAATCAAGCATTGGCAGCGCGACGGTCACGCCCACGCCCTTAACCATTCCTTTTAATACGCGCCTTCTATCCCACTTACTCACAACGCTTCTCCTGCCTCTTTCTTGATCAATGAAAATGGCTTGCTCAGCGCGATTGTGCGCAATAGGTTTCGCAGTTGATACCCTTGAGCGACGAACTCCTCATTAAAGTAGTTCAGTGCCGGACGGGCATCGTTTTCTGGCGGCCCGCCGGTGGCGTAACTGTAAACACGCCGCACCAGACACTGTGGCAACGCCGGATTCTGACTCAGCGCTTCACCCAAACCAATGGCTCCATCAAACTCAAAGCCATCTAGCCCGCCGGTGGCATCTATTGTGGCTCCGTTTTCAGTCAGCCGGAAACCACCGGCACCGTCGAACTGCTCTAACGATAAACCTATTGGGTCGGTAATTCGATGGCAGCCGGCGCAAGAAGGTGTTTCAAGGTGCGCCGCTACCCGCTGACGCTGGGTGGGGTAGTCCGCATCGGGGTTGGACACCACAGAAAAATCAATTCCCGGTGGGGGTTCTGGAACCGTTTGGCACAATAGCCGCTCCCGCAGCGCCATACCTCGCAGGGTCACTGAACTGCGCCCAGGATGAGAAGTTAATGCCAGAAAGCTCACCTGAGTAAGCAGGCCCGCGCGGGGGCTGTCCTCGCTAAAAGTGTAAGGCGCCCAACCCGGTTGTGCAGGCACACCGTAAAGAATAGCCAAGGCTGGCGACATGAATGTTGAGCGTGAGGTAAACAAATCACGGTAGTCTTTGCCCTGATTGAGTGTGTGATCAATGATCGTGCGCAGGGTTTGCTCCCGGGCATCTTGCGCCGTCACACTCGTAAACTCAGGATAAATAGTTGGGTCTTTGGCTAGGGTTTTGAATTCATCAAAAGCCAGCATGTCATCAAAGAAGGCGCGCATCCCGTCAACTAAACGCGGGCTTTCCAACATTCTATCAACGGCTCGCTCAATACCACCGGCGGACTCCAAGTCGCCGGACTCTGCGGCGGTGAGCAATTCATCATCAGGAGAAGCATTCCAAAGAAAAAAGCTTAGCCGTGAGGCTAGTGAATATGCATCAAGGCGCAATTGGTCGGGATTGTTGGGGTCCGGCTCGGCGCTCTCTACAATGAATAACACTTCTGGGTGAAGCAACAAGCCTTCCAGTACCACTTCAAGGCCAGCGTAAAAGCCATCTAGTTCTTCGCCGCCGGACTCCTCGCCGTCCAATTCCACCGCAGCGGCACTGGCGTAGTTCACGTAGGTCGCCACTTCTTCATCGCTCAGCGCGCGTCTGAACAATAGACGGCCTACTGCTTTAACAAACTGAGACGCGCAAGTTAGGTCCGGCCCATCAATGGACTCAGGACGGCAGGCAACTAGATGCCGGCGATTCTCAACATTCATGACCTGCTTGGCCACACTGGACGCCACACTCTGAATAGTCTGAACCTGTCCGCCACTGACACCGGCCGTGGCCAAACTGTTAGCCAGCAGCCCTTCATTGCGCGCCACCGGTGCAAATTGCACTTCGACGTCTATGCCAGGCCCAAAAATGTAGGCCAAGGAATTGCTGTACTGTTCAGCAGTAATCAGCTTGGTGAGTGCAGGTGTTCCTGTGCTTTCGGGCTCAGGATCAGGTGCCGAACAGGCCATAAACCCAAAGAGGACCAAACAACCCAGCGCAGCTTTCGAACCCGCTGCAAGCGGGCGAAACTGGCGGCCAGCACACTGCCTAATTTTATGTATCGAACGTCCCATAACCAAACTCATTCCATCCAACCCTCTGCAGCAATCAGCGCTGCGCCGCCACCTGTTCTGGAGTGACTGCTCCTGCCTCATGTCCCCACGTGCCGCGAATAAAACTCAGTACAGCGGCCACCTGTTCATCATCCAATAGATTCTCAAAAGGTTCCATACGAATCCACGTTCTGGCCGCCCATTCCTCGGAAGGCGAAACATGAGGAGTTTGAGCCCCATATAAAGTGATATTAATCAACGATGCGGGATCAGCGTCCAACACCACAGGACTTCCAATCAACGGAGGGCCCTGCTCTGGCGAGCCTTCGCCGGTTGGCAAATGGCAGCTGCCACAATGGATATCGTACTGCACCGAGCCAGCCCGCATAACATCCGCAGTAGCAGGCTCGCCGCTGTCTTGAGCATTAGCTGGCAAGCTCTTTAAGTACACGGCCATTGCACGAACGTCTTCTTCAGATAGATGCCGAGTGCTGTTCAACACCACTTCGTTCATGGGTCCGAATACGCCAGCGCGATGGCTAACGCCGAGTTTAAGATAATCGGTAATATCTTCGACAGTCCACAGGGCCAAGCCAGCGTCCGCCGAGGTCAGGTTAGGCGCTGACCAAGCCGACAGCTTTCCCTCCACACGAGTCATGTAATTGCCACCGGTCATGGCGAGATCAACATCGTTTGCGCCGAGGAAATTTCGCGGCGTATGGCACATGCTGCAATGTCCCAAGCCTTCAACCAAATAGGCACCACGGTTCCATTCCTCCGACTGCGACCCTTGAGGCTCAAACGGGCTTGCATCATGATACATCCATTTCCAAGAACCCAAAGCCCAGCGCTGGCTGTAGGGAAAACCAAGGTCATTTTCCGGTGCCGTAGACCTCACCGGCGGGATGGTCTTGAAGTAGGCGTAAAGTGCCGCCACATCTTCATCATTGATTTTGGCAAACGCGGTATAAGGAAAAACTGGGTAGTAGTGTTTGCCATCCGGCGCTTCGCCGAGTCTCACCGCCTTGCTGAAATCTTCAAGACTCCAGCGGCCAATGCCAGTCTCAGAGTCAGGCGTAATGTTTGTTGAATAGATCGTTCCAAAAGGTGTTTCAAATGCGAGCCCACCAGAAAAAAGCTTATCGTCACCGTTGGTATGACAGCTCACGCAGTTGCCTGCCGCTGCCAAATATTCACCACGTTGTTCCAATTGGGCTAGCTCCTCTTCAGACGAACTAGCCCCATTAGCGAGGCTTGACAAGCTCACCGAGCAGGCGACAACACCGAGTCTTACTGCCACGCTACAGAGCAGGCGAAATCTATAAGCCCATGAGATTTCTCTTGTTCTGCTGCATCTGTGTTGAAACGTCATTTTTTCTCCTGCCTGCTTCGACAAGTTGCTTTTGAGAATGCGGCCTATTTTGTTGCTTCCTTTCAATTTTTATCGCGTTAGTATTTTAGGCATCAAGGCGAGCAGTGAAACCACCGTTGCTTCTACTCCAGCAGTCACTGAAGGTTCCGGTGAAATTTTGAACAACGGACTGTGATGACTTGGAATCGCAGGGCCTCCCGTTGCCGCCGCAGCGAAGTCCTCAGCTGGTGTGCCACCTACTGAAAAATATACGCTAGGGATGTAAGGGTCTGTGGTAAAGAAGCCGAAGTCTTCCGCGCCCATGCCAGTATCGGCTGGGTCTACTAATGCGCTTTCGCCCATTTCTTCGACTATGACTGATTTCAAGCGCCGCGCGAGAGACGCATCATTGAATGTGGGTGGAAAAGAAAATTCAGACACAACCACTTCAGGTAATAAGTGTTCAGGCATCCCTGCTGTGCGCGCCGTGCCAATTGCAACTCTTTCGATAGCAGAAAGTAATTGTTCTCTAACCTCTGGATTAAGACTTCTTACAGTCAACTGAAGCTCAGCCCTATCAGAAATAATGTTGTGCTTGGTTCCACTGTGAAAAGCACCAACAGTGATAACACCCGCATCTCGAGGCGCTAGCTCACGGCTGACAATGGTTTGAAGATTGGTCACAATTTGCGCGCCTATCATGATCGGATCTTTTCCTTCATGAGGGTACGCACCATGGGTGCCAATGCCATGAACAATAATGTCCACAGTATCTGCTCCGGCATAAGGTGACGTTTCATCAACGGTTATTTTCCCGGCTACCGAAGCTGCATCAACATGAAACGCCAAAGCGAAATCCGGTTGGCCAAATCGCCCCCAAATATTGTCATCCATCATTGCTGATGCACCGGGGCCACGCTCTTCTGCTGGCTGCCCGATTAGCATTAATGTTCCGGACCATAAATCGCGATTGCTAGCCATGTATCGGGCGGTCCCCACTAAGCTAGTTATATGAACATCATGCCCACAGGCATGCATCACACCCACTCTGTTGCCGTCCCAATCATCAGTCATCACTGTGGACGCATTGGGCAAGCCAGACTGCTCAATGACCGGAAGCCCATCCATATCCGCGCGAACCATAATCATGGGGCCCGGTCCGTTTTCCAAGATAGCGACGATTCCAGTGCCACCCACATTTTCTGTTACATCAAACCCAGCCTCAGAGATTTCCGCGGTTAAGCGTTCAGCAGTATTAAACTCCATCAATGACAATTCAGGGTTGCGATGAAAATGATCCCATAACGCACCAAGGTGATTGTCGTAATCCTGCGCAATGGCATCAGATAGTTCTGATGCTTGTAAAGACAGCGAGTTTGCAGCAAATGTGATTGAAAGGATTAGCGCGGCTGATTTCTTCATGATGTACTGACCTTGTTTGTGTGACTTTGCAATTTTTCTATAGAGATCTTCGTAGAGTTAGTTTCGTATTCTTTGGACCGGCGATTTGTAAACGCCTTGATTCACAGCACTAGCGACCGGCTGCTGCCCTGCCCAACCGAATGACGTCATTCGCCGAGGGGCCATACACTAACAAACCAAGAAAGCCCTCTTCAACACGACCCGCCACTGATTCAGTACTGGCAGTAATCATATCTGCCAATCCTACTCGCTGACTTTGGCCCAACACATCAAGATTCATCTTCTCGGCTTGCTCTCTGTCACCACCTAAAGCGCCAGTCAGACTGCCAATCCCGCAGGCCAGGGCGCTGTAGTTTGGAATATTTGCGATTTCTTCAAGCTCCTCAAATACATCGGGAGTTTCGAGCATGAGCATGACAACGATTTCACCGTCTGGGTTAGCAGGAGACCATACGTCAATGCCTTCGAAAAACGAAACCGCCGTGCGTGCCTCTTCTAAACTGCGCACATGGGGAAACACCACTCCATTTGCGCCCATGGCAAGAAGCTCTTCGACTCGCGTCCGGGAAGTTTCCACACCGGCTTCAGACATGGGCGGGATACGAACCAGCAAGTCCATAGCCGACCCTTGCGCGCCACTTTGGAGACCTTCGGCTAACTCAAGAGCCGAGTTAATGTTGTAGTCTTGCTCAAGATTCAGAAACGCATAGTCCAGCAATGGGTTGGCGGCGAGTTCACGGCCTGTCTCAACGGTATAGGGCACTCCTGTCACGTATTGACCAAACGCGGTCTGTCCCGCCTGCCATAGTTCAACCAATCCCACTGGCTGCTCGGCTGCGTAGGATTGTCCATGAATGACAGAGCGATCTGTCATTTGAAATCCTGAAGTTAATAGCACCAGTGCTAAAGACGCATAAATTGATTGACGCAAAAAAGGCTTGGTCACCTTAAGCCTCTTTGATTCCTCCAATGGCTTGCCCATTTTAGGTCCCTGCTTTTTATAAATTATTTGACACAGGAGTCTAGCATAGCGAGGGTGTCAGCCTAAACTTCTGGCAACTGAGGCGTTAGCTTGTCATCCACTGGTGATGAGTTATAGTCCAGCGATGAACTTTCCTCGATCATTGAATGTTTTTGCAAGCGCCGTGGCTTTATTTTGCATTCACTGGGGTGTCTATGCCGATGAAGAGCTATTGAGTGCCGCAAGAAACTTTTTCGAACCCTTGCCAAAGGCAATGCCCAACATCGAGAATGATTCACAACTGATAATTGCGCTAGGCCAGGATCTGTTTTTCGAAACCGCCTTGTCGGCCAACAACGAACAATCCTGCAATAGTTGTCACAACCTAGACAAAACAGGTTCGGGTGCAGACGAGACTGCCACATCTATCGGGGCGCTTGGCAAAACGGGTACGCGAAATTCCCCTACCGTTTGGAATGCTGGGCTACAGTTTGCGCTTTTCTGGGATGCCAGAGCAGCAACATTGGAAGAACAAGCACGAGGGCCGCTTCTCAATCCGCAAGAAATGGCCCTGCCTTCTGAAAACGCTGCGCTCGAGCAACTAGAAAATGAAGGCTACCAAGCTCGCTTTGAACTCGCGTTTGCCAACACGCCTACACCTTTCAACTTCGACAATTTGTTGTTCGCTCTGGCTGCGTTCCAGCGCACCCTAATCTCAAAAGACCGCTTTGATGAGTTTTTGTTAGGCGATATGGAAGCGCTTGCAGACATTGAGAAACGAGGATTACAGAGATTTATGGAGCTTGGCTGCAACGGTTGCCACAATGGCCCTTTGTTAGGGGGCGATAGCCTCATGAAACTAGGAATTGCCAAGCCCTACCCAAACCAAGAAGATAAAGGTCGTGCAATGGTCACGGGTAAAGGAATCGACAACTTTCGATTTAAAGTACCCACGCTTCGTAATATTGGCCAAACCGCACCCTATTTTCACGATGGCAGAGGGCTTACGTTGAAATCTGCAGTGTTTTACGCGGCAAGATTTCAGTTAGGAGTCGACCTAGCAGCCAAAGATGTTGACGCTATCACCGCTTTCCTCCGCTCGCTAGATAACCAAAAGGATCTCCTGCTGCCGCAGTAAAAGGAACACTTAATACGACACCTAACCGCTAACTCTATTTTTACCCTGACCCCGTTTCTAATCCCATTTCTAACTCCATTTACTACTCCAATTACAGGGGAGCCTTCTTCCGCGAATCACCACATTCTCTCTAAATCGAGTTATGATCGAGCCTGCCCTGTTTTTCTTCAGTCGGAGTATCCATCATGTCCTTTATCCGCCCGTTTTATCTTTGTATCGCTGCCTTCCTATTTGCCATCAGTACCGCAGCAACTGCCACCGAAGGCTATTATCGTTGGCCTAGTGCACAGGGTGGGACTCTAGTTTTCACTGCTGAAGGCGATCTATGGAGGCTGGATGAAAGTTCTCCTCAAGCCATTCGCTTAACGACTCATGATGAACTGGAATCCAATGCGGCGATTTCTCCCGATGGTGAGCAAGTCGCTTTTGTTGCCAGTTTCGATGGCTTAGCGCAGCTCTACGTAATGCCTTTAGCGGGCGGCATTCCCAGACAAATTACCTTCGAATCCGTTGGCGTTCAGCTTTCAGAGTGGGCGCCCGATGGCCGGCTCTTGTACACCAGCCGAAACATGGAAGGCCCTTCGCGGGTCCGTGAACTTCGATTAGTTGACCCGAATTCCTTGGCAGTAGAGCGTGTGCCACTTCGTTACGCCAGCACCGGCACCTTTGGAGATGACGGCGATTCCCTTTTCTTTACTCGTCACGGCGTATCGACAGTGTCTGACAATGCGCGGCTATACCGCGGCGGTGGCATGTCTCAGTTGTGGCGCTTCGAGATGGGCTCTAACAATGAAGCAACCCGGTTAGCTGCTGACTTTGAAGGGCCGATAGAAAGCCCAATGTTCTTCAATGACCGCATCTACTTTATTAGTGACGAATCAGGCTTCGATAACATTTGGTCCATGCGGCCCAATGGAAATGACATTCGTCAGCACAGCAACTTCACTGGCTGGAGACTGCGTGGCGCGTCAATGAATAACGGTACAATTCATTTTCAACGTGGCGCCGACATTTTCTCTTTTGATCTGTCCACCAATGAAGAAGCCCAAATCGAAATCTCACTTGCCAGTGATAAAGATAGGACCCGCCTCCGTTGGATTAATGACCCTCTCACCTATCTCAATGACAGCAATTTAGGTAGTAGTAACAACCGGGTAGCCATCACCGCTCGTGGTCGAGTCATGATAGGCGGCACAGATGAGCAGCGCCGAGTTGAATTGCCGGTAGGTCATTCAAACAGAGCACGCTCTGCAATACCGGGAGTCGATGGCAAATGGATTTATGCCATTGTCGATGACAACGAGAGAGGAGAAATTTGGCGTTTTGCAGCGGATGGCAGTGGCAGCGGCGAACAACTCACTTTTGATGCGGATGATCATCGCTGGCGTATCGCTCTTTCGCCTGATGGCAAATGGTTAATTCATGATGATAAATCTTCCCGCCGCTGGAAGTTAAATCTAGAAACGATGGAAAACACGCTTGTCATGCAGCGATACTCCACCCAGGATGATTTTTATGGTCCGAGCTCCTTCTCGCCCGATGGGCGCTACATGGCCTTTCATGCGGCGGGTAACGGCGATAACAGCCAGGTCATTCAGGTTCATGACCTTTTAAACGATGAAACCACTGAGGTCTCCAGTCAGAAATACCTTTCTTTTGACCCCGCTTTTTCTAGAGACGGTGATTGGCTGTACTTTCTTTCCGCACGAAACTTTAGACCCACGCCGGGCGCTCCTTGGGGTGACCGTAATATGGGGGCACAGTTCGATAAACGGGCGCAAATTTTCGCACTAAAACTCACAGACGATGCTGTCTTTCCATTCGCAAAACCTAACGAGCTTTCGCCTAATGTTGACGCGGGGGCGATGGCTGAGGGGGAAGATGCTGAAGCTACCGCAGATACAGCAGCCAATGAAATTGCTAAAACAGTTAATTGGCAGCGTGTCAGTCAGCGACTATTTAAACTTCCCATTGAAGCGGGCAATTACTCAAGTTTGCAAGCAGCAGAGAATCGATTGTTTGTGATTGGAAATAATGAAAGAGCATCAGCGCTGAAAAGTTTTCCTCTGACTCATGACGATCCGACAGTCAGCACTTTTACAGGAAATGTTAGGGAGTTTCAGATTTCATCAGACGGTGAAAAACTATTCTTTAGAACCCGTGGCAGGTCACCTACCCTTGCCGTTGTGCCGGTTGGCGAAAAAGCGCCTGACGACTTAACAGGTCATCGCGTGCGCACCGAAGGTTGGCGTTTAGCAATTGAGCCGAGCAACGAGTGGCAGCAGTTATTTCTTGATGCGTGGCGATTACATAGAGACTTCGCGTACGACGAAACTATGCGCGGCACAGACTGGACAGCAGTCAGAGATCGATTACTCCCGCTTGCCTCCCGCATTGGCCACAGAAGCGACCTCAATGACCTGCTCGGACAAATGTCATCAGAGATCGGCATCTTGCATTCACAAATTCGAGCGGGCGATCAGCCAGAAGATGCCGAGAGCGCAAGTGTTGCTAGCCTGGGTGCCCGTTATGCCTTGCATGAGGAAGGCGTAGAAATAATCCAAATTTATCAGGGTGAACAAGAACGACCAGAGACTTTAGGGCCTCTTAGTCAGCCAGAAGATGACTTTGCAGTTGGCGACGTTATTACTGCAATCAACAATCGGCCTGTATTAAGTTCTAGGGATTTAGAACGGGCGTTGCTTAATAGCGTGGGCGAGCAGACTTTGATCTCAACGTTAAGAAACGCAGAATCAATTCAAAATGTAGTAACCCCTATTTCAACAAATGCAGAGTCCATGCTCCGTTATCTTGATTGGACCGGCGCAACCGCCAATAAAGTCGCCTTCGCCAGCGAAGGAGAAATTGGCTATCTACACTTGCGCGCTATGGGTGGTGGCGACGTTGCAAGTTTTGCCCGTGACTTTTTCCCCCAAACTCATCTCGACGGCTTGATCGTTGACGTTCGCGATAACAGTGGAGGCAATGTTGACAGCTGGATTATTCAGCAATTTCTCCGTGAAGTTTGGGCTTTCTGGCAAAGCGAGCCCAACGCGCCGACCTTCGGCAACATGCAAAACACCTTCCGCGGTCATTTGGCGGTGCTGATTAACGCGGGCACCTATTCCGATGGAGAGACTTTCGCCGCTGGCATAAAAGCCCTAGACCTTGGTGTGTTAATCGGTGAGCGAACCGCAGGTGCAGGCATTTGGTTGTCTGACCGTAATAGTCTGGCCGACGGTGGTATGTCCAGAGTCGCAGAACTGGCACAATATGGCCTCGATGGTCGTTGGCTAATCGAAGGCCAAGGGATATCACCCGATATTGAAGTAGTCGGGGAACCTCACGCATTGTTCACTGGGGAAGATCAGCAGCTTATGGCAGCGATTGACTACTTAAAAGAAAAGATGCGCAGTGAACCGATTCCCGAACTCATTCCGCAGCCTTTACCTCCGCTTGGAGAGAGAGGCAGCGACGTTAGGGACTGATAAAGCTATAAGTAAAAGGGAATAGGTGCCAGAGTAGCTGCAACCAGCAGTAGAGTATTAATTCCGACGCCTTTTCACAATTTCGTTTTCACAACCTATCCCCATTCTTTCTGATCGTATTAAGGCGACGAATGGGGTCTCACCTTTTAGTCTGTAGACATTGATTTACAGCTGTTGAGTGTTTTTTACCTTCGCTGCCTGATACCCCTTTCTCGCAAGCATTCGCTGCAGATAGCCTTGCAAATTATCAGACAGATGAATGTCACATGACTCAGCCCAGCCAAGGCATGTGGTTAGAAAAATGTCGGAAATTCCAAACCTGTTGTTCACTAAAAACGGGTTCGCTTGCAAGTGCATATCTGCCACAGCCACCTGTTTTTTAAAATACTGTTTCGCCGCCGCCGTTGCAGTAGGTGCTTCGCCGTAAATGGCCGCCAGTGAATCGTGGCGTCTCAAAATGTAAAGACTCGTCTCGTCAAGTTCACCGTAAACAAAACTAAGCCATTCATCTTCCTTCGCCTGCTCTTCAATAGAGGCCGGTGGCGCTATAGTAGCCTGTGATCCATAACGATTGACCAAATAGCGACTAATGGCCACGCTTTCTGATAGGCGTAAACTCCCATCTTCCAGAAAAGGAATTTTCTGCTTTGGGTTCAACTGCGTATAGCTGTCAGTTTGAGTTTCGCCGGATCGCGGGGCGATTGAGTGTAGCAAATAACTCAAACCCAGCTCTTCCGCGACCCAGATAGGACGCATTGTGCGGCTTGTACCTGCGCCCCAAAGAATGATGTGTGACTGGTTCATAGAAGTTAGCTTTATGTGTTTTAGTTATCTGGAATACTACAGCGACTAGCAATCCTAGTCAGTTCGTTTCCCAGTCTATTGCTTAGTGATTCCACCAGGCTAAGTCTGAGTAGGCGCGCAGATCTAATTCATGAGTCCACACGGAACGATGTTGTTGATGTAAGTGCAAATACGTCTCTGCAATCTTTTCAGGCAACATCAAGCCATCATGTTCCATACCTTTCTCTTCTCTCAATTGCTGGAATTTTTCTGCACCCATCATTTTGCCTAACGTGTCTGGCGCATCAACCGAACCATCTATCACCACATGAGCCACATGAATCCCTTTGCTGGCATATTCTGCGTTGAGTGATTGGCAAAGCATACGCCGCCCGCCCATTGCCGCAGCATGTGAATGTTGCTCGGCGTTACCACGCATAGCCGCGGTGGATGATGTAACCAATATCGTGCCTTTACCGCGCTCCTGCATGAGAGGAAACACTGTGGATGCGGCGCGAAACAACGCGAACGTGGCCATCCTCCAGCCCAATTCAAACACTTTGTTTGATGTTTCTTCGAGTGAACGGTTTCCTACCTGTGCGCCGAGGTTAAAGACCAACACTTCGATAGGACCAATCTCAGCTTCCACGGCCGCGATACGCTCTTCTATACTGCCTTCGTTCACCGCGTTTAAAAGAAATCCCGACGCGTCTCCGCCGTCTTTATTTATCTGTGAAACCAGATTGGCCAAACCTTCCTCATTGCTCCGTCGACACAGTACTGCGTGATAGCCTTCCTGAGCGAAGCGCTTGCCCACAGTACCGCCAATTCCTGCTCCTGCACCAATAACTAAACAAACTGGTTTCATTGTCAATTTCCTATTTTCTTGTTTGCCGGACTTATCAGGTTCGCGCTAACCAACTCCATCTTGTAACTTTTACTTAGCAAGTGTGTCAGGCATGGCGCTTACAAAACAGTGTGGGCTAATGGAATCTTTGGGGCATCCGAGTTCCGGCCACATACAGGTCGCTCCAGTGAGCGATAGCTTTTACTATCGGTAGAAGACCCTCTCCAGATTCAGTTAGAAAATACTCGTACTTTAGCAACGGGACAAGGACTACGTTTAGCGGTCGAGCTTGAAAGTTTTTTGATCATGACCAGAATTTAAACCGGTCACTTGTATTTTACAAACGACAAAGTCATCTTTGAATTTTAAAAATCAAAGGCAAGGGAGCCCAGCATTAACTGTAACCGGGGTGTGTTCGAGAGATGCCCCGAAGTGATTTGTCAGAGGCCTTTCGTGAAAATGTACTGGCCATACTGCCGGCGCTAATGGTAACAAAGTAGAGCGAGCACCAGCAGCAAGCTAAGAGATTGTTAGCGCGGGGAACGCTGCACGCCCAACCACGCAAGCATCATTTTCGTTACTAATTCAGGTCGCTCATGGTGAGGAAAATGATTCACTCCAGGAATTGTCATCAGCGTCCAGTTTTCGGCTAAGTGCTCCCACGTGCTGTTTACACCTTCGGCTAAGAGCGCCGTATCCAAAAGGCCATGAAATTGGAGCACCGGTGCTTTCACTTCAGGCAGCTCGAGAAAAGGGCCAGAAGTGTAAGGGTCGCGGGGGTAGTTTGCTCGATAGTAGTTCATCATAGATTCTATATTTGAGCGACCAAAGGCTTCACTATACTTCTCAAAAACATCTGCATCACCTCGCGCCAATCCTGTGGCTAATGCATCACCTGTTATGTTTTTCTCATAGTCAGGCTGCTGAAAATTGCGGGCGTATACTGAGTTTTCATGTTGTTGCTCAAACTTCGCCAACTCGCGTACTAAGTTTGCTGGGTGTGGCAGATTAAGAATTATCAACTGCTCGGTTATATCCGGCCGCATGGCCGCCACGCTCCACGCGATACCGCCGCCCCAGTCGTGACCCACAATAACTGCTGAAGACTCACCTTCAGCTTTAACCACCGCAGCGACATCAGACACCAAAATATCTAAGGCATAATTCTCAATGCCCTGTGGTTGATCGCTGAGGTTATATCCCCGCGTGTCCATGGCAACCACTGTGTAGTGTTCGGCCAACGGTTCCATCTGGTTGCGCCAGGTATACCAAAAATCCGGGAAGCCATGGATTAGCACCATCAGTGGCCCGCTGCCCATCCGGACATAATGCAGGTTCACGCCGTCGTTGTCAGCGTAACGGTGTTCAACTTGTTCGCTAACATCTTGGGCAAAGGTAGAGCTGCTGAGTAGCAACCCGAACGCAACCGTTAGCAAAAGCTGGGCTTTACGATATTGAATAGTCATCGGTATTTCCTAGTGCAAATAACATGTATTGATCTCTATGTATTCCGTTTTACTATGGCAAAACTTCTATTGTTCTAAATTAGGCACAGACCAAGGGGAATTCGAATCAACCCATTGGCGGAGCGCGAACACATTGCCATCGATATCATTGGCATGCACTTGCCAATAATTACCCATCAAGACAGGCTCGCTCACAAACTCTACACCTAGGTCAGCCATGCGAGCATACTCCGCATGAATGTCTCCCACTTCCAAAGAATAGGTGTAACCAAGTGCTGTGCTGTCTTTATTACCCAAGGGCTCGGGGGTTTCTGGACTAACGTATTCCCAGAACTCCATGCTTTTAGTACGTTCGGCCATTCTAAAAAAAACAACTCTCACTGCTACGTCATCAATATCTGTGGCGTCATCAAAAGTCGGTCGGCCCGCAATGTCGGCCGTGCGGTATGCATTAAAACCCATTATTTTTGCGTAGTATTCAGTTAAACGTTCAATATCAGGCGTGACTAATGCGACTTGTGTCATCCACACATCTAGCCCTTGTTCGATCCAATCTGGGTTGCGTCTGTCTCCCCCTAATCGATCAAAGTCGAGCTGCTCCAGTTCAATCATGTTGCCTTCTGGATCGTAAGCGTAGGCATACGTTACACCCTGCCCCAATAGGTCCACAGGTCCGTCACCGCGACTAAGCATTTCAGCCCCGGCATTCTTAAACTTGTCGTATCCAGATAGATGAGCAGGTGATTGAAAACAAGTGTGTGTCATACCTGGGCCTATAACCGGCATTTTACTAATTGGCGTGTCGCGGTTATGACTAAACTCTGTAATTTCGAGCAGCATATTTGGCGCCTCGAGCACAGCAACCTCATATTCCACACCCTCACGACCAAATAGCTTGTCAGCGGCACTGCTGCTACGGACCACTTCCCTGCGAACGACTTTGAAGCCTGTGGCTTGTTGATAGAAAGCCAAGGTTGCGTCCAAGTCTCTAACAGACAAAGCAATGTGGTTGACGCCCATCAAGGTAGAGTCGGAATCACTAAGTGTCGCATCCACGTCAATCTCGAAGGCAACAGTGTACGCAGAGAATAAAAAGCAAAACGCTGCCGCAAGAATCGACAACGAAGCCTTCAGCTTAGCCAAAGCCGTGCTTCGGTTACTGTGGTAATTGAACATGAGAACTCCTAACAAAATAAACTAAAAATTGAATAATGCACCATCAACTATTCACCGTTTAACGAATACACCAACACAACATTTCCCGGCGCCTCGCCCCACTTCTCATAACCGGACGTAATGAAAACTTGTCCGTTAACAATGACCGGGCCATCGGATTCAATCGAGCCGCCTTTGGCTTCGATTCCATTGCGTGTGCCAAAACTCTGTCTAGTATTTGTTTCCCAAAGTATAGCGCCGTCGGTAGTATCGAAAGCGCGCAAAATACCATCAAGCCCACCGGCAAAAACTAGATCAGTCGTGCTGCTTACTGCCGCGGAAATACCAGGCCAGCAAAGGAAAGGGCTTTCTTCACATTGATTAGGTAGGTCGTTGCGCCACAACACTTCTCCACTGCTAAGACTTAATGCATGAATGCCTGGATGGCCGGGGCCTACGTTGTAAGGGTTATTGGTTGGTAAGTCTGAAACACCCACAAAAAGTTTTTCAGCGCTTGCGCTCATGCCATAGTGGATGCCCCCCATGGTGCCGCCGCTACCAGCTCGTTGCTCCCAAATTAGTGCGCCATCGTTTGCTGGGTCCAAGGCATAGACCATACCTGACTTTTGCCCTACTAAAATTACCTCGCGCCCATTCTCATCTCGCGTCAAAATTGGCGCAGCACCAATATCGTAATCGGGGCCGTTTTCTTCTGGGCAGTTAGGCGTGTTTCTTGAGCAGGCACCGTTCCACGCATCGTCTTTGGTGAGCTGAGAGGACCAAACAATCTCGCCCGTATCAAGATCCATGGCTAATACCGCATCGCTGTATTCATTCGCCGGTGAGGAATAATTTTCTCCGGTGCCGGCGTAAACTAGATTTCGTTCGGCATCGATTGTCGGGCTCGACCAGATCGGCGCGCCGGAAGGTCCATACTGTTGGATACCGGCTGAACTTAAAATAGTTGGCCTAGGTTCGTCGGTGGTATAAGTGCGCCATAATTCTTCGCCAGTGCTAATGCTTAGAGCAACCAAGGCGCCACGAAAGGTGCAGCAGGAATAACCCACTCGGGCGGCAAGCAACACCTCTAATGAGGAAACAGGAACAACGACAGTATCCCCGTGCGCAACGACCGATCCCGTTAACGTTGCTTGTGGATGATCATGAACTTCCCTTTTCCAATTCAGCTCTCCAGTCTGCGCATTTATTGCATAGGCACTGCCGGCGAAATCACCAAACAGCAATGTCTCTGGGACGCCTTGATCATCGGTATCCACATAAATAGCACCACGCACTTCTGCATCTGCACTGAAGGTCCACCAAGGGCAGCCATTGGCATTATCTAGTGCGTAGACGGTACCTTCCTGACTGCCGAGAAAAGTCACTTCTGGCGTCACCACGGGCTGCGAACGGGATCGGGTTGAATCGGGAAGTGCAAACGCCCATTTGAGTTTTAGCTGGTCAACATTACTTTTAGTGAGAATTGATTCATTGGCTTGATGGCGGGTATTGGTGGATTGACCTCCCCACCCATTCCAAGCAACTGGCTGCGTTAAAGGTGAATTTACATTTCTGGTAGCCTCACAACTAAAACTGATTGTGCCAGTGCGGGATTCATCGAAACGTTCACCAGAGAGAAAATAGGCAATATTTCGCTTCTCTTCACGCGTGAGCCCCATACCTGAAGTGGCCATCGAACCAGACTCAAGCGCCTCTACAATCCGACCGGGCGTGTAGTATTCGAACGCTGCCCGTTGCGGTGCTTCTAATAAGGCTCCGTCATGACACTCGGCGCAGAATAATTTGTATTGGGCCTCTCCATTCGCTAATTCTTCATCATGCGCACCCTGCGCCAGAACTAATGAAGGGACAGCACAAACCCCAATAGCCGCTAGAGTGAAAACTGTATTTCTTAATCCCATAGTCTGTTTCCTATTCTATAACCTGTGCTTTGCAGCGCGCTGCTCCAGCCCTGCCTAAAAACAAAGCTCTCACCGGACTGTATTAGCCCCATGCCAGCCTTCTTGATCCCGCTTGCTCTACTATAAAGCAATGACTCATAGTAGGTAATCATCCGCGTAATTAGTGCGCGTAGAAAAAATGAACGGCGTTCATTATTTGCAGAACGAGTGTTACTCAAATTGAATTCCGAACCTCATCGTAGCCACTATTTTGGCAATTTACAAACCTATTCGGCCCTATTATTGGGCAAATCAGCCTGTCGCTCCCACTATTGAATTGTGTTCACTATTGTGGCAATTTGGAAAATTATTGGCACAAAGTTGGAATCCATTTCTTATGAGCGTAGTCGCCCTAGCTAAAATACCTCGCCCCTCGAAAACCGAGAGAATCGACACTATTGTGGAATCCGCCAGGAAAATATTTTGTGCCAGCGGTTTCGAGAAAGGCTCTATCGTAGATATAGCAAAAGATGCGGGTATAGCAGAAGGCACGATTTATCGTTACTTCAATGGCAAACGAAGCCTACTCGATGAAGTGCTGCGTCGGCACTACGCAGTCTTTTTTGATGATGTTGAACACACACTGCCCGCCATTGAGGGACACAGCAATCGTTTACGCTATTTGATTCGACGCGCTCTTCAGTCCATTTCCATAGACAGGGGCATCTGCGGCCTTATCACGCGCGAGAAGTACACATTCGATGACGAAGCGCCATCGCTGTCACAAGATTTGAATCGCAAAGTTGCAGTTCTGATGGCTGACGAGATTAAAGCTGGGATTAAAAGTGGATGCTTTCACTCAAACACTTCGCCTAGCATTATCTGCGACATGATTGGCGGAGGACTCCAGTTCATCGCCGTCTCCTACATGAGAACGGGCAAAGCAATTGATGTAGACAAAGTAACTGATGCCATTTCACAAACCTTTCTTTGCGGCATCGAGACTAACAGCCCAACTACAGAGTCTCTCACTAATTTGGTTGAGCGCCTAGAGCAGACCGCTGACCGCCTGGATAAGGCGTGATGCATTTGCACCAACAAATCACCAACTTTTTAGCTTTCAACTAATTAATTCACTCTTAAGAAAATAGAAGGAAGACACTGATGGGGCCAATACCTCAAGGCGGAACAGTTGCAGTAACCGGCAGCGCAGGTTTTATAGGAGGCTGGATCGTGCGGCTACTGTTGGACAAAGGCTATCGGGTGCGCGCATGCGTTCGGGATGCGGACGATCAAAAGAAAACCGCTTTTCTCAAAGCAATGCCCGGCTATTCAACCGGAAGATTAACTCTACACTCGGCCAACCTGGATGAGGCGGGCTGTTTCGATGAAATCTTTAAAGGCTGTCATGGCGTGGCCCATGTATCCCATGTGTCAACCTACACCGATTCAGGCTACATACAAAAAGTGT
This sequence comes from Pseudohongiellaceae bacterium, assembly GCA_045106275.1. Classification (GTDB taxonomy): domain Bacteria; phylum Pseudomonadota; class Gammaproteobacteria; order Pseudomonadales; family Pseudohongiellaceae; genus UBA9145. Next base: position 7,071 of record JBGCEK010000071.1, on the reverse strand, counting down.
ACGACCACATCATCAATAGTATCAATTTGTCGGAGACTGTTGAGCGTGTCGTAGTTACCTCAAGCATCGCAGCGGTAATCGGCGAAACTGACATTCAAGAGCTCGTGCGCAGACCAGTTTGTGACGAAGATCGTTATCCAGATGAAAGCAATCCTAAACGCTCTGCCGAAGGTGGCCAAGGTTACTCCATGGGGAAGGTTTTACTGGAACAGGCATTCTCAGAGGCGGCCAAAACAAGTGGCCAATGGGATGCTATCACTTGCTGTCCCGGCGACAACATTGGGCCCATTCTCGCTGCCCACCAAAAAGAAGCCGGCCCTTGGCAACACAACGTGGAAACCATGCTGTTAGGTGAATATACGGTAAATGTAATCGGCGCCTACCGCAATTGGTGGACAGTAGATGTACGTGATGCGGCAGAGGCTCATATTCGTATGCTTGAAAGCGACAACGTAAAAAACGGGGAGCGTTTCATCGCTTGGTCCACAGAGTCGCGAGATGTTAAAGACATATGCGCTAGCATTGATCGCCTACTGCCAGAACTGGGCTTTGCAGGAGCTAATATCATCGACCCACACCCCGAGCCAATCAAAGAAAAAGAAGCGGTGCTCCGCGCCATTTGGGGAGGTTGTGAATTACGCAATGACCGGATTCGCAACACACTTGGCATGGAATTCCGCTCTCTCGATACGTCTCTTCGCGACTGTGTTGAATCTCTCTTGGCTATTGGAAAAGTAGAACCCAAACTTAAGCCTGGGTATGAAGTGAGATCATAGTCAAGCTAAGTGAGATCATAGTTAAGTTAAATTCAATGAAATGAAGCTGAAATAAAACTGATTCAACTTACCCTGTGATCTCATTTTAGTTAGCCAAAGAATTGAATTTTGAAGTATTGATCTATCAACACAACCAAGAACAACGTAACTGCACACAAAAGAAAAGTTAGTAGGTTGAACTTAAGTCCAATGCCGTGTTTTTTGAAGTTCTCACAACAAGAAAAAAGGCCAAACAGGCCACTCCCTAGTTGCCGCGAACAAACTTGTTACCTTGTGAGACTGTCTGTCAGCAATTGCAGCTGCTCTCGCATGGGTCGCTTCCTTATTCTCCACCAAAGAATCTCAATCAACCGGTAGTATTTTTCGTAGTAGGTAATTCTTAATCGCAGACTTCTTGTATCCGCCAATCGGGGATCGTAGCCCGCGAGCAAGGAGTCCATTTGATCCGGGCTCAAAGCATAACTGGTCGTAAAAACGGCAAGGTCATAAGCCGGATCAACAGCAGCTGCATATTCCCAATCGAGCAGGAAAATGCCTTTTCCTGTTTCAAGCATATTGGGCAACAAACAATCGTTATGACAAGGTTTTAATTCGACACTGTCGGCAGGGTATGTCGCTACTAGGTGCTGATAACATGTGGCTAGCAAAGAATCGGGTGGCACCTTTTGATAGTAATTTTTTAAGTGGTCCAGCAAATCGATAGATGCGAGTTCGACTGGCAGCGAATGAATGTGACTAAATAGCTGTCCAAACTGCGAAAAGTTTTTCAACAACGGTGACTTACCTTGAACAAAAGGAGTCACTAAAAAGTCATCGCCGGAAAAACATAACTGTGGTGAAAGCCCTTTCGCATGGGCTGCTTCTATGGCGAGTCTTTCATTGGCTCTATTTATACCACTATCCTTATTAGGATTATTTAATCGCAAAACCCACTGGGATAAACCATCATCCACTTTAAAGGAAAGATTGCTGTCGCCGCCAAGTTGCTCTACAAGTTCTGGCAACTTTTCTGGGCAGGGCTGCCATTGCTGCCAAGAGGCTAAGGCTTGCCTTACGCGAGCGCTGTTCTCTGCTGATAGCTTTTGAGCCATGAAAACCACCCGAAGAAAATAATGACGATATAGACCGCAAACAACAGCGCCGTGAAAAATAGCCCCCTATCGATATAAAGAAAGATAGACAGCGAATCGATCACCAACCAATAGACCCAGTTTTCAAGCACCTTACGCGCCACCATGAAGGTGGTGACGACACTTGCCCACGTGGTAAAAGAATCGAGAAAAGGCAATTTGGCGTCTGTTCCTGAATTTAAAAGGTATCCTGAGACAAAGGTTAATAACGCTATGGCTGCCAGCGCCAATAAGTGCTGGCGCGCCTTCCATGTAGTGACCGGCAAATTCCCAGCGCCGCCTTTGGCATTTCTCCATTGACGCCAGCCAAACACCGCCATGCCTAAGTAATAAACTTGCAAGCCCGATTCCATGTACAGCTTTACTTCCCAAAATATGAAAAGGAACAATAGAGTCGATACAGCTGCCGCAGCCCAGCAGAGAATATTTTCTTTAACGGCCAGCACCAAATAGAGTATGGCGAACACCACGGCAATCAGTTCTAACAGTGTATTTTGCTGAAACTGTTCGGCTATAGTGTTAAGTATGTCAGTCACTCGCCAGACCTCGAAGATCATCTTTCAAAAACTTTATCACGAATATACTCTTGCCATACTTTTCCCAACTAAAACGAAGTTCCGTTTTTAGTAGATCCATGATCTGATCATAGTCACCGTAAAGCTGCGTGGAGAGATCGTTGCGCACTACGGCGATTTCCGGATACTGCTGCACACGATCGATAAATTCCTTAATGGCAGGAATGTAATCGTCCGCCAAGGGATAAGCACTTATATCTACTGATGCTTTCATAGTTGTACCGGTCATAAATTCACCTCGTAGCTCACGCCGATCATGCGGGGCTCACCAAACTGCAAATAGGGTTCTGGCGCATAGCCTTTTCTTGGATCATTACCAAACGCTCCGAAGAAGAAGCCTCTAACTGCGTAGTCCTGATTACCGAGATTTCGTCCCCAAACGCTAAGATTCCAGTTATCAGAAAAGTAACCCAAGTTCATATTTACCAGCTCATAAGGCTCGCTTCTAATGCCATGACTATCGGAAAAGAAAAAATCATCCTTAGCATCTACAGAGACCGAAAGTGCCCAGGCACCCACATTGTAATCGAGGGAAACATGCGCCATGTATCCCGGCGCATGAGCCTGGTCCCGACCTGAAAGATCTTGCTGTTCAGAATTTATAAATGAATCAAAAGTTGCATCGAGCAACCCTACGCTGCCTGTTAAGCTCAGTTGGGAAGTCGGCATCCATCTAGCCTCCACTTCCATCCCGTTATTGGTTCCTTCGGCGGCGTTTCCAATAAAATCAATAAACTCGGTGCTGCCGTTAGCACGAATTCTTCCCGTAGAGCTTTTCACCTGCTGGTCACGCCTGTCATCATGAAACAAGGCTGCTTTTAGCTGCAAGCTATCGTTCAGTAAACTGGACTTTATTCCTAACTCGTACTCGATAAGAAACTCTTCATCGAACTCACGTAAGTCTGCATCCAAAGTACCATCAGTGTTGAACCCTCCGGCTTTATAGCCTCGCGCGACACTTGCATAGGCCATGCTGCTGGGGTTGAGCTGGTACTTGAGAGCAATGCGACCTCCCCAAAACGTTTCCGATGGTTCGAAATTAAGCAAGTCAGAGTCTTGGTAGTTAGTTTCTCGTCGCTCAAGTCTCAAGCCGGTTTCCAAGGTTAAATTCTCATCGAGCTGGCTGTCTAATTGGAAAAAAGCCGCTGTGGTATCAAAGTCAAAATCGCTGAGAAAATCTTCCGTTAAAAACGTATATTCTCTCCGCAGCGCCTCACGACTACTCAGGGTATAGAGCCCAAATAGCCACTGGGTCGTATCTGCAAAAATAAGGCTGCTGTCGTTAGATATCACCCGCAATTCTAAGCTTTGAGTTTCACGGTCGCGGATATAATTATCCGTTGAACTATAGCCATCGGGGTGGATGCCGGTGAAGGTCCAATCTTCATCATAGCCATATTCCATATCAGAATCAGCGAAGCCTGCAATAACTTGGAGATCAAAACTATTGGCTGCCCAGTTACTGTTAATTGCCAACGCAGTTGACTCCTGTCTATCCTGCCCAGGCTCATCTGAAAGCGTGGTTCTTGAGTTATCTAAGGTAAAGGAATCATAGCCATTATCTATATCCACATGAGATAGGGTCAGATCTATTCGCCAATCAGTTGACAGGTCAGCACGCAGCTTGCCTCTAAGTGATAGCTCATCCCGCTCGTTGTTATCTTCTGTTTGCAGAAACCCATTGTCATAAAAACCATCGGAACGGTGGCTTTCCACAGCAAGACGGCCGCTTAGTGACTCAGCTAATGGACCGGTGACCATTCCTGAAACCGTTTGAGTATTGTAGTCCCCCACCCCTACTTTGAATCTGGCCCCAAAACGATCCTGCGGATCGTTTGTCTTTACATTAATTAAACCAGCCAGCGCATTAGCTCCGTAGCGAGTCCCTTGGGGACCGCGCAAAACTTCTACCTGTTCCACATCCATCATAGTGGCGATGGTGGCGGCTCCGCTGAAGTCAACGTTGTCCACTAAAAAGCCCACTGAGGGATTAATTGGTGCAACAAATTGGCTGCGCTCGCCGATTCCTCGAATCTGAAAAAAACGCGCTCGGTTAGAACCGGAGGCGAAGTTTACATTGGGTATAGCATTAACCAATTCTTCAAAATGTTGAGCTGCTCGTGATTTTATAATGGCTTCGGTCATAACGGTGACACTAGAAGCGGTGTCTAGATCACTTCTAGATCTAAAGTCGGCGGTCACTACTATTTCTTCGACGGGGTTTTCGGTGGCAGCATGAACGGAAGCCGTAAGACTGAGCAACACGAAAGGCAGGGTAATGGCTGGCTTAAAAAGAACAAAAGACATGAGTCTCTCCAAAAATTAAAAATTTTAAGAGACCCGGCACAAAAATTGACGTGTGATGAGATGTGATATGCATCCTTTTCCTACGCCGGTATTAACCGGATCAGGTTCTAGGGTTTACTGACTAAGTCAGAATCTCAGGTCATACGACCACCCCTAAGGAACTGAGCCGAGTATAGCACCAGTCAGCACAATAAGGAGAACGCGGGGTAACTTTTTCCAGATAAACCAACTAAACTCCGCCTATGATATTGTCCTAACTCAAAGAACCATAAAGGCATAGTGATGCTCGGTCTCCTGTCTAAAGAACACATAATTGCTCCCCCTAACTACAATCGCTGGCGCGTTCCCGTTGCCTCAGTGGCAATTCACCTATGCATCGGGTCAGTCTATGCTTGGAGCATTTACAACCCTTCATTAACGCGCACCTATGGAGTGGTTACCAGTGCTGGTGATGACTGGAGCTTGAGCGAAGTGGTTTGGGTATTTACCGTTGCCATCGTGTTTCTAGGATTAGCAGCGGCATTTGCTGGGAAATGGCTAGAGAAAGTCGGACCCCGCAAAGTAGGTGTTGTAGCAGCCTGCTGTTGGGGTGGAGGTTATTTAGTCGGCGGTGCCGGCATCATGACCCATCAGCTATGGCTGTTATACCTGGGCTACGGTGTCATTGGTGGCTGCGGTTTGGGGCTTGGATATGTGTCTCCTGTCAGCACCTTGATTCGATGGTTTCCCGACCGCCGGGGGATGGCAGCTGGCATGGCCATTATGGGGTTTGGTGGCGGCGCTATGATCGGAACGCCACTAAAAGAATTTTTCATCCAACTCTTTTATCGCGCGCCGGAATACCTCGGTACTGCGGATCAGGTTAGCCTTGTCACTGAAGCTGGACGTCGCTTTGTTGAAATAAGCGGAGCCTTGCAAGAAGTAGTAGTGATCGGTGCTGCCGAAGTCAGAAACTTAACTGTTCCCGGACCAGAAGGTGTCTATGTTGTCGACACAGGCGCCTCAGGCGTGGCGGAAACCTTTCTGATACTTGGCGTGGTATATCTTATTGTCATGCTTATAGCCGCCTTCTCTTACCGCATTCCTGCAGAAGGTTGGACGCCGGAAGGTTGGGTAGAACCGAATGATAAGAAGCGCAACACATTGATCTCAACAAAAAACGTAGACATTGATCAGGCCCTAAAGACTCCACAGTTCTATCAACTTTGGATCGTGCTTTGTCTTAATGTCACTGCTGGCATCGGCGTGCTTGGTGTCGCAAGAACTATGATCACTGAGATCTTTGGCTCTTCTCTTCCTGATATCGTAGACACTTCTTTCGCTGCAACTTATGTGGTGATGATCAGCGCGTTTAATATGGTTGGCCGTTTTATTTGGGCCAGTGCTTCGGATTACATAGGACGCCGCAACACCTACTGGATATTCTTTGTCTTGGGCATCGTACTTTACCTTTCGATACCACTTGCCGCAGCACAGGTTAGCGTCAATCCATCAGTTGTGTGGCTCGTTTATTTTTATGCTGCCACGATGATTATTTTTACCATGTACGGTGGCGGATTCGCGACCATTCCCGCCTACTTGGCCGACATCTTCGGCACTAAATATGTGGGCGGGATTCATGGCAGATTGCTCACGGCATGGAGTACCGCCGGCGTACTAGGCCCTTTGGCCATTACCTCACTAAGAGAGAGTTCAGTTAACCGCGCTATCAACGATTTGGTATTGGCAATCGATCCCGCTTCTTTTCAAGCGCAGTTCGGAGCTGGGATAGATCAATTGGAATTGTTGGTTTCACAAAACTCGGTGACTATTTCTCGCCTCATGGAAATTGCACCTGCAGGGACGCCGGATCCAACGAGTAGCATTTACAATAGCACGATGACTCTGATGGCCGTGCTTTTAGGAGTGGCACTAGTAGCGAATGCGTTGATGAAGCCTGTTGATGCTAAACACCATTTGCCTGATTGAGTTTTTGCAAGTTATTAAGTGATTCCATTTTGCTTCGCAAATCCACCTCTCAGCTATGTGGACAAATCAGCTACTTGGATAAAATCGCTAAGGAGAAGATGTCATAAAATTACTTACACCTTTTTTAATGACTTAACTGCCTACACTGCCTAGCGTGCCGTCTACCTATCGAGACGCTTGGCTCCCAGACGGACGCACCTTCACAGGGAGCTCAGAAATGCCAAAGGCTTGAGCTTGTTGAGGTTAGTCAAGCCCCGATCCCCAACACTTAACTCCAGCCTTTATCTCGTTATTGCTGTCATATGAGTTATAGAT
>JBGCEK010000070.1:0-29932 GCA_045106275.1 Pseudohongiellaceae bacterium | reverse complement strand
GGAAATTGTCTCTGAGCCCGAGATTTACAGCGCCAAAGAAGCGGTTGCTTACTTAAAGAAACTGCATACCATCATTCTCTATCTTGGCATCTCCGATGCAATCATGGCCCAGGGTTCAATGCGCTGTGACGTGAATGTATCCATTCGTCCGAAAGGGACGACAGAGCTTGGAACTCGCACCGAAATAAAAAACATAAATTCATTTAAGTTTGTGGAAAAAGCCATCTACTCAGAAGTGGAACGGCAACAAGATATTCTTGAAGACGGTGGACGAATTATTCAAGAAACTCGCCGCTACGATGCAGACCGGGATGAAACAAGTTCAATGCGTAGCAAAGAAGTCGCCAACGACTATCGCTATTTCCCTGAACCTGATTTGCTGCCTGTGGTTATTGATGACGATTACATCGAAGCAGTTCGAGCCACATTACCAGAACTACCCGATGCCAAAAAGAGTCGGTTCTGCCAAGAATTTGGGTTGAGCGACTACGATGCGGGTGTCTTAGTAAGCAGCCGCGAAATGAGTGAATATTTTGAATCAGTTGCCAACATTTCGAACGATGCAAAACTTGCTGCCAACTGGGTCAGCGGCGACCTTCAATCAGTGCTAAACAAGAACAACTGGGAGATTGGCGAATCACCGATTGAAGCGGAAAGACTTGGCACCCTAATCGCAAGAATCAAAGACGATACTATTTCCGGTAAAATCGCTAAAACCGTGTTTGAAACAATGCTTGAAGATTCATCCAGCGTCGATGAAATTATCGAGGCCAAAGGACTCAAGCAAGTCACTGACTCCGGCGAAATCGAAAAGCTCGTGGATGAAGTTATCGCGGCTAACCCAGATCAAGTTCAGCAGTTTAAAGATGGTCGAGAACAGGTCATTGGCTTTTTAGTAGGACAGGCGATGCAGCGTTCCAAAGGCAAAGCGAACCCTGGCCAAGTAAACCAGCTACTGCGGGATAAAATGAAATAGAGTAACTGGGATAAGTAAAGACATGCCAACTAGTATCGTGACTTCATTGAGAAACCCATGACTGACGAAAAGAAAAAAGGCAGCGAGCGCACACAAAAAGCGACTCGAAATGAGGATTGGTCTGACGAAAGACTTAAAACATTTTTCGAGCTTCTGCCGCCAGAAGGCATGCCCGCCGATTACAATATTTTGCTGAAGGCCTATCGGGGGATGACGGCGGAGCTTTTTGCTCGGTTTGTTCCCTTATTTATCGAGGCCGACCACGATATCAACGCGGCTTTAGATGACGGTACTACCATGCTGGATCAAATCGCCAGCCACCGGAAGTCGACTGCCTATGCAGAGGTTTTAAAATCGGCTGGAGCCAAAGGTAAAACGGTTTAGATTAGCATCTCACTATCTTCTTATTTTAATTATCGCAGACTGTCTTTTACAACCAAAGCCCCAACAGCCATGACGATCTATCCCTTGAAAGCGCTCTGAAAATTCCGCTGTACTTTTTCCTAATTTCGTTAGCGCATACTGATTAAAGGCTAGCACGGGGAGTCATTTATGCTTAACCTAACTCAATAAGAATTATAGGCTGACTAGGAAAAATTGACACTGGGTTAATCTTAGAAGACCCTAGAAAAGACAACCTACCGGAATCAGTCTCAAACGCAATAGTCAGGAGATATTCTATTTGGGCACTACAAATATTAAGTCTTTAATATCTAAATTCGAAAGCCTTCCATTTCACAAGCAAGTGCTTTTTGTTGCGGTTTCTGTATCTTCGTTTAGTTTAGACTGGGAGAGCTTTAATTTTTTATACGCAACAATATTTTAGAAACTTTCAAAAAATAGACTCAATAACTATGACTGCTTTGGGTCTGCAGCGGATCTCGCCGCCACAGTTTCTGGAACGCCTTTGCTGGGTAGGATGTGCACTGCCTAGCAATTTACAACTGAACTTTAATCTCTATTGCGCCGCCAATCGAGCATCAAACAGCGGCGACTGGATAGTTAAGCCTTGCTTGTGTTTCTCCACGGCCTCCATAATATTTGCGACGACATCTGGGTTGGCGCTCGCCACATCAAAGCGCTCTGAAGGGTCTCGATGGAGATTGTAAAGTGCAGGCTCGGTTAGCACGGTTTTCTCCGGTGGCTGGCCGTAGGCTCCCTCTAAAATAAAGTGGAGTTTCCATGGCCCTTGGCGATACGCGTAAAGCTGCCCGCCTCGGTAATAAGGCATTTCTGTGCGTGGGCTTTGCGCCCCGGATAATAAAACGGAGCTTAAATCGAAGCCGTCCACCCCTGCTGAATGTTCAATATTCGCCAATTCCATAGCGGTAGCAAAAAGATCCAAAGTGGAGCCAATGTCGCTGACTATACCCGGTTGAATTTGGCCAGGCCAATAGAAGACCGTGGGCACTCTTACCCCTCCTTCGAAGGTTGAGCCTTTACCCATTTTAAGCAGACCCGCACGACCGCCCTCTTCAAACATGGTTAGCCAAGGGCCGTTGTCGCTGGAGAAAACAATGAGTGTGTTCTCAGCTAATCCTTGCTTCTCCAAACTTCGACGAATCTCACCGACACTCCAATCTATTTCCTCAACAACGTCACCATAGCGCCCACCCAAACTCCGGCCAACAAAATCGCTGCTTCTGAATAAAGGGGTATGGGGCATTGTGTAAGGCAGATACACCAGAAAAGGGTTATCAGCGTTGCGCTGAATAAAATCAATTGCCGCTTCGGTGTAGCGTTTGGTGAGAGTGGTTTGATCGGTGGGTTGCTCAATTGAACTGCTGCCATTGGCCACACTGTTTATCAATGGCGAATTAAAATATTCAGCCAACGGCTCCGCGTAGCGAGCTGGCCTTTGAGAATAAATTCTAGCGCGCTCCTCCATTTCTCCCCGGGCCGCAAGCGCTCGCATTTCATCAAACGTAGGTTCGCCTACCCAATTCATATCGTTGCTATAAGGCACCCCCAGCCATTCATCAAAGCCATGCTCGGTTGGATAGGCATGCTCCCTATCACCTAGATGCCATTTTCCGAATATGCCGGTGGCGTAGCCTTTCTCTTTAAGCGCCTCAGCAATAGACACTTCAGAGTCTGGAAACCCACCGGGCTCATCCGGAAAATACACTCGAATCGTATCGCCGTAGAGTCCCGATCTTACTGGCAGTTTGCCGGTGAGCAATGCAGCTCGGCTGGGAGAGCACACAGGCGCCGCAACATAGAAGTCAGTCCAGCGCTGGCCAAGACTTGCCAACTCATCCAGCTCAGGAGTCCGAATATAAGGATGCCCGTAGCTACTTAAATCACCGTAGCCTAGATCATCCGCAAACAGAATGACGATATTTGGTGGTCGGACAGTATCCACCGAAGCCGCGCTCACTGTATTGGGGGTTGGCGAGCAGGCATTGAGTGTAGAGATTAAGCATACGCTAAGAAGCAGCAGTCGCATTATGATGTCCTTGGAGATCGGGATTCACGTCTAAAGTCTATTCCACCAACAATGGATAGACGAATGGATCGGCGAAACTAAAGACTTAGAATAGGGCTTTTATGAAAAGGAGTCCATGCAGATGCAGCCGCAGGCACTTTGCGTAAACTCTTTTAGTAGTAAATGGGGGTAGCTTTGCTGGCGCTCTCAGACTACTTAACGTGGTCTTGATGGTCTGCGAGCAGGACGACTTCCAGCAGGCTCTTTCGCTTTGAATTTTGTGGATCGAGTATAGCTTGGGGCTTTGACCAGCAATTCTTCAGCCGGATGGGTACATTCCAATTTAGTCCCTAACTTCTCTTCAATATCAGGTAATAAGAATGAGTCTTCCTCGCAGGCAAAGCTTATTGAAGTGCCAATAGCACCAGCCCGCCCGGTTCGGCCGATACGATGAACATAGTCCTCCGGCTCTTCGGGAAGGGTGTAGTTCACCACATGTGTAACATCATTTATATGTAAGCCACGGCCAGCCACATCCGTGGCCACTAATACTTTTAGCTTGTTAGTTTTAAATGCCTCAAGAGTGCTTATTCGCTTGTTTTGCGCCACTTCTCCAGACAGCAGCCCACAGTCGATACCGTTGCGATGCAGATTGTCAGCAAGTTTGCGCACTTGATCTCGGCGATTGCTGAACACGATTACTTTTTCCGCGCCTGGCTCTGACAAAATATTATAAAGCAGATTATATTTATCGGCGGTAGTCACTAAGTAAACAATCTGATCCACCGCGTCCGCGGCAACCTTCTCAGGTTCAATTTCAACCATGATTGGGTCCATCGCCCAGCGCGTGGCAAGCTCCATGATCATGGGAGTAAACGTGGCGCTAAATAATAGGGTCTGTCGGCAATCCTTTTTGGGCGTGCGCGCGACCACGGCACGAACTTGAGGAATGAAACCCATGTCTAACATTCGATCGGCTTCGTCTAATACCAACAGCTCTATTAAGCCCAGATATAAATTGTCATTTTGGACAAAATCCAAGAGTCGGCCCGGTGTGGCCACGACTATATCAACCGGCTTTTTATCAAGCGCTCGGTTTTGCTTCTGGTAGTCTTCCCCGCCCACCAGAGTCACCGTGTGCAAATCAGTAAACTGTGTCAATTGCTGGGCATCACTGGCAATTTGAATAGCCAGCTCGCGCGTGGGCGCCACCACCAATGCTCTTGGTTCTGCCAAATAACGTTCATCCACCGGATTGCATAAAAGGTCATTGATGATCGTGATTAAAAATGCGGCTGTTTTACCTGTGCCAGTTTGAGCGCGACCCGTGACGTCGTGGCCCGCCAACGTATGAACTAAGCTCTGCCCCTGGATTGGCGTGCAATGTTCAAAGCCCATCTTGCGAATAGCCTCTCGCAAAGGGGGTTGCAGAGACAAACTGTCGAAGGAAACAGGCTCTGGTGCTTTGACTTCAGGAGCTGTGGCTTCAGGAGCTGTGGCTTCAGGAGCTTCGTTTTCGTGGGTTTCAGCATCAGGGACTGTGGGTTCTGGGACCTTGGTTTCTGGGTCCTTGGTTTCTGGGAATGTGGTTTCCGGAACCTTGCCTTCAAGGGCCTCATTTTCAGGGGCAAGGGCTTTAGGCGCTTGAGGCTCAATAGCCTCAGCAGTGCGAGCCTGCTCCGACGGTATAGCATTTGATTGACTGTCTTGAGACTCTGAACCTTCCGGTACTTCTGAAACCATGAAATGCTGCCATTAACCTACGAGGATTTAACTAGAAAGGCCCTACTACAACTAAGAAGTGCGCAAAGCGCAGGCATAATAGCCGTATGCAGGTAACACTGCAATGAATCGTCATTCAACATGAGCTTTGGAACACGCTGGACACGACGGATCACGCTTCAATTTCATTTCCCGCCATTGCATGGATTTGGCGTCCAGCAGCAACAATCTGCCTACTAGCGGCTGCCCAACGTCAGCCAGCACTTTAATAGCTTCCATAGCTTGAACCGTGCCAATGATTCCAACCACAGGCGACATGACTCCGTTGGTTGCACAGCTAGTGTCTTCATCTCCTTGCTCATCGTAGAGACAGCGGTAACAAGGACTTTCCGGCTTAGCGGGGTCGAACACAATCACTTGCCCTTCCATTCTTATGGCTGCGCCAGACACCAATGGCTTTGAGAACTTCAAACAGGACTGGTTAATAGCAAAGCGAGTGCCAAAATTGTCGCAGGCATCCACGACGAGATCCGCTTGCTCAACCAATCGGTCAAGCTCTTTTCCTTCTAGCCTTTGCTTATAAGACTCTACCTCAAGACTTGGATTGATTCCCAGAAGGCGACTTTTTGCCGATTCGACTTTGGCACGCCCAAGGGATTGCTGGTCATGGGCTATTTGGCGCTGGAGATTACTAAGCTCGACTGTATCGTCATCAGCGATAATTAGTTTGCCAACACCGGCGGCGGCTAAATATAAAGCGGCAGGAGAACCTAACCCTCCCATGCCCACGATAAGTACAGTGGCTTCTATGAGCTTTTGCTGCCCGGATATTTCCATATCCGGCAACATGATTTGGCGGCTGTATCTTAGCAATTGATCGTCTTGCACAGTCCTCTCCTACTCTAGTTTAGCCACTGTCCAAACGCGATGCGGGGTATGCCCGCAAGATCAGTTTCGCTGCCGCAGCGGTTAAACCCTGCAGTTTGGAGTAAATCAACAACAGCTTTCGATTGATCGAAGCCGTGCTCTATGACTAGCCAACCACCATCATTTAAACGCTCAGCGCTTTGCTTCACAATCTGTTGTATGTCAGATAATCCGTGGTTCGACGCCACCAATGCAGCGATGGGTTCAAACGGCAGACTCCCCTCACTCAAGTGCTGATCACCGGTCTCAACGTAGGGCGGATTGGCAGCAATAATATCAAAAGATTGCTCATTGACCTCCGCACACCAACTGGAAACAACAAAGTGGATATTGTTAATTTTTAATGCTGCCGCGTTTTGCTCAGCTACCGCTAACGCAGGCTCACTCTTATCCAGTGCTGTGACCTGCCACTGAGTATTCTGCTTCGCTAAAGCAATCGCAATTGCTCCGCTGCCAGTTCCCAAATCAGCAAAAGAAATTGTTTCTTTTCCCAGCGCCTCGGCCAATTCCAACGCTTTTTCAACCAACACTTCTGTCTCTGGCCGCGGAATCAGTACATGGGGATTCACCGCCAGCTCAAAATCCCAGAAAGCCTGACGACCAGTCAAGTAGGCTACAGGTTCATTTTTTGAACGTCTATCCAGTAATTGTCGAAAAGTGTTTAAGTGTTCCTGAGAGACCTGCGCGTCGGGCCAGGTATACAAATATTCGCGGCTCTTGCCTAGTACGTGAGCCAGCAGCAGCTCTCCATCCAGCTTCCAACTGTCGCTTAACTCTTGCAAACAGTGGCTGAGTTCCAGCGCCTGTTTGACTGTTCTAGAAGGCTCAGTCTTCACCAGCTAAGCTCGCCAATAGGTCCGCTTGGTATTCGTTGATGAGTGGCTGCACAACTGCCGCTAAATCCCCTGACATAATCTCGGACAAATTGTACAGGGTAAGCTTAATGCGGTGATCCGTGACACGGCCTTGCGGGTAATTGTAGGTGCGAATTTTTTCGGAACGGTCGCCGCTGCCTACCAGCTTTTTGCGCGCATCCGACTCTTCTTGCTGTTGGGCCTGCTGGGCCACATCAAGCAACTTTGCTTGCAAAAGAGACATCGCTCTGGCTTTGTTTTTGTGCTGAGATCGCTCATCCTGACATTCAACCACGATACCGCTCGGCAGGTGAGTTAAACGAATCGCAGAGTCTGTTTTGTTTACATGCTGGCCTCCGGCACCGCTAGCTCGAAACGTATCTACTCGCAGATCAGCCTTATTGATTTCTATTTCATCGACCCCTTCTAACTCTGGCATTACCGCGACAGTGCAAGCAGAGGTGTGAATTCTTCCTTGAGTCTCCGTCTCAGGCACTCGCTGTACTCGATGAGCTCCTGATTCGAATTTTAGCTTTTCATACACGTTTTTCCCTTCAACTCTGGCGATGATTTCCTTATAGCCACCGTGCTCACCTTGACGTTCATTGATCAGCTCTATTTTCCAGCTTTGATTTTCACAAAAGCGTGAATACATTCTGAACAAGTCACCAGAAAATATTGCCGCTTCATCTCCACCAGTACCGGCCCGGATTTCTAAAAATACGTTGCAGCTATCTTTGCTGTCTTTGGGCAAGAGAAGTTTCTGTAGGCTCACTTCCAGCTTTTCTAGTTCTTCCTTCGAACTCGATATCTCCTCATCAGCCATAGCCCTGATTTCAGCATCAGCATCTTTTTGCATCTCCATGGCTTCAGCTAAATTATCAGTAACCTGGGCATGGTGATTGTATGCCTTAACCACGTCTTCTAATTCGGAATATTCTTTCGATAAATCTCGAAACCGATTCTGATCGGAAATAATTTCGGCATCGCTCAACAGGGCTTCGAGCTCGTCAAAGCGATCTTTGAGGGCCTCTAATTTATTTTTAATCGTGTCTTTCATAGTGTCTCTTTTTCGAGTGAAATTTGGGTTCGCTCATTAATACAGAGCAAATCTAAGAAGGGTCGCTGCTCTGTGATCCCAGTTCAAAAAGTTCTTGGGATAATTGCAGAACATCCTCACGCCCTTCGGAACTGGCTTTTTTCATAACCACACTAGGAGAGTGAATGAGTTTATTCGTGATGCCTCTTGCTAGCGAATTCAGAACTGCTTCCGGAGACTCTCCTTTTTCAAGGGACTTTAGCGCTCGCTGCAATTCTTGGTTTTTAATCGATTCGGCCTTCTCTCTGTAGGCCCTCAAAGTTGCCACAGCATCCAATGACTTTAGCTGTTTTAAATATTCTTCAACGCCTCGTTCGATAATCGATTTGGCCTGATCCGCGGCTTCCTGACGGCTTTTCACACCATCTTCGATCACCTCGCTAATATCATCAACGCTGTATAAATAGGCATCTGCGATCTCGCCTACCTCTTGTTCGATATCTCTGGGCACTGCCAAATCGACTAGTAGCATGGGCTTGTGGCGGCGCTGTTTCAACGCTCGCTCAACCGCGCCCTTGCCAAGCAAAGGCAGTTGGCTATTAGTGGAAGAAACAACCACGTCAGCGTTAACAAGCTGCTCAGGAATGTCGGAAAGCAAAACACCCTTTGCATCAAATTTTGCAGCTAGCTCCAACGCATTGTCGAGGGTACGATTAGCCACTGAAATTTGGGTGACCCCTTTATCCGCCAAATGCCTAGCGACCAGCTCAATGGTCCGGCCCGCACCAATTAATAGAACATTTAGACTGGCTAGATTGGAGAAAATTCGCTCGGCGAGCGTAACCGCTGCGTAGGCCACGGAAACAGGATTTTCGCCAATAGCCGTATCAGTTCTCACCTGCTTAGCTATTGAAAACGCTCCCTGAAACGCCCGACTTAAACTCGGCCCAGTTAAGCCCAAGTCTTTGGACAAGGCAAAAGCCGACTTAATTTGGCCCAGAATCTGCGGTTCACCCAATACCATGGAATCCAAACCACAGGACACTTTCATAAGATGGCGAACAACGTCATCGGCTCCAAAGGAATAGCAACTGGCATCCACTTCCGTTTTCTCTAGCTGGTGAAAATCGGATAGCCATTCGGAAACGATCTGCTGATGGTCTATTAAGCTGCGATTTTTCTCTGTTTCAGCGCCATTTTCCAAGATCTGGCTTTCTGGGCAGTCCAAGTAAATTTCGGTTCGATTACAGGTGGACACAATCACAGCCTCTTGAACCGGTTGTAGCTGGCACAGTTGGCGCAAAGCCGCGCTCAGATTTTCAGGCGAAAACGCGACTTTCTCGCGGAGCGCGATACTTGCTGTCGTATGATTTATGCCTACTAGAACTAGCGCCATTGTATTTTGTCTAGAGTGAACCGATAAAAAGCCCGCTATGGTACTAAATATAGCTCTCAGTTCCCATTAGCAGTGATGAAATTGCAGCAGGGAACAAAAGGTGAGCGATTTAGCAGTTTCCTGCGTATAACTGGCTGCACGGGTTAACTTTCCGATCTGTTAACCAGAGCCACGAGCCAAGCCTGATTCAGTGGCTACAAGATGCTACAATTTATAACCACCAAAGGTATGAGAATCCACTTACAATGCCCCTTATGAAAAATGTCTCTGCGTTTTTGCTAATAGCACTTACCTGCTCTTGTACCGTCAGCCCACTCGTCAATGACGAGCCTGCTGAGCCGCCAATCACATCTTCAACCGATAGCGCACCGGAACTTCCTGAGATCGAATACGGTTCTTTCACTGAGCAGCAGCTTTATCAAACTATAATCAGCGAACTAGGAGCTCAGCGGGGTGAACTTGCAGAGTCTGGTGAGACTTATTTTGATCTTGCTATGGAGACTCGGGATTTACAATTTATCGAGCGAGCTGTGCAATTTGCATCGGCTAATGGTGATACCAACGCTCTGCTGCAGCTAGGTTTACTGTGGGCGGACGTAGATGCTGACAACCCTCAACCTCATTTGATGTTGAGCTTTCAATTTTTGGAAGCAGGCAATTTCAACCAAGCCCTGACCCAAATGAGCCGGGTTATTGAAAAAGGGGGAGCATTCGATTTCACCACACTAGCCGCCAGAACCAGTGGCCTGAGCCTTTCCGCACGCGCCGCTCTTATTGGCAATCTGCAGCGTTTAGAGCAGGAATACCCCGAGCAGCTATCCATTCGAACTTCGTTAGCTCAGCTGCTGGCGCAAAACTCGCAATTCAGAGAAGCATTAGAAGAGCTTGATGCACTTGAGAAACTCACTGAGCTCACCTCCAATCATGTGATGCTAAAAGCACAGATTCAGCAAAGCATGCAATTACCCTCGGATGCGCTGCGCACCCTGAGAAACGGGGTACGGCGGTTTGAAGATGATCAGAATTTACGACTCTCTTATGCGCGACTGCTGATCCAAGATGAAAACTTCCCTGAGGCCCAAGCCCAGTTCAAAATCTTAACCGAACAGCGACCCGACGACTGGGATACGTTGTTCTCGATAGCACTTTTAGACTTGGAAATGGAAGATTACGAAGAAGCTATCGTCCAACTGCAGCGGCTCGTGGCCGAAGGCCAGCGACAGGATGAAAGCGAATACTATCTGGGACTGAGCTATGAACAGTTAGGAAAATCTGCCGAAGCGATAAAACACTACCAAAGCGTGAGAATAGGCACGAACAATTTTTTGGCAGCTCAGCAGCAAGCTATTCGGCTTGCTATTGCTAACGGCGACTTAAGCGATGCCCACGACTCTATTTTGCTTCAATCTCGTGGCAACCCTCGTTTAGAAGTGATTCTGACCACGATTGAATCCGGCGCCCTGATTCAAAATGGCTACACCGACGAAGCAAAAGAGTTACTCGATGGCGCGCTCAACAAATTTCTCAACGATACAGACCTGCTCTTTGCCCGCGTTCTTCTATATGACAGGTTAGGAGACAAGGTGGGCTCTGAAACTGATCTGAGGCAAATTATTTTGATGAAACCTGAAGACTCGCGGGCTCTCAACCATCTAGGTTATATGTTAGCCGACCAGACCGAGCGTTATGAAGAAGCCCTTGATCTGCTGGAGCGCGCAATAGCAATTTCGCCTGATGATCCTGCTATTTTAGATAGCTTAGCTTGGGCACAGTTCAAACTAGGTCTTTACGATGACGCATTAATTAACCTGCGGCGCGCCTTTGCAAACTTCCCAGATCCAGAAGTAGCTTCTCACCTTGGGGAGGTTCTTTGGAACATGGGACGTCAGGATGAAGCAAAGCAAGTGTGGGCGGATTCTTTGGCCGACAATCCTGACAGCGAACTCATCAAAGAAGTGACTGAGAGACTGTTGGGGTCATAGTAATTGCTGATAATGCTGAACCCTTACGCAAACCTCCATTCCGCTAAACCTTATGCATAAATCTGTTTTTCTTCTCCTGCTTACTTGTGGTCTTGCTGCCTGCGGCAGCCTTGCCCCACCCGCCACGGTCAACAGCGATTGGGAAAGACAACGACTTGCTCTCAATAATTTGGACTCTTGGCAGCTTCGCGGCCGAGTCAATGTTCGTTACAACAACGAATCAAATACGCCCCGAATCCAATGGATGCAGCAAAATGTGGAGTATCACATACGGCTTTGGGGAACATTCAATGCAGGTAATACGGTTATTGTAGGCAGACCCGGCTTTGTCACCCTTGAGCAAGGGGGCGATGTGTTAACAGCCAACAGTCCGGAAGAGCTGATCTTGCAGCAACTGGGTTATGAACTACCAGTCTCTTACCTTGAGCACTGGGTTAAAGGCATTCCCGCTCCAGATTCTGAGGCAAACTTAACCTTTAACGAACTCAATCAATTGCTGGAATTGGCACAAGATGGATGGACAGTGAGTTACTCAGACATGCGCCAATATGGGGATTTGTCTCTACCCCGCAAGGTGACAGTGACCCGCCCTGAGAACGATATCAGACTGCGCTTTGTTGGGCTCAACTGGCAGCTTGACGGCATTGAATGAAATGACGGAACAAATTCTTCAGCTACGCTCGCCCGCCAAACTTAACTTATTCCTGCATGTTCTGGGTCGGCGCGAGGACGGATATCACAATCTCCAAACTCTGTTTAGATTATTGGACTTTGGCGACGACATGACGTTTGCGCCCAACAGCAAAGGCAGATTTTCATTGCACTTTGAAAACACGCTCGATGCGGATATCGGCATGGACGAGAATCTAATCCTGCGTGCCGCTCGGTCGCTCAGAGCGCAGACTGGCAATCCTACCCTTGGAGCCGACATTTCTATTGATAAGCGAATTCCTGTAGGTGCAGGACTTGGCGGCGGCAGCTCCAACGCCGCATCGACCTTGTTGGCTTTGAATAAGCTATGGCAATTGAATCTCAGTAATGAGCAGCTGCAAAAGATAGGTATCGAACTCGGTGCAGATGTGCCTCTTTTCATCAACGGGAAAACTGCCTGGGGCGAGGGTATCGGAGAGAAACTCACCGACATTAGCTTAGCCGAGTGCTGGTATTTGGTGGTCACACCCCCCTGCTTTGTTTCCACCCAAAAGATTTTTTGCCACGAACAATTGACACGGAACTCGCGAGCCATCAAAATGGCCGACTTTCTGGCTGGCAGGTCAAGAAATGACTGTGAAGAGGTAACTAAATCCCTTCACCCTGAGGTCGCTAATTGTCTGAATTTATTAGAGAATTATGCAAATCCTCGGATGACTGGAACAGGTTCCAGTGTATTTGCAGAATTTAAATCGGAAGCCGAGGCGATGGCCACACTTGCCAAGCTACCGAAGCCGCAACAATTTTTTGTCGCAAAAGGCATAAATTCGCTAGATGAGATAGCAATCCGCAATTGAATCAAGGTTGCTCATTAGCGAAGGTTTAAAAATAGACACTGAAGTTTACTGGGGTGTCGCCAAGTGGTAAGGCACAAGGTTTTGATCCTTGCATGCGCTGGTTCGAATCCAGCCACCCCAGCCATTTTTTAGCTCGGCCAACCCTAAAATAAAATGCAATACCCGCCCTCTAAGGCAGTAGGAATCACTCGTGGCAAATAATTTAATGGTGTTTTCTGGCAATGCTAATCCAGCGCTCGCGGATAATATTGCCAAGAATATTGGGGTCCCTCTTGGGTACGCCAGCATAGACAAGTTCAGTGATGGAGAAGTCTCCGTAGAATTAAACGAAAATGTTCGTGGTAAGGACGTTTTTGTCATTCAGCCTACCTGTGCTCCCACCAACGACAGCATTATGGAGCTGTTATTGATGGCTGACGCTTTGCACCGTGCCTCCGCCAACCGCATCACTGCAGTTATTCCTTATTTTGGTTATGCCAGACAAGACCGTCGAGTGCGCTCAGCGCGAGTAGCAATCAGCGCTAAAGTAGTCGCAGACATGATTAGCGCAGTAGGCGTTCATCGAGTCTTAACTGTTGACCTTCATGCTGAACAAATTCAAGGGTTTTTCAGCATCCCAGTTGATAACGTCTACGGTTCACCCGTTCTTACTGATGACATTGAGCGCCAGAACTACAAAGACCTGTTGGTGGTGTCACCGGATATCGGCGGTGTTGTTCGAGCCCGAGCGGTAGCAAAACAGCTGAATGTAGATTTAGCCATCATCGATAAGCGACGTCCTGCCGCTAACGTGGCACAGGTGATGCACATCATTGGTGATGTGAAAGACCGTTGCTGTCTCATAGTAGACGATATGGTCGATACGGCTGGCACCCTTTGCAAAGCCGCCGACGCGCTGAAAGAACACGGCGCCAAAAAAGTAATCGCCTATTGCACCCACCCTATTTTGTCAGGGCCAGCGATTGAGAATTTGGAAAACTCCACCATCGATTCATTGGTAGTCACAGATACTATTCCATTGAACGATGCGGCACAGAAGTGCAAGAAAATACGACAGCTAACCATGGCCAAGCTTTTAGCCGAATCCATAAGACGGGTTAGCAACGAAGAATCCATAAGCGCGATGTTCGACAATACCTAATAGGGTATTGTCACGTCGGGTGGATAAAGCCGGGTCATCAGACATACAGTTTGACGACCTTTTTTTAACTCTCTTTTTAGCCGGTCGCAAGCTACTTGGAGATTTCTCTCAACAGCTGTTGAGAGGTTTAGGAGACAATTATGTCTAATGCAGATTTTGAGCTAAATTGCTCGGTCCGAACAGACCTAGGGAAAGGTGCGAGCCGCCGCCTACGTCGTTTGGAAGGTAACATCCCAGCAGTTCTTTACGGTGGAGACAAAGAACCTGTGTCTTTGACTATTCCCCACAAAGACATCCAGAAAGCGACTCAAAACGAAGCTTTCTTTGCCCACATCATCACTTTGAATGTTGGTAAGAAAAAAGAAAAAGCGGTTATCAAGGCGCTACAGCGTCACCCAGCCAAACCTTTTATCTTGCATGCTGACTTTCTACGCGTGAATGAAAAAGAAGCAATCACAGTTCGTGTACCACTCCACTTCATCAATGAAGAAAAGTGTGTGGGCGTTAAGATCGGTGGTGGAGCTATCTTGAAGACGTTGAACGAAATAGAAGTTTCTTGTCTTCCTAAGCACCTTCCCGAATATATCGAAGTGGATATGCTAGAAGTTGACCTGGGTTCTACCGTTCACCTATCCGACATTACGCTTCCAACAGGCGTAACAAGTGTTGCTCTTTCTCATGGCGAAGACAGTGACCTTAGTGTAGCGACAGTTCAGGCGCCTAAGGGCTCATCTGATGACGAAGCTGCTGCTAGCGAAGAAGGTGGCGACGCTGCTGAAGAGTCAGGAGCTAGCGAAGACTAGCTCCCAAGCCGGGTAAAATAAAATGCCAGGCATTTCGAGTTCACCGATCAAACTTGTTGTGGGTCTGGGTAATCCAGGCCCAAAACATGACTCTAACCGTCACAACGCAGGCGTCATATTTTTGCACCATTTGTGCAAAAGCTATGGTGGTTCGCTGCGCGGTGAAAGCAAGTTTTTCGGCGAATTCGGCAGTATTACTGTTGGAGGCCAAGACATAAAATGTCTGTTTCCAACAACATTCATGAACGGCAGCGGCAAATCTGTTGCTGCCGTTTGTAAGTTCTACAAAATCCCCGCTGAAAACATACTCGTTGCCTACGACGAAATAGACTTTCCCGTGGGAGTAACCAAATTCAAAGAAGGTGGCGGTCACGGCGGCCACAATGGCGTCAGAGACATTATTAATGCTCTAGGTGGCAATCGGGATTTTCACCGGCTACGAATTGGCGTAGGGCATCCTGGACATAAATCCATGGTGGCCAACTACGTTCTTGGAGACCCTTCCCGCTCGGAAGCCGATTTAATAATGCGTGACATCGAAGATTCTATTCGCGTTATGCCAAAAGCGGTTGCTGGCGAATGGGAAGAAGCCATGCGGCTTCTGCACACAGACTAATTAGGAAAAAATCATGGCCGTAAAATGTGGCATCGTTGGTCTACCCAACGTCGGTAAGTCAACTCTATTTAATGCACTAACCAAAGCTGGCATTGCTGCCGAAAACTTCCCTTTTTGCACTATCGAGCCGAATTCAGGGATAGTCTCAATTCCCGATAGCAGGCAAGACAGGCTCGCCGAAATAGCCAAGCCGGAAAAAACCATTCCTACTACTATGGAATTCACAGATATAGCAGGATTGGTTGCTGGCGCGTCCAAAGGCGAAGGCTTAGGAAATCAGTTTCTCGCCAACATTAGAGAAAACGATGCAATCGCTCACGTTGTCCGCTGCTTTGAAGACAGCAATGTTACGCATGTTGCCGACCAAATTAATCCCATCGCCGATATTGAGACAATCAATACAGAATTAGCCCTGGCGGACTTAGACTCCGTTGAAAAAGGCATTGCCAGAGTCGCTAGAACTGCAAAAAGCGGCGACAAAGAAGCTCAGCGTCTAGGCGTCTTATTCGAAAAAGTAAAAGTGCATTTAGACGAAGCAAAGCCCGTGCGAAGCATGGAGCTTAGCCAAGACGACTGGAGCGATATCTATGGTTTGCACTTGCTCACAGCAAAACCGGTTATGTACATCGCCAATGTCGATGAAGAAGGATTTGAAAACAACCCGCATTTAGACAAAGTCACAGCGATTGCTGAAGCTGAAAATGCCCAAGTGGTTGTCATCTGCAACAAGCTAGAAGCGGAAATTGCAGAACTAGAAGATGATGAAAAAGCAGAATTTTTAGCTGATCTTGGAATGGAAGAACCAGGTTTAGACCGGGTTATTCGCGCAGGCTATACTCTTCTGGGCTTACAAACTTACTTTACCGCCGGTCCTAAAGAAGTTCGGGCATGGACCGTTAAAGTGGGCGCGACTGCTCCCAAGGCCGCCGCTGTCATCCATACCGACTTCGAGAAAGGCTTTATAAGGGCCGAAGTTGTAGGGTATGAGGACTACGTCAATAACAACGGCGAAAACGGCGCTAAAGAAGCTGGCAAATGGCGGCTGGAGGGCAAAGATTATATCGTTCAAGATGGCGATGTAATGCACTTCAGGTTCAATGTCTAAGCCGAGCCCCTATCCAACGTCTACTTTCAAGCCACTATGGTGTCAGACTGCCCCTATAAATCCGGGGCAGACTCGGCAACCGTTGCTGTCCACGCTACGATCACAGCGTCTACATCACCGTCATTGCTTAGCATTAACTCGTTAAACTGATTGCGATAGGTGAGCCCAAGGTTCACCCCATTTACGATTAGATTAAGCACATTCCAGCGACCCTCATTGCGCGCTAAAGAAAACAAGAATTCAAAATCCCCTTCGCTCGCTGTTTTAATCAGCGCTGGCACCTGAGCCCGATCTTCACCGCGCATTCTAGCTTCTTGCACACTTAGCTCGTAACTTCCAATTTCGCTTAAGGCTGCAAACATCAAACCCACTAAGGCTTTTTGAAATTCTCCGGTAAACCTCTGAGTTTGCTCAGCATTTAAAGTGTCACGATGACCACCGAGCACGCCGCGAGCGACCACCGCGAGATCGAAATATTCACCTACCACTTCATCTAATGCCGATAGTCTTGCGTCTTCGTTTTCAATTGTTGAGGTAGCCGCCAATGCCGAGGAAGCCTCATCGATGTATTCTCGAGGTGAGGCAGGTTGCCCTTGTGCAAGTGACGTTAAAGCAAGGCTAACAATTAGTAGGAGACATTGCGGAATGCTGTTCATGGGGAAGTAACTCCTCGGTTTTTATATACAGTGATTAGTAAGGCAGGCAGTAGACTTAAATTTGCAGTGAGTGCCACCACCATCGCCAGCGCCGCGAGCCCGCCAAAATAAACGGTGGGCATAAAACGCGATAATACCAACACTGAAAAACCGGCTATGACAGTAAATGAAGTAAAGTAAAGTGCCTTTCCTGCACTACCGTGCGTGATCTGAACCGATTCCTCTGCGCTTTTGCCTGAATCCAATTCTAACTTGAAACGATGAAGATAGTGGATTGCATCGTCAACGCCGATGCCGATAACGATAGCTGCAATGGTTATTGTCATCATATCCAGTGGGATACCCGCAAAACCCATTATGCCTAGGATGACCAAAGCCGCCAGCACGTTAGGCAACAGTCCCACCAACGCCATCGTGATTGAGCGCAGTAGAAAAGTAAACATGACAAAGGTTGCAAAAATAACCCCAAACATAGTCGAAAGTTGGGAATCTAAAAGATCTTCCAACATGCCATTGAACAGAACGGCTACCCCGGTCACGTGAATCTCATCCGGGGCCAACCCCACTTCCTCGACGCCATACGCTTCGATCGAAGTAATCAATTCTTGCAAGCTATAAACCTCTCCCGTTTCGTGTAAACGAGTAGAAATTCTCACTTGGCCCAGCTCTGGGGAAACATAAGGGTTGATCAAACTTTCCCTCACATCCTCTGGCACCGAACCCAGAATTGCGGTCAACTCAAGATAACTCAGCGGGTCTCCGCCAGTGAAACCACGGCCTACTTGCTCAAGGTTCGAGATCGAAACAGATTTCCCTGTCTCAGGTCGAGATTCAATAAAGCTTTGCAGCTTTTCTACGGTCGCCAATTTTTCAGGCGTAAACCAAAATCGTTGGGGATAAGGGTCTGGCTCATCTTCAGCAAAAGGGTCAAAAGGATCATCTTCCAAAGCAGCAGGTGCCTCGAAAGGATCGAAGTAGATAACAATATCCAAAGGAACCGTGCCACCCAGTTTAGTGTCGATAAACTCGAGTCCCTGACGAATTTCAGTATCGCCTCTAAAATACTCTACAATTCGATTACCTAAACCGAGCTGGCTCACCCCGTAAATTGCCAAGAACAACACACCCACTGCACCGATGTTTAGCCGCATAGTCTTCTCAACAGAGATTTTGGCAAACCACTCGTTAAAACCGGGAAGCTCGATTAAAGACTCACAGTCAATTTTCTTTGGCAGCAGGACAAGTATGCTGGCGAACAGGGCATACGAAACCACTAAGGCAATGGCAATGCCTAAGCACATCATCCAACCAAAATCGATCACTGGGATAATGTCACTGAGCGTGAGCGAGGCAAAAGCCACCCCAGTCGTTAACGCGGTATAGACACAGGGAGCTAGCTTGTTTTCCATCGTGCGCATCGCCAACTCATGCTGACTAAGGCGCAGCGACACCGGTGCTAAGTCTCTGTACTCGGTAATCAAGTGGATACTGAAAGAGATCGACACAATGGCCAGCAATGCAATAAAACTAGATGACACGGCGGTTGCCGGCTGGTCTAACCAGGCCAGAACACCCATAGTAAGTAGGACCGTCACAAAGACAGTCAGCAGAGGAATAACTAGCCAACGTTTGCACTTGAAGAACAAGTACAAAGCAGTGCCCAGTAGCAGCACAATCAATACGCCAAATGTGGCCATATCAGCCTTCACGAACTGAACCATATCTGAGCGAATCATAGGGACGCCGCCCAAATAGAGTTGAGCGTCCGTTTGATACAGATCTCTTATGTCTCGCACTGACTGAATCGTTTGCTCTTCTTGTTTCTTGGCGAGCTCCATGAGCTCGCGGCGTCGTAGCTCTGGCAACGAACCGTCATCAATAGAAGCGAGCTCCCGAGCAGCCTCATTGGACAGGCTTAACTGAATAGCAGTACTGGAACCGTCTGCTGACACCAATAGGTCTTTAAAAAGTGGGCTTTGAGTAAATTCAGTTTGTGCTAAACCCAAATCCACATCCGCTGATCTCAATGTACGATAGCCATCAGCCAACTCAGCAATAGGCACCGGCGGGCTCTGCAACAAAGGGACATCCAGCAAGGAAGTAACGCCACTAATGCCCTCAACTTCTGCAAGTGCATCCGTTAATTCAATAAGACGCTGCAGCTCTTGAGAGCTGAATAGTTCACCAGAATTAGGCGTGTACGTCAGAACTAAGAAAGGGCTTTCACCGAAGATTTCAGTGAGCTCGTTATAAAAACCCAACTCTGGGTCAGATTGGGAAATCATGGTGTCGGCAGACGCATCAAAGCGAAAAAACTGAACCTGATACGCCGCCATTAGACAGAGGGCAGACACGAGCACAATTATGGCTATAGGTCGGGTGTGGCAATGTTCGTAAAAGCCTTTAAGGGTGCTGCGAAGCTCGCTCATGAGCTGTCCTTTTTCTGTCTTACTCGCGTTTTCTTGTTAGAGCGAGCCCTAGTTTAAGAAGCTGTCTTCTACCACACCATCGTTAATTAAATACTCTTGGCGCTGCAAATAGGCATCGCGCAAAAAGAGATATTGGTCACCCGAAGCAAAAGAGCCCGCTCTAAGCAAGCTTGCTCGCAAAGAAATTAACTGGGTGAAAAACAAGGTGTTTCGTGTGGGCACATGATCTATATAACGAAGGGGCTGCTGAATATTCCCACCGAAGTTGCCTACAAATTGACTCGCTAATCCGCGTCCGCTTGACGGACCAAGGAATGGTAGCACGATGTACGGCCCTCTAGGCACTCCCCAAGTCGCTAATGTCTGGCCAAAATCTTCCTGATGCTTAGTAAGGCCCATTTCATCGCCGAGGTCGAACAAGCCACCTATGCCCATCGTGCTATTGACTAAGAACCGGCCAGCATCTCTGAGAGCCAGTTTCGGCTTGCCCTGCAGCAACTGATTAATGGCGACCCACGGGTCATTTAAATTACTGAAGAAATTGCTGATAGAATTTTCAACAGGCTGAGGAAGAACCGCTTGGTAGCCCTGCGCAATCGGCTTGAAGAAGTATTTATCTGTGGTGTTGTTAAATGAGCTAACTGAACGATTAAAATCCTCGTAGGGATCTACCTCCGTGGATGCACACGCCGCCAGCCCCAAACCCATCAATGCAACCAACCACGCACGAATCCATACCACCACCTTTGTATTCCCGTTCACTTCCTAATCTCCTTAGTAATTGAGGACACTTGATTGATATCCCAGCAGAAAGGCTCGAATTGTAGAGCTATTAGCCTATACGTCTATGCCATTTTTTGGATTCATTTAGTCCGTTTTTCAGACTCTTAAGTCCAGAAAAGACTGCAATAATCCCTATTACGGTGGCTCACCAGCGCAGGGAAGCGGCTTCCTCCAATTATCTTCAGAATTAACCATTAGCACCGTGCATCACAGAGCCGGCTCCAAGTTGAGCCCGAGCACATTATAACCGCTTAAAGCGCTAACCATTACATTGAATTATTGCCCCGCATCCCACTGTGAGGAAAAAGCTAAATAACTTATTCTGTGGTATGGGCTGGGACAGATACTTGACAAATTAATCGGAAATAGACAAAATTCGCGCCCTTCCGACCTTTAGAGGCATCATTTCTAAGGGTTATCGAAGGGATTGGTCGCCTCAAGCCGCCGCAAGGCTTGCTCTGGCGCGTAAAGCGAATTGTGGCTATGTAGCTCAGCTGGTTAGAGCACAGCATTCATAATGCTGGGGTCGGTGGTTCAAGTCCACCCATAGCTACCATCTTATGCAGGGTCCTTACCGGACACACCTTGATTTATGAGCCTTGCAGGCACTTACCTACTAGAATCCTTCTGAAGAAATATCTGCTCGACCTTAGCTCTTGCTCTCCACGCGGGGTTGCTCGATAAGTTCAGAGCTACGCCTAGACATCAGTTCCAGCTCAGATTGAAGAACTTTGAAAGAGTGGAAAGGTAAAAGGCCTAAGAGACCATCATACTCTGGGCTTTGAGCATTGCCTCTCGCACGACTTCTATGCGAACCGGCTTTGCTACGAAATCATTCATACCTGCCGCCATACAACGTTCTCTATCCTCTGCGTAGACGTTGGCGGTCATTGCTATTATGTAGGGCGTCTTCGATTTAGTTGTCCGAATGTGCTTAGCTGCTTCAATGCCATCCATCTCTGGCATTTGGATATCCATGAACACGATGTCATAGTGGTTTTCTGTAACTAACTCTAACGCGTCAACACCATTCTCTGCTATGTCCGCTTCCACTCCAAGAGTGCTGATAATCTTCTTTGCCACAATTTGGTTGATCTTGTTGTCTTCAGCGATCAGCACTCTAAGATCTCCAAATTGGCTCTCCTCGCCTAGCATATTCTCACTATCTTGGGTCGCCGATTGCTTAGTTTCGCTGCGATCAATCACGCTAAGGAGCTCACTTGGCAAAATAGGTTTTCGAAGGACGTTAGAATAGCGTTTTGATGCCTGTTCATAGCTTTCTAAACAAGATACGTAAACCATCGGAATAGATTTTTTGCTGT
Organism: Pseudohongiellaceae bacterium; assembly: GCA_045106275.1. GTDB lineage: Bacteria > Pseudomonadota > Gammaproteobacteria > Pseudomonadales > Pseudohongiellaceae > UBA9145. The sequence goes on along the minus strand of JBGCEK010000070.1, from coordinate 8,245 downwards.
CTTCTAAGTAGCTAAAAACCCGAACCTTATCTTTTTCAATACAGGCACCGTAAACAAATAGAGTTGCGACTTCAAAGCGGTCTATATGAGCGACTAATTCTTCAGCCTGCTCGAAGGCAGCAACGTTAGCTCCCTCTCGTTCAAGAATGTGAACCAAAGCCTGTTTTTCGAATTGGTCGCTGACAAGAGCCGCAATGTTTGTCTTTTCTAACAACCTGTCTTGTTCAATTGACTGAGGCTCAACATCAACTGGTAACACAATGGAAAAAGTGGATCCTTGGTTAATCAAACTGGTGACGATAAGCTCTCCGTCCATATTCTCTACAGTCTTCTTAGAAATAGACAAACCAAGTCCGGTTCCCCCGTACTTCCGCGTCGTGGAAGCATCAGCCTGAGTAAATGGATCAAACAAGCCTACAAGGCTTTCATCAGAAATTCCGATTCCCGAATCAATGACAGAAAGATTTAAAACCCTAGACGTGCTTGCTTTGTTTTCTCTATCCGACTGATCCCAGCTGACATCAACAATTACCTGTCCCTTTTTGGTAAATTTCACAGCGTTAGCAATTAGGTTAAGCAAAGCTTGTCCCAGCCGTTGTCCGTCTGCTACTAAGATAGTCTTACGATCTACTTGAAAATAAACCACCAACTGGATCCCTTTCTCAGCAGCACTTGGTAAAAGCGTATTGACCGCATCAGACACGCATTTCTCTATGCTAAAGGGTTTTTCTTCAAGGATTATTTCTCCAGACTCAATTTTTGAAAAATCCAAAATTTCATTAATTATTCCTAACAGTGACTCTCCACTTGATTTAACTGTCCCTAGGTAGCTACGCTGCTCTTTGGTCAGTGAACTGTTTTCTAACAACGAGGTCATTCCGATCACGCCGTTAATGGGAGTTCTAATTTCATGACTCATATTAGCCAAAAATTGACTTCGGGCTTTCATGGCTGTCTCTGCATTTTCTCGCGCCACTATAAGCTGCTTATTTTTCACTGCGAGGCCGGTAGTAGCCTCTTTAATCATCGCTTCCAGCGTCGCAGCGCGGTCACGCACAAGCCTCGTACGCCAATTAGAAAAGGCCACCGCCAACAGTAGCAATGCCATCGCAAACGCAAGCCTAAACTCCCAAGCCTGCCACCACGCAGGATGCATTCGTACGTTCAGAACATAGGGGGCTTCTACTTGCACACTGTCTCCGCTCTCTGCCCTGATTCTGAATTGATAGTCGCCGGGAGGCAGAGAACTGTATGTAGCAAGACCGCTTCCTGTTGTTTCGATCCATTCCGGATCAATGCCGGTCATCTGATACCAAAGCCGGCTGGTTTTGGGGGTTCGTGTGTGCAGCGCCGAAAACTGAAACCCTATAACTGCGTCGGCCTGATAAAGATCAAGTTTCGAGGTGCGGTAAAAAGCATCGTTCAATAACACTCGATCTTCGTACTGACCTCCTACCGCAACAGGCATATTGTATCGGAGCAAACCTGTTAAATAGATATCTGGTGCTGCACTGTTCGCTTTGAACGAACTGGGGTTGAAGACTATAGCTCCACCAGAACTGCCCAATGCAACAATGTCCTTGCCGATACGCGCTGCTGTTCCGACAAAATAGGTACTTTGCGGAAACCCTTGATCATCGCCATAAAAACTTACTGAAAATGTTGAGTCGTCTGCACCACCACTATCAACTTGGCTAGAAAGCCTATACACGCCACCTTGTGAAGCAACCCAAACGTCGTCCTGCTGATCGACTAAGATTGATGCATATTGATTCGAAGGAAATCGTGCAGCAGGCACCTGCGACAGGACGGAAAATACACCACCGACATATTCTAACTCGAATGCACCTGCCTCTGTGACTGCCCAAACCACGCTTCCGTTTTTACTATCAATATCATAAATCGTGCGACCCTCTAAGCTAGGCAGTATCACATGCTTAGAAACCCTTGATTCAACGTTATAAACAAAAAGAGCTTCATTGGCCTGTGCGATCAAATACTCTTCACTGTTAAGCTGCACCACTCCTGATGAGTTGATCGGTTCCGCACCATCCACAACAAAAAACTCACCATTTTGGAAATGCAAAAGCTCTCCAGGTTTTGAAACTAGCAGACCGTTCTCACCCAAACTGTCTAACGCTAAAATGCCTCCTGTTCTAGCATTTGTCTGGAAGCCTTCCCTGACTTCAAATTTATCCGTTTCTTCATTCAACACATACAGATTCTCGCTGAATTGAGAACCCAGATATATAGTCCCATTTGCTGTTTGTGCTAACGCGCTAACTTCAGACGGGGCAAAATTCACTTCACTGTTTGGGGAATATCCGCGCTTTGTGCCAGTTTCTAAGTCGATTACATCAACACCAGTAGCATGCCCCACCCAAAGCAGATGGCTATCTTGCACTAGCAACTCTATGGCATCAGAATTTTCCAGAAATCGATTTGCCTTCGAAAAGATTGCTGTTGTATTACGCTCTGGGTCCACTAAAAAGACACCGTTGTAGGTTCCTAACCACAACATTCCAAATCGATCGACGAGCAAAGAGGTTACCGTGTAACCAGGCAAACTATTTGGGTTATTATCCGCCGGCACATGCTGCGTGAAATGATCGAACTCTGCAGATATTTCAATAAGACCCGTCGAGTTTGTCGCAACCCATATTCTTCCGTCAGGAGTTTCGGCAACGTCCCGAACTATCGCTTCTTCGAATTTAGAATTAGCTATTCTTCGACTAGGGTCCGCAATCGCTCCTGCACCTAGGTCTACCGTTGTAAACATATCTCCGATTTTAACAATACTCATATTGGATTCGAGCAGAGCCAGCCAGTCTATTTTCGGCCTATCCTCAGATGAGTCATTGAAACTTGAGCCTAAACTCAACTGACTAGGAGTGCTGCTTAATTCACTGAGACTAAATTTGAGAGTATGTGACTCGCCTTCTACCCAAAACCACAAATTTTCGCTATCGACCTGACCCGCGAAAGTATAAAAATGATCACCATCATTGGCGTCTCTTAGTATCCACTGTTGCCGCATAACCCCATCGTAATCAGTCAGCATTAATACTGTTTCAGAATCGTTTCGCAACAACACCCAAATGTTTGACTTATCTATATGCAAAATTTGGGGGAATGTTCGATCAATCAGGTCGGTCTCAAATTCAACACTTTCTTGGAAAGACTGAGCGCGAGCATCGTAAACTTGATAACCATCAGAATTGGCTATCCATAGTTGGCCTTCGGAGCTAGGATGAAGTTCAAGATACTGGGTGTTTACTCGAACCCCTTCGGCATCTGCGGGCGCTGCAATCGGCTCAAAATTTCCTCCAGCAAATCGAACTAAGCCCGCTTCACTACTTACCCATATAAAACCATCTTCCCCTTCAACCACATCGGTAATGGTTTCATTAGGCATCTGCCCCACACCAAATGGCTTAAAATGAGGTTCTCGCATTTTGTCCATCAAAAAGGGGTAAGCTACTTCCGATGACTGAGCGAAGACAGTCCCTTTTGTGAGCAAACACAAAGCGAAGCAAAGTCCGGCGAATGCCGCACCCGTAAAGTTTGCTAAAATTCTAGAAGAGTTCTCAAGCGTTAAAATAAATCAGCTCCGTGCTATTCGATCAGCTCCGGTCGCAGAGCGGCCAACAATCTTGTTGAATCAGAACGACACCAGTTCTATTCAGTATAGCTGGAATTGAGCCGACCGTGAGGAAATCTTGGGTCAGAATAGAATCGAGGGAGTCGTGAACTCGGGGCTACAGCAGCTCTAACTCATGGACGATGCGCTGCCAATAATCGGCTGGGTTTTGGCTAGCATCGTTGCACATGATAACGGAGGAAACCCCCGTTTCGGGTAACCGCGTATACAAGGTACTCGTTCCCAGCCAGCCTCCTGAATGAGAATACACCTTCGTGCCTTCCTGTTCGAAAGCGAACTGACCGTTAGCATAAAGACCTTGCCCCGTATTTAAGTCACTGTTGGGCATCAGAAACAAAGCCATTAATTCTTGTGGGTTTTCGCCCAGCGTTGGAGAGTAAAAGCTACTGTCCCATTTCAGCATGTCATCCAAGTTTGTATGAAGACCACCATCACCCACCCAAAAAAGGTTCGTCATATCAGTGACCCAGCCTTCACCTTGAGGTTTATACCCGCTAGCGCGGTTCGGAACAATTTCAACAGGATCATCACTAAAAAACGTTGAAGTCATTTCCAAGGGCTTGAAAATACGTTTCTCGCTAAATTCTCGCAGACTTTCTCCGGACACTGTTTCAACCAGCATTGTCAGCACGATGTAACCCATGTTGCTATATTCCCATTTCTCCATGGGCTTATAGACCAGCGGTAAATCGTTAACTAGATCATAAAATTCTTGGTTGTTTAAATAGTCCTCATTTCCTAAGCGAAACGGGCCACCGGCCACAGACTGAAGTTCGAGACTACCTGCGGTCGGCTCGTCTCCGTCCAATGTGGAAATTAAATCGTAGTCTCCCATTCCCCCAACATGGCCAAGAATATTATTGATCGAAACGTCATGGGGGTAAGCATTGAGCTTAGGAAGGTGCTCACGAATACTACTATCCAAGTCCAAATGAAATTCCTCAGCAAGCAACAACACCGCCATGGCGGTAAACTGCTTTGAAACAGAGCCCATACGATGGACGTGAGAACCATCCAGCGCCACTTCTAATTCCATATTTGCTAAACCGTAGCCGGCCCTATGAACCAGCTGCCCATTTTGAATTATTCCAACGGTGCAGCCAGGCCCAGCTACATCGATTTCCGAGAATATTTTGTCAACTTTGCGATTAAGATCAGCGGCATTTATAGACTGGACCAGCCCCAAAAGAAGCAATGCAAAAACAAATTTGAAACTCATTGAGAGGACTCCTATCGACCAAATTTTACGCAAAGAACTAGCTATTTTTTCATGTGCAACGTTTGATTAAGGATAAGTTTGACAGCCGAGTTCGGGGTGTATTCATACAGCTTACGATTTCATATCAGAGGGCGGAACCGCTTCAATCTCAAACAAACGATCTTCCTCAATCGTGCTGCCATGGGCAGCTATTTCACTTTCCACCACTTTTGTTTCTTCAAACTGGGCTATATGGAAAAGCGCCTCCCCTTGATTGACTAGAGGCAAGCGATTTACACAAATCACAATTCCCTGAGCCTCAGCCAACAGGATAAATTCGTCTGAGGAAAAAGGTGCAGATATTACACCCAGCGTGGTCCCTTTTTTTACTCTGGCGCCCAGTTCGACCAGGGGTCTGAATACACCATCCATAGGTGCCCTGAACCAACTGCTTGAGCGAGCGATATTAGGTTCCGCACGAACCGTTCTAATCCGGCGAGTCGGCAACATTTTCAACGCTCGCATCACGCTGACAATTCCTCGAACTCCCGTCACAATAGCGCGCTCGTGTAGCCTAAGTGCCTCGCCGGCCTCGTAAGTAATCACTGGAATGCCGAGGTTTCCCGCTTCCTTGCGCAGACTGTTATCAATTAGTCCAGAATTGATGATTACCGGAATAGAAAATCCCAGCGCCATTTCGGCAACGCCTGGCTCGTCCAGCGCTGCTCTGATTTGAGGCAGGTTGTCTCGATTCACAGCCGCAGTGTGCAAATCAATCACATGGGTGCAGCGCCTGACCACATCGTTAAAAAAAATGTGAGCGACCCTTGATGCTATTGAGCCTCGTTCACTGCCGGGAAAACAACGATTCAAATCGCGCCTGTCCGGTAAATAACGTGATTGATGAATGAAGCCGAATAGATTAACTACAGGCACCAACACAAGCGTTCCATTTAATTGTTTCAAGGATTGAAAGCTACGCATTCGACGAATGATTTCAACACCGTTCAACTCGTCTCCATGTATTGCCGCACAAATTAGCAGAACAGGACCCGACTTTTTTCCATGAATCACTTCAATAGGCATATTGAGCGGTGTATGGGTATAGAGATTCGCAATCTGCAGATCAAACTGCACTCGCTCACCAGGCTGCACCTTGCGACCTGCTATTTCGAATGCCGATGCGTTAAGACGCTTCTTCTTAACACGGACTGAGCTTAGTTCACTCAATCTAAATTGCTCTCATCTGTTGCAGTTTTTTCTAGCTCGTCAGAAACTAAATCTTGCACTATTGGCTGTCGCCGACGACGAGTTTTCTTCGGTACCATACCTCGCATAGATTCCATTTTTCCAAAACACAGGAGTTTATCATCAGGCTCCAAGACCCGACTGGACTTAGGATTTGGAATTATTTTAGTGCCCCGATAAAGGGTCAGCACGTTTATGTCTTTTTCTGCCAAGTCAGTGTCACTTATAGCCATGCCTACGAAATTTGAGCCATCCGGCACATAAATCTCAGTGACCCCATACCCTTTGCTCACACTTAATCTCTGACGCAAATCTATTTCAGGGAAATCTACTTGGGCTGAAATATAATCGATAACAGCACCTGCCACATCAAGCTCAGTGCAACGTTCTATTCCTTCCAGTCCTGGAGATGAATTGACCTCCATTATCTGTGGGCCTTTGGCGCCTTCTAGCATGTCTACACCAGCCACTCGAAGGCCTAAAATTTGGGCCGCTCGAACGGCAGTTTCGTGATATTTTTCATCCAACTCAACTGCTTCCGCTAAACCACCGCGATGAACATTACTTCTAAATTCCTGACCCTGCGCTGTTCGTCGCATGGCTGCAACCACGCGATCACCGACTACAAAAGCACGAATGTCTTTACCCTTGCTTTCAGCAACAAATTTTTGAATCAACACGTTTTGCTTTTGGCTCTGAAGCAATTCAATAATAGACTCAGCTTGCTTCATTGATTCAGCCAAGAGCACGCCTATTCCTTGTGTGCCTTCGATTAATTTAATTACAACTGGCGCACCGCCGACTCTTTGAATGGCTGGAATCACATCTTTTTTGTCCCGCACAAACGTGGTTCTTGGTATGCCTATATGGTGACGGCTTAAAATTTGTAGACTGCGCAATTTGTCTCTTGAATTGATAATACCGTGGGCAGTATTCGCACAGAAAACGTCCATTTCTTGGAATTGCCTTACCACTGCCGTGCCATGGTACGTAATGGAAGCCCCTATCCGCGGCAATACCGCATCATAATTACTCAGTGGTTTCTGACGGAAATACAGATCAGGTATACCTTGTTGTAGGTCGATAGCAAATTTAAGTGTATCGAGGACTTTGACGTTGTGTCCTCGCTGAAGGGCCGCTTCTTTTAAACGGCGAGTGCTGTAAGAATTGATTCCTCGAGATAGAATAGCCAGCTTCATGGTAGACTCGCTGCAGTCAAAATGAGTTCCTAGTATAGCAGACTGAACCATGCTCTGTGCTAATCACACAAATGCAATAGAAGACCAGAATATGAATAACAACATGGACAGACAACTCACCGTAGGGTGGCGTGAATGGGTCGCTCTACCTGATTTAGGTCTTAGCAGGGTAAAGGCAAAGATCGACACCGGTGCGCGCACCTCCTGCCTCCACGCTTTCAGACTGCAGCCCTTTATGGCCGACGGTGTTCAACGAATTGAGTTTGATATTCACCCCAATCAAAGAGACAACGAGACTATTCAAACCTGCGTGGCCACCGTTGTCGACCAAAGAGCAGTTACCGATTCTGGAGGGCATCAGGAGGAGCGTTGGGTTATCGCCACAACACTAAATCTTGGTTCTCATTCTTGGCCAATTGAGGTTACGCTCACCGGAAGAGACGACATGCGTTTTAGAATGCTGATAGGTCGAAATGCTCTAAACCACCGAGCACTGGTTGACTCCTCAGCGTCTTACTTAGTGGGCAAGAGGCCCAGTAAAAAAGAAAAAACGGCTGAATCCAAATCTTAGAAATCAGTGCGCTAAAAAACCAGCTAGATTAGCATTTTGATTGAAACAATAGCGATTGAGTAAAGCCGTTCCACAGATTTCTCGAATTTGTGGAACGGCTTTACTCAAATCAGGTTTATTACTTTGACTTGACGGGCGTTGTTCACACGCTACTCCCAACTCGGAGTGTTACGGCAGCTTAGTCTGAGGCCAATTTGGCGGCAAACTGCGCCCAGTGCCTGTTTAGGGGTTAAAGCGGAATAAAGGCCAACGCGAAGTTGCCATTCAACGGTATGACTAACTGGTTCTGAATAGAGTCGTAGCACATTGAAGCCGCACTCGGAACTCCCGTTGCTATTAACTCAGCGTCCTGACCCGGAACAATCTTC
>JBGCEK010000069.1:0-69446 GCA_045106275.1 Pseudohongiellaceae bacterium | reverse complement strand
GGTTAAAGCGGAATAAAGGCCAACGCGAAGTTGCCATTCAACGGTATGACTAACTGGTTCTGAATAGAGTCGTAGCACATTGAAGCCGCACTCGGAACTCCCGTTGCTATTAACTCAGCGTCCTGACCCGGAACAATCTTCGATACGCTACCAAAGCGAACGCTGCTCACGTACTTGGTCCCATCAGACAAAACGACCACACCGTCATTGCCTCCCTCTATAGAATGCTCCAGCTCAACAACTTCACCGTCAAGACCATAGGTGATTACCGCATTATCAGCCACGTTGACCACCACCACATTGCCACTGCGATCTATAGCAACGCCGTTAGGCACAGCTAGAGGCGCCCCCTCCGCGAACACACTAACCTGATCATCAGGAGTCACTTTGTAGATACGCTCAGGCGCTCTAGTATTTGAGGCATAGACAGTTCCATCTTCAGTTACCGCAATACCGTTCAAAAGCGTTGAGCCAGGAATCGCTACAGATTTTAGTGGCTGGCCTGAAGCCAAATCAAAGGAGCGCACGTGACCGGTGTCAACGGTGTACAAAACGCCGTTCTTAATTGCGCTGCCTAACGGTTGATGTAACTCCAACCCATCTCGAGTTACTCCGATCCATTTAGGTGTGTGGACACTTCCGTCTGGATTAATTAATGACACAAAGCCATCATTCTCTGTGCCATCACCTCGGTTACCGTTGTTCATCGCCAAGATTAGGTTTCGCTGGGAGTCGAATGTGCAACTTTCTGAAAAATGAAAACTACCGTATACCTTCACATTGCTGGACATCGGCACCCTTTCACCTTGTTCATTGACCGAACCAATTGGCTCTCCGGCGCGGAACTCTTGAGCCATTGCAGTGCTTGCTATACTGAGCAAACTCAATAGGGCAGCCGATCGAATTATTGCGTGTTTCATTACGGTAACTCCTTCATCAAATTGGAAAACTAACTTATTTTTCAAATGTGTTTTTTCAATCATGCTTGTTTAGTTTTTAAATTACAGCTGCGAGATTCAAACTTTCACTAGTCGGCAGCAGTGTTTCTGTAACGAGCAAACCAAGCCAAGATATTATCCACCTTAGCAATAAGATTTGACGGTCTAGATGCAATGCCATGGGATGCTTCCGGAATTCTCACCAGCGCCGCATCAATATTACGAAGCTTGAGCGCCTGGTAATACTGTTCCGATTCCGGCATCGGTGTGCGCATATCAGATTCACCCGTGATCAACATAGTTGGGGTGGAAACATTACCCACTAGGGACAAAGGTGAACGCTTCCAATAATTATCATAGTCTTCCCAAGGGGGCTTATCGAACCAATAGCTCGCCACTGTTTCAGCAATATCGCTGTACAGTGCCAAACTCGCCCAATTAATTACCGGCTTTGCCACAGCGGCCGCAGCAAAGCGATCAGACTTACCAATAATCCAAGCGGTTAGCACGCCACCGCCAGATCCACCGGTCACAAACAGCTGGTCCGTATCTATATATCCCCGTTCGATCACAGCATCGACTCCCGACATAAGATCATCATAGTCTTGGCCCGGATAATTATGGTGAATCGCATTAGCAAAATCATATCCGTAGCTGGTTGAACCCCTAGGATTGGTATAAAGAACCACATAGCCCGCAGCCGCATAAAGTTGAACCTCAGCGGAAAAATGAGGACCGTAGGCCGAGAATGGCCCCCCGTGAATTTCCAGCATCAACGGGTATTTTTGAGTAGCATCGAAATCTGGCGGCGTGACAATCCAACCCCACACTTCTAAACCTCCTGCAGAAGACTGCCAGCTAATCTCTTCGACAGTGCCTAGATTTTTATGCCCGAGTAAATCCTCGTTCAATTGAGTAAGGGTTCGAGCGCCTCTTCGATTCGCAAAGGCCAAATCTGCAGGTCGTTGTGAAGTGCCAGCGGTATAGGCAATCGCACCATTGTCGGCGATGGAAAAACTCCCGCTAGTATAAGGTCGTCCTAATCCGGTTCCGCCTACATCCTGCGCGAGAGGTTGGATATCTCCTTCCATAGAAAGAGTGGCGATAACTTTTTTGCCAAAGTCATCGTAGCTGATCATCAGTTGGGTAGAGCTTCCTGCCCACTTCACCGCAGATACGGAGCGGTCGAGACCCGACGTTATAGTTTCAATTGATCCGTCTTCCACATTCAAAACACTTACTTCTCTTGTGTGGTACCCCATTTTTTTGTCTTCATAGCCTAGAAAAGCAATCTTGCTTCCATCAGGGGAGAAGCTTGGGGAATAATCTGGCCCTTGGCGATCAGTCAGTTTAGTCATTTTTCTCGTAGCAAGAGAAACTCCCCAAAGATCGCTATTTTGACTTTCAAATTCCCAATTGGCGTTGCGGTTACTTGATATTACGATGCTCTCGCCATCAGGCGCCCAAGCCAGCTGTCCCCCATGGTTAAACTCGCCTGAGGTTAGCTGCCGTGAACTGCCTCCCTCTGCTGGAATTACAAACACATGCTGATAACCCGGATCAGTAATTCCCCGGCCGTCAGAACGATAGTTAAGCCGCTCTATCACTATTGCCGGAGGTGCCCAGTTAGCGCCTTCGGGTTTTTTAGGGGGAGTGGCTAGCGACTCTTTGGGGCCGGCAACCAAAGCAGAGAACGCAATTTGTGTTCCATCAGGTGACCAAGCGATACCGCTAGGGGCCTGTAGTAGGTTGCTCAGAAGCGCCGTTTGACCGGTGTCCATCCAACGCACATAAAGCTCAGGGCCCCTTCCTTCTGCGCTGCTTACATACACCAAACGATCACCACTGGGCGACCAGCGCGGACTGGAGAAGGAGTCTATCCCAGACAGCAAAGGCCGATGGTTGGAACCGTCACTATCAATAATCCAAAGGTTGGCTCGCGTGCGGTCGCTCATAACGTCATTGGATTGCCGCACATAAACAATGCGATTTCCGTCGGGCGATACCTGAGGATCAGCAGCAAATTCCAAATCAAACACGTCCATATTAATTAGTGTTTGAGAATCCGGCTCGGCCGCTAAACTCAGACAATTCCAAGTGACTAAAACGAATAAGAGGCTTAATTTACGGCGCATATTTTGTCCTTTGACTGTGTAGCTCAAGCTCGGTAGGGAGATGTTTATTACACAATTTGAAGATTAACTGATTGTTTGCACCATTGACCTTGAGACTGATCAAGAGTGTAAGGATGCAGAAATATAGCACAGGAGCCTTAGTGTCGAAACTCAGGAAAATTGGCTCAAGAAAAGGAACAAAATAGACAGTGGAGTCAGTCGATAGTCCCTGTGTTTTCCATCCAGTATTACTCCCACTGTATTTCTAGAAGCGAGTCGCCTTGGTGATTTCGATCGGCTCTATGAGAACCTGTCCGGCGGTGTACCCTTCCCCTACACTTTTTTCAGCGGAGATTGAATTTATTTGCTTAACTACTGACATACCTGATATCACTTTCCCGAACGCTGCAAATCCTTGCCCGTCTTCGTTGCGAGGCTGGCCAAAATCGAGCCCTGGTTGATCACCAATACAGATAAAAAATTCAGAACTAGCAGTGCCCACTGCTCCCCTCGCCATGGAAAGAACCCCATCCGTATGGAGTATGCCCGTTAGATTCGTTGATTCGTGAACGATTGGTGGAAAAGGGCTTTCGCCTTCGTTTAAGCCACCCTGAATAACCTCAATTTTCGGGCTTCCATTGTCATTGGCTTCGGTCACAATACGATAGAACTCAGCGCTATCGTAATAGCCGCCGTCTACGTGTTTTAGAAAATTGTCAACGGTTACAGGAGCGGCGTTGCCATACAGTTCTATTTCAAAAGCGCCCATGCTGGTTTCAAACGTGACTTTATCTGTCACCTCGAACTCTTGGGCAGCCGCTGGATACGAAGTCAAAATCAACAGCAATAAAGAACTAAGCAATGTGCTTTGTTTGATTCCGCCTAACTGACTATTCATTTACAATGACCCCCACGTTATTCTGCGTTTATTCAACTTTGGTTTTGTTTAACTCAAGGTCTTAGTTTTGACTCGATGTTACAGCGCAAGTTTCAACTGCCTTTAGCTTTTCTCGAACACAATTTGTCACTTGTCAGCCAGCTCGTATCAAGCTACGCTTTTTCGCGCTTAGGCAATACCACACCGACAGTCTAAGCCTCTCTGCCTTTCTATGGCAACCTCATTCATGGAGATAAACATGCTCAAGCAACTACTAGCCCTATCTTTACTATTCTGCGTAATAAATACAACGCAGGCCCAAACTAGCGCCTCTGGCGCTATGCCGCTACCGGAAATAACTATCTACCACTTGGAAGGTAGACGCTCAGAAAGAATAGTATGGATGATGGAAGAACTTGGGCTGCCCTATGAGCTGGTTTATACACGCGGTGATCTGCGAGCCTCAATGGCTAGCATTCACGCACTAGGGCACGAGATGCCAATGGCTCCCACGGTAGTGTATGGAGATCAAATAATCGTCGAATCAGGCGCGATAATGGAAATGATTTTGGATCGCCATGCGCCCGATAAGCTAAAACCTGCTCTAGACAGTGAGCAATACCCTACTTACCTTATGTGGATGCATTACGCGGAAGGCTCTTTAGCAGCGCGCCTTTTCAGTGACTACAGAGCTTGGAATATTCAACCACCGAAATCTCGCTCTCCACTTGTTGATAGCGAAGCGGTTGTTCAATTCGCCGATAACTTCTTAGCCGAAAACCCTTGGTTCGGTGGCGATGAGTTCTCAGCTGCGGATATCATGATGATGTTCCCCCTGAATGTAGCCACAAGTTTAGGACTAGTGGATGAGGCTATGTTTCCTAATGTCGCAGCTTGGAAAGAAAAGACCATTGCCCGCCCTGCTTATCAGCGCATGCTAGAAGCTGCTAGACCGGACGGCATGATTGGTAATCTCCCTAAAGTTCAACAGCGTCCGCCAGCTGGCCCACGCGGAACATTCTAAAACCTATTGATCTCATCTCAATGTGCGGTATTGCTAATCTGGCACCCGCACATTGAGTGTTTCTTTCAACTCCTCCATCACCACATAACTAGTTGATTCCTGTACTCCAGGCAAGCTCAATAGAGTTTCACCTAGCAGTATCCGATAAGCATTCATGTCCGCCACCCTTGCCTTGATCAGATAGTCAAAATTCCCCGAAACCAAATAACACTCTTGCACGGCATCCAGTGCCATTGCTGCTTTTTTGAATTTGGCGAAGGTATTTTGCGATGTGCGAGAAAGCCGAATTTGCACAAAGACAGCCAATGCAGACTCTAATTTTGACGGATCCAGAAGCGTGGTATAGCCGCGAATAACCCCGTCTCGCTCCATTCGCTTAACTCGCTCCATGCATGGAGTAGTCGTCAGCCCTACTCGGCGGGCCAACTCTGCAAAACTAGTTCTACCGTCTCTTTGTAATTCACGGAGAATACTTTTATCTATCTTTGACAAGGGTTTAACTTCACTCATCGCTAAATTATAGGTTTATCCACCTTATAATTGCAATTATTTAGTTAATTAGCCCATAAAATTAGATTTTTAAAGATAAAACACTAGCGAGATATCCGTATACTCTCCCTGTTTTGAATGCACACACAAATTCATTCCTGAGGAGTCGTTTATGTTAGTCGGAGTCCCTAAAGAAATTAAAAACCACGAATATCGCGTGGGCCTGACGCCTGCCATAGTTCGTGAACTCAAAAACAGCGGCCACAGCATCATTGTTGAGACTGACTGCGGCTTGTCTATTGGCTTAAGCAATGACTTGTACTTAGCAGCGGGCGCTGAAATCGCACAAACCGCAGCCGAAGTGTTCGCCCGCGCGGACATGATTGTCAAGGTGAAAGAACCACAGCCCAGCGAATGTAAAATGCTGCGACCGAACCAGATTCTGTTCACCTATCTTCACTTAGCACCAGACGTTGAACAAACCCGCCTGCTAGTTGAGTCAGGGGCCACCTGCATCGCCTACGAAACCGTCACCGGTGCTAACAACTCCCTTCCATTGCTAGCCCCAATGAGCGAAGTGGCTGGTCGTATGTCTATTCAGGAAGCAGCTGTTTGTCTGGAAAAGTCGAACAAAGGAAGTGGCATTCTGTTAGGCGGTGTCCCCGGAGTTGAAGCTGCTAACGTCGTGATTATCGGTGGCGGTGTTGTGGGACTCAATGCTGCACGAATGGCAATGGGGCTTGGAGCGAATGTCACAATTTTGGATCGCTCGATTTCCCGCCTTAAAGAAATTGATGAACTATTTAGCGGGAGGATTCGAACTCTTTTTTCCACCACTGACACGATTGAAAGCCAACTAAAAGTGGCCGACGCTGTCATAGGCGCGGTTTTAGTCCCCGGCGCTGCCGCCCCTAAATTAGTCACCAAAGACATGCTCTCACTTATGAAAAAGGGCTCAGTATTGGTGGACGTGGCAATTGACCAGGGAGGTTGTTTCGAAACCAGCAGAGCGACCACTCATCAAGAACCAACTTACATAGTCGATGATGTGATTCATTACTGTGTTGCTAATATGCCAGGAGGCGTCGCGAGAACATCTACTTTTGCGCTTAACAACGCCACGATGCCTTTCGTTTTAGATTTGGCAAACAAAGGCTACAAGAGTGCGCTGCTGGATAACCCGGATTTACTCAATGGGCTTAATGTGCATAAAGGCATGGTGACAATTGAAGCTGTAGCCACAGCCCAAGGTTACAACTTTATTGAACCATTGAGCGCACTTCATCAAAGTGACTTAAAAGTTACTGCTTAATCGGCTGGTGGAGTAAATAAAACCTAGACACTGCTTACGATCAAAAGATCGGTCGTAAGCAGTCACGCCCCATACACAATCTTGACGAATTAGTCTTGGCCATTGATTGAACTGTATAATGTTTTGCGGCAAGCTTTTATCTTTAGCACCGATGCATGAAAGTCATTCATACTCAGCCCCTCTGAAGAGAAGTGAAAATCAGATCGAAGCTTTGATATAAGGTCTATATAAGTATTCATAATTTTGTGCGTTTCTAGCATGTTTATTGCCAATAAATACGCGTCGACACGATAGAAAATTTTAAAAGCGGCGAGTAGATCTGACTGCGTGGCCTCCAGCTCATCTCGGTATTTTTGCCCACCGAAAGCAATAAAATTAGATATAGCCCCTTTCATAGCACCTAGCGATTTATTGAACTCAATTAGGTCTTCAACACAGGCATCTAACTTCTCTTGCTTCACCAGCGCTTTGTGGTCTTTGGCGCTCACTTCTGTGATTCTTTGACGAATTATGTAGCCTGTAACTCCCCCTACCAGCACTCCTAACAACGCACACAGCACATAGCTTATAGCAATCAAGAATTCCATACAGATCCCCACCAATTTGATTTGTTTTAACAGTGATAATAACTATAGGTCAACCCACAATGTTTTGGGGGGACTAATGCTAGTCTAATAAGCTATTTCAATAGACTGTCTAATAACTGCGTGGAATAACAAGCGGCACGCATGATTGTTAGGCAGCTGGCAAAAAACAGAAGTCCGATAGCCTTAATAGCCCAGAGAGAGAGAGAGAGAGAGAGAGAGAGAGAGAGAGAGAGAGCTAACTCAAGAATAGTTTGCCACAGTTCTGATTAGCAGGAATGGCGATATCCATGAGTTTCGGATTTGCCAAATTAAGACTTTTCATAATCACATCGAGTTCTTGCCACGACTTAACCTGCAGTCTTGGGTTTTTATCAATTTCTTGACCTATGGTGGACTGAACGCGCCCATTGTAATCATGACCGGGATACACAGTAGTATGCTGAGGCAACAATAAAACGTGATTAAACAAACTGTTATACAAGTCTTTGGCAGATCCGTTTTGGAAATCTGTTCTACCGGTACCGTTGATTAAGAGAGTATCTCCGCTAAACACAGATGGTTGTGGGCCATCTAAAAAAAAGCAATAAGAATCATCGGTATGCCCCGGGGTATAAATACAGCGAAGTTTGTATTCACCAAATGGGATGAAATCCCCATCTTCAAAAAATCCGCTTGCACAAGCTGCCAATGAAGGAACACCCACCAAAGTTTCGCAGCCCGTGGCTTCACGCAGCGCCCCAAGTGCTGTTACGTGATCCGCATGGCAGTGGCTATCTATCCCAGAGAGCAAGGTTAAATTTAACTCATCAAGGAGCTCTAAATAGTCGTTGAGCTTATTGGCAACCGGGTCTATTAGAAGGCCAACCTTCCGATCATCATCTGCGAGCAAATAACTGTAAGTAGAGGACTCCTCGTCAAACAATTGCCTTATGTTGGGTACAGAGGCCGCCATTAACTCGCTATTCCAAAATCAGTCTCTAAAGATATTTCTTGAGGCAATACAAACCAACGCAGCTCATTAGCACTGTCAGGCAACTCCAATGTATACATCGATTCGGCGCTGCGTACTTTCAGCATTTCCACAGAGGCCTGCTGTAAAAACTCAACCAACTGGCTCGGCGCTGCTATCTCCGTTGCCGGTGATTCCCCCTGCTCGAAATTCAACAGATTCCAGCTGTCGCTCAATTCCATGCCGCGACCCTGAAACCGCCAGGTTCCACTCACCTTATCAAACTGGTAAAAAGGCAGCATACGCCAGCCATTCGTCGCCACTAATTCGACGGCCCGAACCAAATATTCAAAAGTTTCTTCATCAATAAAATAATTAAAATTCAGTCGCACCCAGCCTGGCCGCATAACCATCAAACCTTTGCCGATATGCTTTTCGAGAGCACGGCTGTAATCCATATCCATGCCCAAAAGCTCATGCCCATATGGACCTGCACAGGAGCAGCCTCCTCGCGCTTGAATACCAAACAAATCATTAAGTAGCGCCACCACGAACCCGTAGTGCAAGTCTTTTCCTTGATGCTTTAGTCGAAGGGAAAATATAGAAAGACTGTCCTCACTTGAATTGCCGAGAATTTCGATATTCTCGTGGTTTCCCCAGCGTGATAACGCCCGTTTTTTGAACCCTTCCTCTAGTTCCTCGATCCTTTGCGTGCCAACCGCCTGTTGCAGTTGGAATACCAATCCAGCGCGAATTGACTCCACTATAGCTGGAGTTCCCCCTTCTTCCCGGCGCTCATAATTACTAATGAACTGATGATCTTCAGGAGTGACATAAAGCACAGTGCCTCCGCCAGGCATAGCTGGGACACTATTTTTTAGAATTTTACTTTTTACTATCAAAACCCCAGGCGTTCCGGGCCCACCGACGAACTTATGAGGCGAGACAAATACCGCATCTTTATCTGCGCCACCCTCAGCAGGATTCATATCAATTCCAAGGTACGGTGCGGCTGCTGCATAATCCCAAAACGATAAAGCACCGTGGCTATGAAGAACCCTGCTCACTTCATCTACATCAGTCTTAATACCAGTAACATTAGAAGCGGCGGAAAAACTGCCAATTTTTAGCTCTCTATCTTGGTAGTTTTTAAGCTCGATCTCCAACTGCCCAAGGTCTAAATGGCCGGACTTTTCCAGAGGAATCACCACCAGATCGGCGATCGATTCCCGCCATGGAATTTCATTACTGTGGTGCTCATAAGAGCCTATAAATACAACAGGTCGCTCACCTTCAGGAAGCTGCGCTAGTAGTTTATGCCGCGCACATAAATCCGCGGGCAAACGTAGATTCATAATGTCGATAAGCTTATTGATCGCAGCTGTAGCACCCGCCCCACAAAAAATTATTTGGTCTTCTTCAGTCCCATTGACTGCTAACCGGATAGCTTGTCTCGATTTTTCGCGATAAGCGGTAGTCTGGGCACCCGTGAAGGATGTCTCAGTATGGGTGTTTGCGTAGAAAGGCAGCACTTGCTGTGAGATGAAGTCTTCGATAAATGCGAGAGACCGCCCTGACGCTGTGTAATCCGCATAGACCAGAGGCTTTTTACCAAAGCTTGTGGGTAACAGTTGACGATCACCGATGACCGATTCTCGAATTTTAAGGATTAATTCTGCGCTCATGAAAGACCCCGTGAATTTTAAACGCGATCTTATCCCAACGGGCTCGAAACATTGTTTCTATGTTTAATGGAATGGATCAATATCTGAAACAATCGTTTCTATTATTGGCCAATTAATGATACTTTGTCTCGATATTTGATCACATTGACGGACATATAGATGGATAAGCTCGATTTAGCGATCCTCGAATCAATTCAACATGATGCCTCTCTATCCACTGGCGATCTCGCCGAAAAAGTGGGCATATCCAAATCAGCATGCTGGCGACGCATGCAAAAACTAAGTAGTGACGGAGTCATAAAAACGCGAGTTGCGATCCTTGATTCCCAAAAGCTCAATCTACCGTTGACGGTTTATATTTCCATACGCACCAACGAACATAATGCAAAGTGGGCCACCAAGTTTCAGAAAGTCACTCAGAAAATACCTGGAGTCTTAGAAGTTTATAGGATGAGCGGGGATTTAGATTATTTAGTGAAAGCTGTGGTTACAGACATGAAAGGATATGATGATCTTTATAAACAGCTTATCGAGGCTGATCTTTTCGATGTGAGTTCGAGTTTTGTCATGGAGACGATGAAACAAACCACAGAACTGCCTCTCAGTCATGCTCGCTGACAACAAATTTTGCTAGCTGCTGGCAGCAGCTTCAGCTGCCAATTTTTCTTCTTCCTCCGCTCGTAAATTACAAGCAGTAATTTCAGGCAAATAAGCCAAATATTTAACCATCATCGCGCCGCGAATATCTGTTTTTTCCAAAGCAGAGGAACTCTCATCTAAATAGAAAAGCCGACTCGTAGTTGCAACCAAGTCATCTTCCATTTGCCTAACACAGCGATGAACTGGCTGATCGCTTGGTTTACGTTCAAGACCTCCTTCGCTGAACATAAACACTTCTTCGCTGGCGGTAAAATATACAAAATCGACCACGCCATCTTTATTGGGGTCTGATGCACACATGTTGTAGATCAAAAAATTATCGCAATAAAGGTTATTGGTCAGCCCCCTGCCCTCCAACGAAAATCGGCACCCAGTTAAAGTCACTAGCAGCGCGACTAGGATAAAGAGTTGCTTAATGTCTGTAATTTTCATAGGCGATGGATGGTTTTCAACGACTCAAGCCGTTCTTATCTCAATCAAATAATTTCATTTCAGTTAATAGTAGTCGCTATGAGGAATTCCGCAGCTACAAAACAACGCGCGAGAGCTTAGCACAGCCAATAAGATATTTCTGCCACTCCAGCGATGACCTCGAATTCCAGTCGCTTAAGCGCACCGTCTTGTTAGAAGCTCAGCTACTGGGAAATGAAAACTTAGCGCCATCTTTTGCCGCATTGCTTGGCCAGCGCTGGGTTATGGTTTTCCGCCGAGTATAAAACCGTATCGCATCAGGGCCATACACATAAAGATCACCAAACAGTGACCGTTTCCAACCCCCGAAACTTTGACTTGCGATGGGTACGGGCAAGGCAACATTCACGCCTACCATTCCAACTTTAATGCTGTCACTAAAAACCCGAGCCGTTTCCCCTTCTCTGGTAAAGATGCAACAGCCATTGCCATATTCATGGTCGTTAATTAGCGTCATTGCCTCCTGCAAAGTTTCGACACGAACAACGCAAAGTACCGGCCCAAATATCTCTTCGTTGTAGATACGCATCCCGCTCTTAACACGGTCAAACAAACTACCACCAATAAAAAAACCGTCACCGAAACTCTTATTACTTACCATCCTGCCATCAACGACTAATTCCGCACCCTCTTTCACCCCGGAATCCAAATAGGCAAGCACTCGATCCAAGGCAGCTTGATTGATCAATGGCCCCATATCATTCAACACATCGCTTCCCGGCCCAATTTTCAGGGCTGAGACTCGTGCTTTAAGCTGAGCAACAACCTTATCCGCCAGCTCATTTCCTACGCAAACAGCAACAGAAATCGCCATGCAGCGCTCACCGCAAGAGCCATAAGCAGCACCCATAAGGGCATCCACTGCATTCTCAATATCTGCATCAGGCATGATTACCGCGTGATTTTTAGCGCCTCCCAATGCTTGCACTCGCTTGCCGTGATCAGTAGCAGTCTTATAAATTGATTCCGCAACTGGCGTGGAACCCACAAAGCTAACCGCTGTTACTCTTTCGTCTTTTAGCAGCGCGTCCACAGTGGACTTATCACCATTGACCACATTGAATGCGCCGGCTGGCAAGCCCGCATCATGGAATAGTTGAGCCAATAAAAGTGCCGTACTAGGATCTTGCTCCGAAGGCTTCAGAACGAACGTGTTGCCACAGGCGATCGCCATTGGGAACATCCACATGGGAACCATAGCGGGAAAATTGAACGGCGTGACTCCAGCAACAACACCTAGAGGCTGAAACTCGGACCAGCTATCGATACCCGGCCCCGCATTTTTGGAATACTCACCTTTAAGAAGCTCCGAAATCCCGCAAGCGTACTCAACAACTTCAATACCTCGCCCCAGCTCACCTCTTGCATCATCAAGAACTTTCCCATGTTCGTTTGCAATCAAAGCGCAGAGGCGATCCGCATTTTCCTCGAGCAATTGCTTATACTTAAACAAAATTTGCGCGCGTTTTTGTGGCGGTGTATTACGCCAAGAGGGAAATGCCTGTTGGGCTGCTGTTATGGCAACGTTCACCGTTTTCTCATCAGCCAGCTCAACTTCGGTAGCCAGCTCACCGGTGGCTGGGTTCAACACGCCAATGCGGTCATTCCCGAAGCATGACACTTCACCATTAATAAAATGACCCGCAACTGTCGTGGAACTATTAGAACTAGTGCTCATGAAGTGACTCGCCTAACGCATTTATCAAACTATCGATTTGATCGGGGGTTGAAATAAATTGGGGCGCTAACTGAATAGTGTCTCCGCCCCAGCGAACGTAAAACCCTTTTTCTAAGCACTTAAGCCCAATCTCAAAGGGTCTTCTTAAAGGCTCACCTGCATAGGGCTCAAGTGTTAAGCCAGCGGCTAAACCATAGTTTCTAATGTCAGCCACATAAGGAGCGCCTTTTAAGCTGTGCACCGCTTCCTCCAACTTTACTCCTAACTCCTTCGCACGCTCAACCAAGCTCTCATTGACCAAAATATCTAGCGCGGCGATACCTGCTGCACAGGCTACAGGGTGGGCCGAATAGGTGTAGCCATGGGGAAATTCCACCATGTACTCGGGGCCACCGTTATCCATAAAGGCTTCATAGATTTCTGGAGCTGTTACTACTGCACCGAGCGGCACAGTGCCATTTGTAATCTGTTTCGCTAAGGTCAAAATATCTGGTGTAACCCCGAATTCCTCAGCTCCGGTCATCGAGCCCACTCGCCCTAAGCCAGTTATCACCTCATCAAAAATCAGCAGGATGTTATGCTGGTCGCAGATCTCCCTGAGCTTAGCCAGATAACCTTTGGGTGGCGGAAGCACACCAGCAGTCCCGGACATAGGCTCCACGATTACCGCAGCGATATTGGATGCGTCATGCAGCATCACCAGTTCTTCGAGCTCACTGGCAAGGTGGGCACCGTGCTCAGGCGAGCCCTTAGTGAATCTGTTTTCAGGTAATACAGTATGCGGAATGTGATCAGCATCTACCGATTGACCAAACAGTTTTCGGTTGAAACCTATTCCACCTACACCCAAGCCACCATAGTTAACCCCATGATAGCCTTTCATTCGCCCAACAAACTTAGTCTTACCCGGCTGACCTTTGCTGCGCCAATACCCTCGTGCCATTTTCAAGGCAGTGTCGATAGTCTCAGAGCCGGAATCGGTAAAGAAAACATGTTCGAGTCCAGCAGGCATAAGTTCTATTACTTTGTTAGCCAACTCAAAAGACAATGGGTGCCCAAACTGAAACCCCGGAGAATAGTCCAACCGCGACATTTGCTGGGTTACCGCTGAGACTATTTCTTCACGCCCATGGCCAGCACCACAGGTCCACAATCCTGACAAACCATCAAAGACCTCCTTCCCATTTGAATCGGTGTAGTAATTGCCTTTGGCAGCGACCATCATACGAGGGTTTTTCTTGAACTGTCGGTTCGCCGTGAACGGCATCCAATGAGCGTTTAGTTCTTTTTCTGAAAAATTCAATTAACACACCTTTAGAGTTATGTGGTTCACAACTGTGCCAGTTCCTGCTTGTAGGTCTTCGCTAACTCCTCATCAGGCCACAGCAAGGACACTACATAGCCGACAAGCAGCGCCGAAAAAAACGAAGGGGGCATAGTCTCTAATCCCACAAAATAAACGCCAACACCATCGAGCTCCTGCAAAATGAACTTACTGATCATGGTCATAGAAAACCCAGTAATCATGGATGCTATCGCTGCTCTCTCGGTAAAGCCTGACCAAAACAGAGACAACACCATCATAGGACAGAAAGTTGCCGCTATTCCTGACCAACCGAAGATGGCAAACCAAAAGATGGTTCTATCAGGAGACAAAATTGATACCGTGATTGCCAGCAGCAATGCAAGAATTGACATCACTATTGTCACGAATCGGCAAAGGGCAGCCGCTCGCCTATCCGCTAAATTTGGGCAATGTATACGCTGATAAAAATCATAGGTAATCGAACCTGAGGCCATCACCAAGAGGGAGGAGACCGTGGACATGATGGCGGATAAAACTGCCGCTACATAAAGCCCAATTATCCACGGAGGGAACGTGTATTCGACAAGCTCCGGCAATACGTTTTGCGCTCCGTTTCCAAGCACTGCATCCGCTTCCACTCCCTGAGAAGTAAAAATATAGCGGCCCAACACGCCGATGGAAACTGCCGAGAAATCGACCAATATGGTGAACAAAACAGCAACCCATTTACCGCGGTTTATTTGCTGCTCGCTGCGAATGGCAATAAGGCGTGAGAACACCTGAGGCGACCCCAAAAACCCCAAACCAATCAGCGCCATTCCGATAACCGCAGACACGTTCAGGAGAGTAAAACCTCCAGGACCCCAGGGGTTTACCAAGCCGGGGTCAATCGCTTCTAGACCAGAATAAATTGATTCGCTGTTGCTTAGACCGAGATAGGCTACTGTGGGCAAAAGCACCAAGCATAAAAGCATCACTGCGCCCTGAAACATATCGGTCCATGCTGCTGCGAGAAAACCTCCCGCAACGCAGTACACAACCACAAAAACAAACCCAACAATAGCCCCTGTTTGATAATTCCAATCTAGAAAGCGCTCGAAGGCGGAGCCAGTTGCATCAATCTGAGCGGAAATGTAAATAAGCACAAAAATCGAGAGAGATGCTGCGGAGACGATACGGAGAAAATGGGTCTTCGATTTGAAGCGATTGATTAAGTAATCGATCACTGTGATTGAATTGTACCTGTTAGTAAGTTTTTTGAAGCGGTCAGCCATTAGAAACCACGCAAACCAGACGCCAATAACTTCACCGACAACAACCCAGTAAGCGCTAAATCCAACCATTGCTCCCATGCCGGTAACGCCTAACAAGAGCCAGGCAGATTCGCCCGTTGCCTGAGCGGAAAATGCAGCGACCCAAAAACTGAGAGTCTTGCCTCCGATAACGAAGTCGCTCATATTGCGAACTCGCCGCGATGCCAAATAGCCCAAGAACAGCAAGACGCTGAAATACATGACAATCATGGCGTATTTTTCAAACATTGATAAACTCTCTCGATATAGAAGTTACAGATAATAACCTTAGGTCGTTTAAAGTTACACTGTCCAATTGCAAGGTATCAGACCGATGCATCACTCGGCAGAGTAGTCGCGACTTACCGCGATGGGGTAGACTGCAACCATGATCGATAATAGCTTTCGAGCCCTCCTACCACCTTTTGTTAGGCCTCTAATCCGGCTCTTGACCACGTTAAGACTGACGCCAAACCAAGTAACCGTGCTTGGCCTGGTCGTGGCTCTTATCGCTGCCCTTTTAGTGGCACAGGGCGCTTTCGTTTGGGCACTAATCGTTTGGTGGCTGTCTCGTCTCCTAGACGCACTAGATGGCATTTACGCCAGAGCCAGCCAGCAAACCTCGGACTTTGGCGCATTCTTAGACATCCAGCTGGATATGCTTGCCTACTCAGCCATGATAATTGGGTTCTATGTCCAATTTCCTGCATTTGCCCTGCAATGGCTGCTCATCTTACTTTGCTACGTATTGTGCATTGCTGGCGCTCTCGGTCTCGGCAGTTTCGAAAACAAACGCGGGCTCAATGATTCCAGTGGCCGCGGGCTTCGCATTGCAGTTGGCCTTGCCGAGGGTGGCGAAACTGGGATTTTCTACAGCATTTTTCTTATTATGCCTGGACTGCTGCACATCACCACTTGGCTATGGTTGCTTGTGCTGACGATAACGATAATCGCCAGAATCACTCTCGCAAAACACGAACTAAAGCAGGCATAGAACTATGGCGCTGTTACAACCTCTTCTTGGTCTCACTTTTTTTATTGGGGTGACGCTATTCCTCTCGCAAAACCGGCAAGGGGTTTCATTGCGGCGGATAGGCCTTGGCCTTGTTGCACAGTTTGCAATCGCTTTTCTCTTGCTGCGAGTCAGTTTCATTTCAAACGGCTTGATGGTTTTGAATACCGGGGTCAGCGCGCTGCAAAATGCCACTGACAGAGCCGCACGTTATATGTTTGGCTACGTGGCCGGAGGTCCTGCCCCTTTTGATATTGTCAATCCGGATAACGGCTTCATCATCGCGTTCCAAGTGCTGCCATTAATCTTAGTCGTGACGGTTCTGTCAGCCATGCTTTTTCATTTCGGCGTACTGAGTTTTATTGTTGAATTAATTGGCAAAGGCCTTAAGCGGGTATTTGGTTTGTCGGGCGCCTTAGGGCTTGGCGCTGCCGCAACAATTTTTTTCGGCACTATAGAAGCGCCACTGGTCATTAAGCCCTACCTGAACAAACTTTCCAAAGGCGAACTTCTGGCCTTGATAGTCTGCTCCATGTCCACAATTGCTGGCAGCGTGATTATTCTTTACGCCAGCGTGCTAGAACAAACGCTACCCGGCGCGTTGCAGCATCTACTCACGGCTTCATTAATTAGTGTGCCAGCAGCGTTGACGCTTGCTCACGTATACTTGCCTTCGAATAGCGAGCTCGATGTTAGCGGTATAAAACGAAGTGAAAAGACGTGGATTGAAGTACTGCTGGATGCGGTTGACGACGCCGTGAAAATGATTATATCTATCGTTGCAATAATCGTTGTGTTGTTCGCGTTCATTTACCTTGCTGATGATCTTCTCAAACTAATAAGCCCTGATCTTTCCATTGGCACCATATTCGGCTTCGTCCTCCGGCCGGTCATGTGGTTAGTTGGTTTTGATTGGGACAAGGCTGGTATGGCCGGCGAATTAATGGGGACCAAAATATTTCTTAACGAGTTCGTGAGCTATTTGAGCTTGGCTGAAGTCACCCAATTTACCGAAAAAGAAACAATCGTCATTGCCTACAGCCTTTGCGGTTTTGCCAATATAGCGAGCTGTGGAATTATAATCGCTGGACTAGTCGCCATTCTTCCAGAGCGAAGAAAAGAAGTGGTTTCTTCAACGTTCACCGCATTGGTGTTGGGAAATGTTGCCACCTTAATGACCGGCAGTGTTGTGAGCCTGATACTTTGGTGACGTGGAAATCAGTCAACCGGTCGAAGGCGCGATTCTCGTTTTGAATCATCCAACCATAGTCGCCCTGCCGGTACTTTTTGAGTTAACACTTTACCGGACACTAAATCAAAAATATCCCCATTGCGTCCGGTAAGCGCAATCGGCACTCCCCTATCTTTTGCAATTTTAGCGTTACTCTGCATATGCTTATCTTCACCATGAACAGGTATAGCTATTCGCGGTTTGACCCAGTCGTACATCAAAGCGAGTTCTTCACTGTAGGGATGTCCGGAGGCGTGAATAGGTTTATCAGCATCATCTGCTTGAGTTACCTGCACACCTTTATCTTTAAACGCAGACACCAAGCGTTCAACATCCAGCTCATTTCCCGGAATTGTTTTTGCACTAAATATCACATGATCACCGGCCGCTAAGGTTATCTCTGGATGAGTGTCAGATGCTAGTCGATGAAGAGCCGCACGCGGCTCTCCTTGGCTGCCGGTCGCAATGGCGAGAATTTCATTGGGTAGCAGGTAACCCAAATTAAACGAATCAACATGATTGAAGTTCTCTTTCAAATAACCTGCAGCTTTTGCATTTTGTACCATCGCCTCGATCGAGCGCCCAACAATTCCCACATACCGTCCCGTAACCTGAGCTACATGCCCAAGAGTTTGCAAGCGAGCCACATTACTAGAAAAGCAACCCACAATAACGCGGCCTCGGCTTTGCGACACAGCGTTTAGCAATCCTTGAAACAGCTCAGATTCGGAAAACGAATGACCATCAATTGTTGCGTTGGTGGAATCGCACACAATAGCGTCAATACCTCCTTTCCCGATCGCTTTAAACGAGTCCGACTCAAAGGCACGACCAACAATGGGCGCAGAATCGATTTTCCAATCGGCCGTATGAAGCACCCGACCTCGCACAGTTTCTATCAATAGAGCATTAGTCTCAGGTGTTGAGTGGGTAATTGGCATCCAAGTGACAGTGAAAGGACCTAGGTCTATGGTCTCGCCTTCCTGCACAGTGACAATCGGTGCATCAATACCTTTTTGCCTTAACTTTCTGAGCAGTACCTGGCGGGTAAAAGGCGTCGTGTAAATTGGGCAACCCAACTGGGGCCACAGGTGGGCAATTGCTCCAATATGATCTTCATGAGCGTGAGTCGCTATTATGCCAACAAGCGCCTCAGAGCGATTACTAATGAAAATAGGATCTGGCATTTCGACCCTATTGCCAGCGCCGATGTTCGCCTCGTTCTTTTCGAATGTAATCCCGCAGTCAACCATCAGCCACTTACCAGCATGTCCGAACAAGTTAAGATTCATGCCGATTTCGCCGCAGCCCCCCAGCGGCACAAAATAGAAATCCTTTTGATCAGGTATCAAGACGGCACCTCGTTCTCGTGCTGACAACTCGGACACCAATAGAGTCTTCTAGATGCTACTACGTCTTTGATAACCCGAGATCCACAGCTAAAACAATCGCCTGACTCCCTCCCAAAAACTCCATGTCGAAACTTACTTCGAGGTAAGCCTGATGCCTTTAATTGTTTAACCCTAGACGGCGGATTAGTAATTCCAGCAGTAGTGTAGCTGCGTAATGAAATCTCCAAGGTGCATTTGGCCACCGCATTCAACTGTTTTGTAGTTAGCTGACTGGGTTTTGCCCAGGGATAAACTCCTGCGAAGAATAAAATCTCGGACCGTAGATAGTTTCCTATACCCGCCAGAAAACTTTGATCCAAATAGAACGCCGCTAGCGCTCGGTTGCGAAACTTATCCGAAACCAATAGCTCCTTCACCTGTCTCCAGTTGAGGTTTTCATCGAGTATATCTGGGCCTATTTTTGCCA
Source organism: Pseudohongiellaceae bacterium (assembly GCA_045106275.1). Lineage (GTDB taxonomy): Bacteria > Pseudomonadota > Gammaproteobacteria > Pseudomonadales > Pseudohongiellaceae > UBA9145. The sequence goes on along the minus strand of JBGCEK010000069.1, from coordinate 50,003 downwards.
AAAAAGGATGTTCAAGCAGCCGAGGAGTCTCCCACACACTAATATCTGAAGCACTGTAAAGCAGCGCACTGTGACTTTTAGTGTGTAAGGCCATCCGTAACGATCGAGAAGTGGACGGCAAATTGCCTGACTTTACGACGTACCAGCGTCCATAAAGCTGATTGTGGGAATAGATAGTTAGGCCGCTCTCGAAATGAGTCAACAGGGCTTTGCCACGAGTTTCGATTTTTATCACCTGACTATGAGAAAGCTCTTCGGAAAAACGTTGCAGCTCTTTAAAAGCAAAGAATACAGATTGCAGCGGTTTGTCCACTAACACTTTTGCAATTCTATCCGCCGCTCTGCGGATTTCTGGACCTTCGGGCATAAGCAGTTTAATCGTTAATTAATTCTGTTAGGACTGGGTAACGCGATGGGTAACGAAAACTTCGCTGTCTCTCGCACCCCTAGGGTAAACGCCAGCTCTATCCATTTAGTTTCAATCTGCACGCTTAAATACGAATAGTCACTATTTAAAGGAAACGCTGGATCGCTTCAATCCAAACCGGAATCATGAAAAACGAAGCAAGGGTTTGGCAAGTGATAATATTCGCCATAAGGCTCTCATTACCACCAAGCTGCCTAGCTAGAATATAGGCCGATGGAGGCGCAGGCAAAGCGGTTAATAGAACGAGGACCTTGGCAGTTTGCGAGTCTATGTCAAACAATAAACAGGACAGCAATACGATGCTTGGAAAGACTGCTAGCTTGATAAATGTGGCAACGACTAATTGCCAGCTTTGTTCCCCGAGGCTGATGAAACGAATACCCGCTCCCACTGCAAGTAGTCCCAGCGGCAAAGCAGGCTCGCTAAGAATCTCCAGCAGATCATTTGCGAGAACGGGAATTGTGTAATTGGAATAGCTCAGGGTGCAACCCAGCGCGCAGGCGATGACCAACGGATTGCTTATCACCGAGCCTGCCATCATAGAGATGCGCCGAGCTCCACTTTCGCCTTTTAGGCTTAGAGAAATCACGCTGAGGATGTTGACCAAAGGAATGTAAACGGCCAAGCAGAGAGCCGCAGTAGCAAGCCCGCGATCGCCAAGCAACAAATCAATGGTCGCCAAACCTATGTAGGTATTGAAGCGAATGCTGCCCTGATACACCGAGCTCATAGAGCCGATATCACTGGCAATAAATTTTCTCAAACCGAGAATAAGCACTGAAACGACTAGCAGCGCCAATCCAACTACCCAAGTTAGTTCTAGAATCTGGTCAAGGTCAAAATTAGAATTCGAAAGGCGCAGCACGAGCAACGAAGGAAAAAACAAATAGTAGGTTAGGCGTTCTATTTCAGACCAACCGGCCGAAGTTGACATGGGCAATCGGCTGAGCGCAAACCCGACTAAGATCACAGCAAAAATAGGAGTGAGTGCAGTAATAAGCATCGGCGAAGTCTACAGACACTAACCATCCATTGCTAGACTGCGCCTATTGACTATTTCCTTAGCGACGGTGGGTTCCGAACTGCCGCCGCTTTTAGTCCTTAAATGTGATATTTTGGCACTTTAGTAATGAGACATTTTGAATCCCATGGTTCCGCTTCTAATCCGCTAGCGTTTGCATGGACAACACATTGAATACACAAGGTAACCGTCATCGTGGAATATGCAGCAATCATCCTTTTTGCTATTGCGACTTGCATAACACCCGGGCCTAACAACACGATGATTTTGACCTCCGGTTTAAACTACGGCATCCGCAAAAGCCTGCCTCACTATTTCGGAATAGTGCTTGGGTTTTCTGCCATGGTGCTCGGAGTTGGTCTTGGCCTTGCGAGCCTCTTCAATCAAAACCCCAGCTTACATATTTTTCTAAAACTCACGGGCGCGATTTATCTGAGCTATCTTGCCTACAAAATTGCAACAGCACCGGTGGATGAAAAACTAAAAAGCGGCTCCAAGCCCTTCACATTTATCCAAGCGGCAGCTTTTCAATGGGTTAACCCTAAAGCATGGGTGCTTGCTATTGGCGCAACTGCAACCTACACAGTTGCCAATGACAGCTATGGACTGCAGGTATTGATCATTTCGATTATCTTTCTAATTTTTGGCTCGCCCTGCATTATGCTTTGGCTTTGGTTCGGGTCCGAGCTAAAACGGTTCTTGCAGAAGCCCGGCAGTGTTAGAATTTTTAATGTGACCATGGCACTGTTATTAATGGGATCTTTACTTCCTGTTTTCATGGATTTAACAATGGAGTTCGGTCGTTAAGCGAGTATGCATCTCGTTGAGTTTCACTTAAAGGAGACCCTATGCAGTCTAAATCTTTACTTATTGGCCTAGCTTTCTGTTCGGCCCTAAACAGCTGTGCGAATGCCCAATTGAGCGACACCGAGAAAAAGCTCAGTGACTACATTGATACCCATCACAGTGACGCCATCGCCTTGTTGGAAAAAGTTGTGAATATAAACAGCGGCACCCAAAATTTTGCCGGTGTAGCACAGGTCGGAGCAATTTTTAGAGACGAATTTGATAAACTTGGTATGGAAACCGAATGGATCGAGGGTGCCAGCTGGAACCGAGCTGGGCATTTGGTCGCGCAAAATCTCACTGGGAACAGCTCTGCACCTCATTTACTTCTTATCGGGCACCTGGACACGGTTTTCCAAAGCGACAGCCCTTTCCAGAGCTACCAGTATCTTGGCGACAATATAGCCAGTGGCCCGGGGATCGCTGACATGAAAGGCGGTGACGTCATAATCTTGCAAGCACTTTCTGCTTTGCATGATCAGGGGTTGCTGGAAACTATGAACGTCACTGTTTATATGACTGGCGATGAAGAATCCAGCGGCGACCAAGTCCTTGCACGAGCCCATATGCAAAGCGTGGCTGAAAGCGCCGACATTGCGCTCGGATTTGAAAATGGAGATGGAAATCCCGCAACAGCAATTCCAGCCCGACGTGGCTTTGCAAGTTGGGAACTGCGTATCAAAGGTATCCCAGCTCACTCCTCTCAAATCTTCCAACCGGAAGTGGGCGCCGGAGCTATCTTTGAGTTAAGCCGCATCCTAAATCGTTTTTACCAAGAATTAAGTGAAGAAGAATACCTGACATTCAACCCTGGTGTGATCATGGGTGGCACAGAGTTAAATTTTGATAGCGATGCTGGCAGAGGCGACGCATTTGGCCTCACCAATGTTGTCTCACAGGACGCAATTGCTCGCGGCGATCTGCGAATGATCTCTAATGATCAGACTGAAAGAGCGAGAGCTGCCATGAACCAAATCGTGAGCGAGAACTTACCCCTAACCAACGCTGAATTTATCTTTGATCCAGGTATGCCACCGTTTCCTGACAGCGAGGGCAACCGTCTCTTACTGGAGCAATTCAGTCAAGCAAGCCAAGACCTAGGATTTGGCGAAGTCACGGCTGTGGACCCCAGTCGCGCTGGAGCCGCTGACATTTCCTATGTGGGCGAATACGTTACAATGGCAATCGATGGGATGGGAATGGGCGGTGCGAATGATCATACTGTGAATGAAACCGGTGACCTTGAATCCCTGCGAATACAAGCAAAGCGGGCTGCGGTTCTGATGTATCGTTTATCAACAAACTAGAGCTAGATTCTTTCAACTAAGAGGCATTTCTATGCAATACCAAATCACCGCTTTTGACGGCGACGACGAAGAAGCACCGGCTCGCAGATTAGCAGCGAGACCGGCCCATTTAGAAGAGGCAGGATTACTGAAAAAAGAAGGGAAAATAATCGCAGGTGGCGCCATTCTCGACGACGACGGAAATATGGTTGGCTCCACCCTGTATGTAGAGTTTGACACCCAAGAGGAACTCGATGATTGGCTTAGCAATGACCCGTATGTCAAAGGAGACGTTTGGAAAGAAGTAAACGTGATGCCAATTAGATTGGCTGTTAAACCCTAGCTAAGGTCTATTTGTACTTCACCGCTACTCCGCGCCTTAAGCACAGAGTAGCGGTGCCAGCTTAATAGCAATTTAAACTATTGGCCTTTGCTTAAATATTCTAATTTCAGCCCAACCGCCGTTCCTGAACCAAATCCCTTCCAATAAGTGTGATCGTCTTTCTCTTGACCGTTAGATACAGAATATTTTCCATCTGCTCCGTCTTCGACTAGGTCCAAATAACTGGCTTTCGATTCATCTTCCTTAAGATGCATATCAAGATAGGCTGTCACAAAGTGGGCCATGATATTGTTCATTCTGACAGTGTCCCAAACAGGGTCAGTGTAGTGACTAGCTCCGGTTTTGTCGTCGCTATTCAATATTTCCTGAGGCAGCGGATAAGGCGCTGCAGCATTGTGTCCCGCATTCTTGTAGGTGAGTAAGTACCTATCGCTGCCTTTGGCATGTTCATAAATCGCTCGCGGACCATTGATGTATCCCGCAACTGTGTCAGCATCACCCGCAATATAAAGCGCTGGCACTGAAATATTCTCTAAATCTTGAGTTGTCCAAAAGTTTGCATTCATCCCCCAAGGGGCCACCGCCACGCCAGCCTTAATACGAGAATCTAACCCGTCTCGGTAATCTGGATTACCCGTAGCATGAAGATTAAGCAATTCATTAGGGGGAGCGACAAAAGAGGACACGATCTCACTGGCGTAACCTCCTCCCAAATTATTAACTAAACCATATCCTCCCATTGAATAGCCTATGACCCCAGTCGTATCAGCATCAACCAAGCCATTCAAAAAATGAGTTGGTTCTGACGAAAACTCGGCCATCATCTTTAGCACAAAGCGCTGATCCAGGGGCCGATTGTAAAGAGTACTGCTAAAGGCTTGCTGATCATCGTAGGTGCTATCTGTATGATCAATAGAGGCGACCACATAGCCTTTGCTGGCCAAGTTTTCCCCTAGGTGGCTCAGCAAATACCGATTACCCGGATAACCATGGGAAATTATTACCAGAGGAAATGCATCTGTGCCGCTAAGGGGTTGGGCATCTCGTACGGCCTTCCCTTGAAGCGTCGCAATGATTTCTGGATTTCGAGTGATTGCTTTGTATTCTCCGCCAGGCGCTTGATTTGCTGAAAGCTGGGCGGGATACCAAATCTCGAGAGTCAAAGAGCGATCATAGAAAGCCGATTCGCCTCCCCGCTCCGTGTTAAGGATATCGACTCTGCCGGCATCGGTCACTTGGACCGTTCTAACTCCAATGGCCAACTCACCAAACCCAGCAAGCTCAGGAGCGTCTGGACGAACTATATCTATACGGTTGGATTGCGCCATGGCGCTAGCTGCAAAAACTACGCTAGTAGCAAGAATCGCCAAGCGGTGTCCTAAGTAGTTTCTCATTATTTTTCCTCAGCAAAATAATGTGACCATGGGGTTAAACATGGCCACTAAAAAGTGATGAGAGAAGGTTACGGCAACTATCGCGTGTATGCTAGTGCTCGTTCTTCAGCCGTGTCTGTGTGACCTGAGAAATCATGCAATATCAAGTACAAGCAGGGAACAAGAAACAGCGTAATTACCGTGGCAAACAGTACGCCAAAAGAAAGTGAAATAGCCATTGGGACGATGAAGAACGTGGCAGGATTCGCTGTCACCATTAATGGAACTAGCCCTATAAACGTCGTTACCGAGGTCAAGAAAATAGGCCTAAAACGCATCATTCCAGCGCGCGAGACAGCATCGACCATTCCCACGCCCTCCTCTCTAAGCCGATTGATTGTGATCACTAAAACGAGACTGGCGTTTACAACAACACCAGACAAAGCAATGATGCCGAGCATTGAGAAGAACACCAAATCCGCGCCCATGATAAAGTGCCCAAAAACCGCACCAATGGCACCAAACGGAATAACACTCATAATAATCAATGGCTGCACGTACGACTTCAATGGAATAGCGAGCAGTGCAAAAATCACCATCATGGCAATGGGAAAGGTATTCAGCAGCTCTCCTAAAGATTCCGCTTGCCGCTCACCTTCACCGCCAACGACCAACTCCACATCCAATTCTTGCGCCCACTGACTCCGGTATTTACTAATAATTTCCCTTCGTATTTCCTCAGGAGTAATGACATTTCGATCAACGTCACCCACTACAGTAATGACTCTTCTGCCATCTTGCCTCCGTATGGACGAATAACTATTCCCCAAGGTATAAGACGCGATACTGAGAAAAGGAACTTCGGCACCGCTTGGTGTCCTGATCAACAGGTCTTCCAAGTTCCCTAACGACTGACGCTCAGGCTCTGGATATCTAACCATTACCCGAATGTCATCAGCTCCTCGCTGAATACGCTGAGCTTCCGCTCCAAAAAACGCCTGACGCACTTGAGTGGCAATATCGTTCAAAGTAAGACCGAGAGTCTTGCCTCTATCCAGAATTTGAATCTGGACCTCTTGCTTGCCAGCTCTAAATGAATCAGAAACATCAAACACACCAGGATAGCGCATCAGCTCTTCTCGAAGCTGAGTAGAGGCAAGTTTTAGGTTGTTCTCATCCCTGCCTTCTAATCGATAGTTGATGGCTTCTCCCGCCGAAAAAGCATCGGACACGAAGGTCAATTCCAACGCATCGGAAATGGTGCCTACTTTTTCACGCCAGCGATCCCGGATCTCCGCGGAGCTCATCTCGCCCCGTTCGAAGAACGGCTTCAAATAAAGCACAACTTCCGCGACTTCACTGCTGCCAGAACCACCACCGCCGCCCCCCGGACCACCTCGAGGTGCTTGACCACCCACAATCGTCAAAATACTTTCAATCACGCTTTCAGTCGTGGCAGGCGCCAATCCTGCTTCTTTCAGATCCACTAATTCCAAATCTAATTCAGCCTTTAATTCCAAGGCTTTTTCTTCGAGCAAATCAACCGCTTCCTCGGTGATATAACCGGGCACACCAACAGGCATCTTGACGGTACCAAACACCGTATCGCCTTCTATCGACGGGAAGAATTGGAAATTCACGCGACCGCTTATCATTAGAGCTACCACCACGATAATAACGCCAGTGGCCGTAGCCCAGCCCGCATAGCGGTACTTCAATACCTTACGCAGTGCACGGCGATAACCGTGTTCAGCAAAATGTTCCATCCCGCCAGAGATTTTGTCTTGAAACCGCTGCCACGCCAAAACGATCCAAGTCCCTTCGAAAAGGTAGCCTTCAGTCTTTCGGTGGGCAATATGTCCTGGAAGTATCAACTGAGATTCGATCAAGCTGGCAATCAAACAAAACACAACCACGCCGCCAATCACATTAGAAAAAGAGCCAAATTGACCGGTTTGCAGCAACAAAGGTAAGAACGCAGCTATCGTTGTGAGCACCCCAAAAATGACCGGTACAGATACCTCGACAGTGCCCTCGATTGCTGCTTCCTCTTTGCTCAGCCCTTGCCGTTCAAAGTAGTAAATACGCTCACCGACTACAATCGCATCATCAACCACAATGCCCAGTACAAGAATGAACCCCATCACAGTGAGAGAGCTGATTGTTAGGCCCATGCCGGGGAAGATCGCAAGCGCCCCAGCAATGGCAATAGGAATTCCTGCTGCCACCCAAATCGCCAGACGAAATTTTAAAAATAAGGCTAAGACTATTAGCACCAAAATTAGACCGGTGTAAGCGTTCTGAGCAACCGTGGCAATTCTGGTTTTTGTACTGACCGAAGAATCGGTGATGATATCTAGCTTCATTCCTTCAGGCAGATCGAATTCTGTGGAGCCCATGAACTCACGCACTTGATTAGCAGACCTAACAATGTCTTCATCACCTACTCTCAGCACATCAATTATGGCGGCGTTTACCCCGTTAAGGCGCGCATCCAGATAGCCCTCTTCAAAACCATCCTTGACTGTTGCTATTTGACCAAGTCGCAGCTGCGTACCATCCGGATAAGATTGAATAACGACATTTTCATACTCACTGCCTTCGTAAACCTGTCCTTTAGTTCGGACTAGAATTTCACCTGACTGAGTTCTAATAGTGCCGCCAGGAAGGTCCAAAGACGCGCGATCAATTGCCCTGGCAATTTGATCTAGGGTCAAACCATATTGTCGTAGCGTGTACTCTGATACTTCAATTGAAATTTCAAAAGGTCTGATGTATTCCACATTGACGGTAGACACTTCCGGCAGGTCTAGCAAATCGTTGCGGATTTCCTCTGCAATTATCTTTAAATTTGCATCATTGGTATCAGAAGACAGCGCCATTGTCATAACGTTACCGCTAGCGCTAAAAGATCTTACGATCGGCCGTTCAACCTCTACTGGAAAGGTTTGGATCGCATCAACTTTGCCTTTTACGTCGTTCAGCACGCGGTTCAAATCTGCACCCGTTGCCAACGTAAGCGTAGCATCACAACCACCCTCTCTGGCTGTACTAGTAAACACGTCAATATCTTCCGTGCCCTCTAACGCTTCCTCAATCCGCAGACAAACAGCAGATTCGGCTTCTTCCGGCGTTGCTCCCAAATATTGAACACTGACCTGAATGAGACCGAACTCTATGTCTGGAAATTCTTCTTGATTAATCGTGTTGTAGGCAATGTATCCACCGACCAAAAAGATGAGCATCATCAAATTGGTAGCCACTGGGTTCTTAACAAACCATGCAATAGGAGTTCTCAAATCTAACCTCTAGGGAATGTAGTAAGTGAATCGAAAACAATCATTACTAGATAGTTTCCACGATGGGTTGCACGGACATCCCTTCTACAACAGCTTGAATCGGGGAAATACAGATTTTCTCGCCGGGTAAAAGTCCCGCACTGATTAGCACTCGCGATTCTTCTAACCTGAAAATTTCCACATCTCGGTAGTACATTTTGTTTTCTGTATCCACCACAAGCACTTGGTTGTTGTTACGGATAACTGATCGCGGAAGCACCACAATATCGTCTATCCGCTTACCGCTGATGCTTGCCTGAACGAAAAGTCCAATAGGGAGGGGAATCTGGTTCCCGGAATAGCTAGATGAATCAGTCGCGCCGGGCTGATCTACCCGAATAATTGTTTGAACTGTGTTGCTGTTGGGGTCAATAACCGCCTCGGTGCGAACCAACTCACCATGCCACAGGTATTCTTGGCCGCCGTAATAACCTAGTAGGTCAACGTCCGGCGCTTGCTCTCCGCTTAACTCGCCTCTTAAGCCCAACGGAATATCAAGGTAACCTAACTGGCGAATGGCCAAGGGTACTCGAACTTCAACTTCGTCCGCACCGTGAACAACCGCCACTGATTGCGCTCGATTAACATATTGGCCTAGCTCCACGTCACGGCTTTCAATAACAGCGTTGAAAGGTGCTTTTATTTCAGCTCGCATTAGATCTAACTCAGCCTGCTTAAAGCTGGCCTGAGCGTCTGCCAAGCGAGCATTCGCAACTTCGGCTTGTCGGCGAGTATCTTGGAGCTGGGAATCGCTAGCCAGGTTTTTTTCCGCCAGCTCAATGAAACGCTCTAATTCACTGCTTGAAAAACGAGCCTCTGCTTCCACCTGTTGCAGCGCAGCCATGCTACGCGCCTTGGCGGTTTCAAAATCCACTGAATCTAATCGCAGCAGGGGCTCTCCTTGCGCTACAAATCCTCCCGCTTCCATTGCCGGAGATATCCATGCCACAGGGCCTGCCACCGCTGCCGAAATTGAAGCTGTCTGCGCAGGTTGAACTTTACCTTGTGATTCAACTGACAGGGCCACTGACTCGAGCTGCGCCTCAACTACCCGAACTGCGACTGGAATCATCTCAGGCGAAGCCTCTTCAACCTGAGTAGGCGAGCGCACTAAGAACCCCGCAAAAAGTATGCAGACAACCAATATCCCAACCGGTAATAGTACCCGCTTCATTCCAACACTCCTGTTTAGTTTCTCACGTGATTATCACGCACTACACTTTCACACATTTTCTGGCAGCCAAAGTATTGAACGCATTGAGTTCCATTGACCTTTTACGCACTAAGCCTGAGCTTCAGTCTCTAAATCAGAAATCCGATTAGACACTGCAATTCGCAAGTCAGCAAAGTGGTCAAAAATTGCTTTTCCAGTAAGCTCTGCGTCCGCCTGTTTTAAACTGTATTTCAAATTTTTCAGGGTACTTGCTGCTAGCCTTTCTCTTTGATCAAGGTTAATCCCGAGGCTCGTCATGTGGTCTAGAAACTGAGCTCTCAAATCATTGCTTATAAGGCGGATGACTAGGTTGTCAGCTATCTCAGCCATTGCCTCGAACAAGCCACGCCACTGCTGTTGCGCCTTGTCCGATATATTATTTTGCTTAGCAAGATTAACGACCAGCTGCTGTAGTTGGTTCAGTTCCTCTTGGCTGGCTTTTTCGACCGCTGATCGTGCCGTCACCGATGCCAACGCCCCAAAAGCCTCCAAAAATTGATCGACAAGCTTGGGATCAGGGGTTTCACCAAACTCCAACAATGGCCCTAGAACGCCAAGACTTGCATTCTCGATGGGCTGAACTCTAGCGCCTCCGGGCATAATCCGAATGAGTCCAATTTGTTCCAGCTGCGACAAGCCCTCTCGTACAGCGCCGCGACTGGACCTGAAGCGCGTCGCCAAATCCCGCTCTGACGGCAGCCGATCTCCGGACAGATAGCGATTGCCCAGTATATCGGAGCGTAGAGACTCAGAAATCTCATGGCTAATAGTAATATTATGAGTCATAAACCTAGAATCGAAGTGGCTTCGAAGTAGCTTCGAGGCAGCATTGGTCAGACCAGATTGGTAAGACCAATTATAGTCTGCCTGCTTACTTCTGAGGGAGAATCCAAGCTAGAGCTCGGCAATAACTCGACAAACCGAATTAGAAATCACCAAACAGCGGCAATCCCAAGGCAGTTTCATAACGGGCATCAGTAAGCTCATCGCCGCTGACCTTGCCGGCAAACAAATCATCGATATCCTTAGACACTAAGTCCACCGCTTGTCGATGCTTGTTTTCAGTGAGTGCTATTTGCAAAATGGATGCCCACATGGCCAGCATTCTATTGTCGATTTTTCGAATAGGATTTTCTTTCGACCATTCAGCGGCTATCGCCACTCCCAACGCTTCCAGCTTAGCTGAAAACACTGGGTCAGGATTGTCACCGCTTTCAGCCTGAATGATATTCTCAACATCACTCCAACCGGTCGGGTAAGCGATATTGCCTTTATAAAAAGCTCTAACCCAATATAAATAAACACTCAGCTCTTGATAGCCCTGATTCACAGGGTCCGTGTTATAGCTGGCAACAAAAAGATCGACTTCTGGTAAGTCAGCTGGCCAGTCTTCCAAATCGGTTATCGCGCAGCCACTGACAAAAACAACCAAGAGCATGGACGACAACAGCTGTCTGAATCGGGCTCGGGGCGATAGAGTTTGAATGAGCGCCATAGTATAAACCTTTAATTCGACCCTGAGACAAGTGAAGCTAATACCCGACGCTGCCCCTGAAAAGGGCGGCGCCCATGCATAACTAGGTAATTATCGACCAGTGCAATATCGCCGGTCTGCCAGGGAACATCGAAGCTCAGTTCATCGCCGAGTTCGATGGCTTTAGCCATAGACTCCACCGGTATTTCACTGCCATCGCCAAAAGTAATAGCCTTATTTTTTACATTCCGGCTGTCCTTCCAGCCTCTAAAAGCAGCAATTAACTGATTAAAGAAAACCCTACGGCCGTCACTAGAATGTTTGACAGCTGGGAGTACCGGAGAAGTCACTCGTAAATTACCTTGGTCCAACCATTCCCAGGCATAGCCTAATTCTGCAAGTTTAGATTCAGCAGCGGAGGCTGTATCAGCACTTAAAGTACTACGCCAACTTCTACCCTGACCTGATTCTGCGTCATCTTCTTCGGGCATTGTGTTGGAATACCGAACGCCGAGAGTCTCGCACTTCTCAACGAATTCAGGATCAACTAAAGCGAGGCGCTCAAGCAAAATATCTGAGCGACACAAAGGAGTGGCGCCGCCAGCTTCCGCCGCATGTTCACAATAAAAGAAAAGCTTTGCTGGAAACACTGGCGTTTGAGCCATCTCGTGATGTAGGTAAATTGACACCGAAGCCGGTGCCTCATTGGCAGTGAACACTTTCTCTGTTCGATTTGTGCGCACAGCATTGGACAACGATTCACTGTAAGTAAAATTTGGCAGATCAAAAGCACTAAGGAAACGGTCAAAATCTTCGGCGCTGGAAACAGGATAGCCTCGAAAAAGAATCGCGCCGTGGATTTGCAACTGACGCAGAAGAATCGATTTCTGCTGGGCAATCCCCTCAATCAAGTCCTCTAGGCTTAAATCTTTCTGAGGATTAGCTAAAGCCAGTGGGAATGAAGAGCCGCTATGTTCTTGCTGATCAGTAACAGTAATCGTGTCGAAATAATTTTTCATCTAACCCTCAATCGTAGATTGGATAGAATTTATTAAAAGCCAGATCGCAGAACACTGCCGGGTCATTAAAGCGGCGATTCAAGTTCAGCCCGCTGATGGCAGCCATCTCCTCATCGCTAAGCTGAAAATCAAAAAGAGCGATATTTTCTTTAAGACGCTCCACTTTGCTGGTTTTAGGGATAATCGCACTACCGCGCTGAATCCCCCACCTCAACACTACCTGAGCTGGCGTCCTATTAAGCCGACGTGCTGCAGATATAACAACTTCCTGTTCCAGTACAGACTCGTTTTTGTCCGCCATATCTAATGCCAAGTATGACAAAGCACCAAGAGGTGAAAATGAGGTCACTGCTAGATCATAATCTGCAGCCAAACGCAGCAAGCGTTCTTGGGTCAAGTAAGGGTGGGATTCTACTTGCAACATCGCCGGTTTAATTTTTGCGTAAGAATACAAGTCATGCAGCAATGCAGAATTGTAATTACAAATTCCTATTTGTTTAACTAGACCTTTGTCTACCAAAGCCTCCATTGCTTTCCAAGTCTCAAAAAGCGGTATCGGCGCGATTTCCATTTTAGGCTGAGCAGCTGTTGGGTCAAAAAACCACTCAGGCGGATAGCGCTCCTCAAAATCCACGTACTTCAAAGCGATGGGGAAATGAATTAAATAAAGGTCCAAATAGTCGACGCCTAAGTCTGCCAAGGATTTTTCGCAGGCAGCTTGCACGTGCTCAGGACTATGATAGGTATTCCAAAGTTTTGAAGTAATCCATAACTCTTCTCGTGTACAGAGGCCACTGGCCAACGCTTTAGCAATTCCTTCCCCGGCTTCCTGCTCGTTGCCATAGTCAGCTGCACTGTCCAAGTGACGGTAGCCAACTTTAATAGCTTCCTCCACGGCAGCAGCCGTCTGAGATTTTTCAATTTTCCAAAGTCCCAAACCCACAGATGGCATTGTCTCATTACCAACTTTAATTCCATTTACTGTCACGTTAACGTTCCTTAATATTAAGTGTATTTAAATAGTCTTTTATCAGCACGGGCATTCCTATGCGGATAGACTCTTGTGCAGCGGACGCAACAATAAGTGCCCACAAACCTTGCAACGGAGTCGCACTGTCCGGCTCGCCACCGTCGAGTTTCTCTATCAACGCCATATGCTCAAAAAATGTGGCTCCGTGATGACCACTGCGCTCTACCAACGGAGCATAGGTTAAATCGAAATCTTCAGCGCCTGTAAGGGAATCAACTTCCAGTGATAAGGTCGCCTTGGAGTTACGGCCCTCAACAAAACTGGACTTTTCAGCTGCCGTGAGCCGCCCTTTATCCCCAACCACCACTAATTCTTCCTCCAGCTCCGGACAAAACATGTTTAGCGTAAAGTTAGCTTTCACACCATTAGCATATTCGATGATCACAAACGCATGATCATCGATATCTGATGATTTTCCATCATGGACAAAATCAATAAAGTTCACTGCCTGTCCGCCGGTTGCAAACACCTTCACCGGAATAGATTCAGCCATCATATTTATGAGATCAAAGTAGTGACAGCATTTCTCCACAAGAGTACCGCCACTATTTTCATTAAATTTGTTCCACTGCTCAACCTTATCTAAAAAAGGAGGACGATATTCAGACATGCTGATAGTCTTCACTTCTCCTAAGGACTGCTGTTTTTTGACAAGACAAAACGCTTGGGAATACTGAGACTTGTATCTGTACTGCATACCCAGTTGAATGAAATTCGAATAGGTTTCTGCCAAAGCAACCAGTTCAGCTGCCTCTGACAAATCCGTAGCCATAGGCTTTTCCACAAAAATACCTTTGCCGGACTTCAACGCTGTTTGCAAAATTTCAAAGTGGGTAAAGTTAGGGGTGCAAATAAATAAAGCATCCACCGCTTCATCAAAACACGCCTCTTCAAGACTTTCGTAAACATGCAGCTGATGGGAAGCATAGCTGGCAAACTCTTGTTTGGCCTTGGCAATGCTTTCTTTCTCTACATCGAAAACCCCATTCACAGCTGCCAAACCCAGCAAGCTTGCAACACTCATATGTTCTCGGCCAATCATGCCACAGCCAATGATATTTATTTTGTATTTGCTGGCAGCCATGCCGCTTGCTGGCTTATGGTTTTTAGCAAAATTCCGTTGCGCCGCTGGATTGTCAAAAAAACGAATAGGGTTTTCGCTGTAGTCAGGAAATTTCACGGAGTGAGTTTCTCTTCAGTATTTTTTGTAGTGGGACCAAATGATAAAGGTAAAAACTGCTGTAACCTATTGCTTAATCCTAAAAACCAGACTGCAGCATTCATCAGAATAAGGCTGAGAACTAGAGGCCAGAACCATAGACTCAGACCATTCACCAAACCTAACTCTGAAAACAATAGATACAAAAACACAACGCTGGAAAAAAGTGTAAAGGCACAAGGCGCCGCCAAGGACCACGGTTTGAGATCCACCTTAGTCTGCAAACTATAGTTCCATGGATCATGGCGGGGTCTTAGCTTTCCTACTGTTAGCATGATAGCAACTTCAGCGACAAACAGGATTGCGTACAAGTGGAGGAAATGCAGGCTTGTAATATCCGCAAGAACAAACTGAAAAAGCCCGTACACAATAATATGAAACACAATCGCAATCTTTGCGCCAAGTGCCGGCACTTTGGTCGTGAATAGCCCAACAATAACAATTGAGATCACTGGGATATTGTAAAACCCAGTAAAGATCCGAATGATTTGCCAGAGCCCTTCAGGTGCAAATTGTAAGAGCGGAGCAACAACAAAGGAAAACAGTGCAATCACAACGCTGGCGATTTTAGCAACTCTAACCAACTGTTTATCTGTTGGAGTAGACTTCTGAAGTGGTGCATAAACATCGAGACAGAATAGGGTTGCAGCGCTGTTCAACAAAGAATTAAACGAACTAAAGACTGCACCTAATAGCACTGCCAAGAAAAACCCCATCGCATAAACCGGTAACACATCTCGGATTAACTGAGGATACGCTAGATCGATGGAATCCAGCCCAGGTCCGTACAGATGATAAGCAATCACTCCAGGTATCATCATCATGAAAGGAACCAGTACTTTGAAATAACCGGAGAAAAGCACGCCTTTCTGACCTTCAGCCAAGTTTTTGGCTCCTAAGGTTCGTTGAATAACGTATTGGTTAGTGCACCAATAAAACAGGTTGGCGAATATCATGCCGGTAAAAATTGTGCCAAACGGTGTGGGATCTTGAGCACGTCCGATAGCGTTGAGTTTTTCGGTTTCTGTGGTTGTAATAATTGTAACGCCATCACTGATACTGCCATCGCCAAGTAGCGACAAACCAAGCAAAGGAACAGCCAACCCTACTATCAGCAAACCAGCACCGTTGAGAGTATCAGACACGGCCACTGCTTTAAGCCCGCCAAAGACAGCATAAATCGATCCAATACAGCCGATAGTCACTATTGTTCCAACCAGCGCCATGCTGTAGCTAATACCAAACAACAGTGGCAAGTCAAAGAGCTGTAATACGGCTATAGAGCCAGAGTAAAGCACCGATGGGATTGTCACTAAACCGTAGCCTAGCATGAACAAAATCACTGACATGCGCCGTACTGAATCATCAAAGCGGTCGGCTAAAAATTGAGGCAAGGTAGTAAACGCGCCAGCCAAATAGCGGGGTAAAAAAATGAAGGCCATACAGATTGTTGCAAAGGCTGCCGTCACCTCCCAGGCCATGCTGCTTAAATTGTATCCGTAGGCAGATCCGTTGAGCCCGATTAGCTGTTCAGCAGACAGATTTGTGAGCAACATGGAGCCTGCGATGAATACCGCACTCAACCCTCTTCCAGCTAAAAAGTAGCCGTCTTTAGTCTCCACTTCGCCGCGGGTTTTCAGGTACGACACCCAAGCCACAATTCCCATAAAAAAGGCGCAGCTAAGTAGCGTTAGCAGAATGTCATCAGTATTCAAGGAAGGTAAACCTTTGGAATAGTCTATACGGGGTATGAGCTTTGGAAATTATCACTTTTATTCGTTAGCGTACACACGATTAAGAGCTTCGCCAAAATTCTATGCTCGTTCATCCTTGGGAGAATCCATAACTACGAAAGTTTCAATGGAATTGACCTGGGGCAAAGTGCCAAGGGTCTCTAAATGAAAAACCTTGTAGGCAGCTAAATCCTTCGTTTCGACTCTGAGCATGTATTCAACCGAACCGGTAATATTATGGCATTCCCTGACTTGCGCCGACTGTGTGATGGCTCGCTCAAAGGCTAACTGGGATTTACTAGTATGGTCAGACAAGCCAACTGCAATATACGCGATAAATCCAATACCCAATTCTGCCTGATCAAGAACTGCACGGTAGCCTTTGATGACTCCACTTCGCTCTAACTCTTGAACCCTTCGCAGACAGGCTGAAGGAGAAAGGCCAACCAATTCAGCAAGCTCTGCATTGCTAATGCGCCCCCTCTCCTTGAGGGTTTGCAATATTCGGTCGTTATATTTGTCAATTTTGATCATATATTGATTATATTTGCGAAAATAAGCGCACTAAGCAAGCTAATTTCTCGATTTATCAACTATAGTTGCAAAAATTTTCAAAAAGACAGTAAATCATGAACTATGAATTATTTTTGGCGTTGTCAGGTTTTGCAATCGTTTCCTCGATAACACCAGGGCCTAACAATTTGATGCTAATGGCATCCGGTGCAAACTTCGGCTTCCGTAGATCTATTCCCCACATGCTGGGTATTGCATTGGGCTTTTGCTTAATGGTCGCTTTGGTTGGCCTAGGTCTTGCCCAGATTTTTGAAGCATTCCCCGCTAGCTACCTCGCACTGAAAACAGTGAGCGTGCTTTATTTGATTTACCTAGCTTACAAAATCGCCAATGCTGGCAAACCCGAAGCCCGTGCTGACCCCACGAGCAAACCGTTTACCTTTTTGCAGGCGGCAATGTTTCAATGGGTAAACCCGAAAGCGTGGTCGATGGCGCTGACAGCAACAACCGTTTATGCGCCGTCCCAAAGTATTTCCGCCATTGGTTTAGTGGCGCTGATTTTTGGGGTAATCAATCTGCCTTCAGTAAGCCTCTGGGCAGTATTGGGATTGCAGCTGCAACATTTTCTAACCAGCCCACGCAGGCTAAAACTATTTAACTACTCCATGGCGGCTCTACTGCTGGCATCCCTATATCCTGTTTTGATTCAAGGTTAACGAGGATCCTCTTCGACGCGATATTGCAGTCTTACCGCTTTAGTACGAACGGACTTTTCACCCTCAAAGCGAGGGCGAAACTTGAGACCACGCACAGCGCGCATGGCTTTTCGGCGCAGGCCTTTGTCATTTGACGTTGCAGCAAGAAAATCTGCTGAAGACACCACTCCGCGCGAGCTCACCGTAAAACTCATTTCTACGAAGTCTGAAGGAATCTCAAACCCCCAGCGGTCAGAGTAATCCGAGGACATCGCCACGGTGGGGGCATCCTCCTGCTGAGCAACAAACTCAAGGACCAGCCCGCCTTCTTCACTAATTGACGTTCTGAAAGCCTTTTTCTGTAATTCCTCAGCTTCAGCGAAGCTGGTGACAAATTTTTCTTTCGGAATGACTTGTGGGTGAGAGAAAAAATCAGTGACTCTTTGCTGGGAAATGCCGACCTCCAGCAATAAATCTCGGGCCTTATTATAGCTCTTCCGGCCAGAACCCAAGTCAGTGAGAACGCGAAAGTCTCCACTGTATATCTCCGCCATTGCCTGCGCTTCAATATTTCCCTGGGCTTCAAAATTTTCACTGATTTGTCTTAGTTCTGAAAGCCCGTCGCGCAAGTAGGCCTCACCCACCAGTGAATCACCATCTAAGACAGGCACCTGGTTGTTTCTGCCAAACTGAAAGGTATTAAAAAGGCCGGCACGGGAGTTATAGGCCTGCAGGCGCCCAACACCGTCCACTTGAATGAGCCGTTCCAGCGTATCACTGGCCAGTCCATTTCGGCTGTTTAATATGGCCACTAGTTTATACAGATGAAGGGCTCTCGCGTATAACCACGGCGCCATCTCGGGACTATCTTCACCGTACGCATCTTCAGCTAAATCTTTTAATTCATCAAACAATTCCCGCGCTTTCAGCAGCTCCCGCGGTCTTCTGCGATTTTCTCCAACAACAGTTTGGGCCATGAGCCACGATGCCTGAGTCGCAACAGCCTTAAGCAGCAGTTCCGGTTTGCCTGCGGAGTTTACCCCTTGCAAATAGCGAATATGCTCTAGGTTGTCAGCAACCTGCTCCCAAGCACCGAGGCGGATATTGGTGGCCGCGATAGATTCTACCAATGCAATATTATCGGAATGATCTAAACCCAGTTCTGCCCGCATAATCTGAAGCTGCCGAGCTTGCAGCCGCGCCACTTCTTGAAAGTCATTCTCTGTCTGATTCAGTTCAACTAATGACTGCAAGGGTGAAAGCAAATCGCCGCTGTAAGGGCCTGATTCAGATTCAATTCTTTCAATTTCGACGCTAATGCGCTGAATTTCCCTAAGCATCTCTTGGCTTCTTTGCAGTTCTGGCATCTCCGCCCCATGCACTTGGCCCAGTTGAACGGCTAGCAAACTGATCAAAACAATCGAGGTAAATTTGTTCATAATTGGAATACCAAAATATCTAAACTCACGGTCAGTGTTGGACACGATGCGGGTTCTGCCACCTAATGAAGTCTTAAGAGTTAAAATCAAAAACTGCGATCACCTTAGAATACTAACTTTGATCGCGAATTGAAGTAGTCAGCTGACGCATTGAACTTATATCCACAACTTAGGGTTAACTACAGTAGCTTGATCCTGCTACCCTGTCGATAAGAGAAATAGCGATCATCCTAATCTCGCAGCAAGGCAAATGCCCGGCAATTTCAAAGAAGGTGGTTACCGTGAACTACTTATGGTCCGATTTAGTTGGCAATATAGGCGTATTATTTATTGTTGTGAGCTATGGGCTACTGCAATTAGAAAAGCTCAAGAGTACACAGCTGAGTTACAGTGTTTTAAACATAGTCGGCGCCATGTTGGTATTAGTTTCTCTCACTGTTACGTTCAACCTGTCTTCTTTTATCATTGAAATATTCTGGCTCGCCATTAGTGTTTTAGGTCTGTTTAAAGCGTTAAAACAGCCACCTAGCTCAGAGTCAGGCTCAAGCTAACGGCGACCATAGTGTCATAGGGGCAGAGTGAACCCATGTTATACACATTCTTAATCAACAGCTTTCTTCTTTCTGCGGCAGTAATTATTCACTATGAAATGCTGCGACTACTCTGGGTAATGATCCCCAAGTTAATAAAAATCAAACACCGACTCAGAGTGGTTATCGGAGTTTTTGGAACGATTTGCGCCCACATTATTGAAGTGTGGCTATTTGGAATAGCGTTCTACTTCATGTTCAATTACGGGGACTACGGCACACTTGAGGGGAACTTCGATGGCAGCCTGATGGACTGCGTCTATTTTTCGATCACCAACTACACAACGGTGGGCTATGGAGATATTGAGCCTTTTGGCCACTTCCGGTTCACGGCCGGCCTGGAAGCGATCACTGGGCTTTCGTTGATCACTTGGTCAGCCTCATTCATGTTTATGGAGATGACCAAATTTTGGGAAGAAACGTAAACCCCAAGATTTAGTCGCTAGCATCCATTTCCAGACGCCGAGCTCCGCCTAGTATTCCCGGCAGACCGTAGTTGCCTTCATGACAGGCATATTCATAAGGCTTAGTTTCCGTGGCATTAAACGCCATTTCACCACGCCACGTTTGCGTATAGTAAACCGGATCAGTGACTTCGAATTCATAGAGAATTTGCTCTGCAGAGTAACGGCTGAATCTTTCTATGATTTTGCCTTGCTTTGAGAGTGCTGCAACATTGCGGGGGGCTTGTTGGGGATGTAAATTGACTGTTTCGACCACTAAAGTATCTCCTTCCCAATGAGCCACAGAGTCGCCCAGCCAAGGCTCTAACTCTTCAGGCCGGTGTTCACTATCAATGGGGATAATACGAGCGTCATGAACCATCTCCACCATAATCATCAAGTAGTCGTCTGTTTGGACTATTTGATACATATTGTTATAGAGCACGTTGTTCATAGGTGGGCCGCCAGTACTGCCAAAACCAATCAGGCACCTTTCCCCAAGGGCACGACCCTCGGGTCCGTCGTTGCCGGAAAACGTGGCCCGATTTTGCCGTCGCAGCTCATTGCCTTGATCAGAATAGGGAATGCGTCCAGATTCGGGAACCGTAATCCACGAAGTTCTAGCTTCCCCTTTTACGCGACCGAATCGAGATCCTGGGTCCACCCAAAAAGCATTGTAGCCGCGACCTCTACCTAAGTCTTCGCCCGTAGGCAATTCTCCTTGCACCTGATTATCATCAGTTGCTTGGCGAACATTTTGGTGATGCCCTGCTGTAAGCTCTTCAATTCTGGCAGGTGGAATCACCAGCCCAACGTCCTCATACGTGGCCGCACGTTGCATAGTCGTTAGAGCCGAATTGGTCCAGTTACCCTGCAAATCCGGCTTGCCTGACGCGGTTCGTGGAGGCTCATAGTCCTGAGCCATAAGGCTTCCGCACAGGCTAAAAATCAGGCTGATTCCTAAAGTGGCTCTAGTATGAGTATCCATTGTTCTCTCCAGACTATTTTTGGTGCATTGTTTTTTTTACTTTGATTTCGAAACTAAACCACTAAAAGCCTTAATTCAAGTAACAAAGCACCAAACGAGCTAGTTTCAAAGTAGATAGGATGGTAAGAGTTAACGACTAACGAGTTATCAGCGACAATTTAGGTTCGAGCCGAAAATGAACCCAACGCCTGGGTGCTACGACTCTATTAAAAAGGGATAAAACCCGTTTTCAAACAATTAAGGAAAAACATGAGCACCAGTAAGAGCCAAGGTCTAAATGAGTGGCTCGTCATTCGCTCCCAACAGGGTGAGAAGCAGGCTCTAGAAGAATTGCTTACGTATTGGAGCAAGAGGTATTTGTTGTATGCAATTAATCGCCTTCGAGATCGAGAGGCAGCTAAAGATGTGACCCAAGAATGCTTAATCTCGATTGGTAGAAACATCGGCAAATTGAAAGACCCCAGCGCCTATCGCACATGGAGTTTTAGGATTTTAGAGCGGCGCTGCATAGACTGGCAAAGAAAAACGATCAGAGACCGGGCTGTAGTTCAGACACGAGACTCGATTCCAGAAATTCCCGTCAATGATGACTTAAATACAGAGCTCTCAGTTGAGAAACTGCTAACACTGTTGGACCATCGAATTTCCACTGTGCTTCGGCTTTTCTATTTGGAAGGGTTAACGGTTGAAGACATAGCGGA
Source organism: Pseudohongiellaceae bacterium (assembly GCA_045106275.1). Taxonomy (GTDB): domain Bacteria; phylum Pseudomonadota; class Gammaproteobacteria; order Pseudomonadales; family Pseudohongiellaceae; genus UBA9145. The sequence continues at coordinate 28,312 of JBGCEK010000069.1, read as the reverse complement.
AGTCTCAAACCTGCCAATTGGCACTGTAAAATCTAGGCTTTTTTATGGCCGCAAATTATTAGCTGAAAAACTGGAGTAATGCATGAGCGATATCGACGAGAGAATTAAGCAAGCACTTTCCCAACAAGATCAAGCTGAGATGGAAGCCGTGGAAGAACAAGCAGGGCTTTTCGAAATGATCGGTATGGCACTCACTGGCCGTCAGGCCTGGTTTAGTTACTATATGTACATTATGGGTTTTCTTGCCTTTTTCGCGTGGCTTTGGATGACCGTACAATTTTTTGCTGCGACTGACGTGCAAAGCAGCCTTGAGTGGCTTTTTGGGATTATTACTTGTTTGTTTATGTTTACTGTCATCAAAATTATTGGTTGGCAGCAAATGCAAAAACTCGAAATCATGCGAGAAATAAAGCGCTTAGAAATGCGAGTCATATTAGCTGCAAGCAAAGATTCCTCAACCAATGGTTGAGGATTACTTGGTCACCCGGTTTACTGGCGAGGGACCAAAAGATTGCCATGTTCCTTGATGTGTCGCTCTGTGTTTGTCCGGTGCATCCCAGTCGCAAACGCCCGCTGGAAACACCTGGCTTAAGGCTTCTTTCTGCTCAATATCGAATTCAACAGCGTAGTCGTCAAAATCAATCGGCTTTAGAACACAGCTAACTATGTCATTGGACAGAGGAGCCCCGGCAACCTGTCTTGGAGTTGAATACACAGGATATAATTGAGCGCATTCGCTATCACCAAGACTGCTCTGACGCTGCACTATTTTTGTTCGCGGAGAGCTATCGTTATTCCAACAGGCATCTGCCAAGGCTGGGGGCTTATTGGCGCGCAGTCTTTGCCCATCACTCATTGACTGACCATCCCCTTGAATGCCTAGGAGCCACTGATCCATTTGCTCGAAGAGTACGCCTAAATCCGGCTCTGCCTCGCTAAAGCCCCAACGTCCACCTACTTGCATCACTTGATTATCGGCGTTTCCGTTGGCATTGATTAATCGCTGTCGGGTGGCAAACTGGTGAACAATCATGTGAATGTCTCCCCCTTCACGGCGATCTAAATAACTTCGATAATCAATGATAGGAGTCCTGCTAAGTCCGGCTCCTCCATACAGAATACGGCCGCTCTCGATAGCAATTTCAGCTGCCGCTGCATCAGCTCTCGTGCGGGCAGACACATGATTAAAATCCCTGTCAAAGCCACCCACATCTCGATTAAGGTCAACAAACTGCTGAGCGGTGATGGTGCCACTATTAAGAGCATCTAGACCATATTGCACACCCTCGTTATCGAGAGGTCTGGCAGCGGCATTGCTATCCGCTACGGTGCCATAAACATTGACGCTGTGATCATAAACCGTGGCACGCAGGCCATTCGGGTTATCGCTGCTGTAACGTTGCTCGGCCAATTCCTCCAAACTGAATTCACTTCCCTGCTCTTCCAACGAAGCAGTTTCAGTGAACAACGGATCCAGACGAGCGGCGCCGCGGCTAAGATTGGCGATGCTGGCATGCTCTGCGAACCCGGAAACTGCCAGCTCTTCTTCCTCAGAAAAGCCGTCAGGGTTTATCTCCTCAAAATAGTAATGAAGAAGCCGTGCATCCGCTAACGTAAAAATAGTCGCCGACGTCACATCGGGAAAACTCAAGCCGACAATAATTCCGTCGAAGACTCCCGGATAGTTATCTGCGGTTTGGTGAGACTGGTACGACCCACCGGATACTCCGGTGGCCACCGTATAAAGAGGCATTCCATAATGCTCAATGAAAAGCTCTTTCAACATAATGTGAGTTTCGGAGGCCAACAGATCGTTGCAGTTTTGCCCGAACACATTCAACGTTGATGACATAAGCGCATAGCCCATTTGCAGCAAACCCGGATTCAACACACCTCCTGTGGCGACTCCTTGCTGGTGCCAGCCGCTTCGGCAGCCCCCTCCGTGAGTAAAAACAAGTTTTTTATTCCATCCGTTGCTTTGGCGCCACGGGCTAAGCAATCCCTCGGCAGGGTCATGCAGCATTGCTATTTCATAGATTGCTCGATTCACGGTTCCAGTTTCTACACGAACAATAAATGGAATCTCAGACTGATCTCCAAGAAACCCCATATCTTCAGGTACTGAATCATCCATCGCTAAACTATAAGGCTTAAAATTTTCCTCAGTCTCCGACCAATAGACGTAATCAACCCGAGGCTCCACAAAGCAGTTGGCGTCATAAGATGCACCCAGCAGCTCCCCAGTTGCCAATTGAAATTCAGCGCTCTGGCAAACAAAAGGGGTTTGATGAGGACCGGATATCATCGGCCCAGAGTTAGGGTAATTAGTCAGTGTTAAAGTGCTACTAGTGCCAGTAGACGGCGACTCTACAACGAGCGTGCTGTCCCCCTCCGGCAGACTCGAAAGCAAGGCTTGTCTGCGAGAGCCCGATACTTGAATGAACAAATCACTTATATCTGCCCCATTGAGATCAACGGTAAAAGGAAGGAGGCTCGCGTCCTCTGCCCCGTTCAACTCAACTAATGCATCACCACCGCTGACCAACCATGATTTGGATGAAATTACTGAAAGTTTAAAAGGTTCAACCTGAGAAATTTCGTTCAACATTCCCGACGTACTCACCGGCTCATCTGTTGAACAAGAAAGAATAAGCGACAGCAAGAAGATACACATCGTCGTTCTAATTGTGAAAGCGTACATAAACGAGCCTTTTTTCGGACATGTTATTGCCAGCGATTGATCAAGTCTAAGCAACAAGCTGGACAAAGAGGTGCTAACCTTTGCCTGAGTATTGTGGAGAGCAGCTGCCCACATGTAAAGACCTAGTAAGACAAGACAAGTTATTTGGTAGCCGGCGGTAGCAATAAAAACACTAGCTTGTGATAATGGCGATGTGAATTTAATTAGACGTTATAACCGGGGATTTTAATGAACGCCAAAGACGCCATAAAAATTCAAGAAGTAAGCGATGCTGGCAACGTTGGCATCGACAATAAATGCTCCAAGTGCACTAAGTCCATTTGCTGTAATTCAATCAACCAAAAAATACCGGCCCCAAAATCGAAAGAAGACTTCGACCACCTAGTTTGGCAAGTGTCCCACGAGAACATAAACGTATTTAAGGATTCGGATGGATGGTTCCTGCATATTACGTCACGTTGCATGCATCTTGGCGAGCACGGTGAATGTGGTATTTATGAAACCCGCCCCTGGGTTTGCCGAGAGTACGACAATGATTTCTGCGAATTCGATGAAAGTATAGAACAGGCTAGTGAACTCTTTTTTGCAACCCCCAAAAAGCTCGAGAAATACTGCCGCAAACGCTTTAAGAAGTGGGATAAGCGATTCGAGCTGTACGAGTAACTCAAATTGGCAGATGCAATGGAATCAGTTGTGACGTCTAAAAGCTTAACTCTCGGTTTCGCCGCTGCCATGGCATTAAACGTCATCTGCTTCAGCCCCAACCTCTCTGCTCAGTCTCAACAATCAATGCAAACCGAGCTAAACTCTGCAAACTCGCGGCTAGCTGAATTGGACGAGAAAGCATTCAACTGCTTAGGTAGTTTCAATATAAACCTCGGAGAAGCAGCCGCGTTATTGTGTGATGAATTTATCAGAGCTGTGGATGGGGAAACACTGGCGGACTATATTAGCCATTGCAGAACACTGAAAACCTGGAAAAACCAGATCACTGAAGATTCCAACGCTTCCAAGTCAGAACTAGAGACAAAACTCTTAGCTGACATTGAATTGCGCTGCGCAGAAAACGCAGTAAAAGAGCAAACTCGCTATGTGTTCGCTGCGTTTACTATGCTCCAGCAACGAACATTGCTCAATCAAACTACAGGACAGACCTTAGAGCGCAGGCTCAACGAGATTGAATTTCAATCACGTCTAGATACCCAAGGACGAAGGTTACGAGAAGCGGTTCGCAATCAAGGGCAACAGAGCATCGAATCGACACAGCAGCAAATGCAGTCCCTTGAACGTGAGCTAATTAGGCAGCAACAAGAAGCACCACCCCGTTAGCTCTAGTAGAGCACTAAAAATCGACCCTCTGGCAATGCAGCTGCTGCTGGAAAACTAAAATCCTCTAACTGTATGGGCGCGACCGAACTGAAAGTTGCCTCATCACCGCCTGTCGAATTTTCGTCGATCAGGCGCATATTGAGCCGACCGCCTCGACTATGACTGATAGCTTCGGCCCAAACAATTAGCCTATGCCCTGAATCTGATAGGGCAATTGCAGGATTCTTTTGCCGAGTCTCTGAAAACGGTTCAGCCACCCGCTCAGGCTCCGCATCCTCGGCAATAGCTTGCTGAACTATTCGCCCCTCAGTTTCAAAAACGATCCACAGTAAATCATCTTCAGTAACCTCAATATCGTTGGTGCTCAGCGGGCAAAAAGAAGCCTCCCATTGCTGCAGCTCATGAAGCTCGCCATATGATGCATTGCGAATACCTTCACTTAGCCCTTCAAGAGTAAGCAACTGCATGTGCCGTCCAACACCCGCCAATGCCGAGCGATAGCCCACTAGCAAACTATCATCCGCACTAAAATCAGCTGCCAAAGAACAGCAGCCACATGCCCCCAGATCTGGGTTGCCTAGTTGAAGTTCTGGGCCGAAGTTTTTGCCACCGTCTTCTGAGATTCTTGCAAACACTGTGCGCTCATACTCTCGGCTTAAATCACCTGCGCCCCAAAATATTGCGACTCGGTCACCTCGGGCCGCAATATCTGCTCCCGCATCAATTCCCAACGTATTCTGCACTACCATACTCCGCTGGGGCTCAAATCGAGTTCGCTCTATATTTGAGCGAGCATAAAAATACTGAGCACTCTTAGGAAGATACCAAATAGCATGGATTCTTCCCTCTGAATCAACGGCCATTGAGGCTCGGGAAATTGAAACTGTTTGCAATGGAAACGCCTGACTGCTTATTTTCACTGGCAAGCCAAACGTCTCAGCCTGATGATCATATTCCCGATAGTACAAGTTACCTTCCCTTGCATCGGGGCGATTTAAGCGCTTCTTGAAATACATCAAATGAACGTTGCCCGCAGCGTCAGTTTCCAGGCGGGGCTGCAGTCCTCCATCTGGCGTTGGTTGAATCAGCACCTGATCTGATAGCACTTGATTAGCCGCCAACAGTGGGACAGGCATAAGAATCAACAGCAATTTAAAAATCAGCGCTAGAAAATGTTTGGTTTCGACTATTGAGCTACTGAAAAAATGTTTCGCAAGTTGTGTCATAGGAGTCCAAATGAGGCTGCACCACGGCGTTAGATGTGGAAAAAATGGGCTAATTAGGGCAAACTAAATTCAAGCTAACATCGTGAAATGCAGATCACAATAGCCACTTGGCTGCTACTCGAAACCAAGTTGCCTCCATAGCTAGATTAACCTCTATCTAACTGGATTCACCCTAGTCGATACCGAGAGACTCTTTACATGCAAATTTCAAAAAACGCTCTTGCAGCCTTAGCCATGCTTATGGTGGCGGCTTGCTCAACGCCAGATGATAACGATGCTTCCGCAACCACCAGTGCCAACTTCAATACTGCGTTAGACGTAAAGCAGCTCATGGCGCTTGTGCTAGAACCCGCATCAGATACTCTTTGGGATTCTGGTGGCTGGGTCTTAGATGCTTCCGGGTATGAAGAACTGTATCCCACAACGGATGAAGGCTGGGATTTTGTGAGAGCTCAAGCCGCGGTCGTTGTGGAGTCTGGCAATATGCTCTCTTTGCCTGGTCGCGCGGTGGATAATGATGCCTGGATGATATACTCGGAAGGCCTTAGTGAAGCCGGGCTGAATGCCATGGCGGCTGCCGAAAGTCAGAATAAAGAAGATTTCTTCCAAGCGGGCGCAAAACTTTACAGTGTTTGCACAGCCTGTCATCAGGCCTACAATCCAGACATTAACAACCGGTTTGACACAGAAGAAGAATAAATGCGCCTCACAAATTATTCCCCCCGTGCACTGGTTAAAGCATGTTTAGGCATGGCGATGCTGATGCTCACGTCAATGGCTTTTGGCCATACCATTGAAGGTAGCGATGCCAGTTTTGTTGAGGCGATTGATGGGCCTGCGATCTTCCCATTTATGTATCTTGGCGCAAAGCACATGGTAACCGGTTATGATCACCTGCTATTTTTAGTAGGGGTTATATTCTTTCTTTATCGCCCGAGACACGTGATTCAGTATGTGACGCTTTTTGCCGTTGGCCACAGCATTACTCTTTTATTTGGAGTGCTGGCTGATCTACAAGTCAATGCATTTATTATCGACGCTATTATAGGGTTATCGATAGTTTATAAGGCATTTGAAAACATCGACGGGTTCAAACGTTTATTCGGGTTCGAGCCCAACACTAAAATTGCAGTGTTTGTTTTTGGTCTATTTCACGGACTAGGGCTCGCCACGAAACTCCAAGAGTTTGAAGTTTCAGAAAACGGCTTGGTGACCAATATTATCGGTTTCAATATTGGTGTTGAGATTGGTCAAGTCCTCGCGTTATCAGCGGTGTTCATCCTCCTCAGCCTGTGGCGCACTTCCCATAGTTATTTGCGCCATGCCTTCGTTACAAATACGGCCTTGATGACAGGGGGCTTTCTCCTTGCCGGATACCAGATTAGCGCATTCATCCTACAGCCCGTTTACTAGCTGATAGCTAGTGATTAGAAAGGTTTTCAGATACTAAGACACATAGCAACCCAACTGATTGAGAAGCACACATGCCAACAGAATCACCCACTCAAGCCCCTAGCCAACAATCAATAATCAAAGCCACTGCGATTGCTTTTGCAGTGGCTGTTATTGTGACTCTAACCGCCATATTGCCAGCCGAGTTTGGCGTTGACCCATTAGGGATTGGGCAAAGATTAGGTTTAACAGCGCTGTCTCGGGACGAGAATCCCTTCGAAGAGCAGCTAATCGTTCATCGATCGGATTACGTTGAGTTTGAATTAGGATCTTTCCAATCGGTTGAGTACAAGTATTTGATGGATCTCGATGCCTCTATGGTCTTTAGTTGGGTGGCAGACGGAGAACTTTACTACGACATGCATGCGGAACCGGCAGGTTTTGACGAGGAATTCGCAGAAAGTTTTGAACAAGGTAATTCAGAGCAACGCATGGGTTCATTTCATGCGCCCTTCACAGGCATCCACGGTTGGTTCTGGGAAAACAGAAGTCTGGATACAATCACAGTGCGCTTGTACACAGCTGGTTTTTATGTGAGCTCGACCGTGTTCAGGGATGGGGGCACTTACGATAGACAACTGGATCCTATTAATGAATCTTGATAACTCATGCTAGTGGAAAAGCTTTTTGATCTCCAAGGAGAAAGCTTCAATCACAATATCTCACATGGGTAAAAAATAGCAGACACAAAAAAGCCCGCACTAGCGGGCTTTTTTGTAGCTTAATTTTCCTTCGCATTCCTTATCATTACTTAACATAAACCAAGGAATTTGACCTAGGAATTACTGCTCCGTAGCATCTGATCCGTCACGAGGAGCACCAGTACCTGAAGATCCCATGAACAATTTCTGTCCGTCTGGGAACGTGATATCACGGCCATTCGCTCGACAAGTAGGGGAGCACAAGCGGTCTTTACTTTGATATCCAGTCACAACAATATCTGTGCCCAAAACAAGCGTATTACGGTTAATTCCGCGTCTCAATAGAGTGTTTGGTGTTCCACCTTCAACCATCCAAGGACCCGGATCGCGAGTTGCTTCTGGATCATTGTTGTCTAAGTGAATCCAAGTATGTGGGTTAATCCACTCAACTCGAGTGATAGGTCCGCCTAAACGAACAGGCAAATTGGCATCAAACTCAGCAGAGAATGCATGGTGAGCAGTCGTCGGCTGGTTAATAGCGACAACGCCGATAGCGGTTACAGCTGCTAGTGCGAGTAATTTGATCTTCATAGTGTTCACCCTTTTGTTGCAAAAAACCATTGCAAATTAATATGTTGCGTTAAGTAGTGAGTTAGATTTTTCTCTTCTAAGTCGCTACTAATCTGGATTTCTAGATACTTGCCCTCATTTTATATGAGGGATTGCAGTAAATCCAAGCCTTAAACGTTAAAACGAGTCCTTTTTAGTGGCCTAAGCCGCTATTGGACCTAGAACCCTAATTCAGATTCACGACCTTTACGATATTTGCCGTACATCATTTCTTCTACAAACTCTACGCATTTAAACTGAGGCAATTCGTAACCTGCCTCCAAACGCCTATAGATTGGCATCTTAATTGTCCAAGGTTCCTCGAATATTTCCGGGTCTTCCATAGTAGCTTCGTATTCAATGACGTTTTCGCTCACGAGAGTATATCTCTCAGTTACTTTGAGCTGATAGGTGTGATAGTTGCCGGCTCGGTCGAACCAAGTTCTATCATCTAAGCCAACCACTTCCACTACCCATGTATCGCCTTCCCAGTATCCGTGAGACTGCCCCATCCATGAATCCAATGGAGCTGGACCTGGATCTTCAAGAAAAACATTTCTTACCGCGCCCGCAAAAGAGTAAGCGATAAAGAAAGCGCTTTCGCTTTGGAAAATTTGAAAAGGGTGCGGTACATAAGTTGCCCTAGGCACGCCAGGCATGTAGCACTTAATTTCTGGATCGCTGGTTAACCAGTTCTCGCGGTTTTGGTCTCTTCTTGCCAATGCTTCAGGCTTATAAGGGATTGTGCCGCCTTCAACAACGCCGAAACTCGCTGGCACCGCTCCGACTGCTCCCATAGCTACCACTTCGGGGCCTGGCACAGGGACAAAATCACCAGGCACTAAATGGTAAGCCGCCTTTGGTGGAGCCGGCTCAAGATTGTCATTGGCGTTCATCAACACTTGCCAAATACCATTTAAATCCGGCTTGCCGTTTGGGCCGCGAGGAATATCGCTTCCAGTAGACTCGGCCGCTTCGGCAACTGCCATCGGTTGAGACTCTGTCGTAGTTTCTGAGGGAGAGCAGCTTATAAATAATGCTGAGAGAGCCAATAGCAGCCAATGAATCTTCATAGTTCGACCTTTTTGCTTTAATTAGTATGACATTCCTAGAGGAGCTTCGATGAAACCATCTGCCCATGGGTGTGTCAAGCCATACACACCATATCTAGCAGCCTCTACGGTGAATACACTGCCTGCTTTACACCTTGTAAAGTGGTTTTCGTAACAACAGACTCATGCCGGTGAACGTGGTTAGTAACAGCAGCAACAATCCCGAAACCCCGAGCACTGAGTCCAGCCAATCTATCCCCGTCCAGCGTAAATAGTGAATATCGTAAACCTGATTGATCCAGTAAGTATCACGACCACTTTGAGTCAGCGAGAAACTCGCCCAATCTAAAGTGATTTTAACTCCAGTGTCGGTAAGAAACACTTGCCCCTCACCTCCAACTAAACGTCCGTACCGAGTTAAATCACTCTTAATGGCATCATTCACTAACAAAGTAAGCTGACCGCGATCAGGCTGCGGCCATGGCTCTCCGGTTTCAGCATCAAGATGCATCCAGCCTGTTTGAGTTAGCACCAAAAGATGAGCGCCGAGTACCGACTCCAAAAAGCGATACTCTTGCCACTGAGGCGAAACAGGAAGTTCTAGTGAACTGAGGCGAGGATATGTCTGCACTTTAAGAGGCTGGTACGCGTCTTCGTAAGCCGGCCGCACGAGAAAAAATATCCCAGTCACAGCCCAGGCAAAAAAGGGCAGTAAAAGCACCCAGCCCGCCATGCGATGCCAACTGCGAAAATTAAGATTCATCGATGGCCTTGCCCAGATTGGTAAGCTTGTAACGACGAACTACAGGAATAAAAATCAGCAAACATACTGCCGACAATACCGCAGCGGCAAAAAACGAGACTCCCGGGAAATAGAACGCTGCAGAAGGACCTGTAAATAAGGCGAAAAGCTGAGTCATAATGAGAGGTCCAATAATCGCAGTAATACTGTTCAGACTGCTCAAAGCACCTTGCAGCTCACCCTGAGCATTGGCAGGAATTTGGCTAGTCATAATTGACTGAAATGCAGGGGTGACGAAGCCGGACAAAGCCGCCAACGCGAGCCAAGGGTAAAGTTGCCAGCCTTGAGCAGCAAAAGCATAACCCGTAAAACCAAGGACAATCGCCACCATACCCACTATGCCCGCCCGATACGCGCCAATGGCAGGAATTACCCACCTGATCAGCAGAGCCTGCACCAGAATCATAAATACACCGGCAAAACCAAGGGATAGACCTATCTGTTTTTCAGACCAAGCAAATTTCTCAATGGTGTAGTAAGTCCAGGTACTCGGGAGGGATAAATGACCGATCATATAAAGAAAGTAGGCAAACGCTAAACCAATGATCACCGGATATTTGCGTAACGCCAACACTGCACCCACCGGGTTTGCGCGGACGAATTTAAAGGGTCGGCGATTTTCCTCAGCAAGTGATTCCCCTAACACAAAATAGCCATAGCAAACGTTGGTGAGCGCTAAACCAGCAGCAACAAAGAATGGAATTCGCTCACCAAAATCTGCCAATAAACCGCCAATGACTGGGCCTAATATGAACCCTCCCCCGAAAGCAGCACCCACCATACCGAAACGCTGCGCCCTCTTCTCCTCTGGAGTAATATCCGTAACGTAAGCGTAGGCTATGGAAAACGTAGAGCTGGCAACTCCCGCAACCATTCTTGCCAAAAACAACCACATCAAATTAGAGGCGAATCCCATTAACAAATAGTCTATGCCCAATGCGGCAAGAGAAAACAGCAATATAGGCCTTCTGCCAAAACGGTCTCCCAAATTACCTAAAACAGGCGCCGCGAAAAACTGAATAGTGGCGTAAGTAAACATCAGGTAGCCACCGATGCGGGAAGCTTCCGACAAAGTCACATCGGAAAGGCTCATAATAAGTGCAGGCATCACTGGAAGAATTATCCCGAAGCTGATTGCATCAATGAGCACCACAACCACTATAAATCCCAGCGCTTTAGTGTGGCTCTTTACATCTATCAGCATCGTTTAATACTCAAATTCGGTGGTTGGAAAATTGGACGCACAATGGCGCCGGCGAGCAAACATCATAGGGGAGATAAAGCAGCAACTAAAGTCAAAATTAGTGCCACTGGTTGCACTAAACCTATCTGCTGGTTGTTTTAGCGGCGGCAACAATGCATTTGATCGACCCCAAAAAAAACAGCGCATGTTCGAAGGTTTTCAATGACACCAACGTATGACTGTATGAAACCACAAGAAATTAAGGATGTTATCTATGAATAATCTCAAATTAACACTAGCACTTGGGCTTCTCGTTAGCTCCACAACCACCCTCGCTCAGGAGCAGGAAGATCGCCATGCAACTCTAGACACTGACGGCAATGGCAGTGTCAGTTTTGCCGAATTTCAGGAAGCTGGGGGCAGCAGACTTGCGCGAATCGATTCGGACGAAAATGGCGTTCTGACGTTAGATGAGTTCCTCAATGCTAGACCAGGCCCGAGACGGGGCAGAAGGAATCCCGATCGTAGTCAGGCAAACGATACCAATCAAGGGCAAGTGAAACCAACCCGAGCTGAACGTCGAGAGAGAATGACTCAACAGGTTACCGAGTCGTTTCAAGAAATGGACCGAGATGGCGATGACGTAGTGTCAGCTCTTGAATTTCATGAAGCAAATTTCTTAAAGATGGACAAGGACAACAATGGCAGCCTGTCAGTTGAGGAACTGACGCCTCCCCGTGGTCGACGAGGCAAGGGTAAAAGAGGAGAAGATTCTCCCTCGATATAACCAAGCGTAAAAGCCTAATGACTGAAGAAGAATTAATGAAAGCGATTTGCAGTGGCAACCAAACTGCCTATCAAACTGTTGTGAAACAGCATCTGCCTTCTATCAGTCATTACGCTTTTCGATTATTGGGTAACTCCAAAGATACAGAAGATATTGCCCAAGAAACGTTTCTTAAACTGTGGACTAATGCAACGAGCTGGAATCCCAAGAAAGCCAAACTATCAACTTGGCTTCATCGGATAACTCACAATCTTTGCATAGACTATTTGCGGAAGCACGGGCGCCTTCAAACTCAAGCAAACTTTGACGAAGCAGATGAAGAAAAACTCATTGAACCCCATATCAAAGACACCGAGCGAGAGAAACTTCAGACTCTGAGTTTGGCTCTCAATCAACTTCCAGAGAACCAACGGAGCGCAATCATGCTTTGCACCATGCAGAATTTCTCCAATCAAGAAGCGGCTGATATCATGTCGGTTTCCGTGAAGGCTCTAGAATCCACCCTAGCCAGAGCAAGGCGGAGTCTTAGGGTAATTATTCAAGAATTTGATAAACAGCAGCCGATTGAAAAACTCCTTTCTGAAAGGGAACAGCTATGACACTCGACGAATTCAAAACCCTACTTGATACTTTTGGCGGAACTCTTAACACTTGGCCGAGCAACTCAAGAAAAGCTGGAGAAAGTCTACTTGAAAGCAATCCAGAGGCTCGCTTATTGATTGCTGAGACCGAGGAACTGGATAATCTCCTGAGTAACCTCACGGGCCCAGATTTTACTGGGCTCGAACAACGAGTACTTAGTCAACAGCTGCCGTCAAGAAACACTTGGATTGACTCCGCCATACAATGGCTAGTACCCAATGGGTTTGGCATCCAGCTATGGAGACCAGTGGCTGCAGGAATTCTGCCACTGGTGTTTGGAATTGCAGTGGGCAACTTCTTCAGCTTTGGTATCTCTGACCCAGAATTAGCATTAGGTTACTGGGATGATGAGCTTGCTCTGCTTTCCTTCAGTGACCTTTCAGTGGCTTCCGACACAGCGGAATTTTAACTATGACCAAGCCTAAAGCAGTGTTTCTTACGCTCATTTTTTCAGTAGCATTGAATTTGTTTTTTGTTGGCGGAATCTTGTACCGTGTTTCAACATTTTCACAATTTGGGCCTCGACCAATTCCGCCCAGCACCAGCTGGATCGTTCGTGACCTAAGCGAAGACAGGCAATTAGAATTGGCGCCTTTTCTTGAACAAGACAGAGTTGATGGCAGAAGCCTGCGACAACAATTAGGCGCCGCCCAAAGACGGGTTGATGAGCTTATTGGGGGCAATGATTTTGATGCTAATGCGCTTCGAATCGCCTTCGCAGAACTGCGCGAAACGAACCTTAATTACCAACAGTTTTCCCATGATAAAATGCTAACCCTATTCGAGCAATTAAGCCCCGAAGAAAGAGCTGCAGCTAGGGATTTTAAACAGCGAAGAGGACCCAGACAGCGACGTGGCGGAGATCGACGACCACCTGATTTAGACAATAGGTCACTCGATGGACGACCTCCTCCACCTTTATAATGTGCAGAATACGAGAACCCAATACTATGCAGTTGATTCAGAAAAAAGATGTTCAGTTTGGTCGTTACGACCACTTTAAGGGCATGCCTTATGAACTTATCGACGTGGTTTATCACAGCGAAACTCAAGAAGCGATGGTGTTATATCGCGCCCTTTATGGCGACAAGCAACTCTGGGTCCGGCCCTTTACTATGTTTTTTGAAACCATAGAAAGAGACGGTGTCACTCAACCACGATTTCGTTACGTTGGCGATTAATCCCACTACTCTAAAGCTCTACAGCGCCGCCTCTTTAACAGCCTCTGCAACTTCGAAAGCGACTTTTACGTCTAAAGTGGAGGGGATTATGTAATCGGCTGACGGCTGTTCAACCACTCCCGCAATGGCATAGGCGGCAGCTAACTTCATCTTCGCCGTAATTCTTTTTGCTCTAACATCAAGCGCACCACGAAAAATACCAGGAAAACCCAGGACATTATTAATTTGATTTGGCAGGTCGCTGCGACCAGTGCCTACTATAGCTGCCCCTCCGCGCTTCGCTTCCTCCGGCATAATTTCTGGTACTGGATTGGCGATTGCAAACACAACCGCGTCCTTCGCCATGGTTTGAATGTGCTCAGCTTTCAGAAGATCACCCACACTTACTCCTATAAAAACATCAGCGTCTTTGATTGCTTCAAATACATCCCCCTTTCGATTGTTGGGATTCGAGTAATTAAGCAATTCTTTCTTAGCGGTATTTAGGTCCTCTCGATCTCGATGAATGATCCCCTTGCTATCACACACTACAACTTCTTTGACCGAAATACATACGCTGTCATCTGTGCCAATGCACCTAAGTAGCTTCGCTATTGCGATGCCAGCCGCTCCCGAGCCGTTAATTACTACCCTCAGTTCAGCAAGATCTTTATTGACCACTTTACATGCATTAATGAGCCCGGCTAATACCACTATCGCCGTGCCGTGTTGATCATCGTGAAAAACCGGTATCCCAAGATCTTGCAATGCTTCTTCAACCTCGAAGCTTCTTGGGGCTGAGATATCTTCCAAATTAATTCCACCAAATGCCGGCGCTATCCTTCGCACAGTCTCAATAATCTCTTCACTGTCTTGGGTATCTAAGCAGATAGGAAACGCGTCAACATCGGCAAACTTTTTAAACAGCATGGCCTTTCCTTCCATTACTGGGAGTGAGGCTTCCGCGCCGATGTTTCCCAAACCCAGCACTGCAGATCCATCTGTGACAATGGCAACGGTGTTGCTTTTAATTGTGTAGTCCCAAACTTTTTCTTTATCCGCGGCAATTTCTAAGCAAGGCGCAGCCACACCAGGCGAGTACACCAGCGACAAATCTTCCTTATCTCTCACATCGAATTTGCTTTCAACTCTGATTTTTCCTTTGAGCTGTTTGTGAAGAATTTTGGATGCCTCTGAATAATCTGCCATAAGTTGATTTCCATTAAATAAAGTAAACACACAAGTCCTAGAATGAGTTAATTATCTACTCAAAGTACCGCTCATTGACAGGCCTATTTTAAAATAGCCAAAAGTATACCCGCTTATTTTACACGCCCTATTTGGGATCGCTGACTGTCTGAAGTAGAATAGTGTATCAATACTCATCGCTTACCCACTCAAAAGGAACACACACATGTCTCTTGCAAAACTTCTCATGGCACAGGGTTGTATTTTTCTTCTCATTGCCTGCTCTGAGCAAACCGAAGTCTCACCTGAGACCAGCAGCATCGAGACAACCTCAGAAGCAGTGCCAGAAGTAGCGGCAGACGAATCCTCCCCTACTGCCGACATTGAGTCCATGCTCCATACCCATACCGCTGTTTTAGCCTCAGATGAATTTGAAGGGCGTGCTCCAGCCACACCGGGTGAAGAAAAAACAATCGCTTACCTAGAACAAGAATTCAAAGCATTAGGCATAGGGCCGGGCAACGGCGACTCCTATTTTCAACCTGTTGCTGTAACCGAGATCACCACAGCCAGCGATGCAATCCTGCAGCTTCAAGGTAGCGATTACAGCGCCGCTTTTAACTATGGTGAAGAAATGATGGTTGGGACTCAGCAACAGATACCTTATGTCACCGTGCAAGGGAGTGAAGTGGTATTTGTAGGGTATGGCATTGTTGCACCTGAGCGAAACTGGAATGACTATGCCAATATCGACGTAACAGACAAAACAGTTATTATCTTGGTCAATGATCCAGGTTATGCAACTCAAGATCCTGCCGTCTTCAACGGTAATGCTATGACTTACTATGGCCGCTGGACATATAAATACGAAGAGGCCGCCCGGCAAGGGGCTGCCGCTGCACTTATCGTACATGAAACTGGCCCAGCCGGTTATGGATGGGACGTGGTCAGTGGCAGCTGGTCGGGCCCTCAGATTGGATTAGAAGCAGAAAACCTCAATGGTGACCGCACCGAAATCGAAGGGTGGCTCACTTTAGACTCTGCTGAAGCTGTTTTTGATGGTGCGGGTCTGGACTTTCAGGCACTGAAAACGGCAGCCGCCCAACCTGGTTTCGAAGCGGTCGCTCTAGCTGACATTAAGGCTAATGTCAGCATTGAAAATACAGTGAGAACATCTGAGTCTCAAAACGTGATTGCTGCCATCCCCGGTAGCGAACGTCCTGAAGAAACTGTTATCTACACCGCTCACTGGGATCACCTGGGAGTCAACCCTGAAATTGACGGTGACAACATTTACAATGGCGCTGCTGACAATGCAACCGGCACTGCAGGACTACTAGCCCTCGCCAAACTGCATACACAGTCTCAACCGCCGGAACGCACGGTGGTCTTTTTGGCAGTCACAGCTGAAGAATCAGGTTTACTTGGCTCAAAATGGTATGCCGAACACCCCATTTATCCTATTGCTACCACTGCAGCCAATATCAATATCGACGTTCTAAATTCTTTTGGGAAAATGCAGGATGTAATCGTCGTCGGTGCCGGCAGCAGCGAATTGGAAGACTACTTGGAAACCGCAGCGCGCAGCCAGAACCGCTATACCGAAGCAGAACCCAACCCTGAGAGAGGCTATTACTACCGCTCCGATCATTTCAATTTTGCCAAGGTTGGCGTCCCGTCCCTTTATTTGGAAACCGGAGAAGATAGCGTGGATTTCGGCAAGGAATGGGGAGCACAGCAGGCTCAAGACTACACTGACAATAGGTACCACGCACCCAGCGATGAGTATGATCCTGCATGGGATTTGAGCGGCGGCGCACAAGACCTATTGCTGTACTTCGAAGTGGGAGAAAAAATAGCTAACGAATCCACTTTCCCCAAATGGAGGGAAGGTAATGAGTTTAAAAACATTAGGGATCAAACAGAAAGCATCCGAAACTAACATGGGAGTCTCGTCCGCTGGCAGCGGGGAAGGCTGGACTCGACTATACTAGGTTTTCCGACAAAGTTATTTAAACCACAACTATGGCATTGACTGGCAAACCTAGTGATATCGACAGCAATGAAGCGGAACTGCGTTCACGCATTGTAAACAGCGCTTTGCGAATTACGGCTATAGCAGCTCCTTTCATTTCGTTGCTGATTCTGGCGTCCTCTTTTCTCAACGATGAACTGAATCTCAGAACATGGCTGCTTTGCGCCTACCCCCTAGTTTTTCCAGTCTTAGTTCTATTGAAAGACAAATTGAGCATCAAACAACGCGGCACCGTATTTCTTTCACTTATGATGCTAATGGGGTTTTTGGTACTGTTTCGTGGTGGTATTTCAATTGCTCAAGCGGCCCTGCAACTATGGATACTGCTTCTAGCCGCTCTTCTCTTTGGCACCCGAGGCGTCATTATTACTCTTGCCATTAACTTGTCAGGTTTTGCCGTTGCCGGCTACGCCATTGTCAACGGCTTGCTGCCCCCCTTCGCGGACAGTATGTGGAACCCTGACTACGCCGCAGTTTGGATTCGAGGTGGCAGCATCCTAGCATTGTTTGGGGGGTCGTCGGCGATCGCGGTGGCCATCATCATCAATGAACTTGAACGGGACAAAAATCAGCTACGAGAATCGCTGACCCGAGAGCAATCTCAACGTAAAGCCCTTGAGGACGCTAAAAATGAAAACTTACAAGTTCAGCAAGCGTTAGCGAATGCGCAACGAACAGAAGCCCTAGGCAAAATGGCCAGCGGCATTGCACATGATTTCAACAATGCGCTTACCATCATTATGGGGTCGGCAGAAATCGCAAAGCTAGATAGCACCAATATCCCACAGGTAGAAAAATCACTGAACGCTATAGTGAAAGCATCAGTCAATGCATCAGAACTTACTCGCAGCCTGCTTAGTTTTGGGCGAAAAGAACCTACTCAAAAATCCATCGTAGAAGTAGGCGAGCTTATTAGCAATCTTGAAAAACCTTTGCGAAGATTATTACCGGAAGATATAACGTTAACGGTCAGTCACAAGGACTCCACCACTGTTGAAATAGACAAATCCGGCTTGGAGAAATCGCTGTTTAATTTGATAGCAAACTCAAAAGAATCCATTGAAGGCAGTGGCGAAATAGTACTTCGCAGCAGGAGCGTTTTAGTGAGCACCGATACCCCAGAAATTCCAGCGGGTCACTATGCCGTCATTACCGTTGCCGATAGCGGAAAAGGAATTGAATCTGAGGTAAAAAACAAAATATTTGAACCCTATTTCTCCACCAAGGAAGCCGCTACGGGTGCAGGCTTGGGTCTCGCATTGCTCCAAAGCCTCATGGCCGAGTCCGAAGGTCACATCACTCTTTCGTCTGAACTCGGCAAAGGCACGGAAATCTCCATGCATATTCCTATCGCGGCGCAGCCATCGGAATCGACTGCCGCTGCCACGTTACAAACTGTCGACAGCTCAGCCACCGAAAACGCTCTTATACTGCTGGTAGAGGATAACGCCGAAGTTCTATCGACCATGTCCGATACCTTAACAGGTGCAGGATATCGGATTGTGCGAGCCCAAGATGGTAGAGAAGCAACCGAACAGCTGAAGAAAAATCACTTCGATTTATTGTGCATTGACGGTGTCATCCCAGGCACCAGCAGCGCAAAAGTCATCGAAGCGTTCAGAAAAAACCAACCCGAACATCCGGTCGTGGTTTGTTCTGGATACATAGAGGAAGAGCTCATTATCCGAGGCATTGAAACCGGCGAGCTTGGTTACATCCGTAAACCATTTCGCAGTCAGGAACTCTTGGACACAATCAAACAGCAGCTTGCCTCAATCGAACTTTCGGCCCAACCATTCCAGTAAAACTCGATTGACCTGCGCGGGCTTTTCTTGCTGAGTCCAGTGCCCGCTGTCCATGACCGTATATTTCTCTAAGTCTGGGATAAAATCCTCCATACCGTCAGCTGAAGAAGGCGGTAAAATCACATCATTCTCTGCGCCGATATACAAGGAGGGAACCTCAATTCGGCTAGGAGCATCGGCCAAAATCGCTCCAATTTTTCCGGCCGCTCGATACCAGTTAAGACCACCGGTAAAGCCAGTAGCCTCATACGTCTCCGTAAAATAGTTCATTATTTCATTGGACATAAAAGGTTCGCCGGGCGGGTCTTCCCGTTGCAGCATCGCCAAAAGGTTCATTTGCCGCTCGTCGGAATCCGGCGGAAGTTTAGCGAAAGCGTCTCTGTTCCAGATACCACCCCGGCTCAGAATAAAATCAAAGGTTTTCCTCACGTCTTTTTCGAGCACCTCCTCAGCACTACCTGGAGTCTGAAAAGTCGCCACATAATAGTTGGGAGAGAACACAATAAGCGATGGTTCGGGCTGTTCTAATGCAGGCAAGTCACTAGGCCTGCCCGCAGGCGTATTCAGCCCAACAATTCCTAGACAGCGGTCCGCGTGGAGTCTGGCCATGGCCCAGACAACTGCGCCACCCCAGTCATGGCCTACAAAAATTGCTTTCTCAATTCCTTTCGCATCCAACATGCCTGCCAAATCATCACAGAAAATCTGCATATCATATAAACTGGGGTCCGCAGGGCCACCAGTAAGTCCAAACCCCCTCTGGTCTGGGGCGATGGCCTTAAACCCGGCTGCTGCCACTGCATCAATTTGGCTGCGCCAACTGAACGCCAACTCGGGCCAACCGTGGCAAAAGACAATGGGAATCCCCTCGCCCTTCTCATACACAGCCATGTTTATTCCATTGGTAGGAATGAAGTGAGGCTCCGGCATCATCGGTGCAGCTTTAACCGACGACGATTGGGCAAGCAGTGGGGAGATGCCGGACGCACTCGCAGCAATCGCGCACAAAATGGAATGACTTAACAGTCGACGCCTGGAAATTGCCATGAGAGTTCCTCAAGAATATGAATAGAGATCACATTACAACAAATACGAGTCGCAATTTCGAGTACAGCTCAGGGCTTTCAAAATCAACAACTAGCGGGCAAAAAAAAGGCCTGCAAAGCAGGCCTTTTTAACTAACGTCGCTTAAGGAATTAAGCGAGGAATGAATTTTGTCATTCCTTGAATAGGGCCTACTTCGCCAGCGTAAACCACGCCATTGGCATCTGAGGTTACACCCTCGCCCATGGAACCCACGCCGCCCATTCCTGATGAACGCTCAGGGGACACGTGCTCGGGGATAAAATAATGCACTTCACCAGTACGCGCACTGCCGACTCTTAAACCTTTTCTCCAACCACCGGGGTTGTAGTTCGGATCGGATTCCGAATCGATTGCGTAAAGCATGTCGTTAGTTGGATCAATGTGCAGCCCGCTAATACGGCTGAATTGATACCAAGTATCTAAGTGCTCACCATCTTGCGTGAATATTTGAATGCGATTGTTGCCGCGATCAGCAATAAACAGGCGGCCTTGAGAATCCATACCTAATGAGTGAGGTGAACGGAATTGTCCGTCTTCAAAGCCCCATTCGCCAACACTCTTAACAAAAGTGCCATCTGGCTCCCATATAGTCAGGCGGCTTTTAGCGTTCGGACCTGGTTCTTCTTGAAACTGTGCGGTATGAGTCTCAACCACAAAGATTCGGCCGTTTGGTGCCACCAAAACATCATTGGGCTCCGTGAAATGCGTTGGCGGATCTCCCATTTCACCCGGCGTACCTAATGTCATTAAGAGTTCACCGGTTGGGCTAAACTTCAACACAGCGTTACCGCGATTAGCAGCATCAGGATTGGCTTCTAGCTCACGCGCATTAGCGAGTCTCGCATCTGCAATCCAAACATTGCCATCGGCGTCTACGTCCATGCCGTGTGGCCAAATGATTTGATTTGCGCCAAATGCTTGGACGACCCTGCCGTTGGGGTCAAGTTTTAGAATAGGGTCAACGTCGGAAGTGGCGCAAGAGTTAGTCCCGCAGCGATCACCAGCCCAAACGTGAATTCCATCAGGGTCAATATCCACGGCGCTAACAGAACCCCAACTACGGCCATCAGGTAAACTGCCAAAATTCCTTTGCGTCTCATAGGGATTCGGAAGGTTGTTAATTGGCTGCTGGCCGGCATGAGCCTCTGGCTGCACCGCTCCCCGCTGCGCCATCGCTGTTGTCGCCAGTGACGACAGTAACAAACCGGTTAATCCGGCTTTAATAACTGCCTGAGCGTTACAGGTAGTAAATTTCTTCATTGTTCACCTCTCCACAAACTTCATTTTAAGTTTTTATGTCTACTTGCTTAGCAAATTGACCTGAGAACATGGACTGTACGCACAAGCTTGTCAAGATAAGTCCCGCTCAAGCCATCTCTGAATTCGTTGGTTTGCATCCACTCATCATCAATTCTTTTTACTAGACTCGCTACTCTGCCCTGTTTATCCTCTGCGGCTGATTATTAGCAGAACCCTTCAAACTTCGATTCAATTCGATATTGACTTAAAAGGTAGCAATGAACAGCAAACTGATCCCCGCAATTTTTTGCATTTGCCTGGCTATGGGTGGCCTTGTCGTCGCTATACTTTTGGCCCCCGAAACGCCTTTTGCAGGTGGCTCACCACATCCTGGCTTCCCTGGAATGGTGAGCGGAGGAGATGGGGAAGCTCGACTTATGCACATAGGCAGCTTTGCTTTTGTGTTTCAGAGCTTGCTGCTTTTGCTGATTGGCTGCCTTTGCAGCCTCGGTGTCAGCGAAAAAAATCGCAGTTGGGGGTTTTGGGGCTATATGGCTGCGAGCTACGGCTTGGCAATGTTTATATGGTGGCAAATGTATTCGGGACACCAAGCGTTCCTGCAAACTGGGGAAGTTGGTTACTTTATGGGCTTTCCAATTCCTACCGCCTGGCAGATGTATGGCACTTGGTTCTCGGCAATCCCATCCATTCTTTTATATGCTCTTGGGTTTAGAAAATACATCTACAGTGAAGCCGATGAAAAAACCTTCCAAGCTGTATTAGCCGAGCACAAAGTCGCCCAATCGGAATAATCCATCATGGAAGCCTTTAGACAAGAAATCATTTTAGCCGCTGTATTTATCTATATGGCGTTCTGCGTTGCTACCGGCATTTGGGCTATGCGCCGCACCAATAGCTCTCACGATTTTTTCATCGCTGGGCGCAGTCTCGGGCCCATTGTAGTTTCTTTAGCCCTGTTTTCCAGCACCTTAAGCGGTTTTGGTTTTGTCGGCGGCCCCGGCCTCGTCTATTCGATTGGGGTGAGCTCATTTTGGATGGTCGTCATTTCTTCATCCGGTTACGCCATTGGTTTTTTCCTAGTCGCCAAACGAATTCGTATGATAGCCGAGCTTAGAGACTGCATCTCTTTGCCGGACATCGTTGCTGCACGATACAAAAGCGAAGCTGTGCGGTTTTTAATGGCCATCACAATCGTCCTTGGGGTTATGGGTTATTTAGCCACGCAAATTCTCGCCATGGCAGTAGTCATGCAGGCCATACTCTCAGGTACTGATTTCTTCGCCGACATTACACTTTTCAGCTGTGTGGTGATCTCTTCTGCGGTACTGATTTTTTACTGTGTGACAGGCGGCATCATCGCCTCGGTTTATACAGATGTGGTGCAGGGTGCGATTATGATAGTGGCAGGCTCGCTGATTCTCATCACAGCAACCGCTGTGTTCGACGGAGGAATGCAGGAAGCCACATCCATTATATTGGCCGACGATTCAGAAGCCATCATGCCCTTTGGCTCTGCCGGCATTATGGCCTCTTTGGGCTGGTTTTTCGTATTTGGCCTTGGCCTCGCTGGTCAGCCTCATCTAATAACCAAGATGATGATGAACAAGGAGTTGGCTGACAATCGCACAATTTTGCCAATGTCACTATTTGGCTATGTGATGGCGGCTCTGCTTTGGATATCTATAGGCATTGTGATGCGGGCAGCGGTCATTGATGGCGTTATCGATCCACTGCAAGCGCCAGACGATGCGGCTTCCATTTTCTTGTCCGTATTCGCCAACCCTCTCCTAGCGGGCATCGTTTTTGCTGGCTTGTTCGCGGCAATTATGTCCACATCTGATGCTTTCTTGAATATTGGCACCGCTGCGATTATCCATGACATACCAAAAGCGATTACTGGAAAAAGCATAGACAATGAACTTTTCTGGGCACGAACAGTGACGATTTTACTGGCTGTAGTTGCAGCAAGCTTTGCGCTGTATTCTTATTACTTGGATGCCACTCTCGTTGCTCTCTTAGGCGCATTCGGCTGGGCAACTTTTGCAGCGTCGATATTCCCAGTTGTTGCTATTGGCCTCAATTGGAAAGGCGCCAGTGTGCCAGGTGCCATCGCGGCAATTAGCTCCGCTTTAATCATCAATTTTTCCGTACAAATTGCTGGCGTTACTCTGCCTTACGGTATTAGTGGCGGTTTAATTGCGTTTATTACTTCATTGATCCTCTTCATCAGTGTTTCCTACGTTACACGCAAACCAATACTGGACCCGGACATAGAACAGGTGCTGGAAATTTAAGCAAAGCCTGTGCCCTGAATTCTTATAAGAAGTGGCGAGTCTATGGGGCTATTTAATCTTCACCAGACCAACCCTGTTTGAACTACTTTGATGAATGAGTAAATCATTCTCTTCAGTCACCCAAACATTTCGCACAATTCCGGCTCCGGAGGGTATCGCCCAGCTTTGAAATGACTCGGTAGCCGGATTAAACCTAACCAGAGCATCTGGCCTCATACCGGATTCGTTGTACCAAATAACGTCATCAATCACAGCCAACGCATACGGATGAGAAGAAGGCCCGCTCGGCGAATCCCACTGCTTGATAGCGCCAGTCTTGGGATCTTAGCGACCAATTTTACCCAGTGAAGAATTAACAAACCAAACAATGCCTTTGCTATCGATCCCCAGCCGTCTTATCCGCGACTTCTCATCTGGCACCTCAAAATATTTGATCTCTAACGTATCCGGATTCACTGCGCCAATGCTATTTGTGCCATTGTAAGCTACCCAAACAGTGTTATCGGGAGCCACTTGAATGCCATAGGGGCGAGGTAAGGTGTCGACTTCCTTTAACTCACCCGAGTCAGGATCGAGCCGTCCCAGCATACCCGCTCGCTGGGCAGTGAAATAGAGCTTCCCGTTTGGGTGGAACGTCGCCGTGTGAGGGTCTCCAGCTTCGGTCTTAAATTCCGTAACCTCACCTGTCAAAGGGTCGAGTTTCCCAATCGTAGAATTGCTGTTGCCGGTGTACCAGATATTCCCTCGTGTATCGGGGATGATCGAATGAGGACGCGCAGTTGGCGGCAGTTTGTATTCTTCCATGATCCCCGTGTTTGGATCCAAACGCCCTGCCAAACTCGCCCACATGCCAGTCCACCAAATAGTGCCGTCTGGCGCTTCAACTGGATCTCTCGAGCGCTGACCTAGAGTAGGAACTGTCCATTCAATTATTTCAATTTCTGTGTCACCTGCAACCAAATTGGGCCTTCGAGATCGGTCTTCAGGGAAGTTCGCCGCTAAGTATTCCGCGATGGTAGTCGCTTGAGCGTCACTTAAATCAATCATCGTGGAGAACAAAGCACGCCACTGATCTGCAGAATCAAAGCCAGCGGAACGGGTAATCGTCGAGGTAGTGTGGCAGCTCGAGCAAAGAGTTTGAACCAATTGCTTGCCTGTGCCATCCGGCAAGGCCTGTAAACGCCGCTCCTGAGCCTAGGCCGAATACCCACTAGCGGCCGCGGCGAACAGACTGGCGAAAAGAAAAAGCTTCATAATGACTCCGTTAAACTAAGATAAGCGACCCCTCACTTGATCAGAATCGTAGTCTTCAAATCTAACGAAATCGATTCACCTACGCAATAGGAGCCCCTTTCCTAACCAGTTTCAAATCAGGCCAGCATTATCCAAAAGTTTCTTCTCTTTTTGGCAGCTCATTCCAAAGGATGCCGACATTGCAGCTTATAAGTTCTCTTAAATGTGATTGTGTAACATTAGCATTAATCAAAAAGCCGAAAAAAAGAAGGCTGAAGGGGCAAAGTGATACCAAAAGAAACACTTATCCACCTGTCATTCAAATAGTCTAGAGATTCCATCTTAAACCTCTCGTTAAATTAACTAAATTCCTTAAGTTCAAGACTTGTCACTTGGCTGGGAACCCTCTATTCTCTAGCTTGGCTCTGAAGTCTGCATAGCTGCAGTTGAGCCAATAATTAAAATAAAGCTTTAATTTTAATAAACTATAAGAAGCAATATCTGGAGAGAACCTATGCAGTTTAAGATTCCACATAAGCGAAATTTGCTTTGCACGGCAATAACCTTGTCGTTGCTGCCAATCGCTGGCACTTCACTGGCCCAAGACAGCCAAGTTGAAGAAGTTGTTGTAACGGGCTCGTTTATCCGTCGCAGCGAAGGCTTTACACAAGCATCTTCTGTTACTCAGCTGACAGCAGAAGACCTTGAAGCCCAAGGCACAATCAATATGGGTGAGGTGATTCAAAACCTAACCTTCGTTAACGGTGCAGCATCTGCAAGCACTGACACTATTCAAGGTACTAGCGGTAACTCATCTTCGGTTGATTTACGTGGTCTAGGCGCGTCAGCCACACTGACGTTGATGGACGGCAAACGTGTACCCACTAACAACGTTATAAGACTCATGCCTAGCATCGCTATCGAAAGACTCGATATCGTTGTGGATGGTGCTGCCGCCCTTTATGGTTCTGAGGCTGTGGCGGGTGTTGTTAACTTTATTCCTGTGAAGCAATACGATGGATTCAAAGTTGAACTATTTAATGAACAAGACCAAGACAGTGACTTTGATGATTCATCAATCTCAATGTTGTTTGGTAAAGAACTTGCGCCAGGCCTAGACTTCGTATTCGCCGGTTCATTCCGCGATGTAGGTCGTCTGCGTTGGACCGACCGTCCAGAACTAGCCTCTGCCGGTTTGACAGTTTCCGGAACAGCAAACCCAGGTAACTGGAACGTGCCTCTTCGAGATGAGAACGGTGTACTTACCGGTGCCAACGTGCGTCGCGGCGATCCAGGCTGCGGAACTTCACGTGACGCCCTAGGTACCACTGAACTAGCTTCGCCAAACGGCTTCCAATTCGGCGGGCGGTGCTGGTATGAATTTGGTGATACTCGTGACTATCGAGAGCCAAATAAAAACACTAACGTCTACTCAAACCTAACTTATGAAGTGAATGATGACTTGACTCTTTCGACTCAAATCAACTACTCGCGTCAGTTAGAGAATGGCCGCTCATCAACTTCAAACCCAGGTGGTCGTGATACTGATCTGCCAACGGTTAGAGGTGAACTGCCGGGTAACCCATTTAGAGCAATGGATGCTAACGGCAACCCATTGTTCGCAATGGATGCTAACGGTGACGGCATTCCAGATCGTGATGCCAACAATGTGGTTTTATTGAATCCAAACGGTATTCCATTCTATGAAGACGTTAATCCTAACGGCTGGCGTCCGATTGGTAAGGCCCATTCACTGTCAGCAAACCACAACTCTGACGGCTCGCGTCAGGATGAGGGTGATGACCGTGACTTCCGCTTTACCTTCACTGCAGACTTTACAGTTCCATTTCTAGAGGGCTGGGAAGGTACATCTTTCTACACATGGATGGAATCTGAAGACCAAAGCATCTCTTCACAGTCTCTAAGCTTTGGTGCGATAGCCCAAGGTCTAAACTGCGATGTTTTAAATGACGCTAGCGCTTGCTTGAACCCACTCGCACCAAATGCTAACGCAAACGGTAGCAGCGTCGTCAATGGTCAAGCTATTCAAGACCAAATAGCCACCTCATTCCGTCAGGAAATCCGCACTGAGCTGCAGACTTTTGACGTCATTTTAAACGGTGAACTCCCGTTAGGTGATTTTGAACTTCCTGGCGGCCCAATTGGTGTGGCGGTAGGTTACCAACGTCGTGAAGACAGCTACGAGGAAACTCCTCCTGCTAACATCATTGATGGTGACCAATTCATCGGTACACAGGTATTTCCTTTCTCAAATAGCCGAGAAGTGAATGCATGGTTTGCAGAATTCGCGGTACCGATTCTTGATAACCTAGAACTATCTGCTGCGGTGAGAAATGAATCTTTCTCAAGTGGTCAGTCTTCTACAGACCCTAAAATTGGTTTGACGTATCAGCCTACTGATTGGTTGGGTCTTCGAGCCACTTGGGGTGAGTCGTTCATTGCACCAACGCTGATTCAACTCGGCCAGCCACAAAACTGTGGCCTAACCGCGGTTGACGACCCTTTCAGCACGTTCAACGCTTTCGTTGCAACCTGTATTGAAGGTAACCCAGCTCTTGTGCCTGAAAGCGCTGAAAACACTTCCTTTGGTTTCGACTTAACGCCTATTGATGGTTTGAGGATCAAATACACTTGGAACTCAACTGACTTCCAAGACCGTATTGTGACTCAATCTACTGAAGACGTACTTCGAAGTGACTTCGCCCAGTTCCAGCAAGCCACTGGCTTTGCAGGTCCTGGTGATCCAAGCATCGAGCAATTGACGGCATGGAATAACAGCGGACAGGCTGACCCACGGATTATCCGTAGCCCTGCAGACCTCACTAAGATCAACACGATCATTCAAAGTGACCAAAATGCTTCAAGCATCGAGGTTTCGGCGTCTGATTTGCAAGTGTCTTACATCACAGATTTCCGTGATTGGGGTACATTCCGTGTTGCATTAGATGCGTCTTACTACCACTCTTATGAGTATCAACTAGATTCACTTCAGCCAGTGAATGAAGCTGTTGGCAACCAGAATGGTACTGTTGGTGACATTCCTTCGCTACCTGAGTACAAAGCTAACCTGACTCTAGGTTGGACTCGTGGTCAGCACGCGGCAAGCATTATCACTCGTCATGTTGACGAAGTGGTTTTCGATGCTAACCCGTTTAGCTTCTTGCGGTTCGTTGAGAA
Organism: Pseudohongiellaceae bacterium; assembly: GCA_045106275.1. Lineage (GTDB taxonomy): Bacteria > Pseudomonadota > Gammaproteobacteria > Pseudomonadales > Pseudohongiellaceae > UBA9145. Next base: position 629 of record JBGCEK010000069.1, on the reverse strand, counting down.
CAACAACTGGCGTGACGTTGACACAATTCGAGCTTGGACTGATGTAGATGCGTTCTACACATACCGAGACGTTGAATTGTTCGGCGGAACTGGCGCAATCACTGTAGGTGCTCGTAACCTATTTGACCGTCAAGCCCAGAAGACTGGTATGTTCGCCGGCGTTGTTGGCGAAATGCAAGATCCATTGGGTCGCGTAGTTTATGCTCGAGTTAACTTCGAGCTATAAGCTAACGATCTGACAAAGTTGAGGCGATTGTCTCAACTTTGGCAAATTTAATAAGGGCTCCTTCGGGAGCCCTTATTTTTTGCCGTAAATTTACTGTCAGTAGACGGCCGAAGGGGGCTAGCGGTGAAGCGCAGGCTCTGCTTAATTTGCGCTGCTTTAAGAAGCTTGATAATTTTATAAGAGATATAACGCTATTTTAACCTTCCTTTTTTTTTGCTTTCTCAGAACGGGAGATAAATCAACTAAGAAGACTGCTCAATTGTTTAAAATTCAGTTTGAGTTCATAAAGAGTTATCAATACTGGAGTGGTAAGCTAACATTGCAGAGCGCACAGAAATTAACATCCCTGTCTCTTTATACTGACCTAAAGGTATTTCATTGAAAAAAAGAACCAGACGAACTC